>JAAUSR010000102.1 GCA_012032555.1 Thioploca sp.
TTCAGGGTGGTAACTAATCCACCTTTTTCTCTCACGCTAGGTTAGAGAGAACACTTTACCGAACAAAGAAGGGGCCAGCAAGCTTAGGGTGGGTTAACTAATCCACCTTTTTTTTTGGTAACCACCTACCCCCATCATACTAACACGATAGAATGACGCAAAAACAAATCATCTCGTCTCATGAAAACATTCAGCCTCAGTTTACAGAAAGTGGATAGAACCGCTGCTGGCCATCACACCTAAACCACTGTGCTTGACTGAGTACAAAAGTCACTGTCTATTTTTTGCTTAACTTGAGAGCTACGTCAATCCCGACCCGCTTAGTTGTTAGTGAACGAGACTCCAGTTTCAGAGGCTAGGTTATTAGATGAAACCACCGGCTTTAGCCGATGGTTGTTCAGTTATCAATAACATAAATATCTGGTTTTAGCCGCTGGATACGAAGAACGGTAACACCAGTAGTGTAGGCGCAATTCTGTTGATTTCAACGCGATCTTGGCTTCTATTATTATTTAGTGGTCTATGCATCCCGTTCATCACGCCAAACAACTTGTTCCTGGGTCTTCGTATTGCGAAAGTCAGAACATTTACCATCACCTCTACCAGTTATTCCGCCATCTGGGTAACAAAGAATATGACCCTCTACATCATATAAAATGCCCATGATGTCACAGCATCTCGGTGGTAAATAGTAAACAGTTGCATCATTATATTGATATTGGATAATTTGTGCCGGTGGATTGGCTACGGGAGTAGTACTTAATTCATTAATTAAAGTAACTAGCCACTGAGGAAGAGTCGGTTGTTGATCTGCCGGCGTTGCATTGACTAAGTCCCATCGACCATCTGCTGCCAAGTGAAACTGAACATTGAGAAATCGACCTGGTCCAAATTCAACTGCGACACTCGGAATAGTTAAGATATTATCCACAAAATGAGGTTCTGTTGCTGCAGAAGGATTTAACATCGTTCCTAGGGTCAACAAACTTGTCATTGTTATCAAACTCAGTTTATTTTTCATAAAATTCACCATGGTGAAAATATTAAGATAATTCAAAATTATTGGTTTTAATTCCAAGTATTTTAATTATGCGGCTAATCGTTTTATCGATTGTTGTCAGAGTTAACAATTATTCCTGCATCATCTTCATGTTCCATTCAGAGTATACCTGGTATATATTAATGTTATAGTCAAAATAGGTTCATTATTCAAATGAAAATTCGTCGTAATGCACTCTGTCCTTGTGGTAGTAGTAAACGCTTTAAGTATTGTTGTGGCAAACTAGATAATCAGGCGCAAAAGTTGACAGTATCTGAAGCCATGGAGATAGCCGATCATTTTCGGCAAAATGGGCAATTAGCCAACGCTGAAGCGATTTATCGGCAAATTTTGCAAATTCAACCAGATTGGATTCAAGCTTATCATCAATTAGGAAAAACGTTGTTTTTGCAAAATCAAGTGGCAGAAGCCATTAATTATCACCAACAAGCTTTACAATTGCAACCCAACTTAGTTATTGCTCATCAAGAGTTGGGTGATATTTTTAGAATTCAAGGTCAATTGGAAGTAGCTAAAACCTATTTTCAGCGGGTATTAGAACTTGATCCGACCGATACGGGTACCCGAATTAAACTGGCTACTTTACGTCCAGTGATCATGGGATTACCTCAAGACATTTTAGCTTTTCGTCGTCAATTTGAAGCGCAGTTAGATACTTTATTAACAAGCCATCTTCATCTTAATTATCCCGAACGGGAAACTGGGGTAACCAATTTTTATCTCGCTTACCATGGACTGAATGATAAAATCTTACAAATCAAATTAGCGCAGCTTTACGAGCAAGTTTGTCCATCTTTATTATATGTTGCTCCTCATTGCCAAGGAAAATCGATTCCAATCGAATCCAGGAAAATAAAAATTGGCTTTGTCTCTAGATTTTTTAAAAATCACACCATTGCTAAAGTAATGGGCGGAATTCTCGCGAATCTGTCACGAGAACAATTTGAAATTTACGTCTTTTTTCTCCCGCAATTCATGGATGAATCAGCCGTGTTTATTCAGCAACAGGCAGATTACTTTGAAATGTTACCCTTAGTTTTGGCTACTGCTCGACAACAAATTGCAGATAAACAATTAGATATTTTATTTTACCCGGATATCGGGATGGAATCATTTACTTATTTTTAGCATTTTCACGATTAGCGCCGGTGCAATGCACGACTTGGGGACATCCAGTAACTACGGGAATTCGTCATATCGATTACTTTATTTCTACAGTTGATCTTGAAACAGCCGCCAGTGAAGAACATTACACTGAACAATTGATTCGGTTGCCAAGTCAAATTACTTTTTACTATAAACCAGATTTACCACCGGCTTTTCCAAAAACGCGTCATGATTTTAATTTAGCTGAGTCAGACCATCTTTATATTTGTCCCCAGGCTTTATTTAAGTTTCATCCTGATTTTGATGAGATTCTAGCTCATATTTTAACTCGGGATTCGCAAGGACTCGTGATTCTGGTTGAAGGTTTTCATCAGCACTGGACTGAATTACTGAAAAGGCGGTTTCAACAAACTATTCCCACGGTTATAGAAAGAATTCGTTTCTTACCCAGAATGACACTAAGTGATTATTTTAACTTACTATCATTAGTTGACGTCATGTTGGATCCGTTTCCATTTTGTGGTGGTAATACCAGCTATGAAGCATTTGCTCTGGGCATTCCTATTGTGACTTTACCAACTTCACTATTACGAGGTCGATTTACCTATGCTTGTTATCGCCAGATGGAAATAATGGATTGTGTGGCTGATAATCCTCAACACTATGTCGATATCGCTCTTAAATTAGGCACTGATCCCAGTTATCGAGAACTCATTCAACAAAAAATTCTAGCTCAACACCAAGTACTTTATGAAGATATCCGAGTCGTACGAGAATTAGAACAATTCTTTTTAATCGCGAGAAAAAATGCTTAAATTTCATAGCACAGTATCAGATAGATAGAGTTGTATTCCTAAAAAATTGTACTTTCCGTAGCACATTGGTACCACCGTAGGTTACTGATAAAACCGCTGAGATAAAGAGAATAGAGAATGAGTTACCCCAGCGGCATACTGCCATTAACTTAAGCGATAAGAGAGTATAGTTCAAAGTTTCTTAACTAAGGAACCTCAACCGCGATCTAAAACGACCCATTTAGATCTTAATTGCTTTCGTCATTATTAGTTTGACCCGTTATAATGGTGGATCACATTGAAGTTCTTTAAGGCTTAGTACCGTAATTCTGATATTCGATTGTTGCAATATAGCACTACATTTAATATCTGGACCAACTTGTGATTGAGTTGAATCAATAGCCGCAATAAGAGTGGGTATCTTGACTTGTGGAACACTTAGGATCCCCGTCTCTGGTATAAATTGAGCGTTACACGGATCAGAATCTATTAAAATTCCTTTAAAAACAGCTTCTTTCAACTCAAAATCTGAATAGCCAAAAGGTATTCTCAATTTAACATCAAACAAACCAATACTAGGTATTGGTTGACCCGTTATATCTATATATAAAGGTACTTCCACTGCGGGTAAATGTGCTTCACGGAGGTTATTGTCATAAGTTGCTGGATTATTGCATTCCCCATCTACAGCCTGGATGGCTGCTGGTTCTAGTTCAACAGAAAGTGTCGCAACGTTTTCTGTCGTCGGTTGAACAACGGGTTGTAAATTTGCTACTGTTTCCAAATGGCTTAGAATAACGGGTGGATCATAAGTAATACTGGGTAAAATTTCACCGTTCTCATTTGATGGGTTTTCTAGCGGCGGTGGAAATTCTTCTGATGGCAACGGGTTCAACGGATTGGGACTTAATTCTTGAGTTGTAGTTGATGTTTCATTGGAAGTTAATTCAGGAGAAATTTCTCCATTTGATTCTTGAGTTCCCGTTATTGAAGTTTCTGGTTCTTCAATCGGAACGATGGGTTCTGTTTCATTTCCATCGGAAATAATAACCTCACTAACTGCTTCTTCATTTAATCCGGGGTCTGATGAATAATCAGTAATTTCTTCGGTTAATCCCGCTTCGGTTTCTAAAATCTCATTATCAGGAATAACTTCTTCATAAGAATCAGTTTCTTCCCATAAGACATCTTCTAAAATTTCATTATCAGGAATGACTTCTTCATAAGGATCAGTTCCTTCCCATAAGACATCTTCCTGCGCTGAAAGCTCACTTACACTTCCCATCGTGATGAGACTACTTATAAGTGATGTAAGGACAATAATATTAGTTTTCATAACATTATCTTTCTATTTTAATTAAATCCATTAACCGGCAGCACTCCACAAATAGTGGTATATTATCTTCAGTATTAGAACATTTTAGTGTTTTCTCAATTAGATACCACTACTTGTAGAGCACTATTCATTAAGGTAATCCGCAATTAAATTCAATTAAGCTTAAAACGTCAGGTCTCAAGATAGATTGTTGCAATTTAGCATTACATTGCACGGGCGGACCTGAAATAGGCTCATTTTTGAGGTAAGGGACAATAGTTGGTACCTGAAGAGTTGGAATCGTTAGTAGTCCATCTGCTGGTGTGAATTGTGCGTGACAAGGATCCGTTTGGGTTATAGTATCTAGAAAAGTAAGTGTTTCAACCTGAATATCCGAAAATCCAAATGGAATTCCTAAAGTAGCTGAAAAAAGGCCAATAGATAAAATAGCTTGCCCATTAATATCCGTATATAAAGGTATTTCTACATAGGGAAGTTCAACTTGCCGCATTTCATTATCATAAGTAGCAGGTTCACAAGGCGCAGGTTCGCTACTGGTTGGAGGTAGTGTGCTATCCGTTGGAGGCGTGGTGCTATCCGCTGGAGGTGTCGTACTATCCGCTGGAGGCGTGGTGCTATCCGCTGGAGGCGTAGTGCTGTCCGCTGGAGGCATAGTATCAACGGTCGTGGGATCATTGACTTTCAATACCAAACCAACTGGCACAACAGTTTGATTATATATATCATCACCCCAACAACTTACACTACCATCTGCTTTTACCGCGCAGGTATAGCCCAAACCAACACTGACTTCAACAAAGTCACCAGTTGCTTGAGCCGGCAAACTCACTTCCCCAAAAAGATCATCTCCCCAACATTTAATCAAACCATCCGCCGTGACTGCACAGGTATGGGAAAATCCAGCAGTACTAATAGAAATAAACGGGCCTACTTCTGAAGCCGGTGTTTGGTTACTACTATTATCACCCCAACAATTTATTTCACCATCAACGGTTAATCCACAAGTTTGATAACCAGCTGCGCTAATTTGTGTAAAAGTACCCGTTACTGGTTCAGGAGGTGCCTGACCAAAATCGTTATTTCCCCAACATGTTGTCAGACCTGGTTCAGTCAAAGCACAAACATGATTACTACCGACACTGACCTGCTTAAAGGAGCCTGTTTGTGAATTAGAGGTAAGTATTTGATTATTAGAATCATAGTTCCAACAAGTAATATCCTTACTTAAGGTGAGTGCACAAATGTCATCATCCCCAACACTGACTTGAAGGATTCCTTCCTGATGTTCAACCGGTATTGGTGGAGGAGAAGATGTTTCCGGATTTAGTGGGTCATTGGTATTAACCCAACAATCCATCTGGTTAAGATGGTTTATTACACAAGTATGATATAAACCAACACTGATTTGGGTAAAGGGAGGTGATATTGTAGCAGGAATTGGTTCAGCGGTAGCATTATTTCCCCAACAAGCAATATTGTCACCCGTTGTTATTCCGCAAGTTTGATAGTCACCGGCATCAAGAAAAACATTTGCTGACACGGTGCCACTGGTTAAGCAAACTATAATGGCAAATATACTTAGAATTTCTTTAATCAAGAAATACTGATTTTCATGATAAACTGCACTTGTGTTCATAGAACTTCCTCCTACGAAGTTCCTAAAGTTAAAGAGAAGAAACTGTCCAAGTTGATTGCTAAAAAATTAAGAGAATTACATAAATAAAACAATGATATAGACAATTCCCGTGATAAGCCAAATTTCTCTATAAAATCCAATATTATCTTTTTATTATGAAGATAACTTTAAGTAATTATAGCACAAGATTTCCTTTTAAGTAATTATTTAGTCAACCTCATCATTTATTAATAGCTGCTGTAAAATGGCTTAAAACCTATTTTAAATTCAGAAAATCGCGATGGTTTTCTTTTAAATTTTACTTGGTTTCATCTAAGCTACTGGCTTGAATTAACTCTAATGCGGTTTTACTAATGACTTGGCTATCAATTTGACTAGCTAAAATAGATTCATCATAAACGCCACCAAAAGCTTCGAGCGAGGCTCTACTTAGCGCAAAAGAATAGCATTCTTCTATAAGCGTCATTAATTCAGCTGATGTTAAATAATATCCACCGGATTTCCTACATTTATTGACTCGCTGAATAGCCGCAATACTGTTACGAATAGAAAGTTCCCAGGAACGAGTCGTTCTTTGCTCAGCAGATTTTTTTTATTAAATGGAGTAGTAGTATTTCTAGATAACTATAGATTTTATTAATTTTATCTTCCTTACTCATTTCCTCCATTTCTCCAATTAACACCAAAGCGTCAGCATAACGTTGTTGTTCAATACAACTTCTCAATTCGATTAACTCTTCCATTATCGGGTACCATTCACTTGGTTGAATCAACAATATCGGCAAGGGTTCGCTAACCTACACTAGCTTTAAGAGCTTAACGGCTGATTTTCCTCCCGCATTGATGACTTGATAGAGTTGGTTTTTGATATCATTATGACATTCATTTTGCTTGATACGATTAACTTCTTCTAAAATAGCTGTTTTTAATTGATGACGTTTATTAGTATGCCGATATTCAGATTCTAATAATGTTTGCACTTGTTGTTTAAGCGGTTCTAAATGGATTAAATCTAATTGTTCATAAGCTCCAATAAAATTTTCACCTAAATCAATTGGTTCTTGATCGAAACCTTCTTCATCTTTTTGTGGTAAAGAGAATTGGCGTTTTCCGGTGTTAGAATCTTCTGACTGAATAATTAAATTCATCACTTTAGCTAAGAGCAAATAAGGAATTGCTTGTTTTTTAATTTCTTCGGTAGAAGGCACAAATAAACTTGGGAATTGGCTACCATCCCCTTCAATATGCAACTCAAGTTTAGCTCTGGCACTATCGGGTTGATTAATTCGGGTTAAATACTTTTGGCGCAGAAAGTTGACTTGAGTAACAAAACGGAGTGGAAACAGGTTAGTAATATTAATCATTACAATTTCATTCGGTTTGGCATCCGATTCTAAAAACTCAATTTCTCCCGGATAACTTTGCTGAAAAATTGCTTTTAATTGGGTGACGAAATTGATTTGTTGCGGTGCTGGTGGCAATATCACCGTAAAACGAGAAAATTTAGTCGGTGTTGAAGGAATACCTAAACCACTTTTCTGAATTTCGGCATTATCAAAACTAAGATAGTTACAAGCATATTTAACTAATTCAGCAACATACCAACGAAGTGTCTGATTATCGTATTGTTCCTGTAATTTATCGAGAATGTTAACACCAAATAATCTTTCTTTAGAATCAGGGATAAATTGATCGTGTCCCAATTGAGCATTGTTAGCACTGGCTATGACTAAGGTATCTAAAACGACAGCACGACTTAACTGAGTTAATTTGAAGAAATTGGGCTGATTACCTAATTTATTAATAATTTCATTTCTAACCGTAGTGGTACTGGTTCTTTGCAAAGCATCATCACTGATCAGTTTTTTAGTTACTTTTTTTATTAAGTTGGGATCGTATAAGTGGGTGGGTTGTTCGTTATATGGCGAAGGATTATCATTCAGCCGCTGTTCAATTAAGGTCGTAAATTCTTTGATCGCTTCACTCAGCGTATTCGTGATTTTAAGTAATTGTGCTTCTAAACTATTTAGTTCATGAATTAATTCATCCACTAATTTATCCGCAAAATGGAGGGCAATAATCCAAGTTTTAGCACGATAGCTATCTTTTAAATTTTCAGCTTGTTTATCGAATAATTTTCTAGTGTTAGTCAAGAATCCTTTATTAAGCCATTGATTTTTAGTTAAGGCTATTTGCTTATTCGCACCGCGGAGTTGGTTATCGCGGGTGGTAATTTGTTGAGTTAAATAGCGTTTGCGCTCTTTCAAAGAAGTTATTAAGGCAACGACCAACTGAGTTACCTCCTGAATTGATTGAGTACCATTTTTCCAATCAGTAAATAATTCTTCTTCAATTCGTTGACCAATTTCTTTCGCCATCATTTTTTGCGAAGCGTGTTTTAAGCGATAAAAATTATCAACGCCGCCAATTTCACCCACTTGACGACTACGGAAATCTTGCTCAAACCGCTTTTGAAACAACTTTTCTAAACGTTCTAAACGTTCATCTTTCTCGCTGTTATAAGCCACTTCTTTTAAGTGTGGCGTAATCAGTTGCCATTCTTCATCAAGACTATTCCATTTTTTATCGATATCTGCTGCTAAAATCCCTTTAGATAAACAAAAATGTTCATCAGTTATTAACCATTTAGCTTGCATAGCGGGTTGTAATACCATTTCTTCAACGGCGGTTTCTTTCGGATAATCAACAAAACCGACACTATCATCCCAATGGTTAAATTGCAATTGTACTACAGCTTGACGGGCAAAATGGTAAGTTAAATATTCTTTAATTTCCTCTTCAGGAATCGCAATGCGATTAATGCCAAAAGTTAAAAAGCGTTTAGCCCGTTCTGGTAAACGACTATTAGGAATGGGTGCAGTTTCTGGCGTACTGTCGCCATTTTGAGCGTCTTCTAAAAAAGCCAGCGAGGTCCAGGCTATCTTGCTAACCGCAATTATTTTTTGATAAAGAAAATCAGCTACAATTTGAGGTATTTCATCTTCTACGCCGACCATCACATTTTTTTCATTTTGATTAGTGAACAAATACAAACCATTAAATGCTACCCCACACGCCACAGGTTTACCGCTAATTAGATCAAACGGATCAAAACGACCAGCACTCAGGGCATTTAACTCCATTAAAGCAGCATAACCATTAGCTTGATAGTTACCGGTATCCCACTTAGGATTTGGATTTTTCTCTGGTAAATAGGTATAAACTAATAAAGGATAAGTTAAACCTTGATTACTATACGGATAGTGTTTGCGAAGTTGTACTATCGTATCAATGACACTACCACTGCCAGTCCCGCCCGCTAAACCACAACAAATATGAAAAGTAACATCGGCTTGATTAGAAAGGCGTTGTAAATGATTGACTTGTAGCGTAAGTTGATTGATGAATGCATCAATATTACAAGCCAGTAGAAACCGACCAAGCCGTCGCTTTTGTCCACCATAAACTCGTCCACCAGCAAAACCACGCAAAATATCTTTCCAATCTTCACGGTTACCAATCCATTCTTTGATACCGGGATAGTTATAGATATCATTTAAACGTTCTTGGAGATCAGCACCCTGGATAGGTAATTGGCTGTTTATACCTAATTGTACCGAATGACCTAAAATTTTCCAACGGGGATCATCTAATGCCATCATTTCATCATCAGAATCAATATACAAATAAGCGATATTGACATCTTGGGGATGAATAGTGCGAAATTCTTGATAAATAATCTTCCGTAAGGCGCGAATAATCCGACCACCGGTACCGCCAAGTCCAATAATTAAGTGATTGTTCATAATCAATTATTCTTTATCTAACTGGGTATTGCTGTTTGATAACAATGAGCTATACATAATACTATAAAACCTTATCTCGAAAGCATTGATATCCAGTTTTTGCGCTAAAAATAATAGACATCTTATCCTAAATAATCTTATGGTCTCCAATGGTGAGAGTTAAAACACCTACCTTGAGGCGGTAGTTTGAGCCGATTTTGGATAAACTAAAAAGTATGACAGAATATTCGCTGGGTTCACTTGAAATAAAGCTAATATAGGGTGTAAATAACCGCATCGATTTGCTTTAAATAATTTTATTTTCTGGTCATTATGACGATGAATTGTTTTGAAGACCTTCAAGAACAATCTGACGAAAATTTTGACCAAAATATCGGATTACCACTCAACAATTCTAGTGGCGAGCCGAACCGGTTAGTACCTATATTAAGAAGCAATAACAACCAGCTAATCTTTATAGAACAGATTGAAATCAGAACTAAGCTTGGAAAACCCGCTATGACTTACCTTGCTTTACTTAAGAACCCATCTGAGCTTGATCAATTTGGTACCACTATTTGCTCCCAGTGAATCCGACGCTAATAAAATATATCATAACCACCAGCTATACTAAAAATATTTAGTAATTTTGTCATGCGTGTTGGTCATGTCATTACATCTATTATCAATTCAATCGAATTGTTCACGGGGGGACTGATATTGTATCAGTTAGTTTTATGATAATACGTATTGCTACTACGCAAGACATTGAGCAGTTGCTTGGGATTGAGCAACGTTGTTTTCAAACTGACCGGTTGTCACGGCGTAATTTTTCCTATCTACTTACTAAAGCAAATGCGCATACCTTGGTGGCAGAAACTCAGGGTATAATTCAGGGTTATGTGATGGCTTTGTTTAGCCAAGCTACTTCCGCAGCGCGTCTGTATTCTATTGCGGTAGATATATCTTTGCGTAACCAAGGTGTGGCAAAGTCTTTGCTGCAGGCGGTAGAACAATATGCTTTGGAACGAGATACCGTTTCTATGCGTTTGGAAGTGCGAGCCGATAACATTGCTTCTCAACAATTTTTTAAAAAGCATGGTTATAAGCAATTTGGTGTGGTTGCGGATTACTATGAGGATCACGAGCAAGCTTGGCGTTTTGAGAAATGGTTAGCTCCCCATTTAGCGAGAGAACTCGTTCGCGTACCTTACTATCAACAAACTTTAGATTTTACCTGCGGTCCAGCCGTTTTAATGATGGCGATGCGTGCCTTGGAGCCGATGCTAGAATTAAACCGTAAGTTAGAATTAACTTTATGGCGTGAAGCAACCACGATTTATATGACTTCTGGTCACGGTGGTTGTGGTCCTTACGGTTTGGCACTTTCTGCTTATCAACGTGGCTTTGATGTTGATATTTATGTGAATACTCAGGAAATCCTTCTAGTTGATTCGGTGCGTAACCAGAAAAAGAAAGAAGTTATCCGCTTAGTTCAAGAAGATTTTTTAGAAAAAATTGCCACTTTACCAATCCAATTAAAATATCACTCACTCACGCTGACTGCTTTACGAGAATATTTTGAAGCCGGTGGAATTCCCTTAGTATTAATTAGTTCTTACCAAATTTACCGCGAGAAATTTCCTCACTGGGTGGTCGTTACCGGATTTGATCAGAAATATGTTTATGTACATGATCCTTTTGTTGATGACGAAACTGAAGAAACCGTTGCCGATTGTATCAATATTCCTTTGCTACAACGCGACTTTGAACATATGGCACGTTATGGTAAAACCGCACAAAAAGCGGCTTTGATTATTAAATTGCGACCAACTAATTAATTTATGAGTTCCCATTTAATTGTCGTTGAAAAAAAAGCGGATTGGCAACCGAGTTTTTTGGATATGCAAGTGATTACCGTTAAGGATTACCTCGTTGAGCCAGAATATTTCACCTTGCAAAATGCCAAACTCATTAATCTTTGCCGTAGTTATCGTTATCTTAGTCAAGGTTATTATTGCTCACTCCTGGCGGAAGCTCGCCATCATCGAATTATCCCGACGGTACGCACATTGCGGGATCTCAGTAGTAAAGCGATTTATAGTCTGAATATCGAATCACTAGATGAATTACTGCAACAAAGCTTCAATAATCAACATGATCTACAACCGACTGATCGTTTAGAGTTAGTTATTTTTTTTGGACAATGTGAGTTTCCAGCGTTGCAAAAATTAGCACAACAGTTATTTGCTACCTTTGCTTGCCCTTTATTAAAAGTAGAATTTCGTCACCAAAAACAATGGAGCATTTATGCTATCCGTATTCTCCAACTGAATGCCCTAATTGATAGGCAATACGAATTCTTTATCAAGGCACTTAATACTTATACCTTGCGTAAAACGTCTATACGCAAGCGTAGGCGGGTGTATCGTTATGATCTTGCTATTCTCCATAACCCTCAAGAAACCTTACCACCTTCTAATCTCACCGCCTTACGAAAATTTGTTGATGTTGGTCATAAATTAGATATTGATGTCGATTTAATTACCAAAAAAGACTATTCACGGTTAGCTGAATACGATGCCTTATTTATTCGGGAAACTACGGCAATTGAACACTATACTTACCGATTTGCCAAGAAAGCCGAAAATGAAAATTTAGTGGTCATTGACGATCCAGATTCCATTCTCCGTTGTACTAATAAAGTCTATTTAGCTGAATTATTAAAGTCACATAAAGTTCCCGCACCTAAAACCGTTATTCTTTACAAAGGCAGTGCTTATACTCGGCGGATAGAAGCCGAATTAGATTATCCAGTAGTACTCAAAATTCCAGATGGTGCTTTCAGTAGAGGGGTATTTAAAGCCTATAATCGCCAGGAACTGACTAGCAAAGTTGGTGAATTATTCAAAACTTCCGATATTATTTTGGCGCAAGAATATTTATATACACCTTATGATTGGCGTATTGGAATTCTCAATCGCAAACCTTTATATGCGTGCCAATATTTTATGTCTGATGCCCACTGGCAAATTGTTAAACATGATACCGAAACGGGTCATTACGATGAAGGTCAATTTCGCACTTTTGAACTAACAGATGTACCGGAAAAAGTCATTAAAACCGCGTTGCGAGCGGCTTCTTATATTGGTGATGGTTTGTATGGGGTAGATTTAAAAGAAACTGAGCAAGGTATTGTTGTTATTGAAGTCAACGACAACCCCAATTTAGATGAAGGTGTAGAAAATGCGGTATTAAAAAATGAGTTATATGCCATTATCCTACAAGAATTTATTCGCCGGATTGAACGAAAAAGCCGTCATTTTAGATAAGCCACCTGGGCTATGTTACGTAGAATTTAGGAAATCGTCCTCTCCCTGGTTCTACGAGCTATTGTATTAAGTTAACCTGAGTTCGGTCTAAACAGACAATCAAGTAATTGAATTCGTTAATGGATAATTATTGGTGTGCGATGCACACCTTACTTGGCTTAATTTAGGAGCATAAACGTCTGAATCAACAATTATTATCTTATTCTCCAATTTATTTGCCTCAATTTTCGGTGGATCATTAGTTGCGATAACGAATTATATTTTTACACGAAACAAAACAAATGCTGAGGCTAAAAAACTGGAGGCTGAGACAGCAAAAATCAAAGTAGAAACTGCTTTGCTTAGTGGAAATATAGCAGAAGCATAATAAAATGATTCTAATCGTTTAGAATACCGGACAGGACTTACGCAAGAACCATTGTTACAGTAGGATTCTTTAACTGCTGTATCATGTACTCGTCTAGTAAATGGTGTTTTATCTTAATATAAGGTTTGTCCGCTTTGATAAGCCAACTGTTTCAAACGTACCCAGACCAATATGGCACATCCGAGATTTACGTTAAATCCGTTCTGAGCGACCTGGGCACTTTTCAAGCCCGGTCACTGGCTGGGTTTCCCGATGAAACGCCTCAATCTTCCCACGAAAGCGGCACGCCGCTGGGACAGATGCGGTGGAATCTTGAGAGCGGTCGGTGGTGACGACCTAATCCGTGCGCTTGGTAGAAAGCAGCAACTGGAAGCGTTTCCGGTTATAGCCTTTGGGAAAGCCTTTCAAATGAACGAGTTTGCTAGGGGCTGGTTGCTCTGGTGTCCAAGACCAGCTATCAACACGATGATAATCGTTTCGTTCTCCCGATTCGTTGGTCTGGCGATTATTCTTAATTGGGCAGTAGTACACTTTCTCCCCTTTCTCAAGC
>JAAUSR010000103.1 GCA_012032555.1 Thioploca sp.
ACTCCGCTAGGTGTGCAACACTCGATAACGGTGGTTGGTTAGATCTTATGAATTCAATCCTTGAATTCGCCCGACCGGGACTTTCACCCCGCTAGAAATGACAAGCTTGGCTTGTCGCACTGGCGCTATCGCTTATACACCCGACGCGAGCTGTAAAATCTCTTTGGCCCACGAAGTCGTATCAAATTCCCATCCATAAACGACTGCACACTCCAAATAGCGTTGTACATCACCTTCCTTGGTAATTTGATATAATTGAGCTTTCTTAACACCTAGCCGAATCTGTTCCCGTAACCCTACCTCACCTATCGTTTGTAATTCCTCAGAAAAAAACCACTGCAAATGGATTTTCATCTGTTCCTCAAATTGACTCACCATATACTGCTCTAACACTTTCACCTGTTCTGGCCGAATAATCAACATCTCTCAGTCCCTTCTTAAGCAGAAAATGGTAACAAAACGGGTTCCTTACCTTCATTAATGACCCGGTTGTTGTTTGGCTTGTTCATAGATGGAATGGTGGGCAAAATGCCGTGTCAGTTCGGTGTCCTCATCAAGTTCAGCGGACGGCATTTTGCCCACCATCAATAGGGCACGATGCGGGGAATGGTGGGCAACGCTTCGCTTTTGCCCACCCTACCTGGCTGTTTCAGTAGCCGTTTTAGATATTACTTCGTTTTTGTGGTGATCAATCTGGCATTTCAAGCTGCCACCAATCGTTTCGGTCTGATCTTAACCTACGATAATCGTTTTATTATTCCCTATGATCTCAGTTTGGTTATTGTCAACTTGTTTAACTCGATCATGATTAACTAAGATAGTTTCATCATGATGAACCACTTGCTTGCGGTCATTAGTTATCGTAACTGTTTCATCGTGATGCACCGTTCGAGTGCGATCATTATCAACGGTAATCGTTTCATCTAACAAAGCTTAGGCAGTGACTTTGACCTTCGAGCAGTTGATGTTCAGTGACTTGGGATTCGATGCGCCACGTGACTTGGTCTTGACCTTCAGTTAGTTTGCTAAAGCCAGCGTGGTATTCGTAGACTCACAGGTTAGTACTTTTTTGCTCCGGCAGGGCATCTACCGAGGATTGCAGATCCGCATGGGGAGTTTCAAAGTTGAAATCATCAATGGCATACCGACCGGTAGTCAGTTGTTGTTGCCATTGACAGTGGGTGACCACGTCTTCCGGGTGGGTCGTATTATTATTTTGCCAAAAACGCGCGGTGCTCATTCCCGGGCAATCGGGATGACCACCCAGGTCATCAATGAGTACTAAAACATGTCGATCTTCATGATGTTCAAAGAAATAGAATATTCCCACCTCTTCCATCAAGCGAGAGACCAAGTTAAAGGCGGTTTCTTGGTATTGAACACAGTACACTCGCGGTTCGTAGTAGTTAGGTCGCACGAGGCTAAAGCGATAGTCATGGAAACCAAGATCGGTAAAAACTTGCTTGATGATGTCGGGAACGGAGAGGTTTTGAAAGATGCGACAGTTTTGGGTCAGGGTAAGTTGCCAGAGCCAGGGGCGAATATCGGCGTAGTAGGTGGTAAATCGGCTATCGGTATCAGCTTGGGCAAAGCGGGTGACGATGCCATTGAGGTAACGAGTGTGATCGGGGGCAAATTGAATTTGGATGGTCAGGGGTTGGCCTAAAATGACTTGGAAATCGATATTACAGCTTTCGGAAAGGAGTTCGAGTTGGAAGTGAAATAGGCCGGCGAGTTGTTCTTCGCCTTGAAGCTGTTTGAACAATAGCTTATCTTTGCCTAGGGGGGTATGAACGGTGAATAATAGGTTGTCTTGGGTGAATTTTGGGGCATCCATGAGCACCTCTCTGCGAGTCGCAGTTCCTAATAATTAGGTTCTCTGTTGCGATTCTACCTCGTAACGGTAAAAATTTTAGCAGGATGGCGGGGGAGTTGTCACGCAGTTTTTTTAGTGAAACAGTTAACAATTAGGATGGAGAATAAATAGGGTCGGTTTAGCGTTGCTGCACCGACCCTACAGATTCTAGCTCACTCCTAACCCAAATGACCTGGCTAATGCCATTAAGGGAAGTGGTGGGCAACGCTTCACTCTTACCCACCCTACCTGGCGAAATCTTTAAAAAAACAATTATTTGCTTAGAGATGCTGCTCCGGCTTCGGCTACCGCTTGGTCATTCTCCACCATACTTCCCGAAACACCTATCGCACCAATAATTTCGCCAGTTTTCGTTTTAATAGGCACTCCCCCGGGAAAAGTAATTAAACCACCATTACTATGCTCGATATTATAAAGTGGTTTACCAGGTTGAGATAATTGACCAATTTCACCAGTGTTCGTCTCAAACAAAATGGCAGTACGAGCTTTCTTGATGGCAATATCAATACTACCTATCCAAGCACTATCCATGCGGACAAAAGCTTTTAAATTACTGCCCGTATCAACAACACTAATATCCATCTTAGTATTTAATTCCTTGGCTTTAGCAACGGCCGCCTGAATAGCAATTTGGGCTTGTTCTAAAGTAATATCACTGGCATAAGCCCATTGGGTCATCATCATAACGCCGATTAAACTTATCAAAGTTATCTGTTTGAGGTGAACCATTATTTTTCTCCAAATTAGGGATGATCAAAATATTGTTCTTGAGGTAGTGCTAAATAAGTAGTGGTATAAACCGGTCAGGTTTTTTTGAAGAAATCACTACTTGATTTAGCACTACCCAAATATAATAATATCATTCAACTAAATATCAAATTGCTTAGCAAAGATATTCACTACAACTTGACAAAATTGCAATGAAAACCGGTCGTAATCAAGCTTGTCCTTGTGGTAGTGGCAAAAAACTTAAACATTGTTGTGGTACAATTGCCAAACAATTATCAATGCCTTCTTCCCCACCCCCACTAGCTAGCGTAGGGTCACTGCCATTAAGTTAAGAAAAAATTCTCCCCCTTATCAAGGCGGGGTCGGGGGTGGTAAATAAAATCTATCTTATTCAAATTGTTAAATACCACCCCCCAACCCCCTCCTTGGCAAGGAGGGGGAGAATCAGGCTTAACTTAATGGCAGTGCAGCGTAGGGTGCGTTAGTAACGCACCGAAAACATTAAATGAAGACTGACTTAATTGTTGGCAAAAAGGTTGGGATGACATTTTTAAATAGTGTGTTACGGCTGTTGCTTAATGCACTCTATTAAGGGGAATTATGCCGAATTATCGACGAGCTTTTTGGGCGGGTGGGATTTGTTCTTTACCCAAACGCTCTATGACTGCAAACGAGCTTGGTTGTGCGATGAACTGGCACGATGGGCTTTACGGGAGGCAATCATGACAGTACAGCATTTTACCTACCGTCAAGGGTGACATGTGGTGTGAAATTTGAGGATAGTTTCATTTAGAATTTGGTATAATAATTCATTTAACTGGTTGAATTTTAATTCAAGTTAAATTTTTATTTAAAAGTAACCGACTTTGTTTTAGAATCCCTGATTTTCGAGGATAAAAGGAAGATGAAATTAGAAAAATGGGTTGAAACTTCATTATTTAACAGCAGATGGTTGTTAGCACCACTCTACATTGGTTTAGCCGGTGCTTTGTTTCTGCTATTGGTAAAATTTATTCAGAAATTCGCCGAAATTGTACCGAGTATATTAGAGTCAAACAGTACTGAATTGTTACTGTATTTATTAGGTTTAATTGACATTGTTCTGATTGCAAATTTATTGCTTATCATCATTTTTAGTGGTTATGAAAACTTTGTGTCTAAAATTGATATGATAGAAGATCATGTTGATCGGCCCGATTGGATGGGAAAAATAGATTATACTGCCTTGAAACTCAAAGTGATAGGTTCAATTGTCGCGATTTCTTCAATTGAATTGTTAAAAGTATTTATTTCCATTCAAGCCTCTATTTATCCTGATGAGAAGAAAATTGATGTTGCCATAGTGAAATGGCTAGTCATTATTCACCTGACCTTTGTTATTTCTGGCGTATTATTTGCCGTTATGGAAAGAATTCTGCACCCACCTCATGCCCATTCCCCTGAACCGGCAAGTGAATCACATCACCATGATTAAAATATGAGAAGTGTGGTTTCGCCAGTACAAGTTCGTTACCTTGGACTGGCACCTTATCAAGCCACTTATCAAGCCATGCAACAGTTTACTGATAATCGTCAAGCCGATACTGTGGATGAATTGTGGGTATTACAACATCCGCCAGTATATACTTTAGGACAAGCGGGTAAATGGGAACATTTACTGAATCCTGGCCAAATTCCAGTTTATCAGGTCGATCGCGGTGGACAAGTGACTTATCATGGTCCCGGTCAATTAATTGTTTATGTTTTATTAGATTTAAGGCGGCGTCATTGGGGTGTCAAATCATTGGTGTCTGCCTTAGAGCAAGCAGTAATTGACTATCTGGCTCATCATCACATTAAGGGCAAACGTCGTGATAAAGCACCAGGCATTTATGTAAATAGCCACAAATTATCGGCATTAGGTCTGAGAATCCGGCGTGGTTGTAGTTATCATGGTTTGAGTTTAAATGTTGATATGGATTTGACGCCTTTTCAAGGGATTAATCCCTGTGGTTATGCGGGATTAACGGTAACACAATTACGTGATTTAGGGATTAACGACAATTTAACTCAACTCAGCGAACAATTTCTGCCTTATCTATTTCATACGCTACAACTTGATAAAATAATATTTTATGACTAAGCCCATGACGAAATCCAGCCAAAATCAGCGAAATATTGATAAAGTTGCGCGTATCCCCATCAAAGTGGTTCCGACTGATAACCCGCTGCGAAAACCTGATTGGATACGCATTCGCGTTCCTGATCAAAGTGCGCTAAATCGCCTTAAAGCGCAATTGCGTCAACATCATTTACATACGGTTTGTGAAGAAGCATCGTGTCCTAATTTAAATGAATGTTTTTCAAGTGGTACAGCGACTTTTATGATTATGGGCGATATTTGTACTCGGCGTTGCCCATTTTGTGATGTGGTGCATGGTCGTCCAGCACCGCTGGATAGTGATGAACCCCAGCATTTAGCACAAACTATTGCTGCTATGCAATTGAATTACGTGGTGATCACTTCAGTGGATCGGGATGATTTACGTGATGGTGGTGCCAGTCATTTCGTGGCTTGTATTCAGGCAATCCGAGCAAATTGTCCTCAAACTCAAATTGAAATTTTGGTACCGGATTTCCGCGGCAGAATGACAGTGGCTTTAGAACAGTTACAACAAGCTCCACCGAATGTATTTAATCACAATTTAGAAACCGTACCGCGTTTATATCAATCAGTTCGTCCAGGTGCTGATTATAATTGGTCATTACAATTACTGAAACGTTTTAAAGAACAAAATCCCCTAGTGCCCACTAAATCGGGGTTAATGTTAGGTTTAGGAGAACAACTGGAAGAAATTTTACAAGTCATGGCTGATCTACGTGATCACCATTGTGATCGATTAACATTAGGACAGTACTTACAACCCAGCCGCTACCACTTGCCGGTACAACATTACCGATCACCAACCGAGTTTGAGCAATTAGCTCGTTTAGGACGAGAAATGGGTTTTAAAAACATAGCCAGTGGACCTTTAGTACGTTCTTCCTACCATGCTGACAAGCAAGCCGCCGGGGAAAATAGTTAATGCCAAAGAAAGGGGAAAAAGGCTACTCTGCACCTTTCCCCAGGTCATCCTTTACTTAGACATCAGCCTGTTCTTGTTGCTTAGAAATCTCTTCACGGACCATATCCATATCTAAATCAAGTGCTTTATTAATGACTTCTTCTAGGGCAGAAGCCGGTAAACTTCCCGCTTGAGAGAAAATAATAATTTGTTCCCGAAAAATCATTAGAGTAGGAATAGAACGAATGTTAAAATTACCCGCTAAGGCTTGTTCTTGATCCGTATTAACCTTAGCAAATAAGACGGCAGGATATTTTTGAGAAACTTGCTCATAAGTCGGTGCAAAAGAGCGACACGGCCCACACCAAGGTGCCCAAAAATCAATTAACACTAAATCATTGTTACTAATAGTATCTTCAAAATTAGTTTGAGTTAATTCAACAGTTGCCACAATATCTCCTTGAATTTAACATAAACTAACATTATGGCATATTTTAGTTCTAAACACGGACCAATTTTACTTAACGTATTGTTAGGGTTCACATTAATTGAATTACTCGTTGCTTTAGCTATCTTTGCTGTGATAGCCGTCATGGCTTATGGTGGATTAAATACGGTTATCCAAGTCCATTCACATTTAGAACAACAAGAAATACAATTGGCTCAATTACAAATCGCCTTCACTTGGTTAGAACGAGATATTGAGCAAATGGTTGATAGACCCATTCGGGATGAATACGGTGATAAACAACCGGCTATTCAAGGTACTTTTCACCAATTAGAGTTGACTCGAGCCGGTTGGCGTAATCCGGCACAACAACCACGCAGTACCTTACAACGAGTTGCTTATCATTTAGAAGATAACAGTTTATGGCGTTCCTATTGGCAAATGCTAGATCGTGCTCAAGATAGTCGTCCTTTAGCCATTGATTTGTTATCCAATGTAACCGAATTGAATTTACGTTATTTAGATAATCACTTACAATGGCATGAGCAATGGCCCCTATCCGGCATTTTAGAGCGGCCTCCAACTGATACTCAGAATCAAATTCAACCGACGCTTAAAGCCATTGAAGTCACTCTTACTGTAGTGGGATGGGGACAATTAACACGCTTATTGAGAGTACCATAGGGAAACAGAGTAATAACAGTACCAGGAATGAGCAAAGTGTAACCACTCACTGGTCGCGAATTTATCAGGGTGCTCACATAAAAAAATATTTTTTAAAATTAACGTCTTAAAAATTTAAGCCAATTCCATAAGTTTAGCAAACTCGCTAATGAAGCGGCGACGTAAGTTAAAGCGCAAGCAGTGAGAATCAATTTAGCGGCACGTTGGTCCTTAACATTAATATATTGACCCTTCGCTAACAACGGCAGTGCTCTTTTAAAACTAGCGTCCCATTCAACCGGTAAAGTAACTAAATGAACCAACGCGGCGGTACCTAGACTAGCCAAGCCACCTAAAAACATCAAGATACTAGCTGCCGGAATTTTGATGACAAGTGCCACAATCGGTATCATGACCATGAGTATTGCTCCAAGCTTTTCTGCTGATTGGGCGAACTTAACCAATTGAGTGCGCTGCTGTAAAGGTTGATAGCCAATCTGATCCTGAATCGCATGTCCTACTTCATGCGCGGCTGTTACTACCGCAGTCAAGGATTTACCCTCTAAATTGGCCTGACTTAACCGCACGACTTTTTGAATCGGATCATAGTGATCACCCAACTCAGTCAGTTGAACTGGCACAGTGGATAAATTCAATCTATCTAGTAGATGGCGAGCTAGTTCACCCCCAGTACCAGGAAAATCGTCGCGAGGTTGACTGTATTGAGTTAGAATTTGCTTGGTCCAGAGTTGCGGGCCATAAATAATAATGATGAAAAGCAATAAAATAAGAATGTACATCGTTTATGCTTCCAGATGCGGTAAAGCAAACGCTAAAGCTACCGGTAAACTTACAAAACTCATCAAATTACCTAACATCACAATCGCCGCAACTTGGTGAGGTTCTTGTTGATATTGTTCCGCCAGGATGTAATTGATTATTGCCGGGGGTAATACCGCCAAAATCAGTAATCCGCTCGATTGCAGCGGCGTTAAGCTAAACCAGGGTCGAACCAGCAAATACATCAATGTACCAGAGAGTGGACGTAAAATTGCGCCAAGTACCCCGATTTTCCAATGCGTTAAATCGATATCCACCAGCCGTGCGCCGAGTGAAAGTAACATCACCGGAATAGCACATAATCCTAACATCTCAATAGGTTTAAGTAATAACGTGGGCACTTTTATCCCCATTAAACTGATTATAAGACCTATAAAAGTGGCTTGGATAAGTGGTAATTTAATTAAACTAAACCAAGAAGCGGATCGACTTACCATATAAATTCCTAAAGTAAAATTTAAAATGGTGGTTATCATGAGAAATAAAATAGCCATGGGCAACCCCGGTTCGCCAAAAGCAAATAAAGCCACTGGAATACCCATATTCCCAGTATTGACAAACATCATAGCCGGCATGAAAGTTTTATAATTAATACCAAACCAGCTAATGATCGGCCAGATAAGTAGTCCTGAACCCAATAAAATAAGCGTTGCCGCTAAGGTTAACTGTTGGTAATCTACTAAATTAAATGACTTATCCGTTAATACCGTGAATAGTAAAGCGGGACTGAAAATCGCTACGTTGAGTCGATTAATAGAAGTCATCTCTATGGGTCGAAATCGCGCATAGAAATAACCGACGGTTACAATAAAATGATAGGAAAAATAATGGTAAAAATTCGAACAACCAACATATATCAATGCTAACAATTTATTATTAGAAATAATGCTATTCGGATTTAAATACACTGTATGTCAAAAGCATTTTTTAGTAAAGATCTTATCCCAAATAAATTCCTGCTTTGGGGCTTAGGAATTCTCATTTTAGTAGGATTATTTGGTATTGTTATTATGGAACTCAAAGCGATTGCTAACTATTTTCCTTTGATCAAACGGTTTATTTCTATTTTACTAATCGTTATCACTATCTTGGCTATCGGTTTTTTTTTAGCTGGGTATGTTGCTGACAATATAAGTCAATTTTTAGCGAGACAAGTTCTTATTAAAATAGATCTTACTGAAAAATTACAGAAAGGTCTGCGAATTGTTAGAGAAGATAAACAAGAGCGGCTCAGTCAGTTTGAAATAGAAACGATTAATAATTTGGCTAAAGTTATCGCTACTCAAGAAGTAAAAAGACATGTCGGAAATATAAGTAAGGAATTTTTGCTGTGGTATTTATTTACCTTTTTTATACTCGGTATCACTTTATTCATTATTATGATAGTGTTATTTTTTCATAAACCCGCATTACAATCTATTGTCTTGTATATTTTTCAAGGAAAATGTCCTTAATTATCATCAGGATGTCTTGCCATAATTGCTCTCACCCGATTAACGGCGGGAAAGGATTCCCGCCTGACCAATAGGAAAATTTATAACCGTTGTTCTGCCCGAGCAATGGCTTTTGATTGCTTTAATTCTGCTGGGATATCGGTAAATTTCTGCTTCAAATTAGGCCATAATAAATCGTAAAATAATTGTGCACGTACTCTAACAACCGCTTCAGCCGGAATGGTATATTTCAATATTCGGGTTTCATTGGGTTGTAACGTGGTATCCTGACCCAGTTGTGTGGCATTAGGCGGCATAGTCGGCTTACCTTGTTTATCCAAAAAAGTTTTCATTAACATCGCATTGGGATCTTCTTGCAACGGATGTGTCTGAAAATTCTGCCAAATGGGCTGATCTTGTTCATTATAAGCCGTGACTTGTACATACATATTTCTAAAGGGTGCACCCGTAGGCGTGTTATGAGGTAAGGTATTAATTAACGTCACTTCAGCTTGAATGTTGCTGTCTTGCTTAGTCGTTGCTAAAGTTAAGATAACTGCCCGTTCTAACATGGCTTGAACATGACCACCAGCAAAAGCATGATTGACATAACCATTGTTAACGGGCATATGACATTGTTGACAGTTAAACTGATTAGACTTTGTAAATTCGTCACCGGTAACACATACCGAAACACCTTGCGGATTATTCCGTTGTCCATGACAACCAAGACAAATTTCGGTAGTTCGCAGCAAAGTCGTATTACTAGCCATTGGATAAGGGTGATAAGCTGGCTTAGCATTTTCTGCCGCTGCTGACGATGAATCCGGTAATTGAGTTGTAAACGTTTTACCAGAAGGACCTTGGAGTACTGTTCCAACCTCATAAGCCTCTAAGCCTGAATTGAGTTTGCCATCTTCACGTTTTGCTCCTTTGAATTCCTTTAATAAGTGGCAATTAATACAACTAATCCCTTCATTATAAACGGGTAAAGCATCTAATTGTGTGTTTTTATCTAAAGCGGCATTAGGTGCGTGACATTTTAAACAAACGGGATACTGACCATTCTTGAGTGTCACACCCGCTTGGCGAGGATCACCGACTTCATTGCGATAAAATGCTTCATGAATAGGATCAGCGAGAGCCGTACTTTGAGCATGCATTGACTGTTGCCACTGTTGATAGATTTCTTGATGGCATTCTTTACACACTTCGGCACTGATATGATGAGGCTTGTCACCCCAGTTATAATTTTTCTTGATAGTGGCAGGGAGTTGTCCGCCTGGCGGTTGATTGATTTCTGCCTGGGAACAATTTAGGGTAAGCATAAGCGTTATCAGATATAATATTAAATAGCACGGTGGTTGAGACATGATTTCGCTCCAGTATTTCAATAAATTACTCCATTTTAAACGGGTAACAACCCACGCTATCATACCGACTTAGGGTAATGGATTCAAAAGATTTGTTGCTTGGAAATAGTTTTAAAGAAGTTGTATGGGGTGTATGGGGTGGGAAACTCAATGAGAAGAAATGTTATCTATTTTAATTTTCATCTCCTTATGCTATTTCATTTGCCCTGTAAGTAGCGTTGATCACTAAAACTACTTACCCACTGTGGACAATACACCACTAACACCGTCATTAATAAGCCATTGATAAAAGCTTCCGGAAACAGCATCACCACAATAAACCAAGATTCTTCACCTAATTGGTTAGGATCATAATGACCACTTATTAATAAAATACCCATTCCAATTAATCGACTCGTTAATAAAGCGAGGGCACTTCCGGCAAAAGCAATGATATAAATAT
Source organism: Thioploca sp. (assembly GCA_012032555.1). Lineage (GTDB taxonomy): Bacteria > Pseudomonadota > Gammaproteobacteria > Beggiatoales > Beggiatoaceae > Thioploca. The sequence goes on from JAAUSR010000103.1 coordinate 10,849, forward strand.
AAATGAAAAAGTGTTTCGGTAACCACCAATAAACTAGCCAATAGACGCCATAAGTCACACCAATAGGAACAATTCCATTGCATAAGGTATTGAGTGAAAAAGCAGCCCACTCTGCTTGTCCTTCTATAGTTAAGCCTAATTGAGCAATACTGGTACCTAAAATGGCAAACGGCCAACCGAACATTAAGGTTAGAGTTGTAACCAAGAGCAGGTGAAATTCCATACCCGGTGTTACGCCAGCCTTCATATGCCAAATCAGCCACAATAATACCCAACTGCCTAGCAACACATGAGTATCTTTAGCATCATTCAAATGGTACCAAGGTGCTTTATAAATAGCCCATCCAAGAATAAATAGATATAACAGATGTTCAAGCCATAATGCTGTTGGTGGTATAAGTACTGAAGAAAAATTCATTAAGATTTAGACAAGCTTCATTTTAAATGAAAATTAAGGAACTGATCCGGATAGTTTCAAGTTTAAATTGCTTATTTATGTTATTAAATTAGGAAGTCGTGAGAGCAAGATATCTAGCCACAATTCCCTTGAGTATCTTGACAATAGTAGTGGCTTCCACTTGTTCAGGATATTCTCTAGAAGACTCAATTCGTAAGGTAGTTCGATCCGCAGTCATTCCGGCCACTTCGGCCCGGATAAAAGTCCAAATATCGGCCACGGTATAACAGCCAAAAATTTCCTGGGGGTCGTTGGAGTTATTCTCCCAGTTGAGATGAGCTGCCGCTAGTAGTTGTCTATACAATTGATAAACTGGATTAACTGCTTCTAGTCTACGTTTCGCTTCCACCACAATTAAAAATGGTGCCTCGATAAAGCCGGACACACATTTGCCTAATACTCCATCGGCAATCCCTTCCAACTCAAATTGAGGATAGGTGGCTTGTAAAGTAACACCTGACCAAGCTTGAATCTGACCCTGTTCGACTAAAAATAATAACGGATAAATACCTCTGGACCAAATAGTTGCTTCATTCATCAGCAGCATTCGAGAATGTCGTAACCGTAAATTAAGGTATTGCAACTGTTGCTGTTCAGCCTCGCTAAATGTGATTGAATCTACCTTTAGCCAATCATATTCAGCGACGCCATATTCGTAGAGATTAACCCACCGTTTTAAATCTGATAAAGAGATATTTGAGAATGTTAATTTTTCCATGAGCAATTATTAAATAATTTTTTAATAATTTCAATAAGATATTGTTGGAAAACCGAAGCGTTGCCCACCACTTCCATGAAACTATTAAGTTTTTTTCGTGAAATTACTACTTGTATAGCATTACCAAATTATTAGGGTTAACCCGACCTAACAAGACTAGCATATAAATCAGCAAATCCTGATGGGATTTTTATCCACTCTCCTTGAGTATTTAGCCAATACCACTTGATATCATAAAAATGATATTCTATAACGTATTATACTTTAATCGCTGTATAAGTAGTAACTTATAAGGAGCGTTTCATGTTCAGTTGGTTTAACAATTTTAAAATCCAAAATAAACTCATCACCGCTTTCCTCTCAATTATTTTTTTATCGATTATTATCGGAATAATTGCCTTGCATAGCCAAAACTATATCCAATCAGTTGTTACTAACTTCTTTAATATTGAGGGAAAATTGGCTAAATTAAGCTTAGAAACTCAAATTGCTATACTCACGGCACGACGTCGAGAAAAAGATTACCTTTTACGTTATAAAGAATTAGGCTTTAAGAAAGCCCGAGAGGAATATGCCGAAGCGGTACAAGCGCAGGTTGCTATTATTCAGGACTATCTGCATCAATTTAAGCAATTTGAAAACCACCAAGAAGATCTTAATGCTATTACGCAGGTAGAACATATCGTGAATAATTATAAGACCGAATTTTTCACTGTGGTCAAATTACTTGAGCAACGAGGATTTCAAGATGTTGGTTTAGAAGGTCAATTCCGACAACGGGTTCATGCCATAGAACAAGCGCTGCAAACACAACCACAAGCCCAACTGATGATTGATATGTTAACCATACGTCGTCATGAAAAGGATTATTTACTCCGAACTGAAGAAGAATATGTCGACCAATTGCATGAAACGGTAACCGAATTTAAGAATCATGTCAATGCCACTGAGTTAACTGCGACAATCAAAGAACAACTGATAACCTTAGTCAATCAATATCAAGTGGCATTTGATAGCTTAGTACAAATGGATACGCAAATTGCCACTGGTATAGTCCGTTACCGTCAGTCCATACAACAACTAGAATCGTTGTTAGAACAAATGCACCAACATGCTTTAGCCGATGAAAACCAAGCTCGGGAGAATATTCATCGGATAACTCAAACCACAGTTTGGTTTATTTTAATAACCAGCTCATTAGTTATAACCGTTAGTTTGTTGATAGCGTTGTTGCTAGCTAAGTTGCTAAGCAAGCCACTGAATTTCATTGTCCAAGGTGCGCAACTACTCACCACTGGCAACATGGCACTTACTGGACTCGATCCAACGCGATTAATTCAGATCAGTCGTTACCAAGATGAGATCGGTGAGATTGGACGGACATTTAGTAATTTGGCAAATTATTTTAAAGTAGTGATTGACGATATTGTTTGTGTTTCGCGGGGTTTAGCGGCTGGTAATCTGCATATTATGCCACAAGGTGAATATCGAGGCGATTTCCGCCAGATTAAAGACACTTTAGAAATCGTGTTACCCGACCAGCAACGCGTCATCGAAGATATCATTCAAGTTTCCCAAGGCTTAGCCGAAGGGCAGTTACAAGTGACGCCAAAAGCTTTATATAAAGGCGATTTTGCCCAAATTGAAACGGCCCTGACCACCGCACTGCAAAGTTTACGAGAAGTTATCGGCGACATCGTGCGAATAGCCCAAAGCCTAGCCGACGGTCAACAAGATAT
>JAAUSR010000104.1 GCA_012032555.1 Thioploca sp.
ATATGGCCGCGTGAGGAGCAGCCCAACCACAATCCGCTTCATTTGGTCCCACGTCTTTGGTCCAATGAAGCGGGTTTTCTATCTGGCGGTGATTGCGGATAATCTGAGCGAGACCCCAAGCACTCAGTAATTGTAGGGTGGGCAATGCCCACCCTACCTGGCTGGGTGTCCGTCCCTATGCGGGAACCGGTTTGTAACCGGTTCCCAAACGTTTCCCAAATGTCAACGCTTGGGACGGGTACTCTACTCTATGCGGGAACCGGTTTGTAACCGGTTCCCAAACATTTTTTCCTCCAAAACCAAAGCGCTTGGGACGGGGTTACAAACCCCGTCCCGCGACAGGGATTTCAAAACGTTTAGGACGGGGTTACAAACCCCGTCCCGCGTGGATCATCAGGACAGCTTCTGTTTCTTTTAATGCTTTTGGTGTTATTGTCTCAATAACCTATAAACGGTTAAATCATCAGGACAAGCGCATCGCTTTTAACGCCATCCCTGAAAAGTCTCAATAACCTATAAACGGTTAAATCATCAGGACAAATTTCTGATGTTATAAATCTCCCAAATCTGAAGTCTCAATAACCTATAAACGGTTAAATCATCAGGACATTTTTACTTTCACGCACCCATACACACGAACAAAGTCTCAATAACCTATAAACGGTTAAATCATCAGCGTTTCTGGGTTTCCCAGTTTGTCTCAATAACCTATAAACGGTTAAATCATCAGGACTATTATGCGAAAGCTCGTGAATCAAACAAACCCCGCCCCGCGTGGAGTTGAACAACCTGCGGGAACCTGTTTGTAACCGGTTCCCAAACGTTTTTATTCCTTCAAAACAAAACGCTTGGGACGGGGTTACAAACCCCGTCCCGCGACAGTTAAATCATCAGGACATCACTTTTAATTTGCGTAGTTTCTTTTTTATGTCTCAATAACCTATAAACGGTTAAATCATCAGGACGCAGTTCTTGCGTCTTAAAGTCAGAGGGGTGCTTTGTCTCAATAACCTATAAACGGTTAAATCATCAGGACAGAGGGGTGCTTGTATGCACTATTGATATGGGTCTCAATAACCTATAAACGGTTAAATCATCAGGACGCGGCATATCAGGTTAACCCCTGAGCAGAAGAAGGTCTCAATAACCTATAAACGGTTAAATCATCAAGACTGTGACAAAGGTGGAAGCACCAGGAGGTATGACGTCTCAATAACCTATAAACGGTTAAATCATCAGGACTTGGAGACTGACATGAACACATCTAAATTATTTGTCTCAATAACCTATAAACGGTTAAATCATCAGGACTGTTTTAATCTTCAGCGATGAACTTTACGCACAAGGTCTCAATAACCTATAAACGGTTAAATCATCAGGACTGTGACAAAGGTGGAAGCACCAGGAGGTATGACGTCTCAATAACCTATAAACGGTTAAATCATCAGGACTTTCAGCTCTTGCTGATAGCAATGGAGATTTACGTCTCAATAACCTATAAACGGTTAAATCATCAGGACACACTGATTTAATTATTGCAGCTGATACCAATACTGTCTCAATAACCTATAAACGGTTAAATCATCAGGACTACTTGCAACGTTGTTGCAACAGGGCATCGTCGTCTCAATAACCTATAAACGGTTAAATCATCAGGACCCTAACCCTAAAAATTTCTCTAAATTTTTCAATCAATTACCAGCCTTATTTCTAACACTAAAAAAGTGGTCAAAAGTTATCTGCACCGGCATCATTCTTGCGCATTTTTTATTCTTAAAGAACAATAAGTTAAAAACCGCAGTTTTTAATTATTACCCCCTTCCCGATTACCCCCGAAAAGTTAGCTGATCGCTTTGTTTTATAAATAAAAACCTTTTTTAACCTACTTTAGAGATCAACATTAATTGGCTTGATTAAATGTTTCAATTTTCTCAAATTTGAATCCAAACACTTATAACTCTAATTTAAGGTTAGCTAATTAAATCATATTTAAAAATAAATTGCAAACCTTTTTTACTACCTAATGAGCGCTTTTTTACCGTTGTTTCTACTACTTAATTTTTTTCAGCAAATTTGACCTTCGGTAGGGTGGGCAATGCCCACCCTACTTTAGCCACTTTAGAACTTCTAACGTCCGTTGATAATTTTTATCTCGCTCTGGTTTTCTTGCGTTGGTGGTTGTTTTCCAGATTTTGGCGGCTTGCATACGTTCTCGAATCGTTTGGGCGACTGCATTTTGATCCGCTTGGCTTTCCCAGCGACCTTGTTGTAAGGCTTGTAATAAAGAAATGTAGTCCGCTTGCTGAGGGGTTGCTGCAATCACGGTTTCTATCATACGTTCTAAAGGAGGTAATTGAGCTTGGCGTTGAGCTTCTGCGGCGATTTGTTGGGCTGCTGCTTGTTGTTCACGGTGTGCTTGTGCGGCTTTGGCAGCTTCAATTTGTTGTTGCTGTTGTTGTTGCTGGTAGCGTTGTTGAATCCAAGTTTGGGAACTTTCTGGCGAATAGATCCGCAGCCAACCAAACGGTAAACTGGGTTGTCCTTGTTTAATAATTAGGCGGCGCGTTTTAGGGAAAGGTTTATCGACTCTACCTAAAGAATACCATTGCCGTATCTGCTTCTCTAGGGATTCATCCATCCAGTCACCGGTTATTCCCCGCCAACCATTGCCCCAACCCACTTGGAGATAGGCGGTATCGGTAGTGGTATTAATTTGTTTCAATAATTCTTGACACACTTGTGCTGCTGAACTAACTCCATATTGTTTGAAAAACGCGTGTTCTTGGGTTAGACGCTGGTGGGCATGATGATTTAACAGTTGTTTGAAATTTTGAAAATTGTTAAGCCCAATTTGATTAGGTAACTTAAGTAGTTCAATCGCTATGGCATTTTCAAATAAAAAATTATCAACTTGTAAAGTTAAAATGCCATGCGTTTCTGGCAACAATGATTCTGCGAAAATACCGTGAGTGTCTTGCCATTGACGTTCATCTCGATTAGTGCCGACATCTTTCCAATGGACTTGCAGTGGATTACCCCGTAAATTGAGACAGCGCACGTCAGTAATCGTTAAGTCTTTGGCTTCAAAAACAATATCACCGACATGTAGCGCCCGTAAGAAATCAAAGTTGGGGACTTTACTTCTTTTGAACGCGTGTTGAGCAAAGCATTGTTGAGAAAGTTCAGCAGCAGCTCTAGTTTTCAGAAAATGCTTTTTTTGATGAGGTAAGGGTGGTTGAGGCAGCGCGTTTTGAATGGTAGCTTGGTCTTGTTGAGCTATCCATTCGGCAAATAACACGGTCCGGATTGCGCCTTTTAAAGAAGAACCTGGAATATAGGGACGAAAAAAACCATCTTTAATATGCGCTTGGATTTCTTTCGCTGGAAGAGGTGTGCCTTTTTCAAAGGATTTTAGCGGGTAACTTAACCCCAGTTGTTCTTCTCCGACTATTTTAGCTAAATCGCTTAACTGGGTTGTTCTCGAAACTAATGCTTGTAAATCCTCGTTACTGTTAGCTAGGGATTGAAAAAGGTAATTTTGATCAACGACAACTGCATTGACTGCTTTTTTAAAATAGTCACATTCGTTGACTAATTTGGTACCAGAGCCGATATGCAGGGGAGTGAGTAATTCTACTTGTAAGTGCCAACAGGTGTTATTTGTGGTTTTCATCACTAACTGACCGATAGGTTAGGAATTCGGTTTTCCACCGATAAAAAAGCCTCTGCCATCTCTAAAAATAGGGTGACCTTGGGGATGTTTACCCAGCGTAACAATTTGCCCGGCTAAAGGCTGTGCAAAGTAACTCCCTTCAGTAAACATGCGCACTGCTTGTTTACGTTGCGTGGTTTCAGCTATCCAGCCACCCCGTTTGATAAAGTCATAAGCCGCATTTTTTAACCAAGTCTCTTTATCAGTCAATTCATCCGCATTGGGAATGACTAGCGATAAAGCGATAGCCGGTTGATTCGGTATCGCTGAGGGGAGATGTAATTCGTCCGCTTGCCAAGTAAAGCTACCGTGTCCACAAGAGCGGTCTGCACCAATACCACTATCGCCTAACCAGGATAATACACTCTCAAAGGTTGTTTTGATGCGGTTATCAGTGAATTTCACTAAAATATAGACCGCTGTATGGATGATAATGAATTCTTGAGAAATTAAATAGTTGTCCCTCAATAGCGTTATTAGTTGCTCGGTCGAGACTGACACGAGTTCGTTCTGCTTCTACCCAGAACTGAAATTGTTCAGCACGCGGAAAGCGATTACGATTAGCTAAAGTATTAGTAACTACGCTTTGGGGTAACCAGAGCGCCTCATTTGGGTTTTGCCAATTCCATTGGCCGGCAACCACTTTTTGCCAAATAGCTATATCCAACCATTTAATTTTCTTAATTTTCTTATTTAACTTTAAATTGGCTTTATCGAGGTGAATAGCGCGGCTATTGAGCGGGCGTGGTAAAAAGTATAAAGGCGGTTCTGGCTGATGGGGGTCAAAGTAATAAGGAAAAGCAGAAGAAAGTAAAAACGGTAATTGAATGGATGGTGGTTCAACTGACCATGGTTTGAGATCAGCCGGTTGGAGTTTTGCCCAAATGGAGAGCAAGGCGGTACTGAGGGTATCGGAATGAATAAACGGTTCGCTGGATTGATAGAAACCGGTACCTTGCCCATCCACATGTAAGGGTGCAGTGAAAGTCAGGCGGTAAACAACCCTATTCATGCTACTTGACCTTAAATTCATCTAAAATGGTTGGTTTGGTTATCGATGTTTCGGGCTTACCTTGGATATAATCTTCAGCCGTTTTTTTAGAAACGGTTTCAATAATAAATTGCACTTGTCCATAACCGCGGCTGCCACTGCCACCTAACGTATCCGCCATCACGAGCCGTAAGCCTTCACCAACCATATTGAGAAATTGATTTTCATCATCACCGCTTATTAAGGTTAAAATCAATTCCATCTCAAACTCAGCCCCGGCTGGAACCCGTTCCATTTGACGAGGCATAGCTGCGGCGGTAATCCGATCAATGACCACTTCAGTTTTTACTTCGGTCAAAGGCATATCGAGATGAGGCGCTTTTTCTAAATCCCTTAAGCTGTTATCAGAAAGCGGCGCATCACGGACAATTAAGCGCGTTGGTGTTTGCTGTTGTTTCTGCTTCTCATTGGCAGCGGCAATACCAAATAATTGTGCCACTTTACTTTGTGGATTTTTACCCGGATGAGCTTCTTTCCCATCCCAAAAAAAACCACCCTCACATTCCCCCGTTTCCGGTTCGACACCGCGGACTCGTTCCATAAGTGAACGCATTTTGCCCCGTAAAGAGGAGCCAGGAATGTAAGGTTGATTATTAAAAGGATTACGTACCACCACATTATCGGTACTGCCAATTGACATACCGACAGAATTACCACCAATATGTAACCCCGTTTTGGCGATAATTTTGCCGCTAATGAAAATTTTGCAATCGATTTTACCCACTGGTATAGTTTCAGTTGTCATTAATCCTTCCCTCCATAAGCTTTATGATAAGCAATAATCGCTTCAAAAAATTGGCAAAACCGTTTAAAACTATCCGCGTCATTGACGCAATCAATTGCTGTGCTGATAACCTCTTTTAGAATCTTAACGCCTTCACCATGTCGTCCCGCCGCATAAGCTAAGCGCGGTTTTAACAACCATAATTCGCGCTCGGTTTGCTTATTCCAACCCAACATTTCTAATTTTTTCATGGTGCCGTAAGCATTACGAATTTGCGAAGTGGTAATTTTCTTTTCTCTATCGCTAGCAATACATTTCCCAAAACTTTCAGCTGCCGTTATCATACTGCGAATGGCTTCTGCTTGAGTAATGAATTGTTTTATTTCATCGTTACTGGGGATTTTGCATGGCTTTATTTCATCGTTACTGGGGATTTTGCCAGGATCACGAGATGATTTTAGTTTAACTTGCATGATTTCTCCTAATATGGTCAAATTTATTTTATCGGGTTGCAACCAGCATCAAGCGGATTCATTCAGCCAACGCGTTATAGCTATAACCATATAAAATGATTACGAAACATAGTAAAGTAAGGTGGGCATTGCCCACCCTACAAACTACAAACTGCTCAAAGGTGCTTCCCCAATTTATCTAACACAAAAACTGCTTTTTCAAAGTGTCCGAAAATACGTTTAGCATTTTGATCTGACCACGCATAGAATTCATGAGTTGACGGTGGTTCGGGATTTCCCTTTAGTGGTTTAAAGTTAAGCGATTGAGGATTATAGTTAACATTTTCAAAATGGCGAGTTAATTCATCGATTCTTTCATTAATCATCACTAACCGTTCGATATTTCCTAGATTTTCTACCTCACGCTTAAACCCTTCACTAAAATTTATTTTCTGGGTAAGTGGTGAAAACAGTTGTTGTGCGTAAAGGCTTTTTTTACTTTGTTCCCAAACTAATTGACCCCAAAGTGATAATGACCAATTACCCTCTATTTCCATCAGTAATGTTTCTGGTATTCCAGTACAATTCGTTACTTTTAAACCTAATGCCAGTTGACGAAAGATTTCCACATGGTTAGTTATTACTACATCGGGTGCCATTTGAATAGGTAACCGAGGAATACGTAGCAATTCTTTGCCGCTTTCAAAAATATAGATCGTTTCATCAGCATAAAAAGTAGCTAGGGTTTGCAAAAAACCTTGCACGCTTTTAAAGCCGCCGGTTAAATTAAAAATAATTTGATGAGTCTTGCTATAACTTGCCAGTGTTTCTATGCACCACTGCGTTATATCGGACAAAGCGGATTGAAAGCCGGCTAAATCATTAGTTTGTAAATCGGGTTGACGGATCATTTCAACAATTAAGTGATGTTGCTCAAGCCAATTTTTTATTATTTTAGCTGATTCCTCTCCCAACCAAGTATCAGTACAAAGCAGCCGGTGGTAGTCTCTTTTATGATGAGGTAACTGTCCTTGATAGAATTTGATGATTCCATTCAATTCTGCTGAGATGGTTACTACCAAGTTAACATCTGCTTGAGCCAATTTATCTTTGGCTTGGTTAAGCCATTGCTGCAAAGCTTGACGATCTGTCTCTGGAATCTGAGTTTCGTCTTTTTCATTCGTGTAGCGGTTAAGCAAGCTACGAATCTCATTGGTAGCCCGGTGAGTTAGTGTGCTAGTGCCACAGGGAGAAAGAATATAATAGGGTTTGCTCATCTTAACCTCCTTAATTAACTGGTTCTTGTCAAAATAGCTAATTCATATGGCAAAGCGATCACCTCATCACGGCTAAATACTTTACCCTCTTCCAAACGCACCATTAATCGGAATATTAAAGCTTGATCACCCGGCTGCATTTCGATGCGGATACGATTGACACCAACCGGTCGGTCCAATAAAGTTGACAACCACTGTGCGGTACTTTCATGACCAATAGCTGAGATGAATCCTTGCTGCAACAGTACGTTAGCCTCATCTAGCGATACCGGACCGCTAAATTCATAATGACCATAGCTGGTTAACACCGGCGAGTTGAGAAGATAAATCATGTTAGGTTGCTAATTTAAATGCCAATTAAGCGCTTGTATCTTTAAAATTATTGAAAAATAGAATTGTTGGGTTTCGCTGCGCTCTACCCAACCTACCTAATTTATTGAATTATTAAATTATATTTCAGCTCTTAATTCACCTTTAAGCTACTGAATAAAACAAAATTTAACACAACTTAGTTCTAATGGGTAAGGGAGTGATGTGAAATTCACTACAATGCTGTTCAGCTTGCCATAATTCATAAGTGACCTGATGTCCCATCCAACTTTCTGGACTTCCGCCTAAAGTCATAGAAAAACGAATAGCTATTTCAGGCGTGATTTTTCCCTTACCATTAACGATTTTGGATAGCGTATTACGCTTGAGTCCCATAGCGTTTGCTGCTTGCGTAATACTAATTCCCAGTGGTTCTAGCCACAATTCTTTAAGAATTTCTCCAGGATGAGGTGGATTGTACATTTTCATGGATTTCACCTAATGATAATCTTCATAATTAACAATCTCGGCATCACCATCTTGAAATTGAAATGTAATGCGCCAATTTGCCTGCACAGTGACAGACCAGAGTGCCGCTTTTTTTCCTTTCAGTTTATGTAAATTAAATGTGGGAATGTCTATATCATCTATGGTTCGAGCTTGATTTAATTGCGCGAGTATCAGTCGAATTCGTTTAGCATGGTGTACTTGAATACCCGCTTTGCTTCCAGTTAAATAAAATTTTTCTAGTCCTTTATGTGCAAAGCTTTTTATCATAGCTAACCTATAAACGTCAGGTAAGTTACCGCTATTCCTCCCGCGTCAAAAACTCAGCCCACCGCACGGGAAGGGATAACCATTCATTAATAGGCAACGGCAGGTCTTTCCCATTGACCTGATTAGTAAAGATAATCGTTTGGATTTCTTCAAGCTGCTCTTTTAATTGACCATGCCGCTCTTTCATACGGGCTAAGTTGTAAACCAATTGCCAACGCCATTGTTGATACCTGACTAATTCTTTGATTTCTTGGTAACTTTTTTTACCGACCTGATTCGCATGGCGTTCATATTCCAACATCGCTAATACCACGGTACGCAAGCGATTAATAATGGCACGATTATTACTTTGTTCAACAACTTGGCAAATCCGATCCCGGACATATTCTACTGCTGCATACATTTTCCACGGAATAGCTGTTTCTAATAAACAAAGACTATCTTTACCAGGTCGATCTTTAGCTTGTTTTTCTGCTGTTCCAGCTAGTTCTGCGGCTTTGGCAATAGGGTATTTGCCACCCACCAACGTCAAACCACCGGATAAAGTAAAGTTGGGATTATTGGCGCAATATTGAGCAAAATGGGTTTTAATCGTGTAAGCAACTTGTGGTAATTCATCCCAGGAACCGATGAGAAAGAGATCATCACCGCCGGCATAAATAATTTGGGTACGTTCATCATTTTTAAGCAGTTCGTTTAGATGACCCGAAAAAATAAATTTAACTGTCTAGATAAAGTCGCCACTCGTGATAAGGAACCCATCGATTTTGCTTTATAAAATTCCAAACCCCGAACAAAAATTTCTCCCAAATTATCCACATCCATCCGCAAAATTCCTAGGCGTTTGGTACCAACAGCCTGATCAGCAAAGACATCAAATGTCCAATCGTGAGAGCGTTTTTCTGGTTCCCATTTACCCAAAAAGCGAAACCCGCAGCGGTAGCCTAAAGCGTTATTGTCTAAACAGTCAGGCTGGTTAATACGTTCCAGTAAGGTGTTGACAATAAGTTGTTGACTGTTTTCCAAATGGGGATATTCTGCTAGTAAATATAAATCCACGGCTAACGCTTCAAATTGACAAGTGGGCGCTTGGGCTAGAAAGGTTTTAACTGGTTGCCGGTCGGCTTCCCAAACCCAGAGTAAATATTTTGCGGTAACTATTTTTTGACCGAGTTTTTCTAAATCTCGACATTGTTTGCAAATGTGCCGATTCAAATCGGTGTCAAGTTGAATTTGAGCGGCAGCGTCGTCTCGACCACAAACTTGACAAGGCAATTGCGTTGTTGCTAGGGGCGTAAAAAAATCTTTATTGATAGCAGCAACAAAAGGTTGCCAGCGGTTTTGTTGTAATTCTTCATTGACCATTTGCCATCGCATCCCCATCTGACCACCGCGAAAATCAGCCGCCCGAACCGGTGTTATCCCGATGCCCAAAAAAATTTCACCGTTAAAAACTTTTAACAACCATTGATTAATGTGTTCAACTTGGGCTGTTAAAGTGGTTTCTTGTCCGGTGGCTATTAATAAATAAAATTTACCACCAGAAGAATAAATGCGAGCGGTTGGGTATAAACCCAGTTGACGCAGCAGGTATTGAGACACGACATCACACAATAATTGAATATACAGAGAATGTCCGCGTAGCCCTTTTGCCGCGCCTTTTGCCGTTAAGCGATAAATAAAAGCTTGAATTCCCGAAAAATCACCACACACTAACTGCCATTTAGGGATATTCTCATCAAAAAAATCAGCCGATTCTAAATCGTGCTGCTGTTGATGATAACGGTATAATCCTTCAGCAATCGCTGCTGTCACTCGCAACTGATCGAATAAAGTAATATTCGGATGCTCAATATGAATTTCTGCTGGAACATAGACTAAAAAACGCTCAAATAAAGACATGAGATTATAGACTACATTACGCCAACTGATTTCATCATGACTCACCGGGCGAGGTAATTGCTCGGTCAATTGTTGTTTAAAATCTTGGAGTAACTGTTGGTACGCTGGCTTTAAAGCAGAAATAGCTTGTTGTTCAAGCAATTGTGGATAAATAGCGGTTTTTTCAAGCGATAGAGAGGATAAGCGATGATAATAACTGGTTTGGCGTGGTGGCGAATCCGGTTGCAAAGTTACCCGTGCTAATAACGATTCTAAATAGCGGATTTCACTCGATTGACTATTGGCGTTATCTTCTCGCTCGGTACGGGCAAAATGACTGGCAGCTTGAATTAAGCGTTGTAAGTGAGGAGCCGGTGAAGTAATGTCTAATATCGATAACCGGTTGGTGAGTTTCTCCCAAAAACGGTCACGTGACCAGAATTTGCCGATATTGTGCAAAAATGCTGCTAATACAACCTGATCTAATTCTTTCATGGTTCCCACTTTAACTGATATTTACCAAATCCAAAGCTCGTTAAACTACCCAGATGTAAAGCTTCTCCTAAATTTAACCAAGGGATAAAAGGATCGAGATCGCCTTGATAAGTAACACTACCGAGCAATCCTACCAATCTCATCTGCCGCTGTTGCCGCTGCGAAAACCGGGGCACCTCGTACCAATGTAACGCTTGGTGTTTAACTCGAATAGCCGCTGCGGCTGCGATTAGCGGCAAGGTATTAATTTCTTGGGTAGTTTGACTGTATAACTGCGCCAGATGTCGGATACGCCGTGATAAGCCTTGAATTAAATGTTGAAACGGTAATTCATTACTCAGTTGTTGATTAATTTTAAGATGTAAGGGAGTCAGTAACTGTAACGTTAACTGTTGAGATGAAACCGGACCTGCTAATGCCTGCGAATGAGCCGGCGGTGGCAAAGCCAATAATTCACCTTGAGTACTATCAAACAAAGTTTGCCAGTGCGCCTGATGATAGACTTGCGCTGCCAGTAATTCAAATTGCGCTGCGGTTGAGCCGATGCCATGCTGTCCCATCACTTGAAAAGTGATAATCAAGTAGGGAAGCATGGAGAAACTTGGTGCTAACAGCGTCAGTTCCGTGGTAAAAGTGTCCCCTTGAGGAATCAAACCACGCTGGTCCAACGGGGGTGTTAAAATAAAAGGATGAGGAAAATGTGTGGTAGCGCTGCTGATCGATGCAGTCGTGGTACTGACCGGGGTCTCAAATAAGTTAAGATAAAGACATTGATTTTTAAGTAAACAAGTTTGGCAAGCAGCTTGACGAAAGGGACAAGCGGTTTTTTTAGGGCATGTCCAAAAACCCCACGCCAAGGTGAACCCTTAAACGCCGGCAATTGTAGGTCGTCCTTCGCCTTAAATCGAAAGCGAAGTCGATAGTAAGCTAGCGGTGGGATTTCGAGTATGGTTTTCACTCGTTCTAAGCTACCGTAAGCACTCGCTGACATGTTTAGTTTAGCCAATACGCCACTTCTTCTTGTGACCATTTTTTGAGGGTGCGCATCAATCTTAATTTTTCATTGAGTGGCATGAGATTTTGAGATATTCATACCAACTTTAGTACACTTCATCATGTGTACCAATTGTTAATAATAAAATAGCCGGATTACCTTTAAATTCAACTAATTCAAAAATAATCCTTAAATCATGTCCCACACTGCATGCCCAAGTACCTGCCAGTTTGCCTTTAAGTTTATGTGTTTTTAGCTGGGGCTGAAAAGCATCTTCTGCTAGCAATTGTAAGATTATTCGTAGACGATCAGCTAATTGTGGCTCTCTCTTTAATATTCGTTGTAATGCTTTCAAGAAAGTACTAGATTCCAGAAGGACTCGTGTCACGATAAAGCTTGTTTAATCAAGTCGTCTGGTGTCGTAGGTTGGCAAAGTCCTTGTGCAAATTCAAAGCGAGCTTGCTGGATTTCTTGTGCAAGTTGTTTACGACGAGACTCAGGGAGACGATGTTGTAAAATCTCTAGTAATGATTCTTGTTCATCTAAGGATAATTGGTCAATGTCTTCTAAAATTTGTGCAAAAGAAATTTGAGACATAGTATCAGCGATTTTTTCGGTGAAATAACGAGAGAAACGTTTGTCAACTAATAACTAAAACGACTAAAGTTTAACTTTTATTTTTCGTAAATTCAAGATTTACTTAAGAAGAGCAAATAGGGTAGACCCACGTCTTCAGGAACACTTCTACTCCCAAAGATCAAGTATTTGCTGTCCAAAATTTGGAACCAGATGAAACAATATATTTTAAGGAAGTAATTGTAGGGTGGGCAATGCCCACTACTTTATTCAATAACCACCATTCGGGTCAATGGAATATCTACCCATCGACTGGGATTTCCTTTCGTACTATCCATCTGAACTCGAAAACTAGCCTTATCCCATAAGGATTTAAAGTCTTTGTTAACTCGAGTAAAAGCATTATTCAAATCAGCTAAGCGATTCCCATTTTCCTCTTGACCACCAGAAAGCTGCCACCAGGGGGGCCAATCTTCTTCATGATCAGCGCGTGCTAAAGCTGATAATCCTTTAAGATGTTTAGGTTGATTGAGACCAATAGCGGCTCTTTCCAAACACTCAGCTAAAGATTCTCGATAAGCAAAAGCATTTTTAAAATGAAAGGGTAATTGCCCTTCGTGAATATTAGCATATTCAAACAGAAATAAATATAACCCTACTGTTAAGGGTTGTAAATGTAACAATTGACATGATTCAAGATCCAAAGTGCGTTTAACCACGTCTAAAGTTAATTGGCCGGCTTGATGAGAAATATCTTCCAGATAAATTTGAGATAATTTAACCATTTGTGCGTAATGGCATTCTTTTGCAAATAAGGGTGGCAGTAACCCCCGCAAACGCACAAAACTTTGTAAAGCAAAATCGATGATATGATCATGCATTCGATTATGGCGATCCGGAAAATAGAAATGTGGGTCTTGTTCAAAGTTTGAAGCGACTAATACATGCGATAAATCATCTTCTGGCCGAGCAAACCAGCTCATCGCTTGTGCTAAGAATAACCCCATCGTTTTACGTCCACCCGCAATTGACGCATGAAGAATAATATCATCTTGAGCGGTCCACTGCTGTACTTGCTTTACAATTTGATTCGCCGCTGCCATGTTATCGTTATGATTACGTAAATCTTCAATGGGCATTTTTTTGCCTTGGAAATCAACAGTAATGGTTTCAATCCAATCAGCAGTGATTTGCCAATGGGTATGATACATTTGATTAAAACTATTAATTTGACCGGCTCGAATTAAAGCTGATTCTATCACTTGCTGGCCTTGAGAAGTGGTTAGTAAATGAATTTCACCACCATAAATTTGTCGTTCCCATAAACCATAAAGGGTTTCAGTGATGACTGCTGGTGTCATCCCGGCTACGGAGAACAAGATATGTTTTCTTATTTATCATCATTTGCAGGGTGGGCAATGCCCACCCTACTCTCCCCAATCTTATACCATAAAATTTTGTCGTTTTCCCATAAAACCATAAAAGAGTTTTCA
>JAAUSR010000105.1 GCA_012032555.1 Thioploca sp.
TGACTAGACCATTATCAGTTCGAGGTGACGTTACTAATCAATGCAATTACCAATGTCGCTACTGTAACACTTGGCAAAATACTAAAAAGATAGTAGTGAGGAAATGTCCATCTCACAATGGCAGATAGCTTTGACCAGCTTAAAGAAATGGCTTGGTTCATATGTTATTCAGTTTACGGGCGGAGGTGAACCCTTTACCAAAAAAAAATTTGTTGATTTGTTACAATTTTGTCATCGTGAAGGTATTCAATGGGGTGTTTGCACTAATGGCTCTGCTTTTAATTCCTTTAATGTTGAAAAAATAGTTTCAGCGGAACCAATGAACATCGACATCTCTGTTGATAGTGCGACAGCAGCAATCCATGATTTTATTCGGGGAACACCCCATTCACTAGATAAAATTACCAGAGGAATTAAATTATTAAGATCTGAGCGTGATCGACGGGGTTTGAAGTTCCCTATAAGAATTAAACCAACTGTTCATGCTTATAATTTTCGTACTTTACCGGAGTTGGTCGATTGGGCAACACAACTCGGTGCAACCACTATTGATTTTAGCCCAGTTCGGTTAGCTGCACAGCAAGAAGTTAAGGAGGAACTCTGGATTAAACCAGATGATTTGGAATCATTGCAACAAATTGTTGAAACCTTGATTAGGATGAAACAAGCCGGCGCACCGATAGAAACGAGTGATGATAGACTTCGTCGTTATCCAGCACATTTTTTAGAACAACTTATCAATACAGGGATTTCACCTTGTCGGGTTGGGTTACGTCATTACTATATCAAAAGTAATGGTGAAGTTATAACCTGTTGGTTTTATCCAGCTATTGGTAATGTCAAATATCAAAGTGCTAAAAATATTTGGTATAGTGATAAAGCTAAACAAATTCGTGCTCAAACAGTAAAATGTACTCGGTTTGGATCGATTGACTGCGCTAATTCATGCTTGGCTCGTCGGTCACTTATACAAGAAGTTAAGCGTGCTTTACTATTTCTTCGCTAATGAATACACTTAAATTACACCGGCAACAGATTTGGCGTCAACGTCGCATGTCAGTTTTTCTGATGAAAATGGCGGTTAAAAACGGCTATAAAATAATTGATTTGGGTGGAACACCGCAGTTATGGGAAATGATTGATCTCGATTTGGAGATTACTTTATTAAATTTATCTCCGGTAATAAATTATCAACCCAACCGGTTGAAACATTCTTATCATTTCATTACTGGAGATGCTTGCAATATCAATGGGTTAATTGATAATACCTTTGATTTAGTTTTCAGTAATAGTGTAATAGAACATGTTGGTCCAGCCGATAGACAACAAGCTTTCGCTGAAACAGTACATCAATTAGCGCCTCGTTATTGGATCCAAACACCTTCGTTATGGTTCCCAATTGAGGCACATTGTAATCTGCCACTTTGGTGGTTTTACCCACAATTTCTTCAACAGTTTTGGATATGTCGTTGGCAACAACAAAGACGAGAATTTCTTTGGAGACAAATGACTGAAACTCGACTGTTAACGCTCAATCAGCTCAAGTCACTCTTCCCTGAAGCACAAGTTTATACTGAATATGTCGTCGGATTTCCTAAATCTTACTCGATGTATCATTTGGGTTAATGAATCGGGTTGACAAATTAATCTGTCACCATAATTGAAAACCGATTTCAAAATGGATTTCATTATCTTTAAACAAAACACCCCCTAATTTGATAGATTTCACGGTTTTCTACCCATCCTACTCCGGAATGATGTGTCTCCTAACACCGGCTTGCCTATCTTTTCTTTATAATGGACACAGGTTATACCTAAATCCCATAATATTTTCAGCAATAAGTAAACTCATAGCGCTGATAATACTTTAAAAAACCTATATCAGTACTATTAATAATAATAGTGTGTTCGACTGAGTAAAAATCCATATTAAGACAATTGGTAGTATACTTTATTCCATAGAGGTAAGAGATTATCTATTTATTTGAATTTAATCATATCCCCTTGGAGAGTTCTATGCTAAAATTTTTAGCAAAATTTATCTGCTGTTTTCCTACATTCTAAAATGGTTACCCAGAAAGATTGTTTTCACAATTCTTGCCACCACTTATAATTTTTATTTTCCAATTTTAACTTAACGGAGTTAGTCATTCGAATGGCCATTGAACGTACTTTATCGATTATTAAACCGGATGCTGTCGCTAAAAATGTTATTGGTGAAATTTATGCTCGCTTTGAAAAAGCCGGGTTACGCATTATTGCTGCGAAAATGTTACATCTATCTCGCGAACAAGCCGAAGGTTTTTATGCAATACATAAAGAACGCCCATTTTTTAAAGATTTGGTTGATTTTATGATTTCTGGACCGGTTATGGTGCAAGTTTTAGAAGGTGAAAATGCTATCCAAATTAATCGAGATTTAATGGGTGCAACTGATCCACGGAAAGCTGCACCAGGAACAATACGCGCTGATCTTGCCAGTACCGTTGATGAAAATGCGGTTCATGGTTCTGATGGTTTAGAAACCGCAAAAATTGAAGTTGATTATTTTTTCAGTACTCAAGAAATCTGTGTTCGAACCCGGTAAAAAGATAATACGCTCAAGATGAGCACAATGATTAATCTGCTCAATTTAGAACGACTCGATCTGGAGACATTTTTTCTTAGCTTGGGTGAAAAACCATTTCGCGCTGGGCAAGTCATGAAATGGATTCATCAACAAGGTCTTGTCGATTTTGAGGCGATGACTAATTTGAGTAAAGCATTGCGGCAACGCCTACAAGAGATCGCTTATATATCTTTACCTCAAGTTCGCTTGACACAAACTTCACGAGATGGTACCCGCAAATGGTTATTACAAATAGATGATGATAATTGTATTGAAACCGTGTTTATTCCGGAATTGGATCGGGGTACTTTGTGTGTCTCTTCACAGGTGGGTTGTGCACTGGATTGCCGATTTTGTGCGACTGCCCAACAAGGATTTAATCGCAATCTCAGCGTTGCCGAAATTGTCGCACAACTTTGGTTGGCCGAACACAGCCTACGAGCTGAAGGATATATTTCTCAGGAACATGGACGTGCTATCACCAATGTCGTTATGATGGGAATGGGAGAACCGTTAACCAATTTTGATAATGTTGTCAAAGCGATACGTCTGATGAAAGATGATTTTAGTTATGGATTATCATGGCGACGTATTACGTTGAGCACAGCGGGAATTGTCCCGGCATTAGCACGTTTACAAACACAATGTCCGGTTAATTTAGCCATTTCTTTACATGCACCAACGGATAGTTTACGCAATCAACTCGTTCCAATTAATAAAAAATATCCCTTGACCGAATTAATTGCAGCTTGTCGTGATTATGTCAAAGCAGATCCACGGTGTAAAATCACGTTTGAATATGTCATGCTTAAAGACATTAATGATCATCCTGAGCAAGCTAAAGCTTTAGTTAAGTTATTAAGCCATCTCCCCGCTAAGGTTAATCTTATTCCATTTAATCTTTTTCCAAATACTGACTATCAATGTTCATTACCCAACCGGATAGAAGCGTTTCGTGATATTCTTATACAGGCACGGTTGGTAACCGTAACACGAAAGACTCGAGGTGATGATATTGACGCTGCTTGTGGACAATTGGCAGGAAAAGTGCTAGATAGGCGGCGCCGACAGCTTAAATTTAATTAAGCCGGAGCCTAAAGAAATATGAGACAAGAATGGTTAGGTACGGGGTGTTTGTTAGGGTTAGTGCTATTAAGCGCTTGTAGCCAAAATATTGAAGGCAACAATCACCTCCCTGATGAAGAAGAAGCGGCCGAAATTAATCTCCAATTGGGAGTAGAATATATGCGGCGCGGTCGAAATGATATTGCACTCAATCGGCTCACTAAGGCATTAAAACTGGATAACAATTATGCCGATGCGCATAATGCCATCGCAGTATTATATGAGCGTTTGGGATTAAATACAGATGCTGAGCGACACTACCAAAAAGCCGTTGCGCTCAAACCAAACGGATCCGATATTTATAATAATTACGGTCAATTTTTGTGTAAACAACAACAGTGGGAAGAGGCCAATCAAGCCTTTCTTAAAGCTTTAGAGAATCCGGTGTATCAAACCCCAGAAATTCCTTATACTAATGCGGGGTTGTGTGCTTTACATAATAACAATACTAGCCAAGCTGAAACTTATTTTCGGCAAGCTTTACAGTCAAATCCTAAATTTGCCAGAGCACTTTATCAAATGGCTCAATTGAACTACGAACAAAAACATTATCAGACTGCTCGTGATTATTTGACACGTTATGAATCAGTGGCGGAAGACACGCCAGAAACATTGTGGTTAGGTATTCGCATGGCACGAGAACAGAATAAACCAGAGGTGGAAGCTAACTATGTCCATCGGTTACGTCGAAATTTTCCCGATGCGGTGCAAACCCAGTTACTTAATCGATCAGAATAGCTATGAAATACAATTATTTGCAACAGATTGAAAGTTCAGCCAGCTTTTTAAGTACTGAAATCTTCCGCATTTATTATTCCCGTATTCCTAAAGAGGTTGATATGAACGCAACAAGTACTCACGGTTCTCAGTTTTACCCAGATAATCAGCATGATACTGATAATCATCCTGAAACTCAAGAACCGGCTTTTATTCAAAAGCCATTGCATTTGGTAGAACCACACCTTAACCCCAAAGATAATGAAACCCAGACGAATTTATCAGCAGAGAATCTTAACCCAGAATTAGTTGATACTATGCTTACTTCTAGACCAGAAAATAATATTCATCCTATCGACAACCCAGAAATCGAGAAAAAGGAGGTTACTGCTTATTATGATCCAACAGAAGGAGAGTCGGTCAATAATCTATCTCACTCCCAAGCTAGTCACAATCTAGAAATAACCAATAATACCGTTGCTTCTGATTCCGCGCCAGATCATCATCCGCAGATGTCAGGGTCTGATAGTTTAGTCCATCCTGGAGAAGTCAAGGTATCAGAAGAAGAAACCGTTCCTATTGTAGCACCGGCTTTAACCCCCATTGCGCTAGAGGACGATAAGAACGAAATAAAATTTGATTCTCTAGCGAATGAAGTACCAAAAGAACAGGAAGACAATATCGCCACTCCGCCTGAACCGGTTAAGATAGATCATGATAAAATCGAAGTAGAATATGATTCGGTTAACCCAATGGAAATAGATGATAACCCCATCAAAGTGAAATTTGATTCTTTAGTAGAACCAGTACCAGAAGAAGTAGATAAAGATAGGTCTACTTTGGTTGAACCGGCGGGAATAGCAGATAACCAAACTGAAATTGAAGAAGAACGGCAGTTGGAGAAAGAAGCTTTATACGAAAATACCTTTAGCTTATTTCATAAGCTAGCCACACCGGAAAAAGATCTGACTTCAACAGTTGAAGAAACTGCTTCTGCAGCGACAACTCCAGAACCAGAATTAGAATCCTTAAATACGGCGACGATGAAGAAGGCCGGCGCTTATTTATCTTCAGAACGTGAAAAAAACAAATTATCAGTTCAACAAGTGGCTGATAAACTTTATTTAGATGTTAATCTCATTAAAGCATTGGAAGCGGATAATTATGAGCAACTACCACCACCGATT
Source organism: Thioploca sp. (assembly GCA_012032555.1). Classification (GTDB taxonomy): domain Bacteria; phylum Pseudomonadota; class Gammaproteobacteria; order Beggiatoales; family Beggiatoaceae; genus Thioploca. The sequence continues at coordinate 5,638 of JAAUSR010000105.1, forward strand.
TTTATCCGGGGATATATTCGTAATTACGCAAAATTATTAGAGATTCCGGCAGAACCCCTGTTAACCGCTTATGAACGTAGTGGACAAGCCGCGATTTCAACGCCAGTTATCACCCCACAATTAACACCGAAAAAACAAACTAATAGTAGTGATTGGCGGTTTAAAGCGGTCACTTATACCATTATTATTACTTTAATGATGTTAATGGCGTTATGGCAATATTATCCTACTTCAATTTCTGAGTCTCAAGAAACAGCCGTTAATGTGCCGGAGGGGCCAGCTTGGGAAAACTTTCAGCCTTTAGAAACACCACCAACCTATCCACCAGCGATCACTGAAACTAATCCGGCTAGCTCGTTAAATGCGCTAAGCCCATCTGAGGAAACCCAACCAGCTACTGTTACAACGACTTCCCCATCGGAAGTTCAGCCAGCAACAACTGAACCTACGGCAACCTCCACTGAAGAACCACCAGCAGCACCGGAACCACAATCTCAAAGTTTGCAGATTCATTTTAAACAATCAGTCTGGACACGACTGACTGACAGTAAAGGTAAAGTTCTTTACAATCAGACGGGTAAAAGCGGGGAAGTTTTCTCTATTCAAGAGGGAATTCCACCCTTTTATTTAAGTGTAGGTAACGAGGGGTTACAAGTTGAATATCAAGGAACCGTTAAAAATGTCACCGCTTATCCTAAACAAAAAAATAAAAGCAAAACCTTTATTATCGGTGGTAATGAGTAAATGTTGTCTCCGCTTAGAATGACCCGTCGTCAGTCTCGAAAGATTTATGTTGGTCAAGTGGCTGTTGGGGGAGATGCACCAATAACGGTGCAAAGCATGACGAATACTAATACTCATCGGGTAGAAGAAACCGTGGCTCAAATCCGTGCTTTGCAACAGATTGGCGCTGATATTGTGCGCGTTGCTGTGCCTACTTTAGAAGCAGCAGATGCTTTTGGGAAAATTAGAGCGGCGGTTAATGTTCCCTTAGTGGCAGATATTCATTTCGATCACCATATTGCTCTCAAAGTGCTGGAATTAGGTGTAGATTGTTTGCGTATTAACCCTGGCAATATCGGACGTCAAAACCGTGTTCAAGCCGTTATCAGTAGCGCCAAAGATAAGGGTGTTCCCATTCGAATTGGGGTCAATGCCGGTTCACTTGAAAAAGATTTACAAAAAAAATATGGCGAACCGACTGCTGAAGCTTTAGTTGAATCGGCGTTACGTCATATTGACATTTTAGATAAACACAATTTTTTTGATTTTAAAGTGAGTTTAAAAGCTTCGGAAATATTGATGACCGTAGCCGCTTATAGACAATTAGCAACTCAAATTGAACAACCATTACATTTAGGGATTACCGAAGCCGGCGGGTTCCGTTCTGGTACCGTGAAGTCAGCGATTGGTCTAGGAATGCTACTAGCAGAAGGGATTGGTGATACGATTCGCGTCTCTTTAGCGGCTGATCCGGTGGAAGAGATTAAAGTCGGATTTGATATCTTAAAAAGTTTACACTTAAGGCAAAAAGGGATTAATTTAATTGCTTGTCCTTCTTGTTCAAGACAAAACTTTGATGTGATCAAAACGGTGAATGAGTTAGAAAACCGTCTTGAAAATATTGTGCAACCCTTAGATGTTGCTGTCATGGGATGTGTTGTCAATGGTCCAGGAGAAGCGCGTGCTGCCCAGATTGGTATAACCGGGGGAACACCTCATCATCTGTTATACCTAAATGGTAAGCCCGTTGCTAAAATTAACAGTGAAAACTTAGTTGATGAATTAGAAAAATGATACGATCTCAACTTTACCAGGAAATGAGTATCAATAACTAAGCTGTGGTGGGAATCAACGGGTGCAAAATTGGAAGATAGCTAGAAGATCTAACTGGTATTTAATTCTGGTGAGTACAATTGCGGTAGTAGGCGTTATAGCATTTAACATCTTATCACCGCCGCTATTTTCTCCGCCGGATCTCATTCACACGGCTTATGAATCGATAGACCCAATTCAAAGTAACCAAGTAAAAGCGGTTTTACAAAACTGGCCACTACCGTGGCAAAATTCGGTGGCTTTAATCAAAGGAGTTGAAATCACACCCACTATGTCACCAGCTGCTCAAGCCTTTGCTGCAGGGTTGTGGAGCGGACAACAAACTTTACTGGGAAATAATAACCCCATTTTACCACAATTACTCTCCCCTCCTTCTTTAAAAACAACGAGTTGGTTACAAACCGGCTGGCAACGTGATTTCGAGTTAGGGCAATGGGTTTTATTGTTATGGACAGTAACTCAAATTTCACCACCACCATCTGGCATTTTTTGGGAGAAACAAAAACAAATTTTTATTTATTTTCAAACCGATTTTTCCACTACCAATCACTCTTCTGCCCTAGAAATACAACGAGTCATTTCCGCGCTGAAATTCATTAAGCCGCTCATTGAAGAAGTTCCGGTACCCGCTAAACAAGAACCACAATTCTATGATCAATTAGGTAGAGAGTTAGCTTTTATGATGGACAATTTGTCTCCTTAGTTGGAAAACAGTTGGAAAACGGGGTAAAGGTAGGCGGTTATCTTCCCAAAGAAAATACCGCTACCAATTTGTTTTGGATGGCGGTTTTACTACCCGTTGTAGAGTGGCTTAATTTTAAAGTGTAAAGCTCACTTTAATTTTCTGATTCAAACCATTTTGTAGTTAATTGAAATTCTTCTTATAATGGATTTCATCGCGATACTTTACCACCCAACACCACCGATAACTGAGTTTAAAGTAAAACTTCTTCTATCTGCCTTACCCATCTAAGTGGATCATCCTGGTCTTCAGGGCTACCATAAGCCGGCACAATGATATAATTAGATTCTAGACCGTGTTTCTTTGCTATTTCCCAATGATATTCATCATCATCAATCAGAAACTCGACGTTAATATTACGAATATCTTTCCAGCTTTCCTCAATATCATCCCACGAGTAAGTTTCTTTAAAATAATCTTTTAACCCAAAACTCAAAACCTTATTGAGATAAGCACGACTCGCAACGGTCCATAAAACTAAGTGATACTTTGACTTCAACTGGTGGAGGAGTTCAGTACAACCATCTCTCAGACGAAAGCCAATGACGGAAGTCGAATCCGTTACTGTTACGCCTAACGTTTCATCTAGATCAATAGCAATTCTTGGTTTTTTCATGTTTCAATTTACCCTTTCAAGGCAAGCGTCTCTGACAAGTAACGATCTAAAAGTTTCACTCGGTTAATCCCACCACAACTCAATAAATTAGAGATAATTTGATAGCCCTTTTGATTGTATGGCTGCGTTGCCGGTATAAATCGCCGGTACCAAGTGAAGTAAACGATTTTTCTCGTATTCAGGTAACGGTAATTCATTGATAAATTTTTGTAACGTCATAGGTTCAATGCCTTGTCCGCGAGTTAAGGTTTTTAATTTTTCATAAGCATCAGCTATCCCATAGCGACGCATAACGGTTTGAATTGGTTCTGCTAATATTTCCCAAGCCGAGTTAATGTCAGCATCGATTACTTGGCGATTGATTTCTAATTTACCAATGCCTTTGAGACAAGCATCATAAGCAATTAAGCTATGCGCTATACCAACACCGATATTACGCAATACCGTTGAATCACTGAGATCACGTTGCCAACGAGAAATGGGTAACTTAGTTGCTAAATGATTAAACCAAGCATTAGCTATCCCTAAATTGCCTTCCGCATTTTCAAAATCAATTGGATTCACTTTATGTGGCATTGTAGAAGAACCCACTTCACCGGCAATCGTTTTTTGTTTGAAATAGCCTAACGAGATGTAAGCCCAAGTATCACGACAAAAATCTATTAAAACGGTATTAAAACGAGCCAACGCGTTAAATAATTCTGCCATATAATCATGGGGTTCAATTTGAGTCGTATAAGGATTCCATTTTAAGCCTAATTGAGTAACAAATTGTTCTGCTAAATTCTCCCAATTTAAATGAGGATAAGCGATTAAGTGCGCATTATAATTACCTACTGCCCCATTCCATTTACCCATAATTGGTATTTGACTGATTTGCTGAGATTGACGATGTAACCGGTAAACTACATTGGCTATTTCCTTACCGACTGTCGTGGGTGAAGCCGGTTGTCCATGAGTACGTGATAACAGCGCTACATCCGCATATTGTTCTGCTAGTTGGGCTAGTGTAGCGATGAGTTTGGTTATTTGAGGTAAAACAACTTGGCTTAATCCTTCTTGTAACATTAAAGCATAAGCTAAATTATTAATATCTTCGGAAGTACAAGCAAAGTGAATAAAACCATTTACTCTCGCTAATTCAGGATTCATCATGAGTTGGTCACGGATAAAATATTCTACTGCTTTAACATCATGATTAAGACGCTGTTCAATAGCTTTGATTTGTTGAGCTTCGTTAACTGAGAAATCGGTAATTAAATTATCGAGTTGATTTTGGGTTTCCTGACTAAATGGATAAACTTCGGGAATATCAGGATGAATGGCCAAAAATTGCAACCAACGAATTTCAACTAAAACCCGATAACGCATTAAGCCAAATTCGCTAAAAATAGACCGTAGTACCGTAGTTTTATTACCATAGCGACCATCAAGAGGAGAAATAGCAGTTAACGAAGATAATTCCATTTTTTAGGTTCCTATCGTGTTATGGCTCACCGATAAATCTTGAGAAGTTGATAGCAAGGTTGGTATACGGAAAACAGTGGTTTCAATCTGACCACCCATCGTTTCAACCTGTGCGACTCCGAAACGATGCAACCGTTGCAATACTTCATCGACTAACACCTCTGGAGTAGAAGCACCAGCAGTAATACCAACAATTGGATTATCTTTAAACCACTCAGCTTGTAAATCTTCTGCACCCTCAATTAAATAGGCTTTTACCCCGGTTTGAATACCGACTTCCCGCAAGCGATTAGAATTAGAACTATTATGAGCACCAACGACTAATAATACATTAATTTGCGAAGCTAATTGGCGCACTGCATTTTGGCGATTTTGAGTCGCATAGCAAATATCACTCAGAACCGGACCTTGAATATGAGGAAAACGAGCCATTAAAGTGGCAATGACCTCACGAGTATCATCAATACTCAAGGTAGTTTGAGTCACGTAAGCTAAGCGATCTGGATTAGCAACTGCCAATTCACTGACTTCTGCAGAATGACACAACACATGAACTCGCCCAGCGACACAACCCCGTGTACCTTCTACCTCTGGATGTCCCACATGACCAATAATAATCAATTCAAAACCTTGTTGTACATAACGTTGTGCTTGTGAATGAACCTTTTTAACTAAAGGACAAGTGGCATCAATCACTTGAAGTTGACGTTGTCTCGCTTTAGTCACAATAGTGGTTGCTACACCATGAGCACTAAAAATACAAATCGCTCCTGTCGGTACTTCATCTAAGGTTTCTACAAATATCGCCCCCCGTCTTTTCAAATGATCTACCACATAGCGGTTATGAACGATTTCATGGAGAACATAAACCGGTGGTTCATAAATTTCCAAGGCCCGTTCAACGGTTTCTATAGCACGCACTACCCCTGCACAAAAACCGCGTGGTTGAGCAAGTATGACATTCATGGTAGGTGTCCAAATAAGTTAAATCCGGTTAAAATTAATTACTTTCTGATATTAAAATAGTTTTTAACTTTTAGCGAGTAATATCAGCCCGTTTAATCTAGGATTATTGGTTATTAAGAATACACTAATATTAAGTATGATAACATACGATACCCATCAACTAGAAGTTATCCGTTATCAGTAATTCAGGATAGCTTAATCCGATGATTAATAATTGAGAAACTTTAATTGATAACCCGTTCGGTCAAGTTGATAATTGATAATGGCCCATTGATAACTGTTTACTGATAACTGACTAAAGGAATACAATTTTATGTGTTTAGGTATCCCCATGCAAATTACCGCCATCAATGGTTTTAATGCACGTTGTTCTGCCAAGGGAGTCGAACGAGAAGTGAGTTTATTTATGTTGCAAGATGAACCCATAACCATTGGAGACTTTGTTATGGTACATGTGGGTTATGCGATTCAAAAAATGACAGCTCAAGAAGCTCAATCAACGTGGGAATTATTTGATGAATTATTACAAGTAGAAACAAACGAAACGATTTAATCCCATGCATGAATTATCCGTTTGCCAAGATTTATTAATGCAAGTAGCAACACTTGCTACACAACATCAAGCTCAAAGTGTGTCTCTGATTGTTGTTCGAATGGGTCCGTTGTGTGGTGTGATCCCAGAATTATTAGAACAAGCGTTTACCATAGCTAAAGTGGCAACGGTAGCAGAACAAGCTGAACTGGTTGTAGAAATCTTGCCAGTACGGGTTTATTGTCAACATTGTGGAACTGAGAGTGAAGTGATTCCTAATTGTTTAATATGTGAAAATTGTGGTAATTGGCAAACACAATTACTTAGTGGTGATGAAATGTTATTAGCTCGAGTGGAATTGGTTACTTAATCAGTTATTAGTGGAAGGTTACTGTCGTCAACTTAAACGATTATTTGCCACTAGTGTTCTGTCAAGTAAACGTTGAATTGCTAATTCAAGTACAGCGGCAGATAGAATGATATACCAATAAGCGAAGCTGTCGATATCAGCATACGCACGGTTGAGCGAACCCGGCAACGTCTAAGCGTAACGGAGAAGGACCACTGCCATTAAGTTAAGAAATTTTGTAGGAGGGGTAGAGCAGAGCGAAACCTATCACGTGGTTGTAATACTTAGACAAAATGGGTTTCGTTACGCTCTACCCCTCCTACTCAAGAACACTTTTTAGCTTAACTTAATGGCATCGAAGATAAGGGCAGAGACGTCACCTCCCAAGACCAAGAACCGCTTGTCATGATAGGAATTCCTCATGTCATCACCACCGACTTGATTAATCAGGGACTTATCTTCAGCAACCCACCCTTTATCACGTTCAAAACGACCATGAGTAACTCGCGGGGGTAACGCCGCTAATTGAATTAACAAGGAAACTTGCTGCTCCAGGGGCTAATCATTACCCATCCTCCGGAGCTACCCTCAATTTAATGGCCGTCAAGGTTAGCAGAAGTTAATGGCTCCCAATTTAATAACTCCATCGTCTGTTCTCCCATTCCTAACGCATAGATTCGATGTTGGGTTAAATAACGTAGCAGATTGTCGGGAATAAATAATCCGGCAAAAATGGGAATAATTTCTTTACCTTGATATTCGGGAAAATAACCGTGAATGTCCGCCATGACGGCGATGAAATCATCGATATAATTGAGTCTGGGGGTGGCTTTGGTTTCATTAATCAACACTTTCTCGGGATAAACCACCACCACATCAAATTCCCGGCGTTTACTGTTATCAACTTTATGTCTTACCCACCGTCGCACCATAAAATCATCGGGTTCGGCTGGACAATTAAACTGTTCTCGAGCAAGGCGGGGAAGATTGGGTGCCACAATATCTTCCGCCACCGTCCCTAAGCGATTGGCTAAATCCCCCCATTTTTTATTTAACTCGCCACGGTCCTGTTCGGCCTGTTGGCGCATGTCAGCGAGCATCTGCTCCGTTCGTTTACGGTCTTGTTCCGCTTGCTGTTGCATCTGTGCGAAGCGTTGATCAGCTCGCTCACGGTCTTGTTCCGCT
>JAAUSR010000007.1:0-23719 GCA_012032555.1 Thioploca sp.
AAAACGTAAAAAAAATGGCAAATTAACTAAAAATCAAAAAAATGGCAACAAGAAGGTAGCTAAAGAACGAATTTTTGTAGAAAATAGCATTTCTGGCATGAAACGCTACAGAACACTTGTCAATAAAATTAGATTTCATACAATTGATTTATATGATGAAATAATTGGTGTCTGTGCTGGACTATGGAATTTTTACTTAGCTAATTGATTGGTTTTTAACGTGATACAACTCTAATGAATATAACTCATCGTTCAAAAGGTTCTAGAGTTGCTACCTTGGATATGTTTGAGCCGTTTTATAATTGAGTAATTCCTTTAGAGGTTGTATATTGTTGGATGGAAAAAGCTGGATTTACCAAAGTCAAATTACTTAATGAAAAAAAACCGGTGGAGAAGGTGTGCTTATCACATTTTAGGAATAAAAGAACAAGTTGAGTATAAATGTATCTAAATTTCAATTAGCCCAACATGCTGTATTTTCTTTATCTATTCAAGTGGGAGGTGCCGGTTTTGCTTTTTTATTATATATTATTTTAGCACGACTATTAGGTGTACAAGAATATGGTAACTATGTTTATGTACTGGCCTGGGTCAATATTTTAGTATTAGTGGCTAAATTTGGATTAGATACTACATTATTACGCTATGTTGCTGCCTACGAAGGTAAACAAGACTGGGGATCTCTTCATGGTATTATAGTTTGGAGTTTCCGAATTGTGACACTATCTAGTGTCTTGATTAGCGGTCTGCTAATACTGTTTACTGGATTACTGGTTTCTTTTATTGAAAAAGATCTCACTGACTTGTTCTTAGTTGGATCAATCCTCATTCTGTTTCTTACTCTAATAGACTTGGTTCGTTCTTTATTACAAGGCTTACAGCATGTTGTTTTATGCCAATTTGTTGGAAGTGTGTTACGTCCGCTCACGTTAGGAATTATTATACTAATCTTATATGCAACCGAACTATCCTTTTCCGGATTTATTACTATACTAGCCAACGTTTCTGCTACTTTATTAACATTGATTTTATCAGTTTTCTTAATGAGTTATTATTTGCCAAGTGTTGTTAAGTCAGCACCTGCGCTTATAAGTAGTTCAGAATGGCTATCAACCGCATTTTCTCTTTTTCTTCTCTCTGGAACACAAGTTATTATGAGCCAGACAGATACAGTAATGTTGGGAATAATACAAAATACCAACGAAGCTGGTATTTATACTTCAGTATCTAATATTACAAATTTTATCGGATTTGGATTGAGTGCTTTTAATACATTTCTAGCACCTATGATTTCTAAATTGCACGTTCTAAACCAGAAACAAAAACTACAAAATATGCTGACTGTGGCAGCATGGGGTATTTTTGTGTTTACCATTATAGCTAGTCTAATTTTAATCAGTATAGGTAAAACTATATTATCTATTTTTGGTAAAGAATTTGTGACTGGCTATTCATCTTTAGTCATCCTTATTTTAGGACAAGTTATCAATGCGTTAGCGGGTCCAGTTGGATTTATAATGACAATGACCGGAAATCAAACGATAGCTGCCAAAATATTTATTTTAAGTGCGGTTTTGAATATGATATTAAACACAGTTCTAATTCCTTTCTTAGGGATGTTTGGTGCTGCAATAGCAACAAGCACTTCCGCTATTTTTTGGAATATTATGTTATGGTGGCTAGTAAGAAAACACCTTGGAATAAACCCAACAATATTTGGCTAGCTGGAAAATAAGTATGAAAAAACCGAATTTCTTTATTGTGGGTGCACCAAAGTGCGGAACTACGGCGTTGAGTGAGTATCTTTCATCGCATCCAAATGTATTTATGAGTTATCCAAAGGAACCGCACTATTTTTCTACAGACATGCCTAACAAGAGAAGTTCTTCTTCATTAGAAGATTATTTACAACTTTTTAAAAAAATGCTCAAACATACATATTGCTATTGGAGAGGCTTCTGTTTGGTATCTTTACTCATCAAGCGCATTATTTAATATTTATCAATTTAATAAAAATGCAAAAATTATTGTGATGATACGTAATCCAATAGATATGGTTTATTCTTTATTTTCACAATTTAAATTTAATTTTTTTGATGAAGATCAAGAAAGTTTTGAGCAAGCATGGAATCTTCAAACTGCTAGAAAACAAGGTCAAATGTTACCTCGATACTGTCCAGAACCTTGTTTACTACAATATGGTCAAATAGGAATGCTCAGCAAGCAGATTGAACGGCTTTACTCAATTTTTCCGTCTGAACAGGTAAAGATTATTTTATTTGATGATTTTATAAACTCTACAAGATCTATTTATCAAGAGGTTTTGTTATTTCTTAACTTGAATGATGATGGTCGTATAGCTTTTCCTAAAATCAATGAAAATAAGGCTTTCCGCTTCCAACGGTTACACCAATTTATAAATTTTCCTCCAAAACCATTAACATACTTTCTCAACTATTTTAAGTCATTAAATAGGGTAAGAATATTCGTTATTGAGCAAATCAAAGAATGGAATAGTATTAAAATTTCCCGTCCTCCTTTAACAGCGGAATTTCGCCAAGAATTGGCTGATTATTTTCGTAATGATGTTAAAAGATTGTCTGAGTTGCTTGATAGAGATTTAATGCACTGGGTGGAGTAAAATTTCACACAAATCGGGGCGATCGCACTAGGGTATGATTAAAAGTGAGAGTATTTACTCAATTGGAAAAATATTTAGAACTTTATAAAGCCTGTCAACCAGAACAGGTTGCAATTGGTGAAGCATCTGTTTGGTATTTCAATTCATCAACAGCATTGCCTAATATTTGCCAATTTAACCCGGATGCGAAAATTATCGTTATGATACGTAATCCAATAGATAGAATGTATTCTTCTTATTGTGGGCAACGAAATATCATTTTTAACGAAGATCAAGATAGTTTTGAACAAGCATGGCGTCTTCAAGAGATAAGAAAGCAAGGTAAAATGCTTCCTAAGTATTGTCGGGTACCAAGATTACTACAATATGGTCAAATAGGTAAATTAAGTGAGCAATTTGAACAACTCTACTCGATTTTTTCACCAGAACAAGTCAAAGTAATTATCTTTGATGATTTCGTTACCGATACCCAACTTATCTATGAAGAAACATTAGCTTTTTTAGGCGTAATCAATGATAATCGCATTGACTTCAAACAACATAATTCTAAAAATAAAATTTATAGGATTAAATTATTATCTAAATTTACTCAACATCCACCTCAATTTTTAAGCAAGTTACTGAATCGTTGGAAATGGATACGGGACATTAAAAATACCGCTATTGAGCAAATTAATGAATGGAATAGTATCGGAATTGAACGTCCCCCATTAAGTGAAGATTTTCATAGAGAACTGAAAGCATTTTTTCAAGACGATGTAAAAAAAATATCTAAATTGCTGGGTAGAGACTTAACTTATTGGGTTAAATAAAGTCTATTTTTTACCAAATAGGGTCAGGCATTTTGTGGCTGGATATTTTGTTAAGAAATAGAATACTAAGTAAGTAAAGTAATGACAGTTCACCTTGCGGAATAATAATAAATTGTACTTATAAGTTAAACTATGTTTGACATAAACTGGATAAAAGACCTCATCAGAAGCTATTTTTCCAAACATGCTGATCAGGAAAGACAGAATTTACTATACATGCAGTTGAGGAAGCCTTGTTAAATGGAATAATATTAGAACAATATGTCGATACTGGGCGAGGTGAAAGTTGTTTGGTAGCGGGCTTTACCAAAAATGGAAAACCAGTGCATATTGTGTGTGGTGAGCGAAAAGGAAAACTAGCAATTATTACCATTTATGTTCCATTACCACCCAAATTTAAAAATCCGCATGAACGAGGATAAACATGAACAGCAAATGCCACTTTTGCGGAAATAAAAATTTTAAAAATACTCAAGTACAACATATTTACCAACTTAATAATCAATTTTTAATTATGGATGGTGTTCCTTATGAACAATATGAATTCTGTGGGAAATCCTATTTTGAAGGTAAGGTTTTGATGTTAAAAATATTCTAATTACTGGATTAAAGATTTAATCACCGGTTTGAGTAACTATTTTTATGTTCTATGAAATTAAAACCCAAAATTTTCTTTATTTTAAAACTGTTTTTGTCAAGCGCTATAATTGCTTATGTTTTATATAATTATATAAATATTGATAAGTTTTTACTTTCTCTTCAAAAGATTAATATTCTTGTGTTACCTTTATTGATTATTCTACCTTATCTCACCAGAATCATTATTGCTTACCAAACCAAAATTGCCCTGCTGCCTTTTCAGATCTGGATACCTACCTATAATATTTTAAAAATTCAGCTCATTGCCACATTATATGGAATCGTTTTGCCCGGCAGTATTGTTGGGGGAGGTGTCAGTTGGTACTTACTTTCTAAAGATAATGGTAGACGTGCTGAAGTAGCCAGTATGCTTATTTATCTTCGGATTATTAATCTGATGGTATTATTGCCATTGGCATTAATTGGGATTTATTTTGAGCCACAATTAAAGTCATATCATCTGGAATCTGCTGTCTTGGTATTGTTGTTACTACTCACTTTCATGTTGGTTCCTTTCTTTATACACACCATTGCTAATCAGTTTGAAGCTTGGCTAAATATTCTACTTGAGTTAATGCCAGTTAAATCTTTAGCAAAACGTCTCTTAGAAGCCAATCGTAATGTTTGGAATGCCATTAAAATAACTGGCAAAATGTCCGTTTCTCTTCAAACTCAAATTATTGCTTGGTCGGTTATTTCCCAAATCTTGGTAATTATAACGATAAATCTGGCTTTGATAACGGTAAATATCGAAGTACCTTTGTTAACAGCAACTTGGTTAGTGGCTTTATTAACTCTTATTTCAATGCTGCCAATTACTATTGCTGGAATAGGTGTACGAGATTTTAGCCTAATTGTTATCTTAGATAAGTTTTATGCTATTCCAGCCGAATTTGCTATATTGCTTTCGACCTTACTTCTATTTATTAATGTTATTTTTTTTGGCGCCATTTTGGGCGGCTATTATGCGGTAACTTTTACCTCGGTTTCTAAATAATGATGGTGTATCAAGGCAAGATTTAATCATTATGCGTTATCATCTTTTCCTTAAAATTTGTGGAAAGGCACCATTATGCAAAAAGAAGCAACAACAACTGAAGTTTATCCTACTCATTCAGCCAATGTTATCACCGTCAATTTAGCTTTACCGACTGATTTGTTAGGCATTATAAACATTCATCAAACCCGTTTATAGCAAAGCCAGTATAAAATGATTCTACTAAAATCAGAAAAGGTATTAGAAAAAACCGAGCTTAACTTTTCACCATTTCTCATGTTGAATCGTTTTATATTAGTTTTGCTATACCATCAAAACTTAAAGAGTTAATCGTGTTAGAATTGTTTCGAAAAGGATTACTGTTAACGGGTAAAGCCGCTGAATGACTAGATATGCCCAAAGTTACATTTATTACTTGGTTAAAACCAAATAATATTGACTATTTTTCGGAATTACCAACCGAGTTGTCCGAACCAATTTCACCAATTGAGGCACTACTGAAGAAAGAATCATAAAGAATCATGGTGAAGGTTATTTCTAATGCGGGACCATTAATTACTTTAGCTAAGCTAGGAAAGCTAGGTTTGCTAATAGACAGGTTATGAATAACGCTAAATTATACGAACACGACTTTAACGCGTGGATTTATCAACAAATTAGTCTGTTAAAAGCCGGCAAAACCGATGAACTTGATGTTGAACACTTGATTGAAGAATTAGAAGATATGGGCAAGAGCAATCTAAGAGAATTAGAAAGTCGGTTGATTATCTTGATTGCGCAGCAGTTTCAACTGGCTATGTTAGAAACACAGTGGCAAAATTTTGAAGGTAAAAGTTGGCGGAAAACCATTATTGAACAGCGTTCACTGGTTTCCAACTTATTAGAGGAAATGCCTAGCTTGAGACAAAAATTGCAGAATGCTGCTATTAAAACTTATCATAAGGCAGTATCAATCTGCCTATCATTGGCCAATTTAAACCGGACTGAGAGAATGAACACAATCGCTTTAAATTTAGAAGTTCCCTCTTCATTGCTATTATCACTCAAAATTCCAAAGCAGCAATGGGATAAATATCTACGCCAAACATTGGCAGTTGAATTATACCGAGAGGAAAAATTATCCCTAGGTAAAGCCAAGGAATTAGCTGGTTTATCAACCAAATGGGAAATGATTCAACTTTTAAATGAACGTAAAGTTGATCTGAATTATTCAACGGATGACTGGCAATCTGATTTAGAAACACTCAATGAATTATTTTCATGATGACACCTAAAGTAGTTTCTAATTCTACACCATTGATCGCTCTAGCCAGAATTGGTCGATTTGGCATTTTGCAAGAATTGTTCGGAGAGTTGATGATTCCAACTGCAGTGTATACCGAAATAGCTACCCACGGCAAAGAGCGGGCTGGTAGTGACGAATTGCAAAATGCACATTGGATTCAGTGTTACCAAGTCAGCAATCATACGCTGGTCACTTTTCTAAAAGTTTCGCTAGACGACGGTGAAGCCGAAGCCATTGCACTAGCCCAAGAAATGGGAGCCGATTTAATTTTAATGGATGACCGAGCAGGACGTTATGTGGCAGAATCTGTGGGTCTCAAACTAACTGGCACCGTTGGGTTACTTTTTCGCTACTATCACGGACAACCTCTCAAGTTCAAAGAGGCGTTAGATGAATTATTAGCGAATGGATTTCGTTTAAATAACATAGTGTATGCGAATATTTTGGAACAAATACAATAAAGTTATAATTTACGCATTGACAGCATTTAAAACACCGTCGGTTAGTTCAGAATCTTTCAGATATCGGTCGGGAATCTTGGTATAATCCACTTTCTCGCTATACTTGCGCGGTGCACCGCGTCCGCGGTATGTCCCGTCGTAAGGAAACCATAATGCGGCATCACACCGAAGTTTGGAAAGCAGATGCCGTTCCCAAGACTTCGCCATGGCCGCGCCCTCGTTATTCCCAAGAGCATTATCATACCCTAAATACACCAAATTGAGCTGAGAACCGGTAAGCCGTAGCAAATGACGCAGTAAAGCCGGTATCCACAACCAATGTCCTGATAATGGGGGTGTACTTTGAGTCTGGTTGCGACTACCTTTAGGCCTTCCTGGCTTCCGAGTGCTAGACCTCTGATGGTGGGTTTTAGGTTTTTTTTAGGGGGATGAGGCGACTTTGGTTAGAGTTGGTTCATCCGCTTCCTGGAGCACTTGCTCAGTAATCATCGGAAAAGCCCGGCGTTGCTTGACACTTATCAACGACAAGGTGAAAACCAATAGTCCAGGTACCGCTCGGTTATAAATCGAGGCAAAATAGCGACCTAATCGGTGGGTTTTTTGGCCCGATTTAGTCACCATCGTGGTGTCGCCAGCGATTAAGACTACCTCATCGTGCCACTGATGCCGCACCAAATACCCGTTCCAACGACACCAAGACAACGGTTGCCCCAAGAATCGCTGTATCGTGCGGTAACTTCCTCCTTTTTCGGCCCAACGACTAAGTCCTAACATCGTTACACGCCCGTTCATAGCTAAGAGAGCATAGCTAATTAACTGCAAATGATGTCGATTGGTGTTACTCAGTACCGTGCTCAAACACAGCAAAATTATGTTAATATCGTCCATGGGGGGTTGTTCGTTTTGGATAGTAATGGTTTGGTTACCCTAATATCTTAACTTGTGGTCACCCTTTTTCATATGGTTATGTTGCCTCTATTTTTGGCGAAGGTATTGAACCTATCAGCCACTTTAAAAAACAATAGTAGCGATATCAGGGCGAAGATAAAATTGACTGATTTAATCGCAATATTAAAAATAGGCGCTTCATCGGTCAATCCAAAAATCGGTGGTTCATAAACACCCAATAATTTCCCAACAACTTTTAATATTAAAACGACTAAGAAATTAATATCATTAAAAAACCACCCATAACCACTACTAAACCAGTAATTATATTGACTATATACCGGTTCATCAAATAACTTCATAACTCCCCAAATCAGATTACCAGGGTCAGCTTCAAGCAGCATCATAGTAAAAAGGCTTTCATGATTAATAAAAATAGTAGAGGAAAAGCCAACTGAAAAAATAATGATGAGGAGAAGCATGTAGGGACAAAATTTAAACCACATAAAATAATCTCCTATTCTTTATAATTTTTCAAATTACGGTTAATTTTTGAATCTTTAAGATTGATACTGCGATTTAAATCCGTATTTAAGCCAATAGCAGCAATAATAAACGCCGTTGCAAAGCAAAAAGCAGCTAGATTGCCAAAAAAGATAGAAAACTTAGTGCTGGAAATAAAGAGAAACATTAAAAAAGCAACAATACTAGTGCCCAGCATAAAATTTACCAGTAACAAGAAAAGTTTAAGTGGATTATAGTAAAGAATATTCTGCACAATAATTTGCAAGCTTCTCAAGGTATCACGCCAATAGCGGATATGGGATTTACCAATCCGTTTATAGTAAGCTATTGGAACATACTTAACAAAATAACCATTTAGAAGTGCGGCTAAAGTAATTGTTGTGGTAAAACTAAATCAATTACTAATTGTATGTAAATATTTCAGGACAATTTCCTTTTTAAAAATTCTTAACCCACTATTGATATCATCTATTTTTTGACCAGCAGCATATTCACTAAGCCATAAGAAAACCCATCGCGCCGGCATTTTTAAAAAAGTACCTCGATATTCAGGTCCAGTGCGGGCACCTACTGCCATATCGTAACCGTCTTCAATAATCACTTTATACAGTTCCGGTAATTTATCATGAGGATAAGTACCATCCGCATCAGTAATCGCTATTAGGTTAGAACGGGCTTGTAAAATTCCAGCTTTAAGAGAATGTCCATAACCACTTGGTTGGGGGTGGTGAATAACACGCACCATATCTTGTTCTTTAAATGAATCAGCGATTTTTCCGGTGAGGTCGGTTGAACCGTCATTGATCACAATAATTTCATACTCAATACTGGCACTCTTTAAACTAGCAATAATAGATTCAATGGTTTGCCCAATAGCTGATTCTTCGTTGCGTGCTGGGATAATAACTGAAAGCATATTGTCTAGATTAGTTGATTTGAGAGGTCTGTTAAAATTTTTCTACATTCCATGATTTTATCCTAACAGATCCCGTAGTAACATAGGTTGCCTCTTCTCGGTTTAATGAACTATTAAAACTCTCAACAGGATAATTTTTAAACGACTGAGTCAATAAAACCACTTTATTTTAGCTTAGTCAGTTCTTCCACACTTAGCCCCGTTTTTAAGGCAACCGTTTCTATGTCTAATATCTCCAGTAGACTTTGAGCAATTTTGAGTTGCTCCTGTTTCCTTCCCACTTCTATTCCTTGTTCTATTCCTTGTTCCATTCCCTCTTTCATGCCCTTATCCCAAGCAGAGATTATTTTACTTTCTATATCGAGCAACGCTTGCATTCGGGTTTCGTAGACTTGACGCTCTGCCTCATTAAACATGCGATCAACAACCTCAATAGCTTTGACAATCGTTTTATCATGAACTAATTCGGATGGTAAATGAGATTTATCCAATTCATGGGCACGAGACAAGAACAGAATCCATCGATCCAGAGCAGTAGCTATTTCATGGTAAGGTTTGTTAAATTTTCTCAGTTCTAGATAATGTAGTTCAAAAACATCATGCAATTTATCATCTTTACCGGTGCCGATATTAATAATTTTATAGCGATTATGGAAAGCATCGACGTCAGTAATAAAATTGAAATCAAGGATATTAATGCAAAAGGTTTTTTTCAACTCTTTAAACATCATGCCTTCACTCAGTTGCTCAGTCACCAATTTTGCCCAGTAGTAAATGGAACGTTTATCAAAATTAAGATCTTCGCCGACTTGCATTTCAACATTGAACCATCGACCGGTTTGGTCACTGGCTTTAATATCGAGAATAGACATTTTGCCGGCTTGATAATCTGCCAAATTATATGGATTTTTTAATTCCAGTTCCACGATTTGATCTTCATCGACTAAAATGGCATTAAGCAAAGCTATCAATAAATCTTGATTTTCTTCACTACCAAACAGTTTTTTAAAAGCAAAATCGACTTTAGGATTGATTCGGCACATGATTGATTGTTAGAGATAATTACGAAATAGCAAATGAGAACTTGTAACAAAATTTAATCTTTTTTTCTACCACAAAGGGAATAGCTAACACCACGATAGGAACGAATAGAAATCGTATCGGGTTCAAAATCATTCGTGTTAAACCACTTTTGACAAGTTTCATACGTGGTAAAATAAGTTTGGGGTGCATTCAGTTTATCAAATACATTAGCCACATTTCTGCGGAAAGATAATTTTCTAAAATTAGTAAAATATTCATAATAGGGTAAAAATTTTAACCAAGGAATTAAATAGATTGTATAAACAAATGGATAAAGACCGGCCGTGATTATCGTTGCAAAATAGTCTAATGTTGTTCGACTCAAGCGAGACAATAATAATTTTCTGATAGGTTCAACGCTCCATCTTACTAAAGCATTACCTTCAGCACTGTATGTCCATACAATCATCCATCCCCCCGGCTTGCAATGGTGATACATATTCGTAAAAGTTTTGTCTGGATTATCAGTGTGATGAATAACACCGATACAAAAAACGATATCAAATTGGCGATTTAAATCCATGCTCGCAATATCGTCCTCAATAAAAGTGATATTCTGAAAATTTTGATTGCGTTCCCGAGCAATATCAGTCGTATTCAAATCTATGGCAGTAATACTTGCTGCTAAAGGTGCTACCCATGAGGTATGTTGCCCTCCCCCACAACCACATTCTAAAACCGCTTTACCTTGAAAATCTTCCAGTTTAATTGGCGCAATCCAATCTTCAAATAACCATAGTTCATTATCTTGAAATAGGCACCATTGTTCATGCCATTCTGAGGATTGGGTTTGAGAAAATTCATTGCTCATGCTAATTCTTTTTGGTTGCTATCACAATAATTGATTGTCTAATAAATGGAATATTGACAAAAGATCTTTAAGGAAGCTCGGTAAACACTTCCTCAATCGTGGTGGCGGTCAACAACCGTTGTGCACAAGGTAATAACGTTTCCGCATCTAGCGCCTGAATTTGTTCTTCTACCGCCAAGGACAGTAAGCCAAATTTAGCTTGGAGTTGCAACTTAAGAATCAGCCGCTCTCCTTCTAATTTTCCCTGTTGTAGCCCTTGTTGCAAGCCTTGTTGATGTCCTTGGGTTTCCGCCTCGACATACCACTGTTGTACGGTTTCGGCCAACATATTACGCATCTCCTGTAATTCTTGGATGGGTGGAAATTGTACCTGAGGTAATCGCTTGGGTAGGATTACTCGCTGTAACCAAGTGATAAAATCTCGACGTAGCGAGTCTTGTTGGGGTGTTTGTAACCAGTCCATGAGATGAGTTAACACGGCTTGAATATCGGTTACGGTTTGGCTTCGTTCTAAACGGAACAGCGCCGCGACCAAATTCTGAAGCGGTGCTAACTCTTGTTCACTCAAGGCACCTTCATCTAACAGCAAGTACTCTAGCTGAGGTCGATATTTGTCTAAACCACTTGGCACCGCTGAAATTAAGTCACGGATGTTACGGGCGGAATGCCAGCGCGGTTGACCGTTATATAACACCAAAGGTAAGACCGGGGGGAGCTGATTGGCTGCGGTCAGCTGACGGTGTTTAATCAAATCTTGGTATAACAGTCCTAAGTAGGTCAGCATCCGCACGGCCATAAACGGGTCAACGGTCGATTGAAACTCGATGAGGAGGTAAATGTACAGCCATTGGTCTGACCAACGAACTCGCCAGATCAGATCCGCTTCCCGACTTCGTAAATCATCGCTAATAAAGCTACCACTGACTTTTTCTAGGCTCGCTAAATCTAACTCCTCAACCCAAGCTTCGTGGACAAAGCCTCGTAATAAGTCTTTTACCATGGTGGCATGGGAAAAGAGTAATTTGTAACTGTGATCGTGTTCCGACATGTTGAAATTGTAGCACAGCTACCGACGGCAAGGGTAGCTTACTACCGAGTTTTCGTTTCTGACGAACTGCCGAGGATAGTTACCTCAACTAACTAATGAATTGTAACTTGCATTGTTCAAATAGATAGTTAAGCACACCACCCAATTCATCTAATTCTTTTAGAACATAGGAATCGCTATTTTTGGTAAACTGTTGTCCAACTAATTTGCCAAATTCCCAGATTTCTCCATTAGATACTATCCCAAACAGCATTGACTCCAAATAATTACCATTAATTTTTGGGCAGCGACTAATTCGGCTAAACATTGTCCCCATCCTTCGGTAAAATTATCCTTTTTTGCTTCTACCACCATCAAATAAGGCGGTTCCAACACCAATTTGCCTAAAGGTGACTTTGGAGCAATCAAATAATCCGGTACTTCAGATAAATCTTCATCATAGTTTAATGGTTCATGGCTCCATAACATCAATTGTTCCTTATGAAGTTTCCAGATTTCCTTTAAGAGGGGATAAATCAAGTTTTCACACACTGCATATTCAGAATTATCTGTCACCAATTCGGTTCTCACCAAATGAAGTTCCGCTTGGAAATAGTCACTGAGCGTTATTGGTGTTACCACCACGTAATTTTCCTCACGATAGGTAATCTGAAATTGTTTCAATACCATCCCCATTTTTTTATAAGAAGCCAATGGCATTTTTTACTACCAATCATCTATAATTCATCATAGTTAAACACATAGTTCATGCCATTTTGGTGATTTGGTTTGAGAAACTTTATTGCTCAGGCTAATTCTTTTTAGTTGCTATCACAATAATTGACTGTCCAATAAATGGAATTAAGTAATCAAAATATTTTAAGAAAGGAATCATTTTGTCATATAGTTGGATTTGAGTATTAGTACTTTTTGAATTGATGTGACTTTTGGAATATTTATTAATTAACCACCCGAAAAAGCCAATTTTATTGAAATATTGTATTTTTTCAATTTGAAAATAATCTGGCAGAATAACTTGGAACATGCTTTTATTGTAGCGTCTATAATGCCCAGCTTGCCTATCATAATTTGAAAATAACCATTGAAAAGCTGGCGCGAAAATAATTAACCGTCCTGCTGTATTAAGAATATCGTAACATTGTTCAATCATTAAACGATCATCTTTGATGTGTTCGATTAGATTAATTAGAACAATAGTGTCAATTTTAGAACGAAATTGATCTTTATCAATACCATCCATTACTAGATAATCAATATTATCAATAGATTTTAATTGATTTTGAATCGTTTTTATCGCTTCGGCATCAATATCAGAAACAATGAGTTTATCAACTTGTTTAGCAATTTTTTGGGAATAAATACCATGACCAGAACCAAATTATGTAGATCGGGTTTCGCTACGCTCAACCCAACAAACTTATTTTTCAGTAAGTTAAAGATAGGAACACTTAATTGGCGTTAAAGTGTTCTTTATTGCTTTTAACCAGCTATTACAAATTATCCTCTAAAAGAGATCGTATTCCAAACCCACGCCAGCTATTTCCATTTCGTGAGGTAATACTAAGATTTTTAAATTTGTTTTCACTGAACCACCGTTTAAAGTCCTCATAAGTAGTATATTTCGTAATAGTAGGAACTAACACATCAAATACAATAAAGGTCTGAGTACGATATTCAACACCACTTAGGTAAAAAAGATAATCAAAATAAAATAGGTATTTTCTTAACCATGCTAGGGAATCAATTTTACCAATTGGCCCATAAATACTTTTGGTAATTAACCAAAGCGGAGCGGCAAGAAAATACGAAAGAGCAAGCAAAATACCACGGGGGAGACGGCTCGTTAACTTGAGGCGAATTGGATTAAGAAAATTAATAACCCAATCATTATTCTCTCGCCCATAAACCCAAGCACTTACTCCACCTTCAGGCTTAAGCAATCTGACAATCGCCTCAAACGTACCACGAGGATTAGGTGTATGATGTAATACCCCCACGCTAAAAATATAATCAAAGCATTTTTGTAAAGGCAAGAATGTAGAAATATCTGCTTGAATAATAATAACGTTTTGGCAATGGCGTGTCTGTTGAAACGCAACATCTACTGCTTCGCTTAGGTCAATTCCCACAATAGCCTTGGCTCCAAATTGTTGTGCGTGATAAGTAAAACGTCCAGCTCCACAACCCGCATCAAGGACAATTTTCTCCTTAAAATATTCAGGTTGAATTGGATAAATTAAATCCAGAAAAGATTTCTCAGTAATGAAATGGGTATCCTTGATTAATTTATTAACATATTTCCATTCATAGCCAAAACCTTTGACTGTTGCCGAAATGTCAGCAGCAACGTTTTTGGTTGGCACAAATCTTGGCACACCTCCCTGTATCGGATAAACCATACCACAATTGCAGCATTTTAAGGTTCCTTTGATGATATGTCCATCAGATGATAGGTTTTCTGTTTCATACAACTTAACCTTATTCCGACAGGTAGGACAGCATAGCAAATTCAATAGAATAGGATTATCTCTCATATAAAAACTTGTTAATTCAGTTTTACAATTATTTATTTAATTTCAGTTGTTTTTTCGTTGTATCCAGTAATCTTCAATCATTAAATCATCTATTTCTGAACGCAAAAAGGTTTCTATGGCATCTTTAGGAGAGCAGACAATTGGTTCTCCGTGTAGATTAAAACTGGTATTGAGTAAGCCACCGCAACCAGTTAAACGTTCCCATTCCTTCAACAAATTATGATAGCGTGGATTGATTTCAGATCGAACCAGTTGTGGTCGGCAGGTTAAATCATATTGGTGCAAAGCCGCCTTTAAGTGTACTTGAGCCAATGGTGTAGAATGGAAACCCAATGCCATATAAGGTGCATCTACATTTCGCGGATTTACCAGGTAGTCTTGCTGTCGTTCCCAAAGAAGAGAAGGAGCAAAGGGCATCCAAAAGTCACGTTGTTTAATGGCCGCATTGATTTTGCGGATAACAGACAGATCACGTCCATCAGCAAGAATTGACCTATTACCAAGGGCACGTGCACCCCATTCCATTCGTCCAGCAAATCGTCCTACGATATGGCCTTGCAATAGAAGTTCAACCGTTTTTGTTTCTGTGAATTGGGTGGGAATACGTTCCCAAACGACTTGTTTTTCATATTGATGTAAAGTACCTTCAATCTGTGTGGTAGTAAACTCCGGTCCTAAATAAAGTCCATTAAGTGGTTTAATTTGGGGTTCGCCTAGTTTAATTGCAGTAGATAATGCTGCCCCCGCTGCATTAGATTCATCACCAGCACTAGGCATAAAGAAAACACTCTCAATTTCAGGTAGTGATTGGATTAGCATATTCAATTTAACATTCATAAAAATGCCACCTCCCAATACGATCTTTTTAACGCCAGTATGCTTAATCCAGTTTCGAATAAAAGCGGTGACAACTTCTTCAAGCAGTAATTGTATACCCGCAGCTACTGCATCAAAACGAATACCACGCAAATCACGCTCAAGTTGTTTTTCAAAACCCTTATCAAATTTCCCTGATGTATTTAGAAAACGCAAACCATCTGTTGATAATCCAAGGTATCTTGAAAAGATTTGATATGCTCGTTTGGCTAACTCTTCTGGCGCATAAGGAGCGAGTCCCATCACTTTATATTCGTGGTCCATTGGCTTCATACCCAAATATCGGGTGACAATTTTATACATCATTCCTATCGAATGATAAGTTGGTATAAATAACAACCGTTTAATATTGTTGCCCTGTGCGATACTTACTGTTCCACCTATTCCGTCGCCGGAGGCGTCGAGAGTAATGGCAAGAATAGGCTCTGCTATGGTTCTTTCTTTGGTAAATGGTGATAAATAATAACTTGAAGAAATATGAGCCAAGTGATGCTCAACTATTGTCAACCGCCTGATTGGAATACCTAGTTCATCCAGAAGTTTGACAAGCGTATCTAATTTGCGCATTTTGCTCATCAATTTGACATAAGGTGTCACAATGGGATTACTTCCCCATAATTGAGGTGGCAAAAATTGGGTTACGGCAACTATTAAGTTAGGCAAGATAGGTCTACGAGTATCATTCCAAATCGTAATATTAGGATCAATCCAAGGCTGTACTAGCCCAGACAAAGCGACTGCATCAATCTGACTTGGAGTAGTATGAGTACTTTCTAAGATCCATCTTATAGCCTGTTGCGGTATACCGGCACAGTTTTTTTGGCGATTAAATCTTTCTTCACTTACCATTGCCACTAAGGAACCTTCTTGCAAAAGGCAAGCTGTAGCTGTGTGACCATCGTGAATACCAAGAATATTCATAACTATTTTATTAATATAATCTATTTGGTGTAAATTTAAGTTTCCTTAAATTAAGCTTTTATTCCACTTATTCTCCAACTGACACCTTTATAAGGTGAAACTTGAGCATGATGTAAATCCTTGACAAGGGCTTTAGCTCGAGTGAAGGAAATGAAATCCACTTGTGGTGCGTTAAGTTTATCAAATACATTTAAGGTATTGCGATAAAAAGATAGTTTGCGAAAATTTTGAAAATATTCATAATAAGGTAGTAGCGGTAATGGTAATAAATACAGGGAATAGATTGGTAAGTATAGAAAAATAGTAATAATTTTTGCAAAAATTAACAATGATTTACGATTACTATGACATAAAAATACTTTTCTTAATGGTTCAATAAGATGTTTAACCATCCAATTGCCCTCTTCTGAATAAACCCATAAGAGCAGGATTCCTCCTTCTTTTAAATGTATTTTAAGATTATCAACCGCTTTTTCCGGATCATCTGTGTGATGTATAACTCCTATACTTAAAATAACATCAAATTTTTTTCCTAGTTCCATTGTTGCAATATCAGCTTCTAAAAAGGTAATGTTATGGTGTTGTTTGTTTCGGGCTTTAGCAATAATATCAATGGTATTTAAATCGATAGCGATTATGTGTTTGGCGTAAGGCGCAATAAAATGAGTATGTTGACCACCACCACAACCACCTTCCAGAACTTCCTTATCACGAAAATCCCCCAAGGTAAAAGGATCAATCCATTCCTGAAATAAAAACAATTCATTGTCTTGGAGCATTGACCATTGCTCGTGCCATTCAAACTGTTGTGACTGCATATTAATAATATCCTTGTAGATTATTTTATCGAACAACACATTATTACTATTTCATTATTACTTTAAGATTGAAAAAGGCAAAAATTCTTACAGAAGTGAGTAGAAACTAAAATTCTCTACAAAGAAATAATGTCACATCAATCAGTATACCTTCAGATAGATGTTATTAAAATTCGAAAAATAAATTCAATTATCTATCACTAATCTAAACACCCCTAGCAACAATGATCTCTTAAATTTACATTTTATTATTATATTTTCTAAATTCACTTTTATTAATCCCTATCGTTTAGGATCCCATTCTTTCATATACTTTATAATATAAAAAGCAAAAACAACTTGAAAAGCCAATTGCACAGTATCAGTATAAAAAGAGTAACGAAGCATAACGGGTTCTACTATCCCAATCAGTCCATAATTCATAAAATGCAGCGTAGTAATCGATAAAAACGCAAAAAATAAACTTTTACGTGTTTTTAAGAATAAATAAGTAAATAAACACCATTGCCATATTAGTATACTACAATAGAATATTCCTATCATATTGCTTTCTCTATAATTTTTTACATAACCACCACTGATATAGTAACTTGCTTGATTTATTATCATATGAGCATAAAGTTTAAAAAACTTAAGGTAATTAATGGTTATTAATTCTAAGGCAATTGAGGTCGTTATTTTATCTAAGTTTATAAATTGCTGTGATGTCAGTACTTTGTCTTTACCATGTTGATTAGTATAGTCTCGAAATGATTGCGGTGTAAATTGATTACTGGTATGCTGATTAGCATAAGTTAAAAATACAGTATCATGCCATATGGAGTTATAGACTTGATAGTATTTATTAATAGTTGCGGGAATACTGTTATCACTAGGACTTAATAATTGTCGAGCAACCATTTCTTCATATATTGTTGCTAACCAGACTTTTTCTTCTGTATTAGCAAATAGTTCTATATCTTGAGAATGAGAGAGATAGAGTTGAGGAGTAATTAATTGCACACCAAGCGTAGGTACTCCGGCAAAAATGCCGTAGATAAATACGAAGCCGAAAGCAAGCCACTGTTATACGGTGCTATAACTATAGGTGAAATGTGGATATTTACTATTTTAGATAGAAAATCCCAATATATAACCAAAGACATTCATAATTATACCATTCCAGAAGATGTAGAAACGATTTTTAACATATTAGTTGGTATTGTAAATGTTTATGAATAGTAAACGTAGAGGGCGTTTTACGTGGTGTTATTAATTCGTATATAACTTTAAATTTTAAATTCAAACAACATCCACTATACATTTTCTAATGCATAAAGATTTAGAAAAATTTGACCCAGCGGCTGAGGTTGCCTATCGCCAACAGCGAATAACCCATTGGGATAAGGTCGCTTTACAATTAGATAATTGGAACGGATGGGGTCGTTACTATCACCGGCGCCTCACCGAAATTTACCAATTTTTAGTAGCTCCACAGCAACGAATAATAGAAATAGGTTGTGCGAGAGGAGATTTACTCGCCGCTCTGGAACCGAGTTATGGCGTGGGTATCGATTTTTCTGCGGAGATGATCCAACGCGCTCAGCAAAGGCACCCTCATCTTAAATTTATTTGCACCGATATTCATACGCTTACCTTGGATGAGACTCTTGATGTTATCATTCTTTCTGATATTCTAAATGATTTGTGGGATGTCCAAACGGTCTTAAAACAATTAGCTACTTTCACCACTCCTCATACTCGCATTATCTTAAACGTTTATAGTCGGTTATGGGAACTACCTTTGTTCGTGGCTGAAAAATTGGGATTAGCGACACCTAAATTACTTCAGAATTGGCTGACGGTGGAAGATATAACTGACCTTCTTTATCTGTCTGATTTTGAAGTTATTCATCATCAACAAGAACTCCTTTGGCCCCTATCGGTTCCGTTGCTGACACCACTTGCTAACCGTTATCTCGTAAAAATCTGGCCATTTAATACTTTGGCACTCACCAATGTTTTGGTGGCACGAACTAAACCCCAATGTCTATCATTACCCCGAGAACCGCTAGTATCAGTAATCATACCGGCACGAAATGAAGCGGGCAATATTGCCCAAATTCTCGAGCGAGTGCCAGAAATGGGGAGTGGCACCGAATTAGTATTTGTCGAAGGTCATTCTACCGAGGATACTTATCAAGCTATCCAACAAGCTATCACCGCTCATCCGCAGCGGCAATGTCGATTATTACAACAAACTGGTACCGGTAAGGGCGATGCGGTACGCTTGGGTTTCGCGCAAGCGAAGGGTGATATTTTAATGATTTTAGATGCTGATTTAACAGTTCCACCGGAAGATTTACCCCGTTTTTATGAAGCCTTAGTTTCCGGTAAAGGTGAATTTATCAATGGGGTACGACTAGTTTATCCGATGGAGAAGGAAGCCATGCGCTTTATGAATCTCTTAGCTAACAAATTTTTTAGTTTAGCCTTTTCCTGGTTATTAGGACAACCTATCAAGGATACGCTTTGTGGTACTAAAGTTTTATGGCGAGCCGATTATAAAAGCATAGCAACTAATCGTAGTTATTTTGGTGATTTCGACCCGTTTGGTGATTTCGACCTCTTATTCGGTGCTGCTAAAATAAATTTGAAAATTGTTGATTTACCGATTCGCTATCGAGAACGGACTTATGGTACCACCAATATTCAACGTTGGAAACATGGGTGGCTGTTACTAAAAATGGTCTGGTTTGCAGCTAGACGGATTAAGTTTATTTAACCACCTATGAGGGAGAAACTCAGATGCAATTGCAAACGGCATGGCAACAAGAAATTTATGAGAATCCTCAATTGCTTGGCAAAGTGGTTGCGATACAGAATGAAAAAATTGTTTTTGTTGCCAATACTTATAAAGAAATTATGGCACATTTTGACCAGCAAAATCAGTCCTATTCATTGTTCAAAGTACCTAGAAATTGTTATCATTTGCGAATACTTTCTTTTAGAATTAAAAGTTTAAAAAAACATCCTTGGCTGCCAACCTATCCGATTAAATTTTATCTTGATAACCACACGACTCAAATTAAAGAAATGTTGGTTGATAGTGGTGCCGATATTTCTCTCATTAATTATGAATTTGGCCAACTACTGGGATTTGAAAAAAGCCCTCACGAGGCTATTTTGGAAGCAGAAGGTATCGGCGGGTGTACCATCCCCTATTTACTTCGTAACACTTTGATAGAAATAGCGGGATTTCAGTTTGAAAATCTCTTTGCTTGGTTACAAGATGAACAAATCGATGAAATGATTCTCGGTAGAGAAATGGTATTTGATCTATTTGATATTGAGTTTAAGCAGGCAGAGGAAACTATTATTTTTAAACCTCGGCAAAAAACCTAGGAAAGGTAAGTCATGTTCAGAGCATGGTTAGCTCATCCCCTAACCAAAGATAGAGATATTGATGACCCCAATATTACCCACTTACGGCGACGTATCATTCAGGAAAAACCTTTTTTACGCAAGATTTACCAAGAATGGTATGCCATGATTGGAACCGCGTTACCAACGGGTAATGAACCCATATTAGAGTTGGGATCGGGGGCTGGTTTCATGTGTGAAATTATTCAGGATCTCATTACCACAGAAATTTTTTACTGTCCTAACATTGATGCAGTTGTTGATGGGCAATGCTTACCTTTTGCTGATGGAACCTTGCGTGGCATCGTTATGACGGATGTATTACATCATATTCCACAACCGCGACGGTTCTTTGCCGAAGCGGCGCGTTGTGTCCGTTCGGGTGGTTCTATTATTGCCATAGAACCGTGGGTTAGCTCTTGGTCAAGGTTAATCTACACCAAATTGCATCACGAACCATTTCATCCCTATGCCAAGATATGGGAATTTCCAGCAACCGGACCACTTTCCGGTGCCAACGGTGCGTTACCGTGGATCATATTTGAGCGAGACCATGCTCAATTTGAACAGGAATTTCCTCAATGGCAAATTCAAATGATCAAGCCGATGATGCCTTTTCGTTATTTGATTTCTGGTGGCGTATCGATGCGGAACTTGATGCCAGGGTGGACATTTAGTAGTTGGCGTAGATTGGAGTGGTTGTTTCAACCTTGGATGAATCATTGGGCGATGTTTGCCCAAATTGTGTTGAGAAAAGTGGATGGTTAAAACATTACAAGCAAGTTTTCTAGTACTTTATCGAGTAGTCAATGCCACCGGGGTACTGAATACTTCGTGGGGTCGTTCCGCGTTTGAAACGTTCTACTTTTTTTATAAAAATCATTATGAAGCAAAATCAATCGCGTTACCTCAAAACTGGATAAAACCAAATACCATCGTCATTGATGTGGGTGCTAATATTGGGTTTTTCACCTTGCAATTTTCCCAATGGATCACAGGAAAAGGTAAAGTTATTGCCATTGAGCCAGAAGCGACTAACTACGCGCGACTCCAACGTAAGCTAACACGTGCTAGCTTGATAGATAGTGTTGAAATTATCAATGCGGCGGTTGCAGACATCACCGGCGAGGCTTTACTTGAACTTAACCCGTTACATCCAGGTGACCATAAACTCGGTAAACAAGGTATTCCCATTATGGTAACCACTATAGATGCTCTTCTCAGTGAACGTGATTACCCAGAAGTTTCCTTTATCAAAATTGATGTTCAAGGTGCAGAGCAACTCGTTCTCAATGGTGCAACCGAAACAATAGCTCAATTTCAGCCCACCTTGTTCGTCGAAATCAGTGACAGCGGATTAAGAAGCTATGGTTCAAGTACAAATGCCTTATTAAGGTGGTGTGTAGAACTGGGGTATACAATTCATTTACTTAACAATAATATTCTGTCATCGCCGCTAACTATAGAACAAATTCTGTCTTTTGAAAAACAAAGAGGATATGTAGATACGTTACTAATCCCCAACTCAACTAGGCATAACTAGGATGGGTTAGAGAACCGGTACCAGTTGGGTAGTCATGTCAAAAAATATTATGAAATAATTCATGAGGCAAATATGGCAACTTTGATAATTAATGAAATAGACGAAGGCACGCTTGCCAAATTACAACAAGAAGCCGGTCGTCGAGGAGTCAATATCAATGAATTAGCTAAACAACTCATTCAATCTTTCTTCGATAGCGATTCAGTAATTCATCATGATTTAGATAAATTATCGGGTACTTGGACAGAATCAGAAGCCAAGGAATTTTTATCGGTCACTCAGGATTTTTCCTTAATAGATAAGGGAATATGGTAGCCTTCATGAAGATTCTTCTAGATACCAATAGTTATGCAGCTTTTAAGCGCGGTAATCCAGAGGTTCTTGAAATTTTACAATCAGCTTGTCAAATTGGTCTCTGCAGTGTGGTGCTTGGTGAACTACGGGCTGGTTTTGCACTGGGAAATCGTGAGTCGAGGAACTTGGAAGAACTAGATGAGTTTTTACAGGTACCGCGAGTCGTATTGCTCACTGTTGACGAGGTTACTGCCAAATATTATGCAAAGGTTTACAAACAATTACGTACTCAAGGTCAACCGATTCCCACTAATGATTTATGGATTGCTGCAATAGCTTTGCAACATAGTTTTGCCCTACTCAGTTATGATCGACATTTTCTTAAAGTCGAAGGTTTGCTATGGGGACAAAAACTAAGTGATTTTGGCTGATCTTTTCTATCTTTAGAGTGATGAATTTCAACCGGTAAAATTCGATGAATAATAACACACAACGATCACAACATGAAATTGAACATGGTAAAAAACTAGCCCAAGATGATACCGAACTACTTTGGGGTTGGGGAACACCCGCCGGACGATTGCGAGCCAAACGACATGCTCAATTAATTGCGACCGGTGCGTGTTTAGGAACCGGGGTACAGGCATTGGAAATTGAATGTGGTATGGGTATGTTTGCTGAAACGGGTGCTCATTTGGTGGCAGTTGACCTTTCTCCAGAAAGGATTGGATTGGACACCCGGTTTGCGGGAATTGGCGGGTCCATTATATATTAAATGTTTTCGCCCATTTTTATAGTTATTAACGCATACGGCGGTCCAAAATCAGGTTAGCACGAAAAAAATCCTCACATTAAAAAAACTCCAACAACCTATTTGGGAAGATATTTTCAACTTGGTATCGCTTCCTGATTGATGTTCCCTCCCGGCTGAATTAATCTCTTGGTTTCGTCAATTCATTCAATTTTTGCCTAAGTGGAGCGGTCATAGAATTCATTTGCTCGGCGGATAAAATTCCCTGTTGGTACAGAATTTCTAAGGTGGCGAGTTGTCCTTCAAGGATGCCTTCGGCTTTACCTTCGACTTTACCTTCGGCTTTACCTTCGGCTTTACCCTGATTGTAGATATGTTCGCTGATAGTCGTTTCGACAAGTTCCATATGAACCTCCCGTTTAATTTGTTCAAGGAGCGGTGGTGATACTTTACTATAAAAATTAACCCACTGAG
>JAAUSR010000007.1:23819-113047 GCA_012032555.1 Thioploca sp.
TTGTAGATATGTTCGCTGATAGTCGTTTCGACAAGTTCCATATGAACCTCCCGTTTAATTTGTTCAAGGAGCGGTGGTGATACTTTACTATAAAAATTAACCCACTGAGTTATCAATAGTAACTGGTCAGACGTGAGTTGTGCTTTATGAAAACACTGTTGAGACTTTCTTTTAATGAGCCACTTGAAGAGCGAATCATGGCTTTTGGGGTTGAGTCGTTTCATGTTTAGTAAGGGTTCGCGCTATGCCTATCATCTGCTTAGATCTATTCTAGTTGGTTCTACATTCTTTCCAAAAAAACATGATAGCATATTAAATTAAGCGAATAATAACCTATAGTGATAAAATATGATTCCTCAACGAGTTAAAACCATTGTTAATGATATTTCCGCAGAATTTAACCGTCGGTTTCAGGGCAAAGCTAATCTAATTTGGTTTGGTTCCTGGATAAAAGGTAACGCTTATCTGCAATCTGACATTGATTTAGCCATTGAATATATTGATGAATTGAATCAACAAGAATTGATCGCTTTTAGAAATTGGCTCGATGATTTTCCCACACTGTATCGGATTGACTTCGTTGATATGAAAACCGCCAGTGAATTATTAAAACAAGAGATAAACCGATACGGACAAAGGTTATGAATGATAAATATAAGCTCACTAATTTTGCCAGAGCGGTTAATAACTTACAAAGTATTCTGAGAGAAACAGCAACACCCATTGTGCGTGATGCGGCCATTAAACGCTATGAACTGTGTTATGAATTAGCTTGGAAAGCTATCCAAGCAGCCTTAAGAACCGAAGGTTTAGAAGTGTGCAAATCGCCTAAAAATTGTTTCCAACAAGCCTTTCAGCAAGGTTGGATTGAGGATGAACCAACTTTTGCAGAAATGATAGCCAAGCGCAATTTGACAACGCATACCTATAACGACAACTTAGCAGAAGAAGTTTATGCTAACTTGAAAAAATATTTAGTGCTATTTGAATTTTTATTAGCACAATTACAAATTGGTCTGGAGAAGTCTTAATTTAACGTGAGTTTGACTCAATATGATTGAATTAGTAGAACTTGCCGAAGCGGAATATCAAGAAATGGGATCATTAAACCATAGTATCGTCCAAGCAAGGCTAACGGGTTTATTATTCAACGATGAAAGATTTACCCCAGCGGTAGAATTAAGTTTGGATGTAACCCACTTAGATTTAAGTCAATTTGGACTGAGAATTAAAGAAGAACTCAAGCCAGATATCAGTATTTATCAAGGTCATCGTGAAGTAAGTAGTTTCGATGATGTGTTAAGAATGACTGAAATGCCGCTATTAGTTATTGAAATTCTTTCGCCCAAACAAACAATTGATGAACTTTTAGCCAAATTTAAGGCTTATTTTACCTTAGGTATTAAATCATGTTGGTTAGTGACTCCTTCAATCAAAGCAATAGCAGTCTATTCATCGTCTAAATACTTGAAAAGTTTTGGGATGAATGATATTGAAGTTATTGATGAAATAGGAAATATTCACTTGCCAATGCAAAAAATTTTTGGATAGCTAGCGAATAAGTCAACCGCTACAGCACTATCGAAAAGTAAGCACATTCTTATGAACAAATCAATCAAACCAATAAGCAGATTAATCTTTCCTATCGTCAGCATTATCTTGGCTTTATCGATATACATGACAATCCTAACGTTGCCTATTCCCAAAGAAATTGGATTAGCAATGCGGTTTGGTCTGGTCCCAGTAATTTTATATGTTATTTTTTTTCTTTATCAGGCTTTTCGTTTACCGGGACAGATAGGAAGATTTACTAGTTTTAGTTTGACCTTAGTGCTGTTTGCTTTACCGTTATCAGGAGTGTGGAATAGTGGTATTAGCAATAATCAACTTGTTGGAGGACTCTTACCGTTATCTGATACTCAATCTTACTACTACGATGCTCAACGCTTGCTTGAAGGGCAAACCTTTGATTCAATTTCTTCCCGTCGTCCTTTGGCTAATGGTGCGTTGGCTACAATACTAGGAGTAACTCACCATAATCTACAAATAACACTGGCTATTTTAGTTCTCATCACCGCATTGTCCTGTTTCCTATTAATACGTGAAATACAATATAGCCATGGAACAATAGCTGGACTTGTGGTATTAACTATACTTTTTCTGTTTTACCGGTATTTTATTGGTACAACCATGACAGAAAATATAGGACTATCGTTAGGTGCGGTTGGGTTTGCAATCATGTGGCGTGGTAGCGGCAGAAAATCTATTAATATGATTTTATTTGGTATTTTTATACTTACTTTAGCACTGCATGCACGATCCGGTGCTTTTTTGGTATTACCGGCTTTAGTTGTTTGGGGAAGCCGAGCTTTTCGTGGTCACTCTTTGTTCTCATGGCATTTTTTAGTTGGTTCAATTAGCATGGTATTTTTAGGTTTTGTGGTGAACTTTATAGTACTAAAGGTAGTTAATCCGGATGGCATTTCCAATTCAAATTTCTCTTATACTTTATATGGATTAGCCGACGGAGGCAGTGGTTGGAAACGGGTAATGAGGGATCACCCTGAGATCGAAGAGATACCAGGACAATTAGAGAAAGAACAAAAGATATACCAGTTAGCATTAGAGAAAATTCGCCTTAATCCTCTAGGTTTAGTGAAAGGTCTATGGCATGGATTAAGTGAGTATTGGGAATATAGTTTTTTTTCGTTACCGAACCTAACTTTTTAAATATAACTCTCATAACTCAGGCATGGTGTTTCATCTTTATATTTTGGGGAATGCTTCGTTGCTATCATCAACAGCATATACTTTATAATTCATTAATATTTTTAGCCACAGTTGGTATTTTCTTTTCATCTCTTGTCTTGGCAGATGGCGGTTATCGTGTTTACGCAGCAACTATACCAATGACAGCCACATTGGTTATGTTAGGCATGATACCGATGATTTCATGGGTAGAAAAAATAATGAATTGGAGAATATTATTCCAATACCACTCAAAGAATGTCAGTTGGTCATATCAACCACTCATTTTTTTTAGCATAACTTTAGTGTTACTCGTTTTTTTGGGACCCATTGTAACCAAAATGATGAGTCAACCACCTCAATTTATTCAAGAACCTTGCTCGTCAGGACAAGAGACAATGTATGTACGTATCTCTCCGGGATCATGGATAAAATTGGTGGAAGATTGTGCCCTTGAACAAACCCAGGTACCATTTGTGCGCATCAGTGATTTTATTGGGAATCCTACTTCAACAGCAACATATAAACCCCATTTCCTTAGAACGGGCACCACAATAATAAAGCCGATCAATCTTCTCTCAGGAGAACCTATTCCTTATTTACTTACTAATCACTATACATTCTTAAAAACAGACGACATTATGAAAGTATGTGGCAATTGGAAAGACAATAGTTACAATTATATAGCTAATGTCATTCAACCGGTTTCAGAAACTGATCTTCTTAAACATAAAGCTACTATGGCAGATAAAACAGTAGTACACGAAAAAAATGCGAGTCACTTTTTAGAAACCGGTGATTTAGATAGCGCTGCGGCTGAATATGCTCAAATTGTTTACTTAGCAACTGATCGCCAAGAAATTATCACTGCTTTAAGTAACCGAGCACAAGTATCTCTTCAACAACACCAATTAGGTAAAGCCGCTGCGGATTATTCTCAAATGCTTACTCTGGCTCCAAGCTGTCATGAAGCTTATATTCGACGAGCAAAAGTTTATCATCAGCTGGGAAACTTAGAGAAGGCGATTGCGGATTATACTCAAGTCATTTCACTTAATGAATCAAAGGTATGGTACCTTAGTTGGCTAGAGAATTTTATTCCCGGTGGTAAGAATGAACTGATTACCGCTTATGAAACGCGAGCGGCTCTCTACCAAAGAAATAATCAACTGGATAAAGCCATTGCGGACTATACTCAGCTCCTGAGCCTTATTCCAGAAATCAATAATAAAGTTATAGATACTTATCAAAATCGGGCTTTACTCTACGAAACAACGGGACGAGTAAATAAAGCGATTGCTGATTACTCTAAAGTTATCGTTTTGGATGCACGACCCGACAAACGAAATGCTGCTTCTAAAGCGCGTGCTTTCCTCTATTCCCGAACCAAACAATGAGACTAAGTTATTTAAAGAATATTCAAGCGTTATCGGACTAGCTCCTGGTACAAGTTAATCTCTTGCTCTCACCAGCTCATTCAGTTTCTGCCGCAGCGGGGCACTCATCGAGTTCATTTGCTCGGCGGATAAAATTCCTTGTTGGTATAGAATTTCTAAGGTGGCGAGTTGTCCTTCAAGGATGCCTTCGGCTTTACCCTGATTGTAGATATGTTCGCTGATAGTCGTTTCGACAAGTTCCATATGAACCTCCCGTTTAATTTGTTCAAGGAGCGGTGGTGATACTTTACTATAAAAATTAACCCACTGAGTTATCAATAGTAACTGGTGTTTGATAAATCTCATAAAGGAGTTGTTGGGGAGCTTTGCCTTCATCATTGGCTTTTAATGCTATAGCTAGGGTAATATAAGATTTAGATAAAAAACCTTATAAAATGATAACGAGTATCGGTATGACAAAATAATTATCATTGAAGGAACATAATCTATAGCGCAGGCATAATAAAATGATTATAATTACCAGTTATTTTTATGAGTGATTTAACCAGATGACCTATTCAATCGATTTGACAGGAGGGGTAATCATTTGAATAAATTAACTGTTTTAACCACCCCCAGCCCCTCATTCTCACTCAAGGAGGGGAGTAATTTTTCTTAACTTAATGGCAGGACTCAGTTGGGTACCTTGCCACAGCCAGAATATATCGGAATAACCGGGCCAGTGAGAATGACGGCTAGGTTTTCAAACAAATTCGTCCATTTCTTTATAACAACGAGTTATACGGAGATAAAGCCTACCAACTCCCGGATGAAGAAGACATTTGGAATCAACCGGAACTTGCCGTGTAAACACCCATTAAAAAACAAAAACACCCCGCTTACCTAAATGCCGCCGACAAATTATTTTCAACCGCCGATTCACGGATTCGTCAACCAATTGAGTCGTTATTTACTTGGGTTGAACGAAAATCTGGTATTGAGTTAGCCAGTCAAGTTCGTTCTTATGCGAGTCTTCTCGTTCAGGTCTTCGGGAGACTAGCTGCGACGGTATTTCTTTGAAGCTACTTACGAGTTAGCTCTTAATTCGCATTTGATGATACCGGGAGTTAAGTCACGATATTTCCCACCAACCTGAAGAATATTCAAAATGAGAATGGCTGTAACGCTATTCACTACTTAAGACTATTTTAGGTTGTTATTGTACAATGATTCGATTTGTATTTTTATACTTTATAATATGATATATGTCCATACCTAATCAACCGGCTGAAAAATTAAAAACCTTAGGACTAGCTGTTATCCATACCGAGGCACAGGCGGTTGCCAATTTAGCTAACCGAGTTGACGATACTTTTGTTCAAGCTTGCCAATTGATGCTCCAATGTGTTGGTCGTATTGTGGTTATCGGTATGGGCAAATCGGGACATATTGGTCATAAAATTGCGGCAACTTTAGCGAGTACCGGTAGTCCCGCCTTTTTTGTTCATCCTGGCGAAGCGAGTCATGGCGATTTAGGAATGATCACGGCTAAAGATGTAGTTTTAGCTTTGTCCAATTCCGGTGAAACTGACGAAATTTTAGTAATTTACCTTTGATCAAACGGTTGGAAGTCCCTTTAATTACTTTAACGGGTAATCCAACTTCGACTTTAGCTAAAGCCGCTACGGTTAATATTGATGTCAGTGTAGCAAAAGAAGCGTGTCCGCTTGGATTAGCGCCAACTTCAAGTACGACTGCTGCTTTAGTGATGGGTGATGCGTTAGCCATTGCTTTATTAGAAGCAAAAGGGTTTAATGCGGATGACTTTGCTCGATCTCATCCCAAAGGACGACTTGGACGTCGTCTCTTATTATTAACTCGTGATATTATGCATACTGGTGAGGCTATGCCGATGGTATTCAGTACAGCGACTATAGGTGATGCCTTGGTGGAAATGACGCGTAAAGGCTTTGGCATGACAACTATCGTCACTCATCATTACAAGTGATTGGTATTTTTACGGATGGTGATTTGCGTCGAACACTTGATAAACAGATTGATATTCATAGTACAATAATTACTGAGGTGATGACAAAAGATTGCAAAACGGTCAGAGCGAGTCATTTAGCCGTTGAAGCTTTAACTTTAATGCAACTGAATAAAATTACTGTGTTATTGGTTGTTGATGCCCAACAAATTTTGATAGGTGTATTGCATATGCATGATTTATTAAGAGCTGGGGTAGTATGACATGAAATTAATTTTAGAAAAGGCTGCCTTGGTTCGATTAGTCATATTCGATGTAGATGGCGTTCTGACTGATGGTCGCCTATACTTAGATAATAAAGGAGAAGAATATAAAGCCTTTTATGCGCAGGATGGTTTGGGAATGACGATGCTGCAAGCAACTGGGGTCTCGATAGCGATTATTACCGCTCGATGTTCGGAAGTCGTTACCCATCGAATGCAGTTTCTTGGTATTAAGTATGTTTACCAGGGACAAGCGGATAAAGTAATGGCATTCCATCAACTCTGTCAGCAATTACCACTAGAACCACAACAAATTGCTTATGTTGGCGATGATATGAATGATATAGCGGTTATGTCACGAGTTGGACTGGCGATAGCGGTAGCTAATGCCCATGCGTTAGTCATTAAACAAGCACATTGGCAAACTCGATCTCAAGGTGGGTATGGTGCAGCACGGGAAGTTTGTGAATTAATTATGCAGGCACAAGGAACATGGACTACTCAACTGGGTCAATATGGTATTATAAATCACGATTAACCCAAGTTATTTCAATTCTTTATCAGAGCTGGGTGTGGATTCTACTCACGACTTTTGCTCTCGTCACCACTTGGTTGGTACAAAATCTAGAAAAAGACTGGTCTACTTCTCCTCAAATGAGTGATCATATACCAGATTATACCCTGCATCATTTTCAAAGTGTCCAAATGAATGAACAGGGCTATTTAAGAAGTCGATTAATGGCTGAAAAAATGGTACATTATCTTCAAGCTAAAACCGAACTGACAACGCCAGCTATCGTGTTTTATAAGCATCAACAACCCATTTGGGAAATCCAAGCTGAACGCGGGGAAATCTCCAATGATGATAATGAAATCTGGTTGTTAGGTCAGACTCATTTGCGGCGATATACGCTCAACCAATTCAAGGAATTGGAAATAATTACCCGCGATGTACGATTGCAACGAGATACCCAATATGCCGAAACGGCTTTAGCTACTCAGATTATTAGTCCTTATGGTAAAACTCATAGTGTGGGAATGCGCGTGTTTATACCCCAAGAAAAAATAGAATTACTTTCACAAGTGCAAGGAAATTATGTACTTCATTAAATTAATTGGATTAATATGGGGTATTTTGCTATCGATCAGCGTATTGGCCTTAACGGGTGATCGTGAGCAACCGATTCAAATTGAAGCTAACCAAGCGACTATTAATAATATTGAAGGTATAGCAACTTATCAAGGAAATGTCATTGTAACTCAAGGGAGTATTCATATTACCGCTGAGACCGTCATTATCAATTATTCCAAAGAACAAAACATTACTAGCGTTATCGCCAAAGGCGAACCGGTCCAGTTTCAACAGCGTTTGGACCAAGGCGACAATATTAAAGCCAAAGCCAAAGAAATGGAATATAATGCCGCTAAGGATATGCTGCACTTACGACAATCGGCTGAATTACGCAAAGAGAGGAATGGAGAAGATACTTATATTTCTCAAGCACCTAATATTACTTATGATACCCAACAAGGTATTATTAGTGCGGATAAGGGTGATAGTAAGCAGGGCAGAATCATTATGACTTTGAAACCACAAGCAAAGTCATCGCCAGCACCATGAGCACGTTGTTAGCACAACATCTAGCTAAGCGATATAAATCACGCCAGGTGGTTAAAGATGTGAGCTTGAACATTACCAGTGGTGAAGTAGTAGGTTTATTAGGTCCAAATGGTGCTGGTAAAACCACCAGTTTTTACATGATGGTAGGGTTAATCGCTTGTGATGAGGGTATGATCTCACTGGATGGTAAAGAAGTGACTTATGATCCCATGCATAAGCGAGCACAAAAGGGTTTAGGTTATTTACCACAAGAACCTTCTGTTTTCGCAAACTGACCGTCGCTGACAATATTATGGCTATTTTAGAGATGCAAAAACATCTTAATAAAGTCCAACGTCAGCAACGATTAAATTCGTTACTAGAAGAATTACATATACCACACTTATATAATAATTTGGGTATGAGTTTATCAGGTGGAGAAAGACGACGAGTTGAAATTGCGCGAGCCTTGGCTTCCGAGCCACGGTTTATTTTACTCGATGAGCCATTTGCTGGAGTTGATCCGCTCTCAGTACTTGACATTCAACGTATTATTGCCCAGTTATGTCGCTTAGACATCGGTATTTTAATCACCGATCACAACGTTCGTGAGACTTTAGATATTTGTAATCGTGCCTATATAGTCAACGAAGGCAAACTGATTGCGGAAGGAACACCAGAGAGTATTTTGCATAATGAACAGGTAAGAGAAGTCTATCTCGGTCACGATTTCCGGCTATAATCTGGAATCGATGATTGGGTTCTGTTGATTAAACCGGATTTGACAATAAATTATGAAACAAAGTCTCCAACTGCGTCTTGGCCAGCAGATCACTATGACCCCGCAACTGCAGCAAGCTATCCGGCTGTTACAGTTGTCTACGCTTGATTTACAACTAGAAATTCAGCAAGCCTTAGAATCCAATATCATGTTGGAAGTTGCCGATGATAATGATTATAACGATAGTGAAGATTATCCGACTGCTGAATCTGAGCCAGAAAAGGATTTTAATCTCGATTCCTCTAAAGAGGTTAACTTGGATGACGGCAATGCAAGCTCTTCAGATGCTGAAGTGGCCGACATAAATGAAGAAATTGCATTGGATAACCTGAATCATATTCCTGATGAACTGGCTGTTGACAGTAATTGGGAAGAAATTTATGACGAAACTTTCTCTCAATATGATTATTCTAATAATAGCGAGGATAATGGTAGAGATATCTTGGCTACCACTCAGGGTACTGCTGCAGAAACGCTGCTGGATCATTTACGTTGGCAACTACGATTAACCCCTTTTAGTGATTTAGATCGAGCTATTGCTACTGCCATAATTGATGCTATTGATGGTGATGGTTATCTGCGGATATCGATTGAGGAAATTGCTCAAAGTTTAGGTGAGAATGTTCAGGTTGATGTTGAAGAAGTTGAAGCGGTATTACATCGTATTCAACATTTCGACCCGATTGGAGTGGGTTCGCGTGACCTTAAAGAATGTTTATCTCGTCAACTTGAAGAATTACCTGAAAAAACCCCCTGGTTAAAAGAAGCCAAAACGCTAGTTAACAAACATCTGGAACTATTAGGCAATCATGATTATACTCAATTAAGTAAACGCCTAAAATTAACTCGAGAACAATTACGCGATATTGTTGAACTTATTCAATCGCTTAATCCACGTCCTGGTGCACAATTGGAGCCTTCGTCAACCACTTATATCGTTCCAGATGTATTTGTAAAAAAGACTAGCGGCCAATGGAAAGTTGAATTGAATCCGGAAATTGCACCAAAATTGCGCATTAATACCCATTATGCTAGCCTAATTACTCGAGTGGCTAGTAGTAATGAATCTAATAGTTTAAAAAATCACCTTCAAGAGGCGCGTTGGTTTATTAAAAGCTTAAAGAGTCGCCATGAAACGTTACTTAAGGTCGCAAAATGTATTGTAAAACGCCAGATGGGTTTTCTAGAATATGGTGAAGAAGCCATGAAACCGCTCGTTTTACATGATATTGCCAGCGAGTTAGAAATGCATGAATCAACCATATCGCGAGTAACCACTCAAAAATATCTTCATACACCACGTGGCATTTTTGAACTGAAATATTTCTTCTCAAGTCATGTGAGTACTAACAATGGAGGAGAATGTTCTTCAACAGCGATTCGAGCGCTCATCAAGAAATTAATCGCCGCAGAAAATAGAGCTAGACCACTAAGCGATAGTAAGATTGCCAATTTGTTAGCGGAGCGCGGAATCAATGTTGCCAGACGCACAGTTGCTAAATATCGTGAAGCGATGGTTATCCCACCTTCAAATGAACGCAAACGTTTAGCATAGTAATCCGGTAAAGAAAAGGAAAGTAACAACACTACGTTATTTTCCACGTGTTGATAAAGTCAAAAAAGGAGCACACAGATGCAACTGACTGTTAGCGGACATCATATTGATATTACTTCCGCTTTACGTAATTACGTCCATACCAAAATGGAACGTTTAGAACGTCATTTTGATCATGTGACCAACCTGCATGTTGTTTTAAGTGTTGAAAAATTGAGACAAAAAGCTGAAGCAACTTTACACGTTCGCGGTGCAAATTTGTTTGCTAATGCTGAAAACGAAGATATGTATGCTGCGATTGATGCTTTGATTGATAAATTAGACAGACAAATCAAAAAGCATAAAGAAAAACTCAAAGACCATCATCAAGCGGATGGTGGTGTTAAACGAGTCCAACCGACAGAATAACTTTCTTCAGTGAATAGTTTATTAGTTATCA
This sequence comes from Thioploca sp., assembly GCA_012032555.1. Classification (GTDB taxonomy): domain Bacteria; phylum Pseudomonadota; class Gammaproteobacteria; order Beggiatoales; family Beggiatoaceae; genus Thioploca. The sequence continues at coordinate 34,569 of JAAUSR010000007.1, forward strand.
GCGAACCGTTATCAGTGAACAGTGAGCAATTAACAATGATAACTAACAACTGATAACTAATAACTGATAACTAATAACTGACAACTGACAACTGAATGCAAATTGCAGATATTTTAACCCCAGAACGAACACACTGCCAAATACAGCTCACTAATAAAGAGCATGTTTTTAAGTACTTTAGTCAATTGTTTGCCACTGGAAGTGATTCACTGACTAGTCATGAAATTTTTGAGTGTTTATTAGAGCGAGAACAATTGGGCAGTACGGGACTAGGTAAAGGTATTGCGATTCCACATGCTAGGGTTACTCAATGTGAAGTAAGCTTAGCCGCTTTCCTACAGCTCAATCAAGGAATTGAGTTTGATGCGCTAGATAACCAACCGGTTGATCTCCTATTCGCTTTAGTCGTGCCAGAACAGGCTACTCAGGAACATTTGGAACTGCTAGCACAATTAGCAGCGATGTTTGGTGACGCTCATTTTCGTGAACAGCTGCGTTGCGCTCAAAATTGTAGCGAGAAATTTAATTTACTGACTCAATGGCGCCCGCTGGTTGACTGATGTCTCATGATTCGGTTGACCATTGATGAACTGTTTAAGAACCATGCTGAGGGTCTAGCTTTAACTTGGTTAGCTGGACAGGCAGGCAAGCAACGAATTTTGTTACTCGAACCGGAGCAGAAACTCGCTAATGTGGGTTATTTGAATCTGATTCATCCCCATCAAATTCAAATTATTGGTTTATATGAACTCGCTTATTTGGACGCCCTTGACCGAGAAGTTTATTATGATACGCTTAAACAATTATTCAAGAATGATAATTTAGCTTGTATTCTTATCGTAGACACCGAGGAAGTCCCCTTTGATTTAGTTAAAGCCGCTGAATTTTATGGTGTTCCCCTCTTTACTTCCTTGTTGTCTGGCGAAAATATTATTAACTATTTACATACGACTTTAGCTCGACTCTTAGCACAACGTGTTACCCTGCATGGTGTTTTTATGGATGTATTGGGTATGGGGGTTTTAATTATGGGAGAAAGTGGTACCGGTAAAAGTGAATTGGCTTTAGAACTCGTGAGTCGAGGTCACCGGTTAATCGCTGATGATGCGCCCGAATTTTCGCGAATCGCCCCTCAAACAGTGAGTGGCGCTTCTCCGTTGGGAACCAATGCTTTTCTAGAAGTGAGAGGATTAGGTATTTTAAATGTACAAGCTTTATTTGGTGATAGTGCCATCAAAAAAGATAAATATTTGCGTTTGATTGTACACCTTGAACATATGAGTTCAGAACGGTTACAAAATATTGACCGGTTACAAGGTGAATACCGCATTCGCCGAGTATTGGGCGTGGATATTCCCGAAATTTGCCTACCGGTAGCGGCGGGTCGTAATTTGGCAGTACTACTTGAATGCGCCGTGCGTAACCATAGCCTGAAAATGCAAGGTTATAATGCTGCTGATGATTTTTGTGAGCAACAACAAAGAGCTATGCGACTTGTTGATATTGAACAAACCACCGACTACTCGCCAGAGTAGTCTCTTTAACTCGGAAAACCCTGGCATGCCAACTCAACCCAGTAAAATACTTGAAACCTTTGCGAATCCTCATCCGCAACGCGATTATACTATCCATATTCGCATCCCTGAATTTACTTGCCTCTGTCCTAAAACCGGACAACCTGATTTTGCAATACTGTTACTCGATTATATCCCGGATAAGCTGTGCTTAGAATTGAAAGCCTTAAAAAATTATATTTGGTCTTATCGCAATGAAGGTACATTTCATGAAACGGTTACCAATCAAATTCTCAATGATTGCGTTGCAGTTTGTGCTCCTCGTTTTATGCGGTTACGAGCAGAATTTAATGTTCGCGGTGGTCTTTATACAACAATCGTAGTGGAACATCTTGCACCAGGTTGGATACCTCCCATGTCAGTTCATTTACCTTGATAAATTCTCGGTAATTTTCGCCGTAATCCATACAATAATAGAACTGATATCGTTATTAGAATCCAAGTTTCTGGTTCCGGCACGGCGGAAACCATCAAGTTTTCTGGTTTGGATAATACTTCAATGCCGTTGTCAATGGTCCGATCAAAACGATCTTTTTCTTGCTCTGCCTGTTTAAGCTGTTCACGTTGCTGGTCATTGATTAGAACAATCATGGAAGAATAAGGTGTTATGACTGAATATTTCTTGGCGAGTTGATGAATAGCATCAAGTATCTCCAGAGTTGGAGGCGTTTGTTGAGAAGCTAGATAGTCTATAAGTAATTTAGCAGCAATTGGATCGCTCGCACTACCTTCGGTCTTCTCCGACAGATCGCTTGCATTGCTTGGCTCTTCCAAGTTTGTCACCGGTTGCTCTGCAAAATGCCATAAACGTGCGCCATGTATTGTTTGTGATGCAGTTACCTGTTGCTGAAGCAAAAATTGTTGGTAAGCTGTCTCTAGATGTGTTGTTACCCCACCATAATTTGACAGCAATTTGGACATCACCTGATCTTCGTAAGCGGGTGCTAATTGATCCAGGTGTACAAACCAAATTGGCGCTTTGGCTGCTATTAACGTTGGTTTATCCGGATTCAATTCATAACTGCCCTGATCAGTCAGAACAAACACCGCATGATAAGCGTGCTGTGCTTGAAGAGCAGCCGCCTGATTCCACAAATCACTTGCGGCTAAAACCCCAAAAAAGACTATGGACTGCCCCTCTTTTTGGGGCATTGCCAGTTGGCGTAGTGGCTCCTGAACCGGATGAATAAAAACAGCTACTTTCTGTTGAGCTGCCCAGTTGAGTGACTGCGCTATTTGCTGTTGTTGTAGACGCATACTATAGGAAGTATCTACCAAAATAGCCAGTTTCTGATTGTCAGATGGCTTTATTAATTCTGAAGAGCGGGTTTGGCTCGAAACGGTATATCTCGTATTGTTGACAGTTAGTTTGGTTGTCGTTAAGGTTTCGGGTTCTACGTTATCCATTAATGGATTAGAAGGCATCCAGTCGTTAGTTTCATCGTTTTTCACACCATTGAAGCGTCGTTTGGTATTATTTGTCCAATAAATATTCCGCTTTTCGAGTAATTCCGGTAAAAGAGCAACTTTACTGTCGTTCAACACCGAATAAGTAAGCCAAAGGTACATTTTGTCTTGTTCTTGCGCCGGCTGTCGTGTTGACCTATCCCAATTAAAAAAATGATTTAATCGGGGTGGTAAGCGGCGGGGAGGTACTGGAAACGCCCGCAAGCGATATTGCCTGGGGCCGACTTGTTCTAACAAAGCGGGATCGACCCGTTCTCTCACTTGTGCTTTATAAACTTTTTGCGCAGCACCACGTGGCGACAAACTGAAAACATAACGCTGGTTACGATCGGGGCTTTCTCCTAGCCACAATCCGGTCACTGCCGCATTTTCGGGTAATGAAAAATAATAGAATATTTCTTGTTGCTGCGGGGTTTGGTTTTCATAAACTTCGTCAAGCTCAACCTGAGTTACTGAACCGCTACGAACCGTCGTGATTTGTTGTTCTGCTAACCAAACTTTTTGTTGGTTTATATTTAACAGCCCAGCTTCCACTTGATCCCGATAAGCGGTTGCCTCAAGTGCACCCATGATGGCCTCCGGCTCGCCTTTCTGGATTGGTTTATCAAATAGCGCGGCGTATAGCTCAGCGGCTTGGCTGTCATCATCCGGTGATCCTTGGTAAAGTAATGGAGAAAGTAAGGTGTTGTAAGCCACTTGTAATGGTTGAGTCACTGCGGTGGGCAAACCAAAAATCTTTTTATACATCAGGGCAATGTGATTAACTTCTGCCCTGGCACTTAAATAGCGGTAACGATAGAGATAAGCATTCAACAAACCTTGGCGGATATTTTCGGCATTATTGAGGAGATCATTTTTGTGTGCTGGTGTGGTCACCGGTTGAGACAAACGTGTAAAAATGCTATTTTGTGGTTGTTGACCAACCAGAATAAAAATTCCCAACCAAGCCGCAATGACGGTTATACTGATCCCCCCGGCGCAGAGCGGTGATTGTTTGGCGGCTTGTTTCCAAGTTGCTCGCCAAGCTTGACCATAATAACGGGTAAGCGCAATTGGCAAAACAATAAACAAGGCCATAGAAAAAAATACAAACAGCAGAAGAAACGGTATCCACCAAAGTATACCCAGCAAAATTGGCAACCATGCGCGAGGCGTCATTATTAATTCAACTATTCCTCTCAGCCATTCAAACTCAAAATAAATTTGATGAAACCCCATCCTAGCGGTAAAGCGTAAAAGCTTAACAACGTACCGATATAAACCGCCATAACTAATAACAAGCTGTTGAGTGATAAAGCTAATTTACTAGTTGCGGTTTGAGCGGTTGCTGATTGGCGAAGATAGCGGCTATAAATGAATGCCGCTAGCAAAATACTGCCAATTAAAAACAGACTGGCTAATGTTAATTCTCGAAGGATGAAAAGACGTAGCAAACACAACAAGAAAATGGGTGCTTCCACGCCGTAAAAAAAGCGAATTTGTAAATCCGGTTGACCACGAAACTGTTTTCGAGCTAACCAAACGCTGAAAATTGGCACCAAAACCAACAACCACAGGCTAATGAGAAAATCCAGTGGTATTTCTCCGGCCAAAACTGCCGCTGTCACGGTCAAACCTAACCACGGCATGACGCCGAAGAGCGTGAGCACCAAAAACGTAACATTCCATCCCCAGAAAGTCATGTAACTAGCAACCCGTGCTAGTTTATTGAATGAGAGCTGTTTCATGTGTATTTTGAGAAAGTTCAAAATAGAGTAGATTGGTTAACTTAGCAATCGTATCTGATTGAGTTGGATAGGGCTTATCAATAATAAGAGAAATCATACGCCAATTTTTTTCCTTTGACCACAGATAACGCCAATACCGTTCACCAAAATCATCCGTGGTATAATTCCCAGATTGTAACCAGTATATCCCCGTTGATTGACCTTTGTTCAAAGATAGTAGCCGAACTTGCAGGAAAGGCGTTATCCTCACACTCTTCATTTCGTTCACCGTTATTCCATTCGCCGCCATACACAATTCCGGCGCGTGAAACATGTTAAAATCAGCACTTTGCACTAGCAAAATTGAACCGGTGTTGTTTGCAAAAACAAAGCGCCATTTTTGAGCCAGCGTTTGAGTTGATTGCGCAAAATATTGTTGCTCACCTTTCGTTAAAGATACCGGCTGTGACTGAAGCGGATAAGGCAAAATAAAGGGGATAATTTTTGGCTGGACTGTGGGAGTAATTTGGTGAATAGCGGCTACTGCTTGCCACCCGGTGAGAAGAATGATCAACAACAGCAGTACAATAGTAGCACGATTTGATAGTATCACTGGTGTTAAAACTGGCGATGGCGTGTTCGTTTGCTGAGACAATAGCATTAACCCAGCTACACTACAACTTATCCCAAATCCAAGAATCCCTAAAGGAATATGAAATGTCTCCGCCATGGCAGGTAGAGAGTAAACTGATGTGAGTAGAGTCAAAATTAACACACGGCTGGTGTTGGCAGATAGTAGCAGTAGTATAAAGGCAAAGTATTTCCACAAAACTTTCCAATTTATCTGTATGTTAAATATAACAAGAACTATCAGAAAGAATAGACTACCTACCCACAGACTTTTAAGGCCGCTGCACGGTATATCAATGTGTGCAATGGTATTTTCAATCATAATAATGTCATGAGAAGAAACGGCACTGATTCCCAGAGTGGCTAAGGTTTTCTCGACAATATCGGCTGTTAGTAGCCGCAAACCGAAACCCAGCCCGGATCTAAATTCTAGATAAAACGGAATAGCCAGAGCTAATAAAAGCACAATAGCCAATGTTTTTAACCATTTAGACCACCAGGCTGGATTGAGGCCAAGCCAAGCATAGATGCCAAGCATCAAGAGTGTCATGTTTGCTTGAGGAAAATGAATGGTCATGGTGTTAAGAATACCGCCGCTGGTAGCGACAAGTAGAAGTAATAAAGCGGGTTTAACCACCTGGAAATCATTCTGACCGGTTTTAGCTCTATGCCCAATTAACCCTATCCCAACGATCAAAAATACAATAATAAACAGGGCATTAGCACGTTGTTGTGATTTTTGCGCTAACCATAATAAGGTAGGCCAATGTGCCAAGATAAAAAATGCCAACACCGCCGCTTGGAGTAGATCAACTCGTAAAGAGAAAGATTGATAATCAATTGTATTTTTTACCATGACTTACCTTTTGTTATCCCTTGTTGAGAAACTATCTGCTCTTGAATATATTTCCTGGTAAAGTAATAACTATTTTAACCATGGGGTGGGCAAGGCTGCGCTTTTTTTGCCCACCTTACTACTATAATTTTATTGTAATAATTTAAGTATGATTAATGTTATCGAAATTCTAACTCAACCAGAAAATTTATCGTCGCAATCCATTCTAGAATTGTTTAAAGCGAAGGGTATAGATAAAGACTGGTCCTTTACGGAATCTAAACCGTCTGATACTAGCAAATGGACGCATGGTTATCATCGCTATCCCGCTAAATTTATCCCCCAGTTAGTTGAACAGTTGGTGGTGGAGTACGTTTCCGGGCGCGATGTTCATATTAATGATCCTTTTATGGGTTGCGGAACGACAATTGTCACCGCAATTTCCAAAGGTTTTTTTGCAAGTGGAACAGATATAAACAAAATTGCCTTTCTGATTACTAAAGTCAAATCAACGCCGCTAGAACCAAATTATCTCAATAAGAAAATTCAACTGCTCCTGTCAAAATTAAGTTTTCTTGATACAGCATCGTTGCCGCTATTTAGTGCTATCGAACCATTAATTCCGGCAAAACATTTAGAAAAAATTAATTACTGGTTTACAGCGGCAAATAAAACTGAATTAGGCATCATATTGCAAGCGATTCATAATGAAGATGATAAAGATATTCGGGATTTTTTTTTAGTGGCTTTTAGTCACATTTTAAAAAATTGTTCAATTTGGTTGCAAGGGAGCACGAAACCAACCCGTGATTTTAAAAAAATACCGGTAAAACCTTACGCTATATTTAAGCGCCATTTAAACAAGATGCAACGAGGCAACGAGGCTTTTTTTAATATAGTTCCAGCCAAAATTCGGCAACACTTATCAAACCGCTTAAATATTCAAAATGGTGATGCTCGGCAACAACCCGTGGAAAATTCCTCCGTTGACTTGATTGTCACGTCTAGTCCCTATGTTACCAGTTATGAATATGCAGATTTACACCAACTTTCCACTTTATGGCTCGATTTGTCTGACAATCTTTCCGAATACCGACAAGAGTTTATCGGAACTACCCATAAAAAATATCATGAGAGGCAAGCGCAAAGCACCATTGCTCAACATATCGTCTCTCAAATGTTACGAGTCAGCCGGAAAATGGCTAACGAAATTAATGCCTACTTTATTGATATGCAGGAAGTTTTTAATGAAAGTTACCGAATACTGAAACGTGGTGGTCGATGTTGTTATGTTATAGGAAACACTCCATTGAAGGGGATTGAAATTCTTAATGCTGAGGTGTTTGTAGAAAGTTTACAACAATCCGGCTTTGTTATCGATAGAATCATTAAGAGAGAAATTCCGTCAAAAATACTTCCACAAGCTCGGGATGATAAAACGGGTCGCTTTGCGAGCGCTAATAAAGCCAATCGGGATGCGTATCCAATTGAATATATTGTTATTGGATTGAAAGAGTAACAAATGAAATTTGAAGACTTAGTAAAGTTATACCTGGAAAAAAAGGCTTGGATTGAATGATTAGCTATCGTAGAGCTGACACAACGCAAGTATTGTTGCGGATAAAGCTTCACTACATCCTATGAATTAACTATAACTCCTCTACATCCATAGAATCACTATAGACTTCAATTCCTAACTGTTTAGCCACTTTTTCGGCTCTGGCATCAACCATCGGTGAAATCACTAACATTCGATTAGCTTGGCGCTGGTGACGCTGTTCATAAAAACGGACTTTCCGTTCAAACGTGTACATATCCGAACGACTCATGGAAGATTTAAGCTCACAGATTATCAAGAGTCCATTTTTAATGATTACATCCAACTCAATTCGATCCGGTCGACCAAATACCTTACCTTCATCATCATAGTCAGTAATATTAAGTACTTGGACTGCAAAACTGGTTTCTAAAATCCCAACTAACGCATTGCGGAAGGCACTTTCGGATTTAATTCCCCAACGTGCACCCAAAGCCGTAATACTCCGATCCAATTTTTTCCCAAGCGCTATGATAGTTTCATTCATCCTGTTGAATTCTTGTTTGGCATCATCCCACTTGCGATTTTGTTCCTCCCACTTGCGATTTTGTTCTTCTCGATTGCGTGCTAATTCGTCTAACAGTCGATCAAATTCTTGTTTGGCTTCGTCCCACTTGCGATTTTGTTCGTCCCACTTACGATTTTGTTCTTCTCGGTCTCGTTTTAATTCGCCTAACAGTTGATAGAATCGGTCATCGGTTGCCTGCCGTTCGGCAAAATTTTGCCGTGCCCAGTCTAAAACTAACCCCTGAATTTGCGGGTTTTGCTGCATGAGCGTTGGTAATCTTTGTAAAATTAATTGGTCAAATTGTTCAGAATCAATCGTGATTTGTGTCATCTTGAGATTCCTAAAAGGAGGTTAGCTGTTTGGTGGGCAACGCTGTTTGCCCACCTTACTGGATGACAGCTTAAATTACCGTTTTTGCGTAACATCTGCTTAGTATCCGGTCCAACTGCCACTTTATAATCGTAAGAACTTAATACTACGCTATCTTTAGCTCTAACTAATTTAGCGGTGACATAAGCAGAATCTTTACTGTCTGCATAGGTACCGACAACGACTGCATAAGCATCGTGTTGATAACTGATTTCCCGTAATTCTCTGGAGAGTACTAATTCACCGGTATGCTCTTGTACAAAAATACTGCCGGTCCGCATTTTCATTTCAATGACTTTGTAGCCCTGTTGAGCGATACGTGAGCCAATCTGTTCACCGATTACTCGACCAAAAGTGGAAGATTGTTGCAAATCATCAATATTAACAAAGCTAGTTGTCAAAATAGGTTGTTGGGTATAAATTCCATTTTTTCTTGGTTGCTCATCCAAGAGGTGAAGTTCTTTCGCTCCGTTGATAAGAGCATCTGCTGCCCGATAACTGGCGGTAACTAAGTTTTGGTCCCTAACCGGCAGAGAACATCCTAACAAGCCGAGGCATAATAAACTGATAGTAAGAAAAGTCCTTGTTGATTTCATCTTTGATCGACCAGTTGGTAGGTTTTGGTTTGGTTTTCATAATGATCATAATCACCATCATTGATATAGTAAATACTGGAATCTCCAAAGATATATTGTTGACCCATCTTTACTGTTGTTGTGACCACCACTTCGGTATTGGTTTCACCGGGAAGATAATAATCAACCATCGAATTAGCATCAGCTAATGCACTGAATGGAAATACGGCTAACCCGGGATATTTCCAGCGGTCTTGGGCTTGAGCAATCAACCAAACTCCACCAGCTAACAGGGTATAAGTTCCTGGTGGTGGATAAGTTAGCCGTCGATCTTTATGATGAACCACTTGCATGTCATATTCGACTACGAGATTATCGCCATAAGCAGCTTGATCTAAAACGACCAACCCTTGTTGTACCAATTTAGTGGTCAATAAATTGAAAAAAGTTTTGCCGAAAGGCGATTTCTCTTGATCCGGTGTGAAGCGAATATATAAAGAAGGTTTAATAACCGCATTGGGAAAAGTAACATCTAAAGTACTTTTCAGGCGACTAGCAACATCGGCTGCTAACACATCCCAATGGTAAGCAGCTTGCATTTTTCGTTGCGCGGTTACCGGATAGGCGGTGGCTAACGGAATAGGTCGATACGCACAACCCGTTAATATTAACAGGCTGACGATGGCGATTAACAAGTATTCTTTCATGAAAAGCCCTCAATTTGGTATATATTAAAGAGTAAATTTTTATTTATTAAAGTGATACGGGCATTTGTTAATAGTTAAGCAGAAATTGTCAATATATTTTAATGTTATTTATAGATTATAGTCTAGTCAATTTTATTTGATTTATCTTATGCACAGATTAACTCCGCTTGCCATCAAACCATCAATCGAGTTATTAACACAGTATCCGAATTTATTGGCTCTATCTCAACAGTTAAGACAACATTATCATACCCAACAAGTTACTGAAGCCGAATTAAAAACCGTGGGTATGGCCTTATGGCAAGCCCTCAATTTAGATATGCATTTGACTTTTCAAGCATTGTTGATTGAACAAACCGGTAATGTACTAGACGATTTACCTTGGGAATGTTTATATCATCCTCAACATGGTTTTTTAGCTCAACAGCCCAGTTATACCTTATCACGTCGAATTAAGGGTAATCCTACTTGGCTTAGTCCACCATTTGGACCACTCAATATTTTGCTTTGGACCGCCCAACCGGACAAGTTCCAACTACAACAAGCACGGCTAGATTTGGAAAGTGAGCAAACCGCTATGCGTATGGCTCTAGAACCTTTTATAGCGGCCGGTTGGGTTCATTTTTATGCGCCTGATGATGGGCGTTTTAGCAGTTTCATAGAAATATTACACCAGTTTGCTTGGCAGGTTGTGTTACTAAGTGGACATAGTATTCTTAAACTAGCTGATCAACCGCAGCTTGCCGGTTTTATTTTTGAGGATGAAACTGGCGAAGGTGAATTTATCACAGCTGATCGGTTAGCGCCGATTTTTCAAGTCAATGCCGTACAATGTGTCGTAATAGCGGCTTGTCAATCAGCGTATTGTTTAGCAACATCAGCCAATTTAGTTATGCCCATAATCCAAGCCGGCATCCCCCACGTAATCGGGATGCGGGAACGCTTATTAGATCGTGCTGGTCAAGTATTTATACAAACTTTATGTGTAGCATTAGCTCAACAAGCCAGAATAGACGTTGCGGTCCAACAAGCACGTCGGGCGATGACTGAATTATTATCATTCAATGAAACTTGGTGTAATATTGATGAATCTCACTTAATTGACCCAAGTATTGGGCAATGGTGTTTACCTATGCTCATGAGTTACGATCCAACTCAACCCTTAATCAATTGGCGTTTTTGTCCACAACCGCGTTTACCTTCATTTATAGGAAATTCTCTCCCGTTATCTCCCTTATTTCTTGGTCGGCGTCGCGAATTACGCACTTTAGGTGTCGCATTGCGTACTGGCACTATCCGCTATTTATTCATTCATGGTCAGGGTGGGGTTGGTAAAACTGCACTGGCTCATCGTTTGACGCTGCCATTGATACAACAAAATTATCGAGTTTTAGTCTATCAAGCCAATCCAGGAACCAATTTTCTCGCAGTATTGGCACAAGCACGCGGATTATCTACAGCAACCGATTTAGAAATATTACTAGAACCTTTTATCTCCCAACCTTGGTTGTTGTGGTTAGATAACCTTGACAGTATTCGAGATCATGATAATGGCTCACTTATTGATGCTTCTCTTAACCAGAGTTTAAACATTTTACAGGATTGGAATAATCCCAAATTACGCGTCATAATGACTGCTCGTCAACCAATTAATACCACGCTACCAGTTGATAACTATCAGTTGAATCGGCCGGATTTTAAAGATTTTTCTTACGCGGTCCAACAACTCGGTTTAAACTATACTTTTGCAGAAAGATTAAAGACTTATCAAGTCATAGGTGGCAATTTCCAGGGCATCCAATTATTACAAAGTATACCCCCATTAACGACTGATTTAACCACACAACTCGCCATAGTGCATCGTTATTTACAAGCTTATCAACGGAGTTGCAATTCATGATGACCAATATCGTAACCAATCACTATTTAACCGTTCATCAACAACAATTGCATTACTTAGAAACCGGACAAGGTTATTCAACCACTATCCTACTTTTACATGGCGCCAGTTTTAGTGCACAAACTTGGTCAGAATTAGGCACCTTAACCTGGTTAGCTCAACAAGGTTATCACACTATCGCACTTGACCTACCTGGCTTTGGTCAATCTACCGGATTCTCACATCAACGCAATAGTTTTTTGTCAGAAATCATCGTGTTACTCCATTTAACTCAACCCATTATTATTTCACCTTCGATGAGTGGTCAATACAGTTTACCGCTTGTTGTTAACCACCCTGAGCAAGTTGGTGGATTAGTTGCCATCGCACCGGTTGGGATTCCTACATTTGAAGCGCAGTTGGCTAATATTTCTGTTCCCATTTTAGCCATTTGGGGCAGTAACGATCACATTGTCCCGGTAACTCAAGCCGAGCGATTATGCCAAATTATGCCTAACGCTCGCCAAGTTATTCTGCCCAATGCTGGACATGCCTGTTATTTACGCGCCAAGGATGACTTTCATCATCATTTACTTGAATTTATTCGGTCGTGTCAAGTCTAACTCCGTAAATCTACTCCTATTAGCTAATCTGGGATAAGAAAAAACCGTTTTTTTCTTGATGCTCTTGTATTCTGGCCTACCTTTTGCCATCTTTATAATTAATCTAATTGATCTGATTATCAAGGAGAAAAAAATGATTTACTGCTATATTCCGGGATTTCCGAGTTATCCCATCGATAATACCCATCACTTACTAGACGCTTATGAACATATTGGTGAAGAAATTCGCTCGCAGCGGCTAACCTTTATAGGCATGGTACATGGGTTCTTACATCGTCTTATCTTGGAACCAATGAGTTTAATTAAAGAGGCTAATAAAACAACGGTTTATCATCCGGTGTTAATTCCACTAAAAAGTGGCGAAGTTGTCGATGTAGCGACACTCCGGGATACCATTACTTTAGCTAGTGAACTCTAATGAAGGTACTAGAAAAAATAGGGCAATTTATTAATAGCAACTTAACTTAGGTACCTCATGATCGACACGAAAACTTATTTTTCTCTCCCTTTGAAGTTAAAAGAAGGGGGAGAAATTTTTGATTCGATGTTAGTGAAGCAATGAAGGAATTAACTGAGATTAAGGCAGTGACTCGTCAAAATCCTCTCAAACCCATGGCTAAATGAGGCTTAGCCGCCAAATCACGTCATGCGGAGGCACTATGAAATATGACAACTCACTCAAGTCACAAAATTACTTTATAAAGTGCCATTAGTGCTGAATTGAACCCATCTTGATGGGTAACATTCGTTGTAAAAAATTGATTTTATTATTTAACCGTTAAATTCTTTGCCTGAAAATCACCTATAACGACAGTAACTTGATTTCCAGATTTAATAAAGCGGTTGGGGTTAGCAAATAACATAAAATAAATTTGTTTCGCTTTGGGTTCTGAAGTTCTTTGGCGTAGAGAACCGACTTTAGGCGGGCTGGGAACAATAAATCGAGCCCCTGTGGCTTGATCAATGAGGTAGGTTTGTTGTCGCTGTTCAGTTAAGTATTTCGCTTTATTAGGATCAATAACCTGATAGCGAAAATCTAACATATAACCGGCAGCACTCAATTGAACACCTATCAATTTTATACCCCATTGTTCCTCTAGATTGAGTGGCTGAGAAACGACTGGTTCTAATTTTTCCGCTGCTAGGGTTTGGAAAAAAGCACTCCCACTTATCAAGAATAAAATAATTATTAACGCCAAGTCATTTTTTCTAAGAGCGTGTTGAAATTCACCAACCGATAAGAATAGGCTTAATAAGGTAATTCGCATGGTTATCTGTCCCCATTGAAACCACCGACTAGTGATTTGATTTCACTATCGGTGGAAATTGCTATTAACTCTATTTTATTGTTTAAATGGTACCGGTTTAGTATCAGTATTATTACTCGGTTCGCAGGTAACCGTGACCCGGTCCGGTGAGGTCATGATATTCTGGAAATACCGCTGGTAAATTCCCAAATTGTCTTTGTATAACAAAGTTCCAAGTGGTTCTAGCGTGTTGCCAAAATGAGCTTCTGCTACTAATGTAGCTGTATTGGGATCAGTTTCACAAGTCGCTTGTACGAGTAGTAAATTTTTTGAGGTATACTTGGTTTGCACAATGCTTACCAAACCACCAGAACTACCGGTAGTCGCTGCCGCCGCTGGGATAGTAAAATCGAGGTAAGTTAGCATTCCACCTGGCGAAGACTTATTATTAGTGAGGTCCAAGCGGCGATCATAAAGCGCATAAGTTCCTCCCTGATCTGGAGTTAATAGCGCATCTATCGTTTTTCCAGCCGCCAACATCACTGAATATTGATCACGCGGATAGGGGTAAAGATTACCGTCTTCTGCCATTAGCCGCATATATAAGCCATTTAAAGTGGGTACATGCGTTTTTAACCCCATATTCAGAAAGCGAATTAAAGTAGTTTGTCCTTGAGTACCCGCTGGTATCGGTGTTTGACCTGAAGAATACGGTTGACCGTTAATTAAAAAGTATTTGGGTTGATAGTTGATAGTACTGGTTAATACTTTACCAGGACCATATTTGCCTTGTTTAACCCGCAGATGTAAATAGGGATCGATTTCACTATAAAATAATATGACTTCCTGATCATAAGCAATCCCTGAATACGCTTGATTAGAAGCCGCATCTTTTTTAACAGCACCATATAACCCCATTTGTACTTGTACTGCCGGTTGAGTCCCGCTGAAATAGGTGTAAGTACCAGGTCTGACATTAGTCCAAGTGTAAGTTTTAGTTTGATTTTGTGCCGTCTCCTGGGTAAAAGAACGAACCCGTTGCCGACCTTTTGCATCCAAAAAGGTTCCTGGAGTCAGGGTAGTAGTTTGACCGGGAATAACAAGAGAAATCGGTTGAGCCAGATTATTTTTTAGGCTAATGGTTAAAGTGGTATCACCTGGCGGTACCGTTAAGAGTGGTCCAGGAATGGTAATCGCTCCACTCAGGAGACCAAATCCCCACATGGTTACCGTAGTCCCATCGGGCATAGTGAGGTTCTTCGTACCCGCTTTCAGTTGAAAAGTGACCGCACTGGCGGTACTCGTTAACCACAAACTGAATAACATTATAATAACGTTAATTATTTTAGTATTCATTATCGTTACCTCTTAGGGAATGACCACGCCATGCGGTTCAATAATCAGCATGGTTAACAAGCCGCCAGGAAAAATATCAAAATTGATCAATTCTTTCTCTGCATGAGAATGCCACATATAGAAAATCCACCATTTTCATTCAATCCGCCTTCTCCCGGTGGAAGAGAGCCACTATTTCCTAAAAATGGACTGCCGCTCCAAAAACCACCAAAACGCTAAATTTTGTCCTTCCGGTAAGATAACTGGAATCGGTTTACCATGATCAGGAGCATATTCACCAGCTTCAAGTGGATCACCAGGTTGATGACCGTAGATATCCCAGCCTAAATCAGCACCGTTCCATTCAAAAATCGCGTCAACGGTTTCACCGGGTACCGAAGGAATAGTGAAGACTGAAGTGGCTAAATCCGGACCCGCTCCCGGGGTACTTTCAAGTAACCGACCCTGTTTAGCAATCACTAAGGCGTGGTTACCATGATGGTGGAAAGGATGTAAATCTCTTCCGCCGCCAATCACCCGCATGAGGAGTTTATCTCCAGGGTGCATTCGTGGTAAACAGTTATAAGGTTGGTGAGGTAACAGTTGGTTATTTTCTGCGAGTAAAGTATCCGGTGCTGCACGACCATTAAGCATCCAATACGCCGGGAAATAAGCGGTATTATCAACATTATTTAGCTGATTGAATTCCACCAACTCATGAATATTCGGATCAATTTCGGTTAATAAAAACAAATATTCATAATTATAAGCTGTATGGGGGTGATTATAAGCAGTTGGATTACTCGCATTAAATCCAGTCGGTCTGACAATTAAGGCACCTAATAATCCCATTTCAATTTGTAATTCCGGGCGGGTGCCGCTGTGATAGAGATAAGTACCAGCATGAGTCGCTGTAAAAGTATATGTGACTGTTCTGTCAGCAACGGGTGCACTGACTGCCGCCGCTTCTCTGGTAATTAATCCAGCAATACCCCCGGTTGCAGTTACGCCGGTTTGCCCGGGAAACACGATAGAAACCGGTTGCGGCAATTCATTCTTTAGGATAATTGTAATAGTATCACCTTGATTGACAATCAAAGTGGGACCAGGATATTGCATTAAACCGGTGCCATTAGCATATCCCCACATTGGAATACTATTGCCATCGGGGGTACTGATATAATCTTTTTTAGCGGTGAGGTTAAAACTAGAACCGGTAATTCCAGAAATAGCAGCGAGGGTATTCATAGCCCACCCTAACCCGATAATGAGGAATAGCATTGATAATTTTTGAGTAACATAATTGCTCTGCATCGCTATTCTCCTTTAATTAATGACGATCTCAGTCATCATACCACCGAAATCTTCAGTATTATTACTTAGATAATTCAAATTAGTGGTATACAAAAAATACTGCCCGGGCGTGACATTTTGGGTATCGAAGATAATATCTACGCTTTCACCACTACCTAAAGTAACTGAATTGGTTTGGTAATATAAATTTTTACCATCTGGACCTCTGAGTAATTTTGCGTCTTTACCAACGATTTGCATAGGAATCCCTAGACTGGCTAGCGTGTAAAATTCAGTGACGTTAAGATTAGAAAGACGTAATAATATTCTTTTACCTTGATTAGCCGTAATCAACGAACTCTGTTTTTGCGATACCTTACCCCCATTTTTTGAGGGTGCCGGTAAAGCAGTTGAAATGATGGTGTCTGGATAACCGCGCCCATTTAACATCGGATAAGTATCTTTCATATGGGCAAATGGTAATGGCTGAACTGCTTCGCTGGCATCATGAAATTCTGGATCGAATGAGCCCATTTGAATCGCAAAATCAACATCATAACCGGTTGAACCATCACCATCGTTGTAAGCAAATTGAGTATAAGTTTTACCCTGATAAGTAAATGGTGTACCGTTTTGTGCCGGCTTAACATAAAGATTACCGAGCATTCCCATTTGCATATGCTCAGTCGCTTCGACGTGACAATGGTACATAAAAGTACCGGGATCGTTAACTTTGTAATAATAGGTAAAACTAGCTCCCATTTTAATCGCCAAAGAAGCATCCGGAACACCATCAAAAACGGGAGCAGCTTGAGGAAAACCATGCCAATGGATAGTATGGGCATCAAATAAATCTGGACGTAGCACCATACCGACATTAGTTAAGGTTAAATAAAATTCATCACCTTCATTTAACACAATAGCCGGCGATGGCATATTAGCGGAGAGTAATGCCGTTATCATCGCTTCACCAGGCGTTAAACCGGTGACATCTGCGAAACCAAAGATATACATTTCTTTCCCATCAGCCATAGTAATAAAGCCATCACCACCAGACAAGTGCATACATTTGGCATGCGGATGGTTAGGATCAGGGGTATCGATTACCGCATCACCATCGATATCACCGGGACATTGTACAAATACATTAGCCGATATTGGATTGACTACAAACAGAAAGGGTAACCCAAGCAGTAGGGGAACCAGATAACCTCTACTTATAACATTCATAATATAACTCCTTGAAATAACTATTTTATGTTCATGTTACCCAGTCACTGAGTAACATGAATCAGATAAAACACTATGGATAAGGCACTGCTACGGTGACTGAATCCCGGATTGAACTGGTTAAAGTAATACTCTCTGGTCGGGAACTGATACCTGTAAAAGTACCAGAATATTTATTTTGTGCACGTAAATACTTTAACGTGCCCAGAGTAACATCAGGATTCTCATCATCATGTGCGATGACAGTTATCGTGGGTTCTGAATCTGGTGTCGCATTAGAAACCGCCTTGATAATGAGTTTATTGGTATTTTTATTATACCTAATCGACTCAACTGTAATTATTTCTGGAATAGTAATGCCTTTCTGACTGGGTTCACCCCAATTGCCAGCGGCATCCCGACTGCGAATTAAAAGGGTTTGAGTACCCATGGGTAAACTTGACGCCATAATATCCACACCGACTTCTTCCTCGACAGAGAGAAAATTGCCGGCTAGGGGCAAAAGTGCTTGAGGTTCTTCGTCATCTATCCACCATTCTACCGCAGTAATCTTAGAATTACCGCTTGCCGTATCACTGGCAGTAGCTGTCAACTGGAACGCCCTTTTTTGATCAATCCAAATCATCATAATATCCAGTGTAGCTGGTCCCACGCTATCAAAGTTACCGGTTTCATCAGCACCTCTATCTGCGCCACTACCTCTAGGACGTGGTTCTTCATCAAAATCTTTAGCCAATTGGGTAAAATTAGCTAAAATACTACCCTCACCGGTATCCACTGCTGGAGAGTTAGTTTGGATATGATAATCGCCGACTAAACTGAGTGGTCCAAACTGAACATCAATGAAGTTACCGCCTTCATCAACCCCTGGAGTTGCTTGAATCGTATTATCTGCTGGTGTAATGATCGAACTTCGACCACCATTGAAGTATCCATTCACAAAAACTGGATCAGCACTAATATTACTGGCATCATAACCAGTGGTATCAGTCAAAATGCTCGATTGAGGGTTAAGCATATCGGTGGTACCGAGTACAGCCAGATCAGCATAAACGGGTGCTTCTCCTAAACCAATATTGGGTATTAAACCAAAATCACCCTCATTAGTTAAGAGCCAATAGAAAGAGCGATTATGCCAAATAATATTATTAATCAACTGAGGATTAGCGAAAGTTTGAGCGGTACTGACTGCAAAGGCTTGCTGTAAAGCATTGCTGTGTACTCGTGACACGATACCGGCGGGTTGCGGTAGCGATTCACTCGTACTGCCTGGTACAAAGGCTTCACGAGCCGTTGCGGTACTGTCATTATGGGCAATGGTATTATGGATTATCCTAACTGCTGCCGCATCTTGCATGGCAATACCACCACCCGCTAATCCCGTCAGGTTATTCGCAATCATATTATTAAACAGATTGATTTGATACCAAGCACTTTGATTATTAGGATTAGCTTGAACATCCTGACCATTGATACGTTCAAGATAAATACCGCCTCCGTCACCGGCACCCGCTAAGTTACCTAAAATCAAATTACTATCAATAGTTACGGTACCACTTCCTGGCGTTAGGGTTTGACCCACCAATGGGACATTACCTCTGATCACGATACCGCCACCAGAAACAGCAATACCTTGATTAAAGGATTGATTGAAGATAATGGTATTGTGCCCAATGAATCCTTGATCATTTAAACCAGTATGACCAATGCCAGCACCACTACCAGTTGTAAAATTACCGCAAATAAAATTGCCTGTGATTTCATAGTTATCGGTACCATTGCAGATGGAAATTCCTCCACCGACTTGATTCAAGCCGGCATTTTGCGCAATATGATTATGGTGAATATGGATATTATCATTTTGAGCATCAACATAGGCTGAACCGATTGTTAAGGTCGGATGACCCACGCGAATGCCTCCACCAAAGGTACCATTATTACCCACAATGCGGTTGTTGCTCATTTCCAGATAGTTAGCGTAACTATTAACAAAAATAGCACCGCCAACATCCGCTCCTATAATAGTTAGTCCATCAATCCGTGCATTATTAGGGCTTGCTTGGAAACGACGACCACCGGTTTGTTTGGCTACCACAGCGATACCGGCACCTTCTTCAGTAACAAAAGTGCCCAATTGTCCCGGTAAGAGGTCAATTTGCCCGTTGTTAACTAAATTAGTCATGCGATTTCGCCATTGTTGCAGCTTTTCAGCCGGTTTCTTGGAGGCATTAATCAACGTTGATCCGGCACCCCAACCCTGTAATTTAACTGGTTTCCACATAATGATCATTTCATTATATTGTCCCGGTGGAATTAAAATCAGTTCATTAGGAGCGGCTTGATTGATAGCGGTTTGAATAGAACCACCTACGGCTACATAACGTGGTGCCGGACCACCTACGGTTACAGTCACACCGACTACCGTTGATTTTTGATTATCACCACGGGTAACCATTAACTGTCCGGTAGAAGTGCCCGTCGGAACTATCGCGGTAATTGTATTGGCAGACCAACTGTTGATAGTTAGTGTGTTACCGCCTAAGGTAACATTACCAGTTTGAGTACCAAAACTATAGTCGCGGGTAATTGTCAGCGGTGCGACACCATCTGGACCGGTATAAGCTGGATTAGGTACGCTTACCGTGCCTTCTGCTTGAATGGTAATAGTTTCTCCGGTAGCGGCAATATACGGACCGCCGCTGGCTGAAGTGACACTGTAAATTTTCGGGGTACCCTCGGGTAACTCACAATCAACCGGAAATCCCAACGAACCAGCAAAAGCAGAAGAGGCTATCACTGGGGTATCTAAATAGGTTGTGGTACCAGGCATGAAATTAAGCGTATAGCAAACTTCTCGATAACGCGGATTATGGTAAGGATCAGTAATCCACTGTCCTAGATTGCTTGGATCCGGGATGGGATCCGCACTATTCATGCACAATATTAACAAGTTAGGAGACACGCCGCTGGGGGAAGGTATATTCGTTGTATAAGTGGATGGTACCAAGAAATCGTAATGACCCCAGCGATCCGTGTAGACGCGGGATATTTCACGACCGGTCCAATCATGAATGGATACGGGCAACCACGGTGGGGCAAATTTTTCACCGAAATTAGGCGAATTAACATCAGTTTCATTAGCAAGATCATCGAAAACTACCCCGGTGCCATGACCAGCAATTGGAACGTCGGTAAACAAGAAGAAATCAACAGCAGCATTTTTACCTGGGGTCAGGGAAATCACTTTATGGTCGCAAAGGTTTAACTTCTGACCCGCTAAAGAGGCTGGTTCCGGGAATAAGCTTAATTTATTGGGTACTTTATATTCTGTTCCTACACAAAAAGGTGGTAATAAATTAATCGGATCGGGTTGGTATTCTTCCCCAAAATCAACGTTTTTATCTTGTGATTTTAATACCTCATAACCCACTGGTGGGACGATTTCAACCATATACAATCCTGACGGCAGTCCGTCGACTTCTGAGCTACCTGAATTCATACCACCGGGGAAGTAAGAGGTAAAAGCATAACCGCCATCGAATACACCAGGACGTACCTGATTCCAAGTACGCATGCCATCATAACATTGACCATTGTTATATAATGGATCATTTGAATCACCTGGACAAGCGGTAGGTAAGGTGTTATCCCAACTATCGGTTTGGGTTTCGTTTAATAATACATCGTCAGCTGTATTAGCAACGCCATCAGCACCCAAACTCCAAAGTTTTACCGTCACATTGGGAATACCAGGTTCCCATGGTTCTGCGACAGCATATTGTGGATCATTTTCAGCACGGGTAACGGCATAATAAACAATACCGGATATACCTCCATTTTCACTGGGTTCGTAATGGGTTTTACCAAATTCAATGCGATTGGTTTGTCCCAACATCCCTTGAAAAGCTTCGAGTAAAACCGGTCCGGTTTCAGTTCGCGAGAGGTTATTACCGGTATTCGGATTATTCTGATTTTGTGGCTGAGGATTAAGCACTTCACCGGGCGCAACGGGACCACCATTATCTACGGTAATAGTTGCACCGGTCGCTTTGAAACGGGCAAAATCAACTTCTGCCACTAACCAATTAAAAAATGGGAAAGCTTGATCAAAGGGTGCTGTACCGGTGATATCGGTTGGCATAGATTGATAGAGGCTACCGTCTCGAAAACGGATATTAATATTTTGTTCCGGAATACCTTCTTCATTGTCATCCCGAAAACCATTTTCATTAATGTCATGAAATACATGCGTTTCCAAACGATTGAACCACTGAAATACAGAAACATCACCTAAGGCAACATCACTATTACTGACTGAGACATTGCGTAAATCAATAATGAGATCGAGATACTGATCCCAAATCGCTAACTGGTAATCTCCAGGTGGAACATTAGGGATAGTAAAAGTGCCATCGGCATTGGCTCGTTGTGCGTAAACGCCTTTATCAGCACCGGCGACCATATTATTTAAACCGATCCAAGGCGTCGTATGCTCAAAAGGATTACCGTCATAGAAAGCACTGGTGGGTGGACGAGACAGATGCAGGTTAACGACTCGACCGGATATGTTATGACTACCATTAAGGACACTGGTATCATTCATGGGTTGAACGAAACCAATCATCACATGTTGAGTCGGCGCGCCAAATTCTTGTAAATAGGGTGGTTCATTGGCTTTTACCCAAGCATCTATGGTTGGAGTTCCTTCAATCGTTGTAGTTTGAACCCAGTTAAAACCAGCTGGGGGAACAGCTTGAATACCATACTTACCCGGTGCGAGATTTTGGATAATAGCCATACCATCTTGATCGGTTTCAATGACACCGGTTCCTAAATTGACAATATTACCATTAACGTCGTAGGTTGTTCCCAGTGGATTACTAAAAGCATCTTTGCTTTGTTGACCCGCAGAGATACCATATCGACCGCCGGCATCTTCTAAAAGCAGAGAAAAACCAGCTAAACCTTGTTCTTGTGGTAAATCTGGGGCATTATTAATTGGGTAATTGTCTTCAAATACAAACACCGTAATTTGCGCGGTAGGAACGGGTAATCGATTGAGAGTAACGGTGACTGTGCTTTGACCCGGTTTGATTGACGCACCACCAATCGCGTAGGCTCCAACTGCTTTAGGTACAATAGAAACAAAATAATGTTTGTTAGCATCTAGTGGAATGTTGCTACTATCGGTTTCATCTCCCTTAGCAGTCACCGGCATATAACTGCGGTGAAATCTGAGCAGATTAGTGCCAATAACGCCTGGATTGACGTGATGATTCGCATCCTCTTCTATTAACCAGCGATATTTGCTAATAGCGTTGCCATTGGGAGCAAGCACGTTAATGGTTAATGCCTGGGCACCGTTAGAAAAGAGGATAAAATAACATAAAAACAAAAATACCCACGCTAAGCGCGCTTTAAGCGTTTCAGGGAATACCATGAATGGGAATTTCCTTCGGATAACTTGATGGGGTTTCAAGTGGGTGAATAAACTTCTTAATGAAGTTGGTAAAAATTGATATAATAATATATGCGTTATCATGTTGCCTACCTTTATTAGTGAATAACTAAGGTATTATGAATAACTAAGGTAAAAATGTCTTAACTTATTTGAGAGAGAATAGTCCTAATCTATTGAGGTCAGTTTCCTCGCTTAGTTAGAACGGGAAACTCTGAGATTAGAACTAATACTAACGCAATTATTATAATTAAAATCTAGATAATAAGCAAGACATTTTTTTCGTTATCCGTTGTTCAGGATAGCTTAACTCGATAGTTAATAATTGAGAAATCTTAGTTGATAACCCATTTAGTCGAATTGGTAATTGATAACTGATAACTGAATATATATTAAGGATATAAAGATGCCACAATTAGTTTTATTACTGATATTATTTTTAGTAGTGAAGATAGGGTATGCTCAAGAAGATCATTCGGCTCATCACGCGATGATGCACCAACAATCAGAACATTATACTCGCTCAGTCGAAACCTACACTATTCCAGAGATAACTTTGATTAACCAGGAAGATAAAGAAATCGCTTTATTATCACTGCTTAAATCTTCTGAACGGGTAGCGCTCAATTTTATTTTCACTACCTGTACCACCATTTGTCCAGTCATGACGGCTACTTTCGCAAAAATGCGGCAACAGTTGGGTACCGAGGCGGATAAGCTCCTGATGGTGTCTATTTCTATCGATCCGGAACAGGATACGCCCGCTGCCTTACAAGCTTATGCTAAGCGTTATCAAGCTAACCCACAATGGCAATTTTTAACCGGTGAGTTAGAACAAATTATTGCTATTCAGAAAGCATTTAACACCTATACCGGTAATAAAATGAATCATCGTCCCCTGACCTTTTTCAAACAACCTAATCAAGCTAATCAGTGGATACGAATCGATGGCTTAGCGAGTAGTGCTGACTTGGCTAAAGAATACCGTAGCTTATTGGCTAAATAGATTTGGAGATGAGTACAGCCATTTTCCTAGGACTCCGATGTAGCATGATACTAGTGGGATTAGCTTTATTAAATACCCTAGTATCAGCCACTACTGAGCGACAATCTCTTCTGCCACTTTCCTCAGTTAGCCTGAATGAAGAACAAATCGCTTTAGGCAAACAAATTTACCGCCAGGGTTTTTCATCTGCTAACCATCCGGTAACGGCTATTGTTCAAGGAGATGTGACATTTGATGGTAGCCAGTTTACTTGTATTAATTGTCATCGACGCAGCGGAATGGGTGCGATTGAAGGTAATAGAATTGTCCCACCCGTGACCGGATTGGCACTCTATAATTCTTCGGATTGGTTCTGGACTGATATTGAAAATTTAGCCACTCGCGATACTTTAACGGCTTCTCCGGCGAACCCATTTTCCTTATCGTCAGGGTTAGCCTATAGAAAACGCCCGGCTTACACCGATAACACATTAGCTCAAGCGATTCGGGAAGGAATTGATTCAAATGGCCAACCATTCAGTCCACTGATGCCGCGTTATAATCTAGCTGAGCAAGATATGTCAGCATTGATTGCGTATTTAAAAACGTTATCAACTCAATTTTCTCCAGGGGTCACCGAAAAAAATATTTACTTTGCTACTGTCGTGACTGAAGAGGTCAATCTTGACCAACGGCAAGCGATGTTAACGGTCTTAGAAACTTATTTTAAGGAAAAAAATGCGCAAACCCGTGATGAAACGCGACGACTCCAAACCGGCGCTTTTTATCATCGCTACAAAAATAAAGCCTATCGACAATGGGTTTTGCTTCCGTGGTTATTAACCGGGCCACCAACCACATGGCCAGAACAATTAGCTCGCTATTACCAACAGCAACCGGTATTTGCGATGGTGAGTGGTATTAGTACACATTATTGGCAACCGATCTACACTTTTTGCGAACAACGACAAATTCCCTGTTTACTACCCAACACCGATTGGCCTAAGTTACCCGATAAACCGGATGATTTTTATACTTTATACTTTTCTAAAGGTGTTAGCTTAGAAGCGTTGGCTATAGCTAAACAACTGGCTAGACATTCAACACCTACAATGATTTTGCAAATATTTCGTCCTGATACCGTCGGTGCAGCGGCTGCTCAAATGGTTCATCGTACTCTTTCCACAGCGGCTATCCGAGATTGGTCTTTGACGGCTACAACTAAACTGACTGTTAATTCTCTTTCTCATCAAGTGCAAACCAGTCCAACGAATATAGTAATATTTTGGCTTAGCGGTGATGAATTAGTCGAACTAACCGATTGGTCCACACGACGGGAAAATTCACCGCAATTTTACTTTTCTGCTACGTTATTGAATAGTCAGTTTACTTTGATACCTCAATCCATGCGAGATAAAAGTTTTGTTGCCCATCTCTATTCTTTACCCACCGATCTAAAACCACGTTCGCAAAGAATACAAGCTTGGTTACAAAACCGAAATATTTCCTTGATAAATCTTAAAATTCAGGATCAAACCTATTTTGCCAGCCTTATTCTAGGAGAGGGAATTATGCATATCAAACGGTATTTTTACCGAGATTATCTACTCGATTCCATCGATCATGCTGAAGGGATGGCTATTTTTTCAGCTTACTATCCACGATTAAGTTTTGGCCCTGGACAAAGGTATTTAGCTAAAGGTTGTTATATTTTGGAACTAAAAAATCAAAATGATGAAGTGATAGTTAATAACAGTACGTGGATTGTACCTTAAGCAGTTATTATCAGTTATTAAATAATAGCTATTTATTATTAATAATCGGTCAGTCGTTATCAAATAACCGCTAACCACTATCATATAATATGAAATTTCTGTCGAAAAATATTAAATCATTAATTAATAGTTGTGGTAACTGATAACTGACATTATGACAATACTTAAGCCCAAATTAAAAGAAAAGGTTCATATTTTTTGGTTAGCGGCGACAGCAGAAATTTGCCAAGCAAAATCGGACCGATTTTTTAAAGAATTGGTGAAACAATCCTTTCCAGATCAGGAATTGCATAAAACAACTTTGGCTCTGATAGTGGATGCGAGTGTAACCATCCAATATGCGATATTAACGGGTAAAATTAAAGCAAATCAGCCCATTGTCGTTATTCAAGACTATTGCCTTAAAGTGTTATGGCCGGATCAACCCACCGATTATCATGACTATCTCAACTATGTCATTCATGTTGCTTGGTTATTATTACAAGAATGTTTTGAAGAAATCGCTCACTTAGCCCAAGAGAAATTGTCCACCTATCTTGATTCAAAGGAGTTTAACAGTCAATATAATTTACCACCAGCGGATGGTTACTTAGAAGACGGTACACCAGTTTGGTCGGTGGCAAGTTTTGCTAAGAAAACTGGTCAATCGATTGCAGAGGTAAATGAGCAACTACAGCAGTTGTCAGCGGAAGAAGAAAACCCACTAGTGGTTATTCGGTCAACGGAAAAAGTTTTTACCCGTCACTAACTTAAAAGAACCGTTATCAGCATCGATTACCCCCCTCACTTTAGAATTCCGGCCGAGATTAAAAGAAGACTTACTCGATTGATAAATAGAGACACTTAAAGCCACAACCCGATTGAACTTCAAGTGGGTTAAACCACGCAGTGAGGAGAAGTTTTTCAGAGAGAGATTTGAGTGAATCGTTCAAATCCTTTATCGGTTACCACCATCGCTATAATTAGTGGTGTATCATCAGCAAATTTAGCCCAGATGGAACCACGTGAAATCTGGGATTCTATAAATCAGTGTTACTAAAAAACGCCCTTATCATTAAGATATGATGAATATTTTTTATCTGAGGTTAAAATATGATTAACTAGCCAATTATTTAAAAAAGCGAACATTTCTAACGAAATCGTGGCATTTCCTTTGATTAACCTCACTTTTAATTTCAGTAATTGCTTCAAAAGATCATCATGTTCCTTTCTATGAATTTGCCAATTTGGGTAAGAATACGTTTCCAATAATTTTTCTTCCGTTTTAAAATGATAGTTGGTATATTCAAACAGTTTCTCAATTATCAGTTCTATTTTCTTCCGACTACCATCAGCAATGATGATTTCATGCATTTTATTAATAATTTTAATTAAATGTTGATGTTGTTCATCAATAGTTTTGATATTCACACTATATTGCTCAGACCACCTAATAAATTTCATCGGTACTACCCTCATCTAGTTGCTTATGAGCTATCTCAATTTAATGGGTACACGAGTTCATTTTCTTCATGAAAGGGCTTCCCATTAATTTTATTAACCATCTTAATAAGTTGGATAATTCAAAACCCAGCATGCGCTCCTTAGTCTAATCAGCTAGCTGGTTTAAAATGAGGGTTGGTGGTGAATATTGTTAATTCTATTGCCGTTATCAACTTGTAGATTACTTGTAGTCTATTCATCACCCATTTTTATGGTTTACTCTTATTAAGTGTAACCGCCTTGTATCTCATTTTTATCTCGTTGTGTGTCATCTAATACAATCCGTGTAATAATATCCACTCCAATGGCTTTTATTTTAGTTTTCTATTCTCTATAAAATATTAATTATGCTGGCACGTTTCATCACTTAAACAGATATAACAGTTAGATATTTTTCGATGAGTTTGCCGGTTGTAGTCATTCCTTCTTCTGTTTTATTCATTTTACTTAGCTCAACCGCTTTTTCTCTATATTTCGGTTGTTCTATTAATGGCGGTAATTCACGGTTAGCTGTTTTTACGGAAAGCTGATTCTGAAATCACTTGTGTTAATTCGTCAATACTCGCACCTAGTAGGGGCATGATTATTTGTCTGACGGCTGTTTCTGTCCCGATTCTTATTTCGGTAATTTGTCGATACAATTCCATTTTACCGCTCCAATCCGTCAGATTCAGTTTGTAACGGTTATTTTTATATTTCTTAGTGTTCAATTAATTCGGCTAAATGAACTACCACATGATGTATTAATCGTGGGCTAAGCTGCTGTCTAGCCTATTTGTTGACCTTACTGTAAACGCATGCTTGCAAATTACGCCACTTCCACTCGTTGAGGATAAGCGGTTAATTGTCTATCGCTAATTTGGTAGGTTTTAGCTTCTTGATCAGCCGGAACGATTTTAAAACCTTCTTGGTAAATAATATTGAGCATGGACAAAATCTGCTTCAATTCTGCATCCGGATGCATTTCAATAAGCCAAGCCATCAGATCATTAACGGGTAGTGATTGTCTGAGTTTCTGGATAATATACAATCCTGGTACTGTTGTATTATTTGTTTCTATCATCTTGAGTTATCCTAATGGGTGTAAAATTCTTCACGGTTTAATCTGGTTATCAGGAAGTCAGTCATCGGTTAATACTGCTACGATTGTTCAACACAAGCATTTGACAAAGCATGAGACTTGGTGAAGTACGTAAATTAACAAAATATCAGGCCGATCTCCAAAAGATAACGAGAAAAATTGTTGGCGTGGGAGAATATTGGGATTTGTGTGCAGTCAGGTCGCGTGACCATGATCTAATCTCTTATATAGTGACAGGTATATCCGCTTGGATATTTTTGCAAATAGTCCTGATGGTAATCCTCAGCGAGGTAGAAAATTCCTGCCGCCACGATCTCAGTAACAACCGGCCGTTTCCACTTACCACTCGCATTGACTTCGCCCTTGACTTTCTCAGCAATACTACGCTGTTCCACATTATGGAAAAAGATGGCACTGCGGTACGAGGTTCCGATGTCGTTACCCTGGCGATTGAGAGTTGTAGGGTCATGAATGCGGAAGAAAAAGCGTAGCAAAGCTTCATAGGTTGTCTTGGTGGGATCAAAGCGAATCTGGATCGCCTCAGCATGACCTTTGTGGGATTCATAGGTGGCATTGATTGCTGTGCCCCCCGTATATCCTACCACGGTGGAGATCACGCCCGGTTGTTGCCGGATGAGTTCTTGCATACCCCAGAAGCATCCCCCCGCGAGGGTAGCCATTTCTACCTTGAGCTTTGGCACGGGGCGACCAAATAATGACAAAAGTTCCCCATAGCCCGCTTTCTCTAGATCGTCTACCGGGATGAAGCGAAGCGAAGCCGAATTAATGCAGTAACGCAAACCGGTTGGTTCTGGTCCATCATTGAAAACATGTCCCAAGTGTGAATCGGACAACTGAGAGCGCACTTCTGTGCGAATCATCCCATGAGAAGCATCCTGCTTCTCGACGATCTTACTGTCCAACAGGGGTTGGGTGAAACTAGGCCATCCACAACCGGAATCGAACTTGTCCTGGGAGGAAAAAAGTGGTTTGCCTGACACGACATCCACATAAAGACCCTCACGCTTCTCGTTCCAGAACTCATTCTGAAAGGGTGGTTCTGTGCCGTTTTCTTGAGTTACGTGGTATTGTACGGGTGTCAATCGTTGTTTGAGTTCGGATTTAACTGATTTTTTAGAATCGTCGACTGGCGTTTCGCTGTTAGTTTTGACCATTATTTGTCCCTCATTTCGGTTATCGTTGAAGTAGCTATCCGTTGTATCGGCAAACAAGTTGTTTTAATTCTTACGTCGAACTCAGGTTAGAATAATCCGATTTATTTCTGGAACGTAGTAGTATACACAAGGAGTTACAACCCCTTGTGATACTTGATTAATATTACTGACAATTTAGTACTACTTAATTAACCAATTTTAAGCAGTTCGTCGCAATGTCGGTTGAGGTGATTGTTTCATGTGCATTTGTTCTAAGGCACGGCGATAATCGACCGGCATGACTTTGACAAAATGGGGTAAATAGTCATCCCAATTATCAAGAATCTGGCGAGCACGATTGCTCTGGGTATAATGCCAGTGTCTTTCAATTAAGGTTTTAAGACGTAAGGCATCGTGGCGGGTCATATCGCGCATGACATCAACCAATCCATGTGATTCTAAATCACTGCCTTGATGATAAAGATTCTCTAATGCAGTAGCTTCTTCTACAATAGGTGCTAATTCCACCATCGATAAGTTACAGCGACGTTCAAAATCACCTAATTCATCTAAAACGTAGGCAATACCACCACTCATACCCGCAGCAAAATTACGGCCGGTATAACCCAGCACCACCACGACACCACCAGTCATATATTCACAACCGTGATCACCAACGCCTTCAATAACAGCGATCGCACCAGAGTTTCGCACGGCAAACCGTTCTCCAGCAACGCCACGGAAATAACACTCACCACTGATAGCACCGTATAGTACCGTGTTACCAACAATAATATTTTCCTCGGCGACGATAGGACAATTCGTCGGGGGATAAATGACTAAACGTCCACCGCTCAAGCCTTTACCAACATAGTCATTGGCTTCACCGCTTAACTCAATACTCACACCATGTGCTAAAAAAGCACCGAAACTTTGCCCAGCGCAACCGGTAACTTTAATATAAATAGTATCTTCAGGAAGTCCCTCATGTCCATATCGTTTAGCAACTTCTCCGGAAAGCATCGCACCAAAAGTACGGTTCCTATTATAAATAGGCATTTCAATTTTTACCGCTTCTTGGTGTTCTAATGCCGGTTGAGCTTGGTTAATCAAAATCTGATCGAGCGCTTTTTCTAAACCATGTTCTTGTTGTTCACAGTTATAAGTCGCGATGTGGGGTGCAACCGACGGGTAATATAAAATTTTAGAAAAATCCAGACCTTTAGCCTTCCAGTGCGCGATAGCTTTACGCATATCCAGTTTATCTGAACGCCCAATCATTTCCTTGACGGTGCGGAATCCTAATTTAGCCATCCATTCGCGGACTTCTTCTGCCACGAACATAAAGTAATTGATGACGTGCTCTGGTTTGCCAGTAAACCGTTTCCGTAGTTCGGGATCTTGGGTGGCAATGCCGACTGGACAAGTGTTGAGATGGCATTTACGCATCATTAAGCAACCTTCAACAATCAAAGCGACGGTAGCAAAGCCAAATTCATCAGCGCCCAGCATCGCCGCGATGACGACATCACGTCCAGTGCGTATTCCACCGTCAGTTTGTACTGCAATACGACCCCGTAATTTATTTAATACTAACGTTTGATGGGTTTCTGCTAAACCAATTTCCCAAGGTAAACCGGCATGTTTGATAGAAGTAATCGGACTTGCACCCGTACCACCATCATAACCAGAAATCGTGACATGATCAGCATGTGCCTTAGAAACACCGGCAGCAATGGTACCAACACCCACTTCTGAAACCAGCTTAACACTGATACGTGCTTGAGGATTAACGTTTTTTAGGTCATGAATCAACTGCGCTAAGTCTTCAATAGAATAAATATCATGGTGTGGCGGTGGCGAAATCAATCCCACCCCCGGGGTAGAATGACGAACTCGCGCAATGGTTTTATCGACTTTATGACCAGGTAATTGTCCACCTTCGCCGGGTTTAGCGCCTTGAGCAATTTTAATTTGAATATCATCGGCGTTAACGAGATATTCAGTAGTCACACCAAAACGTCCCGAAGCGACTTGTTTAATCGCCGAACGCATAGAATCCCCAGTTGCTAAAGGGTTAAATCGCTCGGGTTCTTCACCACCTTCACCGGTATTAGATTTACCACCGAGACGATTCATCGCAATGGCTAGCGTAGTGTGTGCTTCATAGGAAATTGAACCAAAAGACATCGCACCGGTAGCAAACCGTTTGACGATTTCGCGCGCGGGTTCAACTTCTGCTAGTGGAATGGGTGATTCGGCCAATTTAAACTCAAACAACCCTCGTAAAGTCAATAACCGCTCATTTTGTTCATTAATGGACTCGGTAAACTGGTGGTAAAGCGCGCGATTGTTGCTGCGGGTAGCCTGTTGTAATTGACTGATCGTTTCTAAAGTCCAAGCATGTTGTTCACCACGTATTCGATAAGCATATTCACCACCAGCATCTAAAGCATGACGATATAACGGTGCATTACTAAAAGCGAGTTGATGACGCAGTACGGTTTCTTGCGCAATTTCACTTAAACCAACCCCAGCTGTTTTACATTTGGTTCCGGTAAAATACTGAACAATAAATTCATCCGCTAAACCCAGGACATCAAAAATTTGCGCGCCACAATAAGACTGGTAAGTGGAAATACCCATTTTGGACATCACTTTTAACATGCCTTTGGCGACTGCCTTCATATACCGCTTATGAATTTCTACTTCGGTCAGTTCTTCAGCTAACGTATGCCGAATAGCAGCAAGCGTATCAAAAGCGAGATAGGGATTAATCGCTTCGGCTCCGTAACCAGCTAGCAAACAAAAATGATGTACTTCTCTAGCCTCGCCGGTTTCAACGACTAAACCCGATTCGGTGCGCAAACCAGTTCGGATGAGATGGTGATGAACCGCCGAAGTAGCCAACAAAGCTGGAATCGCAATATGATCGGTATCGACACTGCGGTCAGAGAGAATCAAAATATTATTGCCTGCTAATACCGCTTGTTCCGCCTGTTGACATAATTGATTCAATGCCACTGCCATCCCGGCAGCACTTTGAACTGCTGGGTAGCAGATGCTTAATGTCTTAGTACGAAATGCCCCATTAGTACGCGTTTCGATACGCCGAACTCTTTCTAAATCAATATTGGTTAAAATGGGTTGGCTGACTTCTAACCGCTTGAGAGAACTACCTTGTTGTAACCCCAGTAAATTAGGACGGGGGCCAATTAATGACACCAGCGACATGACTAATTCTTCTCGAATGGGATCAATCGCTGGATTAGTCACTTGTGCAAAACTCTGCTTAAAATAATCGTATAATAACCGTGGACGATTAGATAACACGGCTGGTGAAGCATCCATACCCATTGAACCAACTGGATCTTGACCACCCATTACCATTGGAATTAAAAAGAATTTCAAATCTTCTTGAGTGTAGCCAAACGCTTGTTGTCGATCTAACAGAATTTCTTCGCTGGGTGGCATAGCGGCGACTTCCGCCGGTAAACTTTTCAACCGAATTTGACTATCATCTAACCATTGTTGATAAGGTGCTTTATTGGCTAATTGGGCTTTTAATTCCGCATCATCAATAATACGTCCTTGTTCGGTATCAATGAGAAACATTTTCCCGGGTTGCAAGCGCCATTTTTTTATAATTTTTGCTTGGGGAATATTAAGTACACCCATTTCAGAAGCCATGATAACAATATCATCATTCGTAATTAAATAGCGCGCTGGTCGTAAACCATTTCTATCTAAAGTAGCACCAATTTGGCGACCATCAGTAAAAGCCACTGCCGCTGGACCATCCCAAGGTTCCATTAAAGCAGCGTGATATTCGTAAAAGGCGCGACGTTTATTATCCATTAAAGGATTGCCAGACCAAGCCTCTGGAATAAGTAACATCATGGCATGAGCGAGAGAATAACCACCCGCTACTAACAGTTCTAACGCATTATCAAAACAGGCTGAATCAGACTGTCCTTCAGCGATTAAAGGCCAAAGTTTATTGAGATCTTCACCCAATAATGCCGAAGCCATCGAATGACGGCGAGCAGCCATCCAATTTAAGTTACCCCGTAACGTATTGATTTCGCCATTATGACAAATCATCCGAAAAGGATGAGCTAAATTCCAAGTAGGAAAAGTGTTCGTTGAAAACCGTTGATGAACTAAAGCTAATGCGGTTATCAGTCGCGGATCTTGTAAATCAGGATAATACACGCCTACTTGGTTAGCCAGTAGCATTCCCTTATACAATAAGGTACGAGAAGAACAAGAAGGAATGTAAAAATCGGTGTAGCCAATATTTAACTGGTGACGCACGGTATGTTCTATTACCCTGCGAATCACAAACAGTTTACGTTCAAAAGTATCTTGGTTAGTATCTTGTTGACCTTTACCGATAAAGACTTGCCAAATCACCGGTTCAACTGCTTTGACACTGGCACTTAAACCTTGATTATGGGTGGGCACTTTGCGCCAACCCAATACGGTTTGTCCTTCGGCAGTGACTACTTCGTTGATGATATTTTGACAGGCTATACGCGTCGGTTCTTGGCGAGGTAAAAACAACATACCAATACCATATTCACCTAAAGGAGGTAAAGTAATGCCGGCGTTAATACATTCCTCACGGAGAAAAGCATCCGGTATTTGGATAAGTATACCGGCACCATCACCGGCTAAAGGATCAGCACCAACAGCACCACGGTGAGTCAAGTTCTTTAAAATTTCTAATCCTTGAATAATAATGTCATGACTTTTTTGTCCTTTAATATGAACAATAAAACCAACACCGCAGGCGTCGTGCTCATGACTGGGATCATAAAGACCCTGTTTGGGTGGCAAAGCGCCGTGGCTCATTAAGTTTCCTCCTTTATAACAAGTAATCTCTTGAGCATTAAATAATATGATAGCCCCGATCAGCGTGAAAAGTGTTTAGAACGATTTCATCAGCAAAGATTTGGTATACCGTTGTGAGCATCGACAATTCTCTATTTTCAGGGCATAAAACCATCGTTCCCTATTTTTTCCAAGTGAGGAATAATTATTATGCTTTATATCTAACCGAATTTTTCTCAGTTGTTAGTTTGAGAATAAGACTCTGGTGTTATCTGCCAAATAATTAATTAAAAAATATCTCTTGAAAAGAGGAAAGACTGGAAAAGAAATAGGGCAAAACTCTTTTATTATAGTCATGTTAAGGTAGGCTGTCACGGATTTCTTAATGATTAAGCATGTCAGCACTTAATTTATCAAATTAAGTACCTTGGTTTTGGAAAGGTTGGGTTTTACTTCGCTCTACCCAACCTATGCACTTAACTTAATGGCACGACAACCTCAAGCCTTTTGCAAACCAAGGCACATTTTATTAATCCCGTTAATTAATTTAACCGGCTAATAATAAAAACCTCGACTCGCCGATTCTGTGATCGTCCCGCTTCGGTTTCATTACTTGCTATGGGTCGTTGATCGGCTAAACCTTTCAAAATCAACTTATCACGAGTTAATACGGGACATTGACTGATTAAATAATCAGCAACGACTACCGCTCGCTCTAAAGAAAGTTTCTGCTTATGATCATCCGCCGCACTATTATCGGTATGACCAGCCAGCATAATTTTATCAATCTGTGCGATATTTTGACAGATTTCTGCGGCTAATTTTGCCAAAATTGCCTGACTAGCTTCCGTTAAAGTAGCTTTGCCAGCTTCAAAGGTAATAATATAAAGCGGTTTGGTTGCTTTTTTATCGGCTTGAGATTTTTCCGGTGTAGAGTGAAGTTCAATTGGCAAAGCTCCTCCAAGTTGAGGTGTTGATACTTTTGCTTCTTCTTTCATGGGTTCTGATTCAACTACTGATTGTGGTAGCATTAATATGCCTTCTGGCATAGCAGCAGGCGCTCCGTTTCTTATCCCCCTTAATCCCCGGATTGCTCCCATGTTCATGCGGTTGGACAAGCTGCCAGCAAGAGTATCTTGCGCTTCTTCATCTTCACCAAAAATACCTTCGTAAGAAACACCTTCTGGTAATTCGACCGGCTGAACCACTGTTTGAGATTTACCCTCAATGTTAACCACTTTTTCCTCGACCGCCACGAAACTAGTCCATTGCGTCATCAAGCGAAATGACAAACCTAATTGGGTGATCTGTTCAATTAATTCTGGAGTTTGACCATCACGAACCATTTGGTTCATCAATTCGTGCACTTTTTGCCGTGCCCAGATGGTTGCCATCGCTTCATGTTCTGGCTGATTTTGGGGAAGTTGAACTGATAATTTTTGTTCATAAGGTTGGGTACCTAATTGACCACGCACGGTGATAGTATCTTCACCACCTTGGGTATAACGCCCATGAATTTGAATCGGTTGTCCAGCCCATAGATCGGGTATTTTAGAGGGATAAAGTTCGTAAACATCCAGTTTACCCCAATCAATTTCAATATACGCTAAACTCGGACGATCCACGCGTTGAAAGAATTTGTCAATTACCGGGCTACTATCTTCATCTTGACGCACATAAAATGCCTCACCGCGACCTATTTCCGCAGCACGATTCAATAAATAGCGGTTAACCGAAGAACCGACGCCTAAACTAAATACTCGGGCACCCCGTCTTGCTTTTTCAATCGCTGCTAAAATACGAGGTTCATCACCGACATAACCGTCAGTTAATAAGAAAGCAATCCGTAAACGGCTTTCGCTGGCTGGTTGAGCTAAGGCTTCTAAAATGCCTTTTTGCATTTCTGTACCCCCTCTACCACTAAAACGCTCAATGTAACGCAAAGCTTCTGCAGCATATTCCGAGGTATAGGGTTGTGGTTTTTCCCACAAGATACCGGTATCACCAGCAAAGCGTACCACATTAAAAATATCAGTAGAACGCATGCCTTGAATTAATCGTCGCATAGCTTCCTTCGATTTTTCGATAGGAAATCCCTGCATTGAACCGGAAGTATCCACAATAAAAATGAGTTCTCGTGGCACGACTTGCGTATCGGTAACGGTTTTTTGTGGTTGAATCATTAAAGTAAAAAAACCACGCCCATCTTGATGATGAGCAATAGTCGCCATGGTGGGGGTTTGAGCGGCGACTTCATAGCGAAGAATAAAATCCTTATTGGGAATAGTATCAGCGGGATGCAGTTTAATGGTGTGGTGATGCGGGTTAACTTCATTAATATCAATCACGTGCGAAGTAGAATGCAGTTGGTGAATGGCTACCCCTGCTTCTAAATCGATTGCCAACGCCATATCATGACCGGTTCTTTCACCCGGTTTCAGCACCGGTGGCGTAATTCGAGACGCATCGGGTACAACATTGGTATCAGGTGACCAACCGGTACCGCTTTTTCCCATCGCTACCTCGCCAGGAATATATCGTGGCCCAACCACCATGGGAAAAATTAACTCATAACTTCCTTCGCTATAGTGCAAAATATTGACATACTGAATCGTGATAACAATATTATCCCCCGGCATGATGTTAGCAACCGCTTGGGTAAAAATATTAGGACGTTCTTGTTCTAAAAGTGAGGCACGTTGTCCTTGCCTTTTAGCTTGTTCATAAATATCTTTTGCTTCTTCTTTACGTTTAATTATACCTTTAATAGTGCGTTGACCGATGGTCATTTGCATGTCGTTTACTGCGGCATCATCAGGTAAAGGAAAGGTATAAACTGCCTCAATCGGCTTATCAAAAGGATTCTGATAATGCTGCGTTACCGTCGCACTCGCAACAAAACCAGATACTTCGATTTTAACATCGGTGTGTTGGAGCGGCATTTCCAGCTTGGTTGAAGGTTTTTCACCGCCCATTTGTACAATTTCCAGTGAACCAGGATTGATATCTTCGGCTAGATTTCCAGGACGTTCATTGGCATGAACCGGAAAAGAAAACCAACCGAATGATAATATCGTCATCAAAATGTTAACTATTGAGCGCATTTGCTTTCTCCGATCAGTGACTCAGTTGAGATTATACGCTAGCATAAAGCTAGTCACCATAAGTAATCAATAATTAACAATTGACCACATAACCACAATACGACCCACACATTGGAGCATCAATGGCAAGCTTGAACAAAAGTATCGTCAACTCGGTTAGCTAAATTGGCAACCGCCTGTGCCTCGGTATGGATAACAGCTAGTCCTAAGGTTTTTAATTGTTCCGCCGGTTGATTAGGTATGGACATATATCATATTATAGGGCATAAAAATACAAATCGAATTATTGTATAACTATGAAAAAGTATCAATTCATTAAATCTACTGTTAAGAAGTTACTCGAAAAGCTACCTTACTGTGGTAAGTCCATCCGTGCAAACAAACGAATGATGTATCCACCTGGACATTTTTATTCCCCCATTGCCCTTTTAGAAGATATCAAATTAAAGGAAAAAGAGATTTTTGATTTCTTTCCAAGAAAAATTGCGGGTATTGATCTCAATGAAACAGAACAACTTACCTTACTTAATGAATTTAAAAAGTATTACCAAGAATTACCTTTTAGTACTAATAAAAAAGCAGGCTTAAGGTATTTTTTTGAAGGTGAAGTTTTGGGTTATGGTTATTCAGACGCAATTACACTTTACTGTATGATTAGACATCTACAACCCAAAAAAATCATTGAAGTGGGGTGTGGTAAATCTTCTTGCGTCACTTTAGATACCAATGAATTATTTTTTGATAATTCTATTTCGTGTACTTTTATCGAACCTTATCCAAAGAAATTCTTTTCACTCATCAAGCCGGCAGATTTAGAAAAAGTAGAAGTTATTCCTAAAAAACTTCAAGAGGTTGAACTCAGTAAATTCTCAACTTTATCAGCCGGTGATATTTTATTTATAGATTCGACTCATGTTTCCAAAATTAACAGTGATGTTAACTATATATTTTTCAATATTCTGCCACATTTACAAGCGGGTGTGTTTATCCATTTCCATGACGTTTTTTATCCATTTGAATATCCAAAAGAATGGATTTATTCAGGTATAGCTTGGAACGAAGATTATCTATTGAGAGCCTTCTTGCAATACAATAATGCTTTTAAAATTGTGTTCTTTAATAGTTTCTTAATAAAGTTTTATGAGCAAAAAATTAAGGCGGCAATGCCCTTGTTGTTGACTAAAGCGGGAAGTATTTGGATTAAAAAAATTTAGTGTATTTTATAACTGCTTTTCCTGATAGAACTCAGACTACTCTGAAAGTTGTTACAGTTCCTTAAGTTGGATAAAGCGTCGGTCAGACTACGCCAAGCTTCAATGCCATTAAGTTAAGGGTAAAAACCTTAGTTTGTTCCTACTCCATACCGCCTCTGTCGGGACGTATTCGCCAGCTTACTCAATAGCTTAACTGAATGGCATTGGAACGGCAGGAATTGCCGTAAAATTCTCCCTGTTTAAATAATAACAACTTCTTCTCTGTTGAGAGAATCTTCAAAACTGCGGTCGGCTAAATCCGAATGAGCGTGTTTCTGCATAGCTACTTTGACAAATGATAATCAATTAAATCGTGAACCACAAAGTCAGGCTCCAACTGTTGAATAAAGGCAGTATCACGGTTACCTATGACCGTTTGCTGTAGATTTTCTATTAATAACCGGGTAGCAGAAGGATAGGGCCAGGGTGAAAAATCAATACGTCCATTACCCCATTCCGGATGTAAAATAGCTTGATTCGTGCCATAAGTTTGGGTGTCATAAGTTAACATTGCTCGTTTCAGTACGTTAGCGGTTACGGGAATATAATTATTTCCCGCTTGAGACAAAATTATAGCTGATTCTGCTTTGTGTTGTTGCGCATAAGCTTGTGCTTTGACAATCGCATTCATAATTTTCTGGGTCCATTCCGGTTGAGCAGTCACCGTATTTTCATTCATACAAATGACACAACAGGGGTGGTTTTTCCAAATATCACCGGTAAATCGTAAAATGGTTGCACCGGCTTGTAATTCTCCTTTAGCATTAATGGGTTCAGCAACAATATAAGCATCAATATTACGTGCTTGTAAGGCCCAAACCATTAAAGGTGGTGGTAACACTCTGAGATTCACTTCAGTGGCTGCTAACTTTTCATAGTGCGGTTTAACGACTGGTTTTAAACCAACATGGCGTAATGCCATCTGTAATAAAATATTGTGCATGGAATACCAATAAGGGATAGCTATCTGTTTCCCAGCTAGGTCGGTAAAAGAATGCGCTGAGATATGGTTACCAACCACAATAGCTGAACCATTCAAATGTGCCCAAGACATAATTTTAATGGGTATTTTTTGGTTATAACGTAACCAAATAGGAATCGGATTAAGAAAGTGAACTAAGTTATATTTTTCAGTGAAAAATCCTTGAATTAACTGAGTCCAACTAGGCACCATTGTAGGTGGAGCAACAGTTAGGCCTTCTGCTTGAAAATACCCCTTAGCATGTGCTATTAATAAAGCTGTTGCATCCGCAATGGGTAAGTAACCGATTTTAATCACTTCAGCATGATTGGTTTGTGTCCAGCCGTGACGAGGTAAACCCAGACCAGTTGCCATGAGTCCACCGGTCACTAATATATTTCGTAAAAAATCACGACGACTCATTTCATAATCCCCTAAATAGGGTATAGCAGCATGAGGAAGATTAAGCATATCTTTTTCCTTCTCAAAGTTTGATTTAACACAACGATAGCGTAATTATTAACTAAGTAGACTATTTATTATTTGGAGATCTATAATGAAATTAGTAGCTGACTTGCAAATTAAATACAAATTGGCATTGATGCTGTTGTTACCTTTATTGGGCTTACTGTTTTTCGCAGTTAATGTGGTGACGGAAAAAGCCGGTATAGCACACGAAATGAGTCAGTTAGAAAAATTAATCCAATTATCATTGAAATTAAGTACAGTAGTTCATCAAATTCAACATGAACGGAATGTCAGCGAACTATTTTTAAAAACACAAGGTAATCAATATTTTAATGAATTAGATCAGGCATTGACCTCAACTGATCAGGTGATAAAAGAACTTAACCAGTTTATATCTACTCTAGATACGAGCCATTATCCTATCGATTTTACAACACGTTGGCAGCAACTGCAGCAGATCATTAGCACACTTAAAACTATTCGTGCGCAAGTTAGTTCGCAGCAGAATAATGAAAATCAGACAGTCACTGTTTATAGTAATGTTAATAATAAAATAATTAATTTTATTAGCTATATTAGTAATATTTACCAACACAAGAATTTTGACCGATTAAAATTAGCTTACTTTAATTGGGTAATGGCTAAAGAAAAATCAGCATTGGAAGGCAATTTACTCAGTCGGGTTTTCAAACAACGTTATTTTGAATTAGGTGAATTTCGCCAATTTGTCGAACTTGTTTCACAACAACAAGCTTATTTGGAAGCAATTCAACAGGATATGAGTGGTGAACAACAAGCTTTTTTTGAGAAAAAACTGGCCAATCGATTTATTACAGAAATTAATCATATGCGAGAAATCGCTTATGAAGCTAGTATTGATGGTATTATCAAAACCGATCTAATTGATACTGAAGGTGTTATGAGAAAGAGCATTTCTGAATATTGGTTTAATATGCACACGGGTAAAATGGCGCTATTCAAAGAAATAGAAAACCACCTCGCTCGTGATTTAATGACCCGATCCTACCAAGCGAGACAACAGGCTCAAACTGAATATCTTCTTATTCTCATCGTCACTTCAATGATTATTATTTTTACCTTGTTACTGGGTTACTTCATTTTAACCGGGATAATTAATCGTCTTAAGCAAGCTGTCAGTGTCGCTAGTGCGATTTCTGCAGGATATCTAGACACGATTATTCGGATAGAGTCAAAAGATGAAACTGGCCAACTACTTCGAGAAATTGCCAGTATGCAAACTCAATTGCGTAATCGCCTCGAAGCTGATAAACAAATGACCAACCATTTACACCAACAAATGGAAGAAAACCAACGAATCGCTAATGAAGCGCTACGTATCAATAAAGCTTTAGACAATGTAACCACACCGGTTGTTATTATGGATAATGACCATCATATTATTTACTTAAATAGAATGGCCGGTAAATTGTTAGAAAAAGAAAATTTACAGTGGGTAACCAATCTGAGTGAATTTAAGCTAAAAGAATGGACTGATAATCAAGAAGATACCCAAGAAGAACGGGATTTTCAATGCCAATTATTATTTCAATTGACGGATAGCTATTCTTCTCGCTTTAAAATGGGTAATCTCATCATTGATTCAACCATTACACCGGTTATCAATGAACAAGGAGAACATCTCGGTACCGTAGCGGAATTTCCTGATATTACCGTTCAAGTCGGTCTAGAACAAGAAATTAACACTGTTATTCAGGCCGTTTCTCAAGGTAATTTTCAACAACGAATTAAACTAGATAACAAAATTGGCTTTTTTCAGGTATTCAGTCAAGGAATCAATCAAATTATTGATTTAAACCAAGTGGTCATTAACGATATTCTGGATATGTTCTCTGCTTTAGCGAAAGGTTATTTGACGCAAACCATTGCAAACCGTAGCTATACCGGTAGCTTTGCCCAATTGAAAGAAGACGCAAATACTACTGTGCAAAAATTGTTGGAAACTATTAGTGTCATAAAAAAAGCGGCTGAAGCCATCGATAAAGCTGCTGAAGCGATTTCTCAAGATAATTACAATTTGAATCAACGAACTGAACAACAAGCCGCCGCATTAGAACAAACTGCCGCAAGCATGGAACAATTAACCTCTACTGTCCAGCAAAATGCTGATAATACTAGACAGGCTAATCAACTGGCAACTAATGCCAAAGAACGTGCTATCCAAGGAGGTGAGTTAGTCAATAATGCGATTACCGCGATGATTGCTATCAATCAAAGTAGTCAGAAAGTAGCTAATATTATTAATGTTATTGATGAAATTGCTTTTCAAACTAATTTATTAGCCTTAAATGCAGCCGTTGAAGCCGCTCGTGCCGGTGATAAAGGTCACGGTTTCGCTGTGGTTGCTACCGAAGTACGCAACCTAGCACAACGTAGTGCTACTGCTGCTAAAGAGATCAAAGAATTAATTAGAGAGAGTGTTACCAAAATTGCTCAAGGTACTCAATTAGTTAATCAATCTGGACAAACGTTAGAAGAATTAGTAAGTGCAGTGAAAACGGTAAGCGAACATATTGCTGAAATTGCTATAGCGACTCGAGAACAATCTGGGGGTATCAATCAAATTAACAAAGCTATCATTCAAATGGACGAAATGACTCAGCAAAATGCGACCTTAGTGGGTAGAAGTGCCGTAACCAGTCAAGCTTTGGCTGAACAGGCGCAACAACTGATTCAACAAGTCGCTTTTTTCAAGTTGAATATGGAAATTAGCTAAAACTTCACTGTGATTAAGTAAAGTTTTCCTTAACTTAATGGCATTGACGCGGTGCACAGCTTACTTGGCTGAGTTGGCTGCGAAATCCAGTTGATAGAGGAATAGGGTGTTCGCCTTTGCGCTGATGAGGGGGGGGGTGGTTACGTTAGGCGAGTTACTTGATTTCCTCCTGAATTAAAGCCCTAAGCACTTCTTTAGTCAAGGGATTTTCTCCTTTCTTAAGCATTTTAATCCAAGCCTGTCGTTGTTGCTGACCATATTTCCAAAACAGATGGTCGATATAAAATTGAAAATCTTCAATAGCACCTTGGGTATCACCGGTCAGAGCACGCGCTAAGCCACGACTATCTCGAAAATGGGGTTGATCAGGTTCCAAGGTAACCGCATTTTCACAAGCATTGTTAACCTGGTCAGCGTGTCCACGCAAACTACCCCAGCGACATAACCTTTCCCAAGCATAAGCAGGAATCTCCCAACTCCCTGCAGCCGTTTTATAAAAATCTAAGGCTGAAATGATTTCACCTTGTTTAGCTTGTTGTTCACCTTGTGCGACTGCTGCAATAGCTTGAAACCGAGTTTCAGGGTCAAAATTTAAAGTGGTATCTAATTTTAATGCTGATTGAAAAGCAGTAACTGATTTTTGATACCTACCTATCCTAGCAAATTGTACAGCAGTAAAGTACAGCGCTTGTGCAGCTAATTGTTTGGCTTTAAGTTCCGGATTAAGATTTAAGTTCTGGTCTAGGTCGATAGCTTGTTTAAAGCTGGTTATCGCCGCTGGAATATCATTGTTTCTCGCTTGTTCTTCTCCCAGAGTCCGTTTTTTCTGTGCTAAAATTTGTTTAGCTTTAATTTCCGGATTAAAATTTAAAGTATCATCTAACGCGATAGCTTTTTGGAACTCATCAATTGCTTCTTGAAGTTTATCTGGTTGTTGTGCGAGTTGTTCGCCTTTAATTAATTTAGCTTGTAAAATCAATTTTTTGGCTTGGGTTTGGGGATCAAAATCTAAAGTTTTATCCCATTGTTTCATTTGTTGAAGATCCGTTATGATTTCTTGGGGGTTATCTTCTTTAGCTAATTGTTCAACTCGTTCTAATTGGCTTTGTACTGCAATTTGTCTGGCTCTGACTTGGGGATCGAAGTTTAACAACGGTTCTTTAGCCAGCACCGATTTAAATGTGGTAATCGCAGCTTGGATATCTCCTTGTTGAGCTAACTTCTCACCGGTGGCTATCTTTGTTAAGGCAACATCACTTGGATACTGTTTACAGGTTGGTTGATAGGACCGACCGCCCAAATAACGCTGCCATTCCACTTGAGTTAAATTACGATTAGCCCGCCGACAAGCCTTTTTTAACCAAGAGGATAAGTCAACATCCCATAATATCACTGTACCATCTTCACTAGCAGAGGCGAGTTGTTTCCCATTAGGACTAAAGCTAATGTTCCAAACCGTAGCGGTATGCCCACGCAAAGGTTCACCTAGGGGTTGTTGGGTCTGAACATCCCACAGACGCACAGTGTTATCAGAACTAGCGGAAGCTAAGTATTTACCATCAGGACTGAAACTAATGCTCCAAATTCTAGCGGTATGTCCATGCAGTGGTTTTCCTAACAATTGATGGGTTTGGACATCCCACAGGCTTATGGTATCACCAAAACTAGTGAAAGCCATTTGTTTCCCATCAGGACTGAAGCTAATGGTACGAACTTCAAGGGCATTTACGAGCAATGATTTTCCTAACGGTTGGTGGGTTTGGACATCCCACCGACGCACCGTTTTGTCTGAACTAGCGGAGGCGAGTTGCTTCCCATCGGGGCTAAAACTAACACTCATAACTCGATCAGTATGCCCACGCAAGGGTTCTCCCTGTGGCCGGTGAGTCTGAATATTCCACAGGCGTATCGTGTTGTCCGAACCGGCAGAAGCGAGTTGCTTCCCATCGGGGCTGAAACTGACACTCAACACGGTACCAGTATGCCCACGC
Organism: Thioploca sp.; assembly: GCA_012032555.1. Taxonomy (GTDB): domain Bacteria; phylum Pseudomonadota; class Gammaproteobacteria; order Beggiatoales; family Beggiatoaceae; genus Thioploca. The sequence continues at coordinate 79,447 of JAAUSR010000007.1, forward strand.
AAGGGTTCACCGAGTGCTTGTTGGGTTTGGACATCCCACAGACGCACGGTGCTATCTGAACTAGCTGAGGCTAATTGCTTCCCATCAGGGCTGAAGTTGATACTTAAAATTTTATTAGTGTGCCCGTGCAATGGTTTTCCCAGTGGTTGTTGAGTCTGAACATCCCACAGACGCACAGTGTGATCTGAACTAGCGATGGCTAATTGTTTTCCATTAGGACTGAAGCTGACACTCTTAATCCCGGTGGTATTTTTATATAACGGTTTCCCGAGTAGTTGTCGGTTCTCAACTTCCCACAAACGCACAGTGCCATCTAGACTAGCAGTAGCGAGTTGCTTCCCATCGGAGCTAAAGTTGACGTTCCAAACTGCGGCAGTATGTCCACGCAAAGGTTCCCCTAATGGTTGGTGAGTCTGAATATTCCATAGACGTATGGTGCTATCCGAACTGGTTGAAGCTAAGCGTTGACCGTCCGTGCTGAAACTAACGTCCAAAACTTCAGCGATATGTCCACGCAAAGGTTCTCCCAATTGTTGTTGAGTCTGAACATCCCACAGACGCACGGTGTTATCTGAGCTGGCAGAGGCCAACAATCTCCCGTCAGGGCTAAATCTGGCACGCCAAACCGGAGCATTATGCCCACGCAAGGGTTCCCCTAGTAGTTGTTGGGTTTGGACATCCCATAATCGTATCGTGTTGTCATCACTAGCAGAAGCGAGTTGTTTCCCATCGGGGCTAAAACTAACACTCATGACTCGATCAGTATGCCCACGCAAAGGTTTCCCTAATGGTTGGTGGCTTTGGACATTCCACAAACGTACCGTGTTATCCAAGCTAGCGGAGGCTAATTGTTTCCCATCCGGGCTGAAGCAAATACTCAAAACTTTATCAGTATGCCCAAGCAAAGGTTTCCCCAATGGTTGATGGGTTTGAACATCCCACAGACGCACGGTGTTGTCCGAACTAGCAGAGGCGAGTTGCTTCCCATCAGGACTGAAGCTGACCCCTGAAACCATGTCAGTATGCCCAAGCAAGGGTTCCCCCAGTGGCTGATGGGTCTGAACATCCCACAGGCGCACGGTATTATCTGAGTTGGCAGCGGCTAATTGCTTGTCATCAGGGCTGAAACTAACTCCCCAAACCATGTCAATATAGCTGTATAAAGTCGTTGCCAACTGAGGTTGTTCCCCAAGGACATGCAAGAAATTTCCCCGAGTTTCAACATTATCTTCTAGCTGAATCGCTGCCAGTGCGAGTAATGATCCCCGAGTAATATCACCGCTCACTGGATCGGGTAAATGAGCGGATAAAATCGCCTGTGCACTTAATTTTTGAACCAAGGACTCGCGTGCAAGTTTTTGAGTCTTAAAGAATTGAGATATTGCCACAACTAAGGCCACCACGGCTACTATTAATAAGCCACTTAAGACGATAACTCGCCGCTGATCTCGCCGTCGATTGGCTTCCAATTTAGCTTGACTTTGGGTAATAAACTGTTGTTGTAATTGCGTGGGTAGCGGCGTTTTTTGTTCTTGTTCGGCAATTTGTAACCATTCTGTGGCTTGGGCGGATTCGCTCTCACTTAACAAGAAATCAACATTTTGATTACTTTGAAACCATTCTTGGGCTTTTTGTGCCCAACGGGTATGCGCTTGTACATGTTCACGGTCGGTATCCAGTACTCGAAGCAATTGCCGAAAAGCAGTGGCAAATTCCTTTTCTGCCGGTTGAAATTGAAGCCATTGAACTGCGGCTAATGCTGGTGGCATCGGATTATGCTGTGGATCGCGGTACAGTAACGGGATAAAGCGTTTTTGAGTTTCAGCGGCATAAGCCACTTCTGCGGCACAAAATTCTGATTGCACCGCATCAGGAGAAATAATAAATACAAAGTTATCAGTATTATCAATGCCTTTATAAATTTCTTTTTCAAAATCAGTGCCTTCAGCAATACTTTCCTGATCAAACCAAGTCGTTTTGCCATAATTTTGGAGTTCGGCATTGAGGCGACGAGCGAAACCACTGTCTTTCCGCGAATAGGAGATAAAAACCTCGGTTTGTAGTTGACCTTGGTTAACCAAACTCGCTTGAATAAATTTCTCATGTAAAGCTGTCGGTTGATGGTGCGATCGCTGTAAACCTTGAGTTAACCAAGTTTCCGCCTGGTTAAGATTAAAACCGCGTAACAACACGCCAGCATTTTGTTCTTGGGCTTGCCATTTGAGCGCTGCCGCTAACAAAGCGGTATGTTTTTGATAATACTCCTTATCCGTGGCTAATTCCCGCAACAAGGTATTAAACGCACTGTGATAATTATTAGTAAAATCAATATCTTGTAAAGATTGAAGTGCCGCTGGCAGCGTTGATACTACTTCAAATAACAACGGCATAATGCGTTTATTTAATTGTACGGCATAGTCTAATTCTGTCAAACAATACGCTGATTGTACCGATCGCGGGGAAATAAAAAATAACAATGCTTCAGCTTGTTCAATTCCTTGGCGAATGGCTTGATCATACGGGATACCACTTTGAATATCTTTATCATGCTGCCACACGGTGATGGCGCGGCAGGCTAACTTAGCAACAATTTCATCACACCAAAATTGGTCTTCGTCCGCGTAAGCAATAAATATGTCGGTAAAGAAATTATCCGCGATTTTTTTGGCTTCACTAATATATTCAGCGTGTAATGGACTGGGTGTGCACGGCGGTTGGTCCTCGCCAAAATCGGTTTGTAACAGCCAAGCAAGGGCTGTTTCATATTCTTTGCCCACAAGTAAATTAACCGTTTGTCGTTGTTGAGTTTCCCAGTGGCGGGCGGCGAGGAGATATTGGGTATGTTGTTGAACATAGGTGGTTTGTCGTTCCAAAACGGTAATAAGCCGTTCTACCACACTATCGAGTTCATCAATAACTTGTCCAAATATGGGTAAATCGTGTTGTTGGAGGTAATCTAAATCTTCATGTTGATACCATTGATTTTCATAGGGTTGCGCCCAAGCCGTTAATTTTTGGCAATCTTCATGGCTCAAATGTTCTTGAGCCGCTAACCAGTCGGTTGGACCAATTAAAGCCAAAGAGCGAGCTAAAACCGCTTGGTTAGTGTTAATGTCGAGAACCGGTAAATGATGTTGCTGGTAAAATTGGGTGAGAACTTGACGATCTCCTGGAGAGAGTTCTTGCGGAGAATCTACTTGGAAAATTACCATTTGGTTCAGCGGAATCACCCGTTTGCCGAGGAAACGAGCATATTCTAATTCCACTAGACAGTAAGGCGAGGTCAAACACCGTGGTGCCATAACACAGATGAAATTGTGAGCCGATTCGATCCCGTAATTAATACGTTGGGCGTAATCTTCGCCGTCGGGAATGTTGACTTTATCAAACCAAGCATCGTAGCCAGCCAGTTTAAGTCGCCGCTGAAGTCGAGCAACCAAGCCTAGGCTTTCTCGTCGTCCGTAGGAAATAAATAGATCTTTCATATTGTTAGTAGCCCTTAACGGATTGGAATTAATCCCTAATACTTCTTAATCAGTTGATTAATTTTGTTGTTCAATACCTTAAGCTAACGTTTCAAATTACGTTGGCTCAGTCAAGTAGAGTGCGTCTCATGTACTGTTTGGAAAGTGAGATAAAGCGAAGTAACGAGATAGGGTACGTTCAGTGAATCCCTTTTCTGTTCGCCTATTCTTGTTCTCGACTAATCCAAGTACCCAACACCGGAATGGCTAATTGGCCCGGTTTAGTTAACAAACAACGCCGCTGTAGCCAACGACGGGTACGTTTGTCCATTGCTATCGGAGAATCCTTTTCTGCTAATTTTAACAAGACGGCTTGTGCCTCAACTGGTGCTGACTGTACGGTATTACTGAAATAATGAGTAGCTTGATCTAAAACTTGTTCTTCAACCACTTCTAAATCGCTGAGTTGAGATTGTTGCCGCTTCTCGGCGTTTAAATGTTCTATTAATAAGGAACCGTAGAGTTGCAATAAGTACGGTAATCCACCGCTGCGGGCAAAAATTTTTTCGGCGACAGCGGGAGCAATTGCTAAGGGTGGGAATTCAGGAATGGGTTTCGTCAATAATTTTAAAGCGGTAGTTTTATCTAAATGACCGATGCGCACTTCACGTAAATTAATGAAGTGATCATTCCATAAACTATCTAATTCATCAAACGGGGCCACACCGGCGACTAGTAGCCGTACCCGTTGACGATGTTGAATGGTCGCGCGGAATAAACCCATCAGTTGCAGTAGTTCTCGTCGCTCCCCGGGAAAAGTATTTTCTAAGCGTTCAAATTCATCCAGGCAAATTAAAATGCGGGGTTGACTCGTTAAATTATCTAACTGTTGTAACCATTGACTTCCGGCTTCAAATGGCGTTCCGTTGGGCAGCGGCGGTAATGTTAAGCGGCGATCACGCTGCGCTTGTTCCTGGGCACGTCGTGCTAATGCTTTAAAAAAACTAGCTGGGGAATCGATAGGATTATCTTGTAAATCAAAAAAAATACTCAGGGTATCCGGTAATAAGAGTGGTAACATTTTTAACAATGAGCTTTTCCCCGTACGACGCGGTCCCAACAAGGCAATTGAAACCCGTTGCTGAGAATCAACCAATAAGGATTCAATTTGCTGCACTAACTCCTGGCGTCCTCTAAATACCTCCCGACCGGATTCTGGCGATAGTGGATCCCCAGCGCGAAACGGATTGGGTAAAAATTGCCGTGCTAATTCTTCTGTTTCTTGGCGTAACTGCAAGATTCGTTTATGCCAAGTTGGTAAAGTTGCTTTGAGTGCATCCGCCAAGGGTGACAGATCGGTTAATAATTGATTTTCTAAGGCTTGATATTGTTGTTGCGCACGTTGCAAATGTTGCAAGCTGTGATAAGGCAAACGGGTGCCCTGAGCAGCTTGAAGATAACGAGCTAATTCTCTAATAGCCAATAAAGGCGCCGCTGCACCTTCGACGCCTGGTAACCATTTTCCTTTTAATTCAACAATTTGAGTAAAGCGATGGTGTTGTAGATCTTGAATTAATTCTTGGGCTTGTAATTGTGCCAAAGCAATTTCGCCGGCACGACGTTGCCCAGGTGCAATACGACAGGCTGCAATAACCCGTTTAACTAATTGTGGATCGCGTTCCGTGTTTAAGAGAATATGACTCGCTAACCAAGGATATGGTAAATAACTTAACTCATGGTACAATACGGGCACTCGATGCAGTGTTACTTGTCCAGATGTGTTTTGTTTGAAATAAAGACGTATTTGTAACAAGGCTTCTAAAGGATAGAATGGTAACCGAAATAAGAAAATTAACAGGCATAAAGAAACTGCTATACCGATCGCCATGAAGACGGCCACCCCAATTTTCATGCTAACTACTACGCTACCCACGCTAACTGCCACGCCGGCGGCTACACCAAATGCCACACCAAATGCCACACCAAACGCCACGCCAAACGCCACGCTTATCCCGCTAGCTACACCAATTGCTACGCCGAATACCATGCCGAATACCACGCTGATTGCCACGCCACCAGCTATACCAACTGCCATGCCACCGATCATGCCGACTGCGACACCGAATGCCATGCCACCGATCACACCACCGGTTACGCCGCCGACCACACCAACTGCCATGCCGAATGCCACACTACCGATAACGCTAAATGTCACCCCAACTGCCATGCCCACTATCACTCCAATGGCCATACCGATGGCTACACCGCTGGTCATGCCGATGACGATGCCGCTGGCTACGCCGATTATCCATTTTTCAAAATCTATGGTATATCCTGGTAAAATATAAATAAATATACCGAGTATGAATGAAGCAACTATCACTGTCACCACCGGCATGATGAGGAACCATAATCCTAGCAAATAGTTGATATAATGACGCTTAACCGAACGGTTAATATTTTGAGCAAACCAGAGTGTTTGTAGAGTCGCATTAGGATTTTCTATACCACTGGCTTTTAAAAGATAGTGTAAGGTAATCGGTTGCATGAAGAATAGCCAGAGAAATTGACGAAAATTTGGGAGTTGGTTTTTTTCTGAATTCATAGTTCTTCTCGTAGCCACTCTTCTAAAATTTTGCCAAATAATTGTCCGTCTTCGGTAACTAATCCGCGTAATCGCAAGCTACGCCGCTGGATGGGTTTGCCCGATAAACTGTCAGTAAGTGCTTGTTGTTCTTTCTCAGTCAAGGTATGCCATAATTTGCGCAATCGTGGACTCGCATCTTGGTAAAATTTGTCGAAGGCGGCATCAAATGATTCACCTAAACGTTGCGCATTAATGAAATGATAACCCCATAACTGTAAATAAAAGGGATGGCGTCCAGCGTATTGATGCATTTTGGTTATCATGGCGGTGTTCAAGCTGGTTTGACTCCATTGTACCAGTGTTCCCGCCGCTTCGGGTTCTAATAAACCTAAACGTAGAATTCCTAAACGATTTTCAAAAGGCGAAGTTAATCTCCTTTCTTGAAAGACACGATCAAGTTCGCGCCAAGAAGCCAAGACGAGAATGAGTGTGCCCAACATTCCACGTAAACGTTCAAAAAAACGTGGCTCAAAGCGTTTTAAGCAAGTTTCAACTTCATCAATGATGAGCAACGGCGGTAATCCCGACTTCGCTTGTTGTTGACTCCATTGCGCTAATCTATCAGCGGCAGGATCAGGTTCGGCGGCGGTAGGTGAACCAGTGATAGCTTCGACAAAAGTTGCTAAAGATTGAGCAGCACCATCTTCGCCACTGAGTGACACGACTACGTTTCCTTGTTGTTGCGCTTGTTGCGCCCAGGTGTGAAGCAAGGAGGTCTTACCAATTCGCCAATCACCAATGACGGAAAGACTGCGATGTTCTGCTAACGCGGTAGCGAGTTGTTGTATTTCCTTGGTGCGTCCCACAAAACGCGGTGGGGTGACGGGGTCCCAAAAATTGTAGGGATTTTCAGGGATAGAGTGAATGGGAGAGAAACCTTCTAATGGCGGAGCAGATGGCGTTGATGATTTCTCTGGTGAAATGTTGACTGGCGGTAAAATTTTGCGTTGACCTGGTGGACGTTTGATCACTTCGGGTTGATTGGTTAAGCGACGATAAAGCTTTTCATGATCTTGAGGTAAAATGTAACGCGAGACACTGAGGATAAATTCAGGAACAAACTGCATATCACTTCCTGAAAATAACACCGGAATAAATTTCTCGTTTTTGGCTTCACTATTAAAAATTTCGTTGTTAATAATAGCGCCTTCCAATTTTACCCCTTTACCGGTACCGGGGGGTTCTTCGCCAAGCGCTCGCTGATAGTAAGTTTGAGTACAAATCATCATGACAAAATCAGCCTGTTTAACTTGTCGCAACATCCACAGTGCCCAACCCTCTGGCGGTGATTGATAGTATTGATCTAATTCGCAATCAATGCCACCATCACGTAATTGTTCGGCGAGTTCCAAAACACGTTGTTTATGGACTTCACTATCCCAGCTATAGCTGATAAAAACGCGCGGTGAAGAAGTTACTGTCATGAGTTTATCAGTTAAGGTTGTGGGGTTTGAACAAGATTAAATGGATTAAAAGATGACCCAGATTCATTTTTTCTCGTTTGGTTTAAGTCGTTCTGCCTCTGAATACCACTAATTTATCAAAATAGAATCTCTCTTTATCTTGTCCATCTTGATAATCTGTTTAATCGGGTTCAACCAGTAAGCTATTGAGATGATTTGATACTTTCAAGAATTAAATGCCAAATTTTAGAAATGATTTCTACTAGATGCCAACCCATTTCTGAGGAATTAGAAATTTGACAACTCGCTTCATTACCGCTGATAACACAAACAATGCCAAGCAAGACAGATAACATAATAGGCATTAAGACACCTAATATCCCGGCTAATATTAGCAATAATAATGGTGTTTAAGTGTTTCCAGTAAATTTGGCTTTTCATTAAGCCGCGTTTTTTTCTTTTCCACGACTAATAGACAGACTAGGGGCGTTATATTAGTTAGTACCATAAAAAAATTATAACACCATTTAGGTTATCCTTGACTATTTTTTACGAGCAATATCTTACTCCCCATCAATTGTCTGAATCAGGATTGTCATTTTGAGAAAGCTGATTCTGATAAAAAGGGTTGCTATACGGAGATATGTTAAAGTATATTTCAGTTGACTAGGTAACAAGCTAACGGTAGTGATTAAACTTGACAAATGAACTTAAATAGTACTTAAATGACACGCTGAAATTTCAGTATTTAACTATGGCGTTCCATTTTCAGTTTGAGAGATAAAATATGAAATTACCTCCCACTATTGAGCCAATCGTTGCCATCATCGCTGGTATTCTTATCTTGGCACAGCCCCAACTGTTGAGCTACATTGTTGCTATTTACCTTATTGTTGTCGGAATATTACAACTCACTCAAGCCACAAAATTGTTTTAAAGGTAAAACCATTAGTGCTGAGTTAAACCTATCTTGATAGGTAACATCTGTTGTAAGGGTAGGCAGATCGACCGGTCTGCCCCCAGATATAAAAAGCAGTATAAAATAAAATGACTATAGAACAGCGTGTACAAAAAGTTCCTCAACCGAACACTTTTTTGGTTTCCGAATCGCTTTATGCTCCGGTGCGGCAATGTTAGCTTTCGGAAGTGAGAACGTTTTTTTCGGCTGATCCCTAAATGCTTCAAAGCACATCTGATCCCTCTTCGACTCATACCTAAATGCTTGGCTTGTTCATATCATTTGGTCGAAGTGGCTATCGGTAACTGCTTGGTCAGCAAGTTGGGTAGGCCCAATTGTCAATACCTATTCCTGTAACCGACTATCTGGTTGTATTAGAATTAGTAACTCTCTCAGGTGGAAAGATTTTTGCGGATTGAATTGGGTGGGTAAGAGATGGTGTGTATGTAATCGTGTTTAGAGAGAAATTTTATCAAACTTTTCTGACAAAATAATTTAAGTTGGGCTGGTTTTCATTAGCCCAACACCAGCGAATTAGCCCATTACAAGCTAACTTATAACGGGTGAGACAATCTAAATGCTCACCCGTTTTTATTAGTCACTTATTCTAGCTCACCTTTCATAATTAGTCAGTAGTCACTGATACAATTGAATCCCAATGGAAAGTACTATTACCTCCAAAATCACGATCTTCTAGAAGGTAACAATAGGTTGTCTTTGGTTTAACAGTGTGGTCCTGATAGAAGTAAGTTATCCCAGAAAAACCATTACTCTTACTGACTTCAAAATCAATGGGCACAATATCATGATAATCTATTAGGTGAGAGGTACATTGTGAGCCATTCGGTTGTCCACGCCAAATATAGAAGCCCGCATTTTCATATTCAGATAACATTTGCCATTTCAGTAAAACCTTCTCCGGACTCGGTACTGCTCTAAAAAATGCTAATGTTGCTAATGAAGCCTTGCAGACAGTGGGGGCAGGGTTTTGGGGTTCCCAAGAAATTTGTTCTAAACTATCGAAAAATGCTTTTAGAGCTGGATCTAAATTGGTAATGTTTAAACCATTACTTCTCAAATATAAAAACTTTAAATTAGTAAGGTTTAGTAGTGAGAGTGGGATGTTGCCACAAAGTTGATTGCTAAGTAAGTAAAGCTCTTGTAAATTACTAAGATTACCTAACTCTGGAGGAATTAGGCCACTCAATTGGTTGTAACCTAATGAAAGTACTTGTAAATTATTAAGATTACTTAGCTCTATAGGAATCGGATCACTTAGTCGATTTCTATGTAGATAAAGCAATTGCAAGTTACTAAGCTTACCAAGCTCTGGGGGAATTGAACCAGCTAGTTGATTACTAGATAGATAAAGGTACCGCAAGTTACTAAGCTTACCCAGCTCTGGGGAAATTGAACCAGTTAGTTGATTAACATGTAGACAAAGTCGCTTTAAATTACTAAGATTACCCAATTCTGCAGGTATTAAACCAGTCAGTTGATTACGATATAGATAAAGCCATTGCAAATTACTAAGATTACCCAGCTCTGGAGGAATTGAACCACTAAGTCGGTTATCTCTTAGGATAAGCCACTGCAAATAACTAAAATTACCTAGCTCTGCGGGGATTAAACCGACCAATTCGTTAGAATTCAGATCAATTATACTCACGTGATTGCTAGCACAAGATACCCCATACCAACTACACGGTGTATTAGTCACATTCCAACCAGCTTTGTTATTCCACCCCGATCCATTAGTACTATCATAAAGTGCAACCAAGGCTTCACATTCAATCTGAGGTATTTGAGTGACTTGAGTGCAATCTGTGGCTGCTAATACTTTAGAGAATCCTAAAAACATTAAGATAAAAAATAACAACTTGTTAAGTTTCATTGTTAACTCCTAGCTGGTACAAGAAGAAAATCATTTATGAGAAGTCATTATGCTAAAAACTGGGTAAACCAACAATTGATATTACATTCCAACTTTAACATTTATATTATACCAAGTCCCACTTAAAAAAAACACTATTAGAACTTACGCATTCATCGACAAAAGCAGTAAAAAAAGAGGTTAATATTTGCTAACCCGTTACCAAACTGATGCGAATCACCAGTCGTCCACCAACAGAAGCTTGCAATTTACCGGAATATATCAAATTTCTCATGCATGCATGAGTGAGCCAAAGTCAATCAGTTGCACCCGCCTAGCGGAAGTGATGGGTTTTTCTCATGAGAATGTAAATCGCTTTTTGCTCAGAGAAAACTATCAACCTCAAGACCGGTTTAACGAAGCTAAAACTTGGTTGAATCTGTCGGACGGCACATTGAATGTAAAGAATACGTAATCACCTGTTGGCAGCGCTTGGTGCTTATATTCAATTGCAACGAATGCCGGTGACTAACCTGATCATTAATGCTTACCAGATGCAACGGGATTTATTTTCTGAGGTTATTGCTGATTTTATTCGCTCTTTTGTTGTCGGTAAGGAGCATCTTTATCCACAATTTCGGCCGGTTGTTAATGCGTAAGTCCTATCTATTTGTTAACCGCTTAAGAGTACCAGCTAAGTAAATCAACATTGCTCATTCCAAGATTTAGACCCCAATCGCCTAATTCTTTTTCAATTAGAAAAATGCGAATGATAGCTATGAATATGGACAGCTTTGAGACAAAGCGCAGTATCTTCAAGAACAGTAGACATAAATTAAAAAATTGTTGTTAACAATAGGCTTGAGTACCTCATTTTATAGCATTCAATTAATTTTATACCCGTGCATGACTAAACACATTTGACAGTCATTAAACTATCGGACACACTAACATTTTGTCTAGAATTAAATTTTAATTAAATACTGGCTAAGCAGAGGTACCATCCATTCTTAATATAGAGGGTAGATATGTTTTTTCAAAAAATATTGAACAACAACCGAGTAAAATTCACCGTCGCCGGATTTATCTTCATGTGTTTTTTCAGTCAGGTATTGGCAAATAATAATGTTCAGCCCCGGCAACAAGTTCAAGAACTTTATCAACAGGGTAATTTTACGCAAACAATTGAGATATCAAATAAATTCTTAAAAAAACCGGAATTGGATAATGAACAACATATTCAACTATTGACCTATCAGGCAGCTGCCTACCAAGGGTTAGGTGACTACCAAACTGCGCTCACCAAATTGCAACAAGCGCTCTCTTTAGCACAACAGCAAGGTACGCTCAATCAACAAATATTAGTACAAAGTTATCTGGGAGATATTCTGCTGGCTATGCAGCAACCCGATGCGGCGAAAGCTCAACTGGAAAAATTGTTAGAACCAGCACGCACTTTGAATGAACCGTTGGTATTAGCCAACTTATTGAATAACATTGGGAATGTGTTAAGTATAGATGAGGATTATAATGGAGCTTTACGAGCCTATCAAGAAGCCGCCGAAATCGCTCAGCGGCTAAATTATATTCCTTTGCAAATTCAATTATTAAGTAATCAAACGCAAGCTTATCTTAGCTTGGCTGATCCCAGTGCGAGTATCATTCCATTTAGGCAAGCCTTAGCGCTCGTTGAGCAATTACCTGATAATTATGATAAAGGATTTCAATTACTAGGGTTAGCTCAATTAGCTTCGCGACTACTCCAAAATCAGGCCGACTTTGTCAAGCAAAATCCCCAATATGAAATTAAGCTCAAAAATTATCAACTATTGACTCAAGTTCTTCAATTAGCTAATCAGTACCAAGATAAGCGTTTATCTTCTTATGCTAAAGGATATTTGGGTCAGCTTTATGAACGAGAACAACGTTATGATGAAGCATTACAGTTAACGAATGCCGCTATTTTCTTGGCCCAAGAAATTCCTGATTTGCTCTATCTGTGGGAATGGCAACGCGCCCGTCTATTTCAAGCACAGCGACAGTTAGATGCTGCTTTAGTCGCTTATCAACAGGCATTAGCTCATTTGCAGCCGATTCGTATGGAGCTGAGTATAGGACAACGCAATGCTAAGGAAGTCTTTTATGAACGGATTCGGCCAGTTTATTATGGTTTAGCGGATGTGTTGTTACAACAATCGGCTTTAGCTACGACAACTCAGCAAAAAAATGCGCTCTTAACTCAGGCAAGAGATGCCATTGAACTACTAAAAGCCGCAGAATTACAGGATTATTTTCGTGATGAATGTGTATCGTCTGTTCAGCAAACGCAGAGTGCGCAATTAGATCAAATTGTTAAACAACAACATACGGCAGTGTTTTATCCCATTTTACTGACCAATCGGACTGAACTATTACTAAGTTTACCCGAGGGGATTCGTCAAATTGTGGTTCCGGTAGATTATCAGCAATTAGCAAAAACGGTACTCGCTTTTCGGAATAATGTACAACGTTCTGTTGATGGCAGTTTTGTAAAACAAGCCAAACAACTTTATAACTGGCTGATTGTACCACTACAACCAGAATTACTTGCTTATCATATTGATACGCTGGTGATCGTCCCAGACGGGCCATTGCGAACCATTCCATTTGCGGCTTTATATAATCAACAAGAGAAAAAATTCTTATTTCAAGAGGTCGCCTTAGTTGTGACACCCGGTTTAAAACTCACTGAGCCACACCATTTACCCAAGAAGAATATCTTAGTTTTACTTAATGGTCTTGCTGAAGAAGTTCAAGGCTTTCCGCCTTTGCCCAGTGTATTAAAGGAAGTTCATAATATCAATGAATTATTTCCTAATGCGACCGTTTTAATTGATAAAAATTTTTCGCTCAATAACATCAATCAAGCCTTACAAACGACCCCTTACCAGATCATTCATATTTCTTCACATGGTCAATTTGATCGGGATCCGAAAAGAAGTTTTTTACTGACTTACGATGATAAATTAACGATGGATCGTTTAGAAAATTTGTTGAAACTCAGTGAATTACGCAAAGAAAAAGTGGAATTATTAACTTTAAGTGCTTGTCAAACTGCTGTTGGTGATGAACGTGCTGCTTTAGGACTAGCTGGTGTTGCGATTAAAGCTGGTGCCCGTAGTGCCTTAGCCAGTTTATGGTTTGTCGATGACGAAGCAACTTCTCAACTGGTCTTTGACTTTTACCAACAATTACAACAACAAAACTTATCGAAAGCCCAAGCTTTACAACAAGCGCAAGCTAAACTCGCTCAACAAAAGAAATTTCGTCATCCGGCCTACTGGGCGCCATTCTTATTAATCGGAAATTGGTTGTAAGGACAGTGGTAGGATACTTGAGTAAAAATACCCGGTTTGCTGTAGTGACCTTACTCGGGTTAATGGGGTTATTTTATAGTGGTTATTGGATTAATACCCATTTTGAAAAGCATTGCGAAACCGTTGAAATCGGTTTCCAAGGTGCAGCGGCTGATAATCCTTTATTAGCGGCGCAACAATTGTTAGAGCGAATGGGAAGTGTGGTTATCACCACTACGTCAGTAACCCAGCTTAAACAATTAGACTCTCAAGATACATTAATTTTATGGGGAACCGATGGACTATTCGATGCAACTCAAACTCAACAACTACTTAACTGGGTTGAAGCCGGTGGTCATTTAATCATCGCGAGCAATACCATATTTAATGGCTTAGAAAATTCGTCCAATCCATTATTGCAACAATTAAAGATTTATCGCCTCGAAGATAATTTAGAATATCTACCCCAAGACCAGATCATACCGGTTACGCCGTTGACTTGGGAAAATAAAGCTATTCAGGTCGCGTTTGATCCTCATTATCGCCTTGAATATATCGATGATCCGGCTATAGAAATTCTGGACGACTACGGTACCCATTTTTTATTTTATTATTATGGCACGGGAATGATTAGTCTATTAAGTGATATACAATTTATTCACAATCAAGTGATTGGTCAATATGATCATGCGCAATTCCTTTGGTCATTGGTTCATTTTGAACGACCGGCTCGACAAATTTGGCTACTTCTTTTGCCTAATTTAAGTAAGATAACGAAGACAACCAATGATATACCTTCATTAGGACAATTAGTTTGGCTCAAGTGGTGGACTGTTGTTATTAGTGCGAGTATTTTACTCTTGTTCTGGTTATGGCATATTATGTTGCGATTTGGTCCACTTTTACCGGATCCAACTGGCACCCGTCGTCGCTTATTAGAACATATCGAAGCCAGTGGACACTTTTTATGGCGGTACCGCCAAACTGAATTTTTACTGCATGGCGCCAGACAATCGGTTCTAAATAAATTAGCATCAGTACATCCCGATTGGATTCGCCTTTCACCGAGTGAATTAAGCCAATATTTGGCATCACTTGGTCAATTATCTGCGGAAGAAATAGAGGAAGCTTTGTATAATATTCAACCACAGACCGAGGTTGCCTTTACTCAAACTATCCGAATACTTACCCAAATTAGCAAAATGCTCTAGGAAAAAATAGAATAATGAGTATCTTACCGACCCATGAACCGGTAAACCGTGCTATAGAAATCGTTCAGCAGATTCGCACCGAAGTAAATCATGCGTTAGTGGGTCAACAAGAAATCATTGACCAAGTCTTAATTGCGCTATTGGCAGCGGGACATGTTTTAATTGAAGGTGTACCAGGTTTAGGTAAAACATTATTAGTACAAGCCTTAGCGAAAACATTTGCTGGTCGCTTTACCCGGATTCAATTTACCCCGGACTTAATGCCCAGTGATGTGACCGGACACGCCATGTATGACATGAAAACCGAAGAATTTCGTATTCGCAAAGGACCGGTTTTACTCACCTCTTATTAGCTGATGAAATCAATCGTGCGCCAGCCAAAAGTCAATCAGCACTTCTCGAAGTAATGCAAGAACAACAGGTTACTATAGAAGGACGTGCTTTTATGGTAGCACCGCCATTTATGACACTGGCCACCCAAAATCCGATAGAGCAAGAAGGAACTTATCCACTACCCGAAGCGCAATTAGATCGGTTTTTATTAAAAATACGCATTGATTACCCCACGCAAGTAGAAGAAATCCAATTAGTTAAACAAGTCACTTCGGGTAAAAGCGGTGAAAGTTTAGATGTCAGCGCCATCAATACGATTATTAAGCCGGAAGAAATATTAATCTTACAGCGAATTGTTGCCGAATTACGCTTAGATGATCGAGTTTATGACTATGCCGTAAAAATTGTCAGAAATACCCGCAATTGGCCCGGGGTCAGTCTTGGTGCTGGACCACGGGGTAGTATTGCTTTAATTCGGGCTGCTCGTGCAGCGGCACTATTAGCCGGACGTGATTTTGTGATTCCAGATGATGTCAAAAGTATTGCCATAGCTACCTTACGTCATCGGATTGCTTTAGCACCCGAATTAGAAATTGAAGGGCATAATATCGATACCGTATTAAGCTCATTGTTAAATAAAGTAGAAGCACCACGTTAACAGTGGCTAGTTATCAGTTAACAGTGAATATTATCATCACTAGATTATTAATTTAATATTAATTGATAATAACTTCAGATTACATGATAATAAGTAGCTATTTGTTGATAACAAGTTACCGTTATTTGATAGTATGTCATTGTTATTCGATAACAAGTTGCTATTATTCGATAATATGGCAATGTTATTTGATAACAGGTTGCTATTATTCGATAATTAACCGATATTATTTGATAATAGATCGTTATTAATCGATAATACGTATATTTTAGTTGATAACTGATAACTGATAACTAATAACTAACACATGTATTTTCCCATTGCTCATATCGAAATTAATCCATTCATACCACCACTCACTGCTTTCATCATTTCATTTGTTACCTCAATGGGTGGATTATCCGGTGCTTTCTTAATTTTACCTTTTCAAGTGAGTATCCTGGGTTTCACTAGTCCAGCCGTCAGTGCGACCAATCAACTTTTTAACATTATAGCTATTCCAAGCGGAGTCTACCATTACATCAAAGAAGGTCGTATGGTATGGCCCCTGACTTGGGTGGTTATTATCGGAACTCTACCGGGTGTTTTAATTGGCGCTATTCTTCGTATCGAGTATTTACCGAATCCTAATCACTTCAAACTGTTTGCCGGTTTGGTCTTGTTATACATTGGTTATCGACTACTAATCAATTTATTAGATTATAGAAAGTCATTCTCAAATCAGAAAGCTGCTGAAGAGAAATTTCGCCAAATCGTTAAAGAACATTACCAATCCTCGTCTAACTTGTCATCAAATATTTCTACAAAAATATCCTTACCCAGAATTGTTATAAAAAGTTTTACCTTAAACCATATTATTTACGAATTTTATGGCCAACAATTCGATATCCGTGTTATAGGAATAATGATATTAAGCCTGCTCGTAGGTATTATTGGTGGTGCTTACGGAATCGGTGGCAGTGCTATTATTGCACCTTTATTAGTCGGTTTCTTCGGCTTACCGGTTTACACTGTTGCTGGTGCAGCACTCTTAGGAAACTTTATTACTTCGATTGCGGGGGTTTTATTTTACCAATCGATAGCCCCTTTTTATCCAACCATATCGGTAGCACCCGATTGGTTATTAGGATTCCTGTTTGGTATCGGTGGCTTTGGTGGTATGTATTATGGTGCGAGATTGCAAAAATTCGTTTCCGCAAAAATCATTAAATGGATATTAGTTACTTGCATTTTAGTTACTGCTTCTGACTATATTATTACGTTTTTTTTTAAGTAAATGTAGCCAAAATGTGCTTTTTTACGGTGGGTTTCGCTACGCTCTACCCACCCGATCAGCCAATTCCATTAAGTTCAAGAATGTCGATAACACCAATAATTACGCTGAAAAGATACCCTCTTTGGAATTATCAGTGTTATCTATGAAAAATAAATTTAAACCAAGATTCTAATTAATGTGATGAACATTGTCCAAACATGACTTGGTTTTCTTGAGAATTATAAAAGATTTGATAATCACCACACTGATCGCCATTGATATCGGCAATATCTTTAAATTGGAGATTACCACTTCGGGGTTGTTTTCCGGTGACAACCAAGTAATCTAATCGACCTTGGTAAACACGTTCCCCTTGACGTATCTGGAGTTGTCCATCATTAGCTAAGAAAAACTCCTCAGTCTGGTTAGCTAATACTTGTGGGTCAGCCGCCGCTGGATAAATAAATTGTTGCCAATATTGACCCTGATCATCTTCAAAGATAAGGTAAACCGGTTGTTCAGTATAATGTAAGCCTAGCGATGTTTCTTGAGGTACTCGCTGAGCAACTAAACTAGCTCGACCACTAAAGTAAGAACCATCAGCTAAAGTTACCTTGAGATTACCATTTGCTAACATGGTTATAGTGTTTAAACCTAATTGGCGTAACTGTTCTTGAAGAGTAGTTGGATCTTGTACTACCGGTTGCGTTATGATTTCTCGGCCATTTTGATTACGAAAGCTAACTTGCCCATCCGCTTGTTGGGTCACACCTAATGAAATTCCTTCAATCATTTCAGTTAAAGTTTGATTAACTTGCAAAGGCATCGCTGCAAAACGAAGATTTCCCACATCCAAGGTAAGAAAACCATAGCGTGGATCAAGTTTGATTTGCCAACCAAAGTTAGCTAATTGAGGCAGCGCATTGATTGTTCCTAATAAACCTTCAATAGCACTGAGATAAAGCACATCACCACGGAGTTTCACCGCTGGTTGACCAAAGATCGCTTGTTCCATATAACCTAATATCGGCGCGAGATTTTGTTCTTCTGGAACTAATTCATTGGTTTGAAAAAGTACGCCTTCGCCAAAGGTGGTTGATTGGTCAAATTGACATCCTTCTCCAATGACTACTCTTTCTAAATGAGCACCTTTCAGTTTCACATGACGAATAAATGCTGTAGTTGATTGATCAGGATCGCCACTCAAAGATCCAGTAACTTGTCCACCGATTAAAATACTATCTGGCATTAACACCACATTTTGCACTCGACCGGCATTTTGAATTTGCCCGGCTAAACGCCCACCGGTTATACCACCTCGTGAAGTAATTCGAATATCTGATAGAGTCGGTGAATCCGTATTTAAAACGAGAAAACAATCAACCGTTTTTTCAGTTACTTCACATGCCGTCGTTTCGGTTTCAATAATGGTAATAGCAACTTCACTCGGTTGTACTAATACAGCTTGACCTTGTGGATCAAATAATCTTAACTGTATCGTTTCATTATCTTCGCTTACCTCATCGGCAATGATAGGAATACTAATGGTTTGATTGCCATATTCACCATCAGCCCAAGTTAAAACACCACTACTGGGAATATAATCTTCATCTGCTATAGCTGTACCATCAGCGGTACTATAGTGAACAATCACTTGACCGGTACTATTATTCGAGCGACTTACCATTATTTGTGCTTGTGCACTTTTCTCCACAGTTAAATAATTATTTTTAGATGAGAATCCAACTGTACCCCCATCATCGTCCTGAATTAATACCGTAGTTTGAGAATATTCGCCCAGTACTGCACCATTGGGTTGAGAAAGGGATAAAGAAAAGTATTTATTTTCTTCCGGCAACTTGTTATCCCAAGTATCAATACCAATCCATTGTTCTCCAATTTCACCATCTGCCCAAGTTAATATACCTTGATTGGTTTGATAGTGTTTACCAGCTATTGCTGTCCCATCTTGAGTCTGATACTTAACGGTTACTAACCCTTTATTGCTCCCCATGCGCTTAACTGGAACCTGAATAATACCTTCTAATGGCGCAATCGCTGCTTGTTCTAGAACTTCATAGGTTGGGCCGGCAAATTGAATAACGCTGACCTCAGTCACTGGTGGCGGATTAGATGGGTCATCGACAACATCAGTTATTTTTAGAATCGCTGTTGATATGGCACCTAAACTGGCACCTCCGGTTGGATTAGACAGACTTAAGTTAACCGTTTCTTCTCCTTCTGGTTGTTCATCAACGCTAATTGGAATATCAAAAGACTTCGGTTCGCTATCACCATTAGTCCACTGGAGTATACCTTGGCTGGGCGTAAAATCTGCTCCAGCTTGGGCACTACCTTCATTGGTTGTCATGTAATTGATAGATATTTCACCAGAATTATCGCCAATTCGATTCACTTGAATGGTTACTTTGCCAGCGGATTCATTGACCGCATATTCGGCTTGGGCAAACTCTAAACTGCCCATACTTGGGGTATCAACAATCGTTACCGTTGCTTGAACATATTGGCCAAATTGGGCTTCACCAGTTAAATTAGATAGTTGAATTTCAAAAGTTTCATGATTCTCATTTAAGCTATCTTGAAGAATAGGTATCTTAATCGCTTGCTGAGTTCTATCTCCATCTGCCCAAGTTAAGGTGCCACTGACCGGCGTATAATCGTTATTAGCAATGGCGGTACCGTCAATGGTTTTGAAATCAGTACTGACTGTTCCTAAGCTTTTTCCGGCACGAGTGGCGAATATAATCGCTTCTTTTTTACCCCCTTCGTTCACGCTATATTTAGGCATCGCTAATTGGATACTACTAAATGCAGGCACATCTGCAATATGAACCACTGTCGTGGTTGAGGTACCTAACCGCACACCGCCTTGAGGATTCACTAAAGTAACTGTTAAGCTTTCAGCTTCTTCTTTGAGTTTATCGGGTAGGATTGTTAAAGTAACTGTTTTTTCGGTATTATCACCAACCGCCCAAGTTAAAGTACCAGCAGTGGCGTTGTAATCGCTCCCCGCTGTAGTCGTGTTATCCGTTATGATGTAGTCTACCGTAGCGGCACCATATTTACCGCCTAAACGACTGACCCGCAAAATGACGGGTTTATCTTCTTCAGTCACATTGATTTGAGTCGGTGAAGTCCATTCTACAACACCAGGCACTTCAAAAGTAGCTAAACAAGTTTTATTGGCATTCAAATAAACTTGACCTTGCGGGCAACTTTCATCCCAACCCACAAAAACAGAATTAGGAGCCGGTTCAGCCTGAACTGTGACTGTTGTATTCGCCGGATAAAGACCGGTACAATTTAAACCACAATGAATTCCACCAGGCAGACTCGTAATGGTACCGAAACCACCACCCTTTGAATTAACCGTTAAACTATAAGTTGGTTGAGAAGGATCAACCGGGGGTGGATTAGTAGCCGGCATGAAAGTCACTTCACACCGAAAATCTTTATCTAAGATAATTCCAAGCGTCGCTTGGGTTTGACTGCTACAATTACTACCCCAGCTAGCGAGTTGAAATCCTGATTGAGGTTGAGCCGTCAAAGTAACTAAAGTATCACGCTTATAACGTTGACAACGATATCCACAATTTTCACCAGCTGGCGTGAGGGCAATTTGACCTTGGCTTTGATCGTAAATTAGCACTAAATTAACCGATGGTGTATCCCCAAAAGTGGCTACGCAGATTTTATCTGTATCCATCTTCACTTGACCATCTTGACAATCTGGATCACCAGACCAATTATCAAAATGAAATTCATTACCAGCTTGAGGCGTTAAGGTCACTTCGCTATTGCCCGCAAATTGGAAACACTTCCCGGTTTCACAAGGAATTGAATTACCTACTGGGGAAATCGTTACTTGCCCATTACCAATCGTCACTAAGCTTAACACTTTCGGGTTACTTTCAAATTCAGCCATGCAGCTATAATTCTGACTCATAAAGAACTCAAGTCGATTGCCTTGATTTTGATAACATTTTGGGTTTGCACCCGTCCAGCCAACCCACCGAGAATCTGAGTGAGGTTCGGCAGTAACTTTGACCCAGCTAGCCGTATCAATGCTATAACGACATTGTTTTTTATCGGTATCGCAGTCAATTCTATCTGCTGGAATAGCTGGCTGAAAAACAAACTCGCCTTCGCCGGTACCTTGTTGAGTTAAAGTTAAGATCATCGTTTCTGACAATGATGGTCCGGGTGGATCTGATTTTTTATAGAAACTGGCTATACAATTCATATTCGCTTTCATCGTGAAAGACGAAGTCGTACAATCACCTGCCCAACCACCAAAGTAAGAACCTTCGGCGGGGGTCATCGTTAAGTTAATGACCTTGCCAGTAAAGTAAACAAAACTACATTGAGTACCGCAGTTAATTTCTGCTCCAGTAATTGTTCCACTGCCCTCACCGGTTTTACTAATATTCAGGGTAAGACTAGTTTTCTTATGGAAAGTAGCAGTGCAGTTTATTACCTTGATAGCTTTGGTCATCGTAAGAGATAACGTAGGCGATGTTGAAGTACAATCGCCTTCCCAATGATCAAAGTAAGAATCCTCATTGGGTGTTGCGGTTAAGGAAACTTGAGCGCCAATGGCATAGCTGTTAGTACACACTGTTCCACAATTTATTCCTTGAGCAGTAACCTTACCATTGCCTTCACCGGCTTTAGTAATGTTCAAAACCGGTGGTAATCTTTCCCAAATTTTATCAGCATCCGCTAATAGTGAATTTCCAATATAATTTGTAATTCCTGCTGCTAGCACCGTGAATTTATAATTACCTATAATTTCAGTCAAGGTAACTAAATTACCTAAGGTCCAAGTAATGTTATCTGTTGTAGTTAGTGGTTGAGCACTAGTAAGTAAATTACTACCACTATCGCGAATCAATTGCAGATCACTGAGATCAAAATCATACACTGCCTCGCTAAATTTAATGGTAATCGTATCAACTTCATAAGAGTTAGGTGCAATCTCAAGTTGAGTAACTGCCGGACGTGATCTATCGATCGTATAAGTTTCACCAGTCAATCCTTCACCATTAAAAGTTAAATCTGGATTGATACTGTTTATCGTGGCACTATTCAATAATTTGAGTTGGAAATCACCACTACCACTGCCACTAATATCAACCACTACGGTGTAATTTTTATTATCAATGGGGGTCACACTAGTAATGGGAGCACTATTTGTTGTCGTAAAATCACCGGCATCTACGCCTATTACTCCGTCACTGAATACTACCGTATAACTCACACTATCTGCATTAGTTGGATTGGGATCAAGGCGATTAATTGCCGTCACCGCTAAATCATCATTCTTAATGGTAAAGGTAATGGGGGCACTTGGAAGAATAAACTGAGGACTAGCAAAATAAGTTGGAATTTCTGGGCAAGTAGGACTGACTAGAGTTGGGTTAGCTAAAGTAACTGTGATGGTTTCATCTGGTTCAACAGTTAAATCGGGTAGAATGCCTAGATTAATGCTTCCCTGTTGTCCAGAATTTAAAGAAATCGTCCCGGTCGTATCGCTGGTTGTTTGTCCATTGGTTGGCGTGTCATGTTGATAATCAACATCTGGGGCAGATGGGGGCGAAGCGGTTCCAGTAATACTATATTCGATAGTTGTCGGACCACAATTAGGAACTTGAACTTGGTTAACCGTAAAGTGTAGGGTACCCGCAGCATCTTCTTTTTCAGACAATGAATTAAGTGAAAAGGTATAAGTAACCGTTGGTTGCTGAACTTCGTAAGCACCAATATCACAATTATTTCCCTGCGGTCGAGTTGCACCGATTTGATCTTGGTTAAGGGGAGCTGTACCGCAACCATTCGTGCCACTAGGAATAGCATTAACGGCACTATTTACGCCAGCAGAAAGTTTTAGTGGATAATAAGAACCAGTAAATGTACCTAATACGTTGCTCAACTGGCTATTTGTAACCAGCGTATCAGTGCTAGCTAGCGTCGTGACGCAGCCAGCAGCCAACTGATTATAACCCCCAGAGACAATATTACTACCACCACAATCAAAATCCGGCGAGCCACTTTTAAAATTACCACTCACAATACTACTAGCAATAGTAACTGTTCCATTAGCATTATATATTGCCCCACTGGGTTGTTTAGCATCATTGTTCGTAATCGTATTATTAGTTAGAACAACGGTGTTACCTAAATTAAAAATTCCGCCACCTTTATTATTTGAACCCATTACTTGATTACCACTAATTGTGCTGTTATTAATAGTTAGCGAACTATTAACATCATTAAGAACACCGCCACCGCCCTCATTCCAAGGAATACTTCCGTTAACCCTAGTCTGATTGTTATAGATGCTAGTTCTATTCAAAATGAGAGTACTTGGCACCATGGGAGAACCAATACTATAAATACCGCCACCTTTCAATTTAGCTAGATTATTTTCTATAACACAATTAGTTATGGTTAATGTTCCTTCATTATAAATGCCACCACCTTCATTAGGAGAGAAAGATCCGGCTGCACTAAAAGGAGAACCACCATTACGGATGGTCATTCCTCTAATTTCAACTGTTTTTCCAGACGCAACTCTAATTACTCGCTTACCTGCACTACCACCATCAAGCGTTATTTGATTATCCAGCGCATCAATAATGAGATTGGTATTGATGTATAAGCGGGATAGTGAATCTGGAATTGTATCATTAGAAGTAAGTGTAATGGTTTGATTCTGTAGACTACTATTAAACTGAATGACTTTACTACCGTCAGGATTAAGACAATCGCCGGTTGTGGTTATTATCCCCGCTACTTGAGCAGCTTCTCGTAGTGTACACAAACCATTATTCGCAGTAAGGTTATCAAACTCACTGTTGACCATAATAGCAGCTACTACATAAGAAGTTGGTAAAAGAAATAGAATTCCTAACGTGATAACAACACGCAAGGATAGATTGAATGGTCGTTTATAGATAGTTTCCTTATGCTGTGATCTCATAAACTTCCCCCTATGCTTTCCCAGTAATTAAATTATATTTGAGATCAATGTGATGAATTGTGTTGGGGCCAACGCAATTCCATTTAAAATAAATAGACACTAATAAGTTGTCGGTCATATCGTATAATCCTATGTAAATTCATAGGATCCTCCGGAGTAGTTGGGTTTCTACCCTACCAGTAGAAAGCGTTTCCTGCCTGGTAACAATTGGCTAAAAAAATTAACCTTGGTCTTAAGTTAAGATTTAATACATTTATTTACTTTATCAACATGCAGTTGTTATTTTTTTATCTGGCTTAATCTATTAATTTAGTAGTTAATATTTAATTACGGAATAGGGAATTTTCTGAATTGATGATAGGTAAAAAGCGGGGTTTCTCGATAAACTGACAATTACCAAGTTAATCTAAATTCAGTTTTAATAGCGCTAAAAAAAATTCTTAAGGTTTGCTTTTGATAGAATTTTGTCTATAATGAATTCATCATCCCGGTATAATACCGGTGAGATTTTTTCTTACTTAAAGCTTGGAGAGGAAGTTTGACTCAGACAAAGCTTTTACCAGGTCACTTCTTGTAGTTGTACTAACAGCTTGAGACTAAAGTCTCAGGGTATGGAAAAGCGGTGATGAAAGTTTTCTTTCCAAGGAATGAATGGGTGTCAATTCATTGACTTGTCTGCACTTTAGCTACTAAAAGAGTATCAAGACCATGGCTAAAAAAGAAAGTACCCAAAGTAAACTGAGTCGCGTTCGTCCACCACGAGTTCAAATTACTTATGATGTTGAAACCGGTGGAGCCATTGAGAAAAAAGAATTACCTTTTGTATTGGGGGTTATCAGTGATTTGTCAGGTAAGCCAGAAAAACCCTTACCTCCGCTTAAAAAACGTAAGTTCGTGGATATTGATCGCGATAATTTTAATGATGTGCTTAAATCAGCTAAACCACGTTTAACTTACCGAGTTGCCAATAAGTTGGCTAATGATGATAGTCAACTCAATGTGGAACTTAAATTTGAACAGCTGGATGATTTTCATCCCGGCAGAGTGATTCAACAAGTTGAACCGCTACGTAAACTTTACCAAGCACGACAAAAACTAACTGATTTGTTGACTAAATTAGACGGAAATGATGAGCTGGAGCGACTGTTGCAAGAGGTAGTCAATAATACTGAAGAATTACAACAAATTAAAAATTCCGCTAACAAGGAACCTTCGCTTCAAGCCCAAAATGAAAATTCCTCTCAGCCAGTTTCAGGAGAGGAATAATTAATCAATTTTAGTAATCAACGAGTTAAATTATTAATTAGCTAAAGAAGATTAAAAATGGCTGCAGCAGAACAAATAGTCGAACCCGAAGCCAGGCCGGTAGTTGCAAAAGAAGTTAGCCTTTTGGATAAAATTGTTCAAGAAGGCAAAATGGCACGAGATGAAAGTCAAACAGCGCGTGCTAAAGATATGGTAGCCGAGCTCGCTCAACAAGTCTTAGAAGGCCATATGACCGTTAGTACGGATACCGTGGCCATGATTAATAACCGGATTGCCCAAATTGATGAATTATTAAGTTTGCAACTGAATGAAATCATCCATGCCCAAGAGTTTCAAAAACTCGAAGCTTCCTGGCGGGGCCTAGAATATCTGATTAAAAATACCGAAACCAGTACCTCATTAAAGCTGCGTTTATTAAATGCTAGCCGCCAAGAATTACAAAAAGATTTAGAAAAGGCGGTGGAATTTGATCAAAGTATGCTGTTCAAAAAAATCTACGAAGAAGAATACGGCGTCTTTGGTGGCCATCCTTTCAGCGCCCTGATAGGTGATTTTGAATTTGGGCGTCATCCTCAAGATATTGCTTTCCTAGAAAAAATGTCTAATGTGGCGGCGGCGGCTCATGCACCTTTTATTGCGGCAGCCAGTCCCAGATTATTTGACATGGATAGTTTTACTGAGCTATCCAATCCACGGGATTTGGCTAAAATATTTGAGAATACCGAACTCGTTAAATGGCGTTCCTTTCGTGAAACCGAAGATTCTCGTTATGTGGCGCTAGCGCTACCTCACATTTTAATGCGTTATCCCTATGGTCCCGATACGGTCCCAGTGGAAGAATTTGTGTTCCAAGAAGATGTCGATGGTCGAGACCATGATAAATATTTATGGGGTAATGCCGCTTATGCTCTGGCTCAGCGCTTAACCACGGCGTTTTCACTCTATGGTTGGTGTAGTGCTATTCGCGGTGTTGAAGGTGGCGGTTTAGTTGAAGGATTACCTACTCATACGTTTAAGACCGATGAAGGTGATATTGCCTTAAAGTGTCCAACCGAAGTAGTTATTACCGATAGACGCGAGAAAGAATTAGACGAACTCGGTTTTGTCTCCTTGTTGCATTGCAAAGGTACTGATTATGCTGCTTTTTTTGGTGGGCATACCGTTAATAAACCCAAAGCTTATGATACCGATGCGGCTACGGCTAATGCGCAATTATCAGCCATGCTGCCTTATATTCTAGCGGCATCACGGTTTGCGCATTATATTAAGGTCATTATGCGTGACAAGATTGGTAGTTTTGCTTCTAAACAAGAAGTTGAAGCCTATTTGAATCGTTGGATTAAGCAATACGCGATGGGTAGAGATGATGCCGGTTTTGAACTGAAAGCGAAATATCCCTTACGCGAAGCGCGGGTTGATGTGAAAGAAATTCCGGGTAAACCGGGATATTACACCTCAGTAGTTTTTTTGCGTCCTCATTTCCAGTTAGAAGGTTTGACGACTTCTATCCGCCTGGTGGCGGAATTACCTCCTCCAGCGGGGTGATGAGGAAGCCTGGCTCTCTTCAAGAGAACATATTTTATTGAAGAGGATAGGTAGCGATCTATCCTCCATCATGCCAACTGATTCAGTTTAAAAATAAAATAATAATAACAATAATATAATAATCCATCAATACAACTATAAGTAGTTACACTTGTTATGAGTGTGATTAATTAAGTTTATCTAAAAAGTTGGCACCGGTATGGTAGGTCGTTACGAAGTTATTTAACGTGATGACTATTAGTAAGGAGTTAATATTATGCCCTTAAATGCATTCTTAAAAATCGAAGGTGAAACCAGTGGTGAATGGAAAGGCTCGTGCACCGCAGCTGGGCAGGAAGGCAAAATGGAAATTGTTTCCTGGAGTCATGGTTTTAGTCAGCCAATGACCGGCGCAGCGGAAAGTGCCTTTGGTGGTAGTGCAACCTCACGGGCAACACATGCCAACATCAACTTAACGAAGTATTTTGATGCCGCTTCCGATGAGATTTTGAAGGCATGTTGGACCGGTGAGCAATTAAAGACATGTCAATTACAAGTATTTCGTTCTGATGGCAATACGTCCTATGGTGATAGTTCGACGCCTTATTTAGTGATTGATTTGGAGAAGGCGTATGTGGCGGATTATCAGATTGCGGGGAATGGACAGGATATTCCTCAGGAGCATATTGCTTTAGCTTATAAGAAGGTGAAATATACTTTTACGGCTACGGATGCCACCGGTGCACCGGCTGAGCAGGTGCCTATTAGTTGTGATTTAGCGACGAATGTGGTGGCTTAAAGGTTTACTATTTGCCTTTTCTTGGTCAGTTTTTTTCTTGAATAATAGTTGAGTAGCAGGTTGGACTTCATCCTTGAAGGGTGGGGTCCAACTATTCTTAGTATGTAGTATGTAGGTTGGGTTAGCGAAGCGTAACCCAACAATGAGGTGGTGTTTAATCTGTTATTGGAAAATCGGATTACGCTTTGCTAATCCGACCTACTTTGCTAGGTTATGAGAAGATAGGTAAACCTGAAGGAGGAGATAAATTAGCCTTTAAAAGTTCTGTAGGAAATGTAAAACATGTTATGAATTTTTGTTGATGCTTTAAAGGATTTTTTTTCGAGTCAATAAGGAGAAGAAATATGAATATATCATCTGCTCTTGAGTACAATTCCAAGCAATGCTTTTCAGCAGAGGTCATTCAAATCATCCAAAGTGAAGTGGGGGCTTCCCTTACGAAGGTTTTCGATGAGGAGACGATCGAAAAAATATCTGCTTGGCAGACAAGTCACCAATTAGAATCAGATGGGAAGTTGGGCCGAAAAACTTTAGAAGCCATGATTTCTGATCTAAAGGAGCAGAAAAAGCTGGGAGAAGCTGTTGCTTTGGAACAACATCTTAATCGTATGCAAGAAATTAATATCAAAGCGTTTTTGAAATTCATCCGGTACGCAGAGCATAAACGGGAGGATGACGGGGTTTATTTCATATTGTATGGAGGAGAAACATTCTCTGATACAACTAAGCATCCAAATAAGACAGTAAAGAAATGGGGCAAGGAGTCCAGTGCGGCGGGAGCTTATCAAATTCTTTCAAGCAGTTGGGAAGAAGCAAAAAGAAAGGGAAAAGTCGTGAATTTCACTGCTTCTGAACAAGATAAGTATGCCATCTGGAAATTGGCAACTAGAGGAGCGATGAAATACGTTAAAATTGGCAACATTGAAAAAGCTATTGCTACATTACGTCAAGAGTGGGCTTCTCTACCAGGAGCTAGTCAATCGAAGATGACTATGTCAGAGGCGAAACAGCATTTCCAGAAATATGTAAAGGAGTATAGTAGGCCATGAAGGGAAAAAAGTTCCGTTCTGTATTTATGCTTACATTATTTTTACTCCCCGTGGTTAATCTTGCGGCAGAGAAGCAATTTCCACCGACTAAAGATAAACTGGTCTGTGGTGAGGCCGAGGTTGTTGCAGAAACGGTTTGTCTAGATATTCCAGAAATTGAAACACAATGCCAAAAACAAACTCTTCGATTGATTAACTCGATCAAAGAAGTTTCTAAATATCTACCACAAGAAGGAAAGTTAGTTAAAAAACCTTCCC
The DNA here is from genome assembly GCA_012032555.1 of Thioploca sp. GTDB lineage: Bacteria > Pseudomonadota > Gammaproteobacteria > Beggiatoales > Beggiatoaceae > Thioploca. Next base: position 108,483 of record JAAUSR010000007.1, read on the forward strand.
TTGTTAAGAATGCGGTGTTGGATGCTTTTGTTACTTCCTGGTTGTGTCTCAAATCAGAATCTGGTCCCCTATACATTTTGCTGTTGTACACCTGTAGTTGGGGTGAAGAAAATCAGAACTGCGTAGGGTACAACAGGGAGTGGATAAGGATTTTTGACATGGAGGGACACCATTTAACTGCAGGACTACCAAAACAAGGAGGTCAACGTCGTGAAAAGTTGTATAACCGACTCGGTATTTCTAAAATTATGGAAAAAGGGGTTAGCTTTCAGAGCTTAAAGTATTACCCATGGAAGTAAATGTTCACTCGCTCCCAGGGAGTATCGTCCACATCATGTGATGTTCTAGCCTACGTAGGTGGATAGCAAGCGTAGGGTGGATAAGGCGCTAGCCGTCATCCACCTTTATTAAATTCAACCAATGGTGTATGGCACTTCGCTTATACACCCTACACTTGCTGTCAAAACTTATGATGATCCTGCTAATAGTTCTCAACAGGTTTGGTTTTGGGAGCTACAATGACATTCTTTCGTAAGATAATAGAAATAGTTATTGTATTTTATCCCTTCATAGTCAGTGGTGAAATTAACCAAACTGTGAAAAATGGGGTCTTTGAATTAAGTCTCACTCAAACTGAGGAAGGGTGTCATTTAGTCTATACCTCTCCCTCAACAAAGGGAGATTTAGCTCTTCAAGTAATTTCCCCCTGTAATTTTCATCGTTCTCCAGAGGGGAAAGTAAGAATCATGCCTACTCCGAAAGGAGATGTCTTGCTGATAGAAAGTTCACGCCCACATTCAAATTTTCCCAAGAGGTGCCATACTCAAATTCAAGGGATCAGAATAAGTCATGAGCAAATAAAGATTTCATCAGAAGTAAGCAAAGTTTTGATGTGTCCCCCATTTCAATGGGATGATGTCATGTTCGTGGGTATCTTTGGTCGGGATTAATAACCAACCGATGGATGGTACGGGGCAATGCCATTAAGTTAAGCTAGATAGAGTGGGCAAAATGCCGCTGGTGGTAGTGCGACTTCACGGGCAACACATGCCAACATCAACTTAACGAAGTATTTTGATGCCGCTTCCGATGAGATTTTTGCTAGTTCCCACGCTCCAGCGTGGGAATTATCATGAACACACTAGCAAGCTAGGAATTTGTCATGTTCTCGATTTACCAGATTTATGTTTTTGGTTAAATTGCAGGAGAAAAATGTTATGTCAAGAGGTAACGCTCTTTCCGCTCAGCAGATTCGCGATGCCATTGCATACAATCGTAGATGTCATGCTCACCATACCTCCTTGCTACAGAGGGCTCTGGGCATGGCCGCTACGGGTATAGCTTACGATGAAGGTTTTATCCGCGCTGTTGCTGACTGGCAGGAAGACAATTTGGGCAGTGGCCGGGGCGACGGCAAGGTCGGACCAATGACCGAAGCGCACTTGAACATCCAGCATCCTCAGGCAACCACTGCGGCAAATCGTGCGCTCGCCACACAAAGGGCCGGTAATGTTTTGTTCGACAGTTGGTACAACGACCTGCGCGACAACGACGACGATGGTCTGGTCGACCAAGGGCGGAGTGAAAGTGGTGGTGATGGCACTCATTATCAGAGAGAATATCTGTCTTTCCGCGTCGTTGCCGGCACCTACGGAGGACTAGGCTGGGGGCTGAATAGGACGCTCAGAGTGCCCAGCGACCGGACCATAACGGGAAATTTCCGCTATCGTGTTTGCGCCGATATTGTCTCTGGTGCTTATCATGAAGCGGGCATTATCCCTGGAGTTCTTCGTAGTACTCGCTCGATATTTGATGCCTTGAGCCACAGATGCTACGTCTTTCGTAAAAGCCAGGACTACCCTTCCGAGTATTTACCAGGTGATTTCATCTGCACGCTCGATTCGCACGGCGGGCATTCAGGTATGGTCGTGGCGCGAGGGCCTACCAGGCAGGTACCGCAAGTCGTTGAACTCCCAGGTCCATCCACCATGGTGGATTTGAACCAATACGATCCGACCTCCACCAATGACATCCGTCACCAATGACATCCGTTTGGGTACCTGGACCAAGCAGAATGTGGGTCTTCCTCCGGACGTACACTATTTGCTTCGCCTGCTACAAGGTCACTATCACTGATGAATGATACCCCACCCTGCCAACAACAAGCATTTTATTTTCCGCTCATCGTTGTCGCGATAGCGATGCTGGCTTTTGAGCAATCGGTTTCGGCCGCACCGGCTGTGACCGAAGTCTGTGTCGGGCTTGCTCATTCCTGCGCACGGACGACTGACGGCAAGGTAGCCTGCTGGGGTGACAACGAAGGTCGCCAGGCCTCTACCAGCGATCTGAAACAAATCGAGTCACCCCGCTGGGTGAATGAATTTCCCGCTGCACAGTCGCTACGCTGTAGCCAAGGCGAGACCTGCGTGCGTACGCAGACGGGTGAAATTTATTGTCTAGGGGCGTCTCAAGGCGTCGAAAAGCTTGAACTTCCCGGGCCAGCGCAAGATCTCGTGCTGCACTGGAACGGTGGCTGCGTTTTGGTTGGTGGTCGAGTGCTCTGTTGGCGACGCCCACCGCTTTATGATCCCTATTCCGTTGTCAGTATTGCGGCATTGTCGTGGCCACGGCGTCTATGGGTGCCAGTACCGATAAAGGATGCCATCGAATTCGCCCACATCTCACCGCTTGCCGAGGCAGTCTGCTTACGTTCGCACCACGGTCCGGTTTGCTTGCGGAATTTGTTGAGCGAGGATGCAGTGCTGGTCAAGCCTAGCGACACTACACTTACCGATGCGACGGATCTCGTGGCACCTGATTTACTCGGTGACGCGCTCTGCGGTGTATTAGCCGATGGTCTGGTGCTTTGTCGGGGTGACGATCCGCTGGCCGAGACCGAGAAAAGTTCAATCCGGTTGACTACTGCCTCGCGTCAGACGATCACCGCTTATGATGGCGGTTTTTGCTACGCGGATGCTGCTGCCATTCGATGTATTGGCAAGCCAAATTCTTTGGCATCGGAAATGCCTGGCCAGCACCTCAATTGCCCTCGGTCTGGATCATGCCTGTGCAGTGGTGCAAGAGGCCGTTTTTTGTTGGGGAGCGGCTTCATCTGGCCAACTGAGTGATGGGATTCCCTATATCCATGGGCGACCGATAGCTGTACCTGGATTAACTCAGATCGTGGCCCTGGAGGTCAGCAGTTTTCAGGCGTGTGCGCTCAACCTGGACGGTGCGGTATCGTGTTGGGGATCACGACCCAATTATACGGCCGGATTTAGCTTCGACTTTCTGCCACATAAGCTGAATCCGCCCGGTGGATCGGCGACTACGATTCGCGCCGCCGCTTCTGGACGGCTGGCAACAGCCGAGGAACACACCGTATTACCGTTTTGTGCCAAAACCCATACCGGTTGGTGGTGTCTCAGGCAAACCTGGTCTCAGGGACTGAGAAAGGAAAGCTCGCCGCTGGATCGTTGGCATGCGGCACCGAAGCAGCGGTCACCGGACGGTCAGTGCGGCATCAGCGGTGCTGGCGACCTGCTCTGTGCAGGCATCCCGTCGCGTACGGGTAACCGGACCGTCAAAACCAAGTTATTGAAATATTCGAAGCTTGCTGACGATCGGGGCAAATCAATCGCTTTTGTTGAGGCCACTTCGCTATTTGGCATCCGGGGCAAGGAATACGTCTGCGCTCGAATGGCCAACCGGCGGGTCCGGTGTTTCGATACCACTGCGCCGGCAGTTTCTGCAGCGATCATTTCGCCAGCATTGGAGGCTCTCAACAATATCGTGCAGTTGGCTGCCGATGGACCAGGCGACGAGGGCATCGCATGTGCACTAGATACTGACGGAGCGGTTTGGTGCTGGGGGAGTAACCACTTTGGTCAATTGGGGGAAGTTGAAACTAGAGGGCCGTTTACACCCGTCCGCATCATCGGTCTACCGCCCAGCCAACGGATTGGAGTTGGCGGCCGATTTGTTTGTGCCCTCACCAACGACAGTCGAGTATTCTGCTGGGGTAGCAATCGCTTCGGCGCCGCGCCGGATGGTGCCCTAGGCAAGCGTGATAAACCTGCGGCAGTGGTGTGGTAAAACAATAATCGGTGGTGAGCCCACATAGGTGTGATAAGCAGCAGCGTCGTACACTATTTTTCGCCCTCCATCAATGGAAAAAAGGTGGGTAACGCTTTGCCTATCCTATTTGATTTCCATACTAGCCAGGTAGGGTGTACGAAATGCCATCCCATTATGGCTAATTACTATAGAACTTACACAGTACTTTGCCCATCTTGAATGGAATTTGAGGTGGGAAACACTTTGCTTTTGCCCACTCTACCTGGCTTAAAGCTTGGAGAGGAAGTTTGACTCAGACAAAGCTTTTACCAGGTCACCTCATGCAGTAGTTGTTTTTTAAACGATTTTAGACTAGAGTCTTAGGGTATGGAAAAGCGGTGATGAAAGTTTTCTTTCCAAGGAATGAATGGGTGTCAATTCATTGACTTGTCTGCACTTTAGCTACTAAAAGAGTATCAAGACCATGGCTAAAAAAGAAAGTACCCAAA
>JAAUSR010000106.1 GCA_012032555.1 Thioploca sp.
CTCATTTCTTAGGTGCTATTCACCTTGCCGCTAGTCTTATCTTGCTGGCTTAGCTGTTTTTACCATGAAACTTGGTGATTCACAAATCAATGTTTTTGTCAACCCTTTTAATTGATGACACGCCCTACCTTATTTTATTTTTTTAAAATAAATTGACGGTTTTTTATTTTAATTACTTTTACAAGTTTGGTAGCGATAAATTCATCAACCGCTCTTTTAACTCCGCCACCTTTGAACCAGGGTCCTTCCATATAATCATCACCCGTAATAAAACCACCGACTTTTATTTTAGGATAATATATCTCTAGGTCTTTCTTGACAAATTCATACTCGTGGCTTCCGTCAATATAAATCCAATCAAAATAATTGTCTTCAAAGTTACTACAAACTTCATGTGAATACCCACGATGAATTAATACTTGACCAAAATTAATTTCTCGGTTAAGTAGCTCTAATACGTTTTGATATCGGTTTTCACCTTCGTTTGGTGTTGCATCATACTTTAAATCTGTCCATGGGTCTATTAAGTGTAGTTTTTTAGGATTCGTAAAATATAATATTTTTTCTGCAAAATAGCCCTTAAAAGTGCCTATCTCAGCACAGACTGAATTTTTGGGCATTTCTTTTAGTAAAAAGAGACGTCCCTTTGACAGAGACAATAGCGACGAAGGAATTAACCGTACTAGTGACCACAAAACTGGCCAATTCTTCCAATTTTTTCTACTTTGCTTACTTCGCCATTTTTCTATTTCAACAGAACTTAAATTCTTCATTATTATTTTCCTCACTATGACATATCGGATTACATACACTACCGCTAATCCGACCTACCTGACTTTTTCTAACAAAAATTGACCGTTTTTTATCATAATTAATTTTACCAATTTGGTAGCTATAAATTCATCAACTGCCTTCTTTACATCGTCTTGCCACCAATTACCTTTACCATAATAATCATCACCCGTAATAAAACCACCAACTTTTACTTTAGGATAATATAATTCTAAATCTTTCTTGACAAACTCATACTGGTGGTTTCCGTCAATGTAAATCCAATCGAAATAATTATCTTCAAAGTTATTACAGACTTCGTGTGAATACCCACGATTAATTATTACTTGACCAAGATTGATTTCTCGATTAAATCGCTTTAATACGTTTTGATAGCGGTTATTCATTTCATCTTGGTGTGGTGATCCATCATGCCATGAATCTACCCAAGGATCTATTAAGTGTAGCTGTTTGGGATTCGTAAAATATAATATTTTCCTTGCAAAGTTCCCATCATATGTACCTATCTCAGCACAGATCGAATTCCTTGGCATTTCTTTTAGCAAAAAGATACGCCCCTTTGTTAGAGAAGAAGGGACTAACCGTGCTAATGGTAACAAAACACGCCAATTCTTAACTTTATTTATCATTGATTTTCGCATTAAGTTATTCCTAGCGCGCTCAAACAAACTTTCATTAACTCATGTGGCATTAAACCAAGAAACAAAATCACTAAAGCATTAACACTAAGTGCTACCCGCATGTCCATTCCAGCTTCAATTAGCATCAAATTTTCAGACTTGTCAAAATACATTAATTTGACGATGCGCAAGTAGTAAAATGCACCAATTATCGCAAAGAATACGGCTACCACCGCTAACCACACTAATCCCGCTTGAACGACTTGCATTAAAACTGACCATTTGGCCCAAAAACCTACCAAAGGTGGTACCCCCGCCATTGATAACATCAAAATGAGCATGATAAAGGCATACCACGAATTACGTTCATTCAAGCCTTTAAAATCATCTAGTCGTTCGGCTTCAAAACCACCTCTGCTTAGCAAGAGAATCATGCCAAAACCACCTAAACTCATTAAAGTATAGACTACCACATAAAAGAGAGAAGCCGCGTAGCCCGCTGGGGTTGCTGTCAAAACGCCCAGCATCAAAAAGCCGACATGTGAAATGGTTGAATAGGCTAACATGCGTTTAATATTCGTTTGGGAAATAGCCACAATGTTACCGATTGCCATTGATAAAACGGATAACAACATCAATATGGGTTGCCAATGAACCTGTAGTTGTGGCATACCGTCTACTAATAATCGCATTAACATGGCAAAAGCTGCTAACTTGGGTGCACTGCTAATAAATAAAGTGACTGCTGTAGGCGCACCTTGATACACATCCGGTACCCACATATGAAATGGCACTGCTCCTAATTTAAAGGCTAACCCAACAACTACAAATACTAATCCAAATACCATGATAGTTTTCTGCTCAGATTCTTGAGTCAACGCTTGGGCTAGTTTTGCTAAATCAAGTGTTCCAGTAATGCCATACAGGATAGAAATTCCGTAGAGTAATAAACCTGAAGCTAAAGCACCGAGGACAAAATATTTCATCGCCGCTTCAGTCGCAGCGGGTGAATCACGGTACATCGCTACCATCGCATATAATGACAGTGAAAGTAATTCTAAACCAAGATAGATAGTTAACAGACTATGGGCAGAAACAATTACCATCATGCCTAAAACGGCAAATAAACCGAGAACGAAATATTCACCTTTAAACATATTATGATCACGTAGATAGCGCCGTGAATAAATAAACACCCAAAAAACTATGATGGCAATAAAAAATTTAAGTAACCCACTCAGCGGATCACTGATAAATAGGTTATTCATTGCCAGCGTTGGTTGTTGTGGATAGTTAGCTAAGATAAGTAAAGCTGTACCGAGTAAGGTGCCTTGAGTCAACTGATAGGTTAAGTTTCGTAATTGCTCAGGTAGATAAGCATCTATAACCAAGATAAGACACGCCATGGTGAGAAGTAAAATTTCTGGTAATAACCAAATGGTATTTAAATTTGCAACCATCATGTCTTTGTTTCCTTACATCGGCACTATTTTAGAGTGAGAGAGGTGTTCTAATAAATTTTGCACGGTGGTGTGCATGACTTCCAGTAATGGTTCTGGCCAAATGCCGAAGAATAATACTGTTATGGCTAAAACGCCCAAAATGAAGGTTTCACGTCCATTAATGTCAGTTAAACCGGCAACGCCATCATTGGCAATAGCACCGTAGATGACTCGTTTAATCATCCACAAGGTGTAGGCAGCGCCGAAAATTAGAATAGTGGCGGCGGCAAAAGCAATCCAGAAGCTCGCTTTAAAGCTGCTTAAAATTACTAAGAATTCACCGACAAAGCCAGAAGTACCCGGTAACCCGGAATTAGCCATCGCAAACAAAACAGCTAACATCGCAAAACGCGGCATGGTATTAGCAACGCCACCATAATCGGCAATTTGGCGGCTGTGTAACCGATCATACAATACGCCCACACACAGGAATAAGGCACCTGAAATAAAACCATGTGATACCATTTGTACCATGCCACCTTCCATCGCCATCGCACCACCTTCCCAAGAACCGGTTTTATCAAAAATCATGAAAACAATGAAAAATCCCAAGGTGGCAAACCCCATATGAGAAATAGATGAATACGCAATCAATTTTTTCATGTCTTGCTGTACAATAGCTACCAAGGCAATGTAGATAACCGCAATTAACGATAAAGCAATAATTACCCAATCTAATTCCCGACTTGCATCTGGGGTAATGGGTAAACTAAATCGTAAGAAGCCATAACCACCCATTTTTAACATAATCGCTGCTAAAATAACTGACCCGCCGGTGGGTGCCTCAACGTGCGCATCCGGTAACCAAGTGTGTACCGGCCACATAGGAACTTTAACGGCAAAAGCAACAAAAAAGGCTATAAAAATAACAATTTGGATTCTGAGTGGAATGGGTGTCAAGCGATGGAAATCGAGAATAGCAAAACTATCTGCCTGAGAATAAAGATAAAGTAGTGCTACTAGCATTAATACTGAACCTAAAAAAGTGTACAGAAAGAACTTAATTGCAGCATAAACCCGTTGTGGTCCACCCCAAACGCCAATAATAATGAACATGGGAATTAGCATCGCTTCCCAGAGAACATAAAATAAAATCGCATCTAAGGCAGCAAATACCCCTACCATCAAACCATTCATAATGAGAAAAGCCGCCATATATTGGGCTATTTTATACTGGATGACTTCCCAACCCGCTAAGATAACTAATACGGTAGAGAACGTAGTTAAGATGATCAACGGCATCGAAATGCCATCGATACCCAAATGGTAATAAATATTAAAATTGGGGATCCAAGAATACTTTTCAGTAAATTGCATGACAGTAGTAGTCGTGTCAAATTCAAAGTAAAGGGATAATGACAATGCAAAAGTCAATAACGATACCACCAATGCAATTGAGCGAGCGGTAGCTGCTTCTTTATCGCCGATGGCTAGTACCCAAACACCACCAAGAATGGGTAACCATACGAGTAAACTCAGTAGGGGTAGATCAACAAACATCCTTTGTTTCCTTATAAATAAACAAATAAGCCCAGTAGTAAAGCTAAGCCCATTATCATGCCAAATGCATAGTGGTACAATAAACCAGTTTGAACTTGGCGAATTATACCCGAAAACCAGCCGACTACTTTAGCTGAACCGTTGACCATTAACCCATCAATTAAAGTGACATCACCGTTACGCCACAACCAATTACCGAGTTGGCGAGTTCCACCGGCAAAAAACCAATCATTAAATCGGTCAAAGCCATATTTTTCAACTAGAATAGTGTATATAATACCAGCGCGTTCTTTAATCAGAGTTGCCAAATCGGGTCGTTTTAGATACAAGAACCAGGCGGTGACTAGCCCAAACATTGCTAACCAGAAAGGCGGTTGAGATAAACCATGACCGATAAAACTCCAAACGCCATGATAGTGTTCGGGATGGAAGGGATTATGAGAATGTTCTACCAAAATTGCGCCCGCAAAATAATGGCTAAATAACAATGGTCCAATAGTTATTATACCCACTACAACAGAAGGAATAGCGAGTAAAATCAGGGGAACGGTTACGACTGGTGGCGTTTCATGCAAATGGTGACGAGTATGTTCGTCCATCCGTTCTTTACCATGAAAGACTAAGAAAAACATCCTAAACGTATATAAAGCCGTGATAAATACACCTAGCGTAATTGCCCAATAAGCTAAACCAGCGCCGGAACGTCCTATCTCATGATAAGCATGATAGGTCGCTTCGATAATGGCATCTTTCGAGAAGAAACCAGCAAATCCTGGAAAACCAATTAGCGCCAAGGAACCCACTAGGGATGTCCAGTAAGTAATGGGCATATATTTTTTAAGTCCTCCCATTTTACGCATATCTTGCTCATGGTGCATAGCGATAATCACTGAGCCGGCCGCTAAAAATAACAGGGCTTTAAAAAAAGCATGGGTCATTAAATGGAAGATAGCCGCTGTATAAGCAGAAGCGCCTAATGCCACAGTCATATAGCCAAGTTGGGATAAAGTGGAATAAGCCACTACCCGCTTAATATCATGTTGTACTAACCCAAGTAATCCCATGAATAACGCGGTAATCGTACCAATGACGAGAATGAAGCTTAAAGCGGTTTCACTTAATTCATACAACGGTGACATTCTGGCTACCATAAAAATACCCGCGGTCACCATCGTAGCTGCATGAATCAGCGCTGAAATTGGGGTTGGACCTTCCATTGAATCTGGGAGCCAAACATGTAATGGAAATTGTGCTGACTTCCCCATTGCCCCAATGAATAATAAAATACCGGCAACGGTTATCAATGACCACTGGTGTCCCGGAATAATTTCTATCAAAGTGGCTTGTTGTTGAGGTGCTTGGACAAATACTTCTGCATAATTGAGGCTACCAAAATACATCAAAATAGTAGCAATCCCTAATACGAAGCCAAAATCTCCCACCCGATTAACTAAAAAAGCTTTTAAATTGGCATAAATTGCCGATTCTCTGGTAAACCAGAATCCAATGAGTAAATAAGAAACTAGCCCGACTGCTTCCCAACCAAAAAATAACTGGAGAAAATTGTTGGACATCACCAACATTAACATCGAGAAAGTAAACAAGGAAATATAGCTGAAGAAACGTTGATAGCCAGGATCATCATGCATGTAACCAATGGTGTAGATATGTACCATCCAGGAAACAAAGGTAACCACCACTATCATCAAAGCCGTCAAAGAATCGATAAGAAACCCAATTTCAAACTGGATATTACCGGCAACTAACCAAGTATAGATAGTTTGATTAAAAGGCTCATGTCCCGCTATAACAATCTGATAGAACACATAGAGGGAAAGAAAAAAAGCCACTCCAACTGCTGCAATCGTGACTGAGTGAGCTACTCGTCGACTCACCTTAAACAGTCCCGCAATAATAGCGCCCATAAGTGGAGCTAGTACAATGGCAAGAGAAATATTCTGCATCTCATTTCATCCCTAAACTGATGATAACTAAATAACTGAAACCAGGATCATCCTTTCATGCTACTCATGTCATCGACATTAATGGTATTTTTATTCCGAAATAATACCACTAAAATCGCTAATCCAATAGCAGATTCTGCTGCTGCCACAGTGAGAATGAAGAAAACAAAAATTTGCCCCGTAATATCCGCATTAAAATGAGAAAAGGCAATAAAATTTAGATTAACAGCCAATAACATTAATTCAATACACATCAACAAGATAATTAGATTTTTACGATTAAGAAGGATACCAACCACACTCAGGCAAAACAAAACCGTTCCCAAAATAAGAAATTCCGCTAACGTGGGCATAATAATTAATCCTTTGATTCCGCTGGCATATTAACAAGACGGACGCGTTCTTCTCGTCGTATACTGACTTGATGTTCTGGTTTTTGGTATTTTTGTCGACGTGGACGCATCGTTAAGGCAATCGCGGCAATCATCGCAACGAGTAAAATGACTGCGGCAATCTCAAACGGATAAACATAATCGGTATATAAAGCTTTGCCCAAAATTTGGGTATTTGATTGTTCGACAACGGTTGTTTCTACTGTTGCTGCTGTTATCGTGGACATTGTCGTATCAGCGGGATTTTTCCATACCTTAACCACCAGAACCATTTCTACTAGAATAATGATTCCAACCAAGGTTGCAATCGGAAAATAACGGACAAATCCTTCTCTTAAAGTAGTAAGATTGATATCCAACATCATGACGACAAACAAAAATAATACCATTACTGCACCCACATAAACTAAAATGAGTGCTAAAGCTAGAAATTCGGCGCGTAATAGTAACCAAATTACAGCAGAAGAAAAAAAGGCGAGTACTAAAAATAGAGCCGCATGAACGGGATTTTTGACTGTAATGACACGACTGGCAGCAAATATTAAGATGAGGGCAAAAAAGTAAAATGTTAATTTCTCCATATTTTTTAATCCATTTTTCAGTGAACAATTATCAGTTATCCGTTATTAGTGAACAGTTATAGAGAAATAATTTTACTCAATGATATTCAACATAGGTGAATTTTTTAATTTCATTGTTTGTCATATCAATTAAAACTTAATACCTTCAATACCAAACTCACTAAGTATAAACTGCTATAAATAATAACTGATAACTATTCACTGATAACTGATAACCAACTTCATCCTTCTAACAAGATCCTTAATTCTGTTTCTTCGTTATGCTTTCGTAATCGGGTGACCAACGTTTCTAACAGATTTTTATAAATGAGCTTACCAACGCGATTACTACTATCTACCAGAGTAGTAAAATCTTCTCGAGTGATTTTATATAATTCACCGAGTTGAAGTGCACGCACTGATGCCGATGCGGTTTGATTATCAATGCAAGAATATTCACCAATTAAAGCACCCGGTTCTAAAACATGTAGTTTTATTTCGGTGGGTCGATAAAGTTGGGGTAAAAAAACTTCCCATTTACCACTACCTACAATATAAAGTGCTTTAACTGTTTGTCCTTCTTGGATAACAATTTCACCTTTGTCAAAACATTCTTTCTTGAAAAACCGAATAACATAATAAGTTTCACTATGATTAAACCCTTTAAATAAAGAACATTTTGACATCACTTCTAACATGTCCGTAACAGACATAACTTTTTCTCTAACATAGCAAGCCCTATTCGCTCGTTTCTATCTTATTCCTACCTCCATCATGGTCCCTCTTTTTAGAATTAATCATCTTCTCTTGATTACCACCACTGTTCCCACCAACTATCAACTCGTTTCCTTTGAATAAGTTGATCATCTTTGTAATATCTTTTAGCGATTAGATTGCCCACTTTATCATATTCTTTGCTAACACCATTTAATCGACCATCTTTATCAAATTGCGTGTGAACTAGCCATTTTTCCCCAGTGCTATAATAAATGGTAGCAGATATGGGTTCATCATTTTTAAAAATCCAATCGCCTTGCAATTTACCATTACTATGATAACCTTTCGCACTTCCTTCCTTTTTACCGTTTTTATAATTTCGCTCTGCCTTTTTTTGGCCATTACGGTAGAATTCGATTTCTAATCCGTGACGATTCCCATCCAGAAAACTCCGTTGGCGGAAAAGTTGCCCGGTTTGATAATATTCAATTTGGGTTTCAGTTTTATGACCTTCTTCATATTTCATTTCATATTCTAGTTCACCATTGCGACGATATTCTTTTTTAGAAATTAATTGACCATTTTGATAAACATGTTCTGCTCTCAATTCTCCAGTTTCATAATATTCCCGTGTGGTACCATGTAATTCGCCGTTGAGATAGCTATACTCAAAGTGTAAAGCACCACTTTCATAATAAGTCGCATTTTCTTTTACTTGGGCTAGTAAATCGGTTGTTGGCGCAATTAACCAAAAAAAAGTCAATAAAACGATTTTCATAGCTTGCATAGGAGTACCCTCCTCTAACCAAGCTCGGCTTAACGATAACGTGCATCATAGGCTCTATCAGCAGCTAATTCTTGTTCTACTTTATCACCTTGTGCTAATAGTTTTTCTTTAGTCATTAATAAATCACCACGTTGTTCACCATGATATTCAAAAGTTCGACTTTCAACAATGGAATCAACCGGGCAAGATTCTTCACAAAAGCCACAAAAAATGCACTTTAGTAAATCAATTTCATAGCGACTGGTACGACGAGTACCATCGTTTTCACGTGGTGCCGATTCAATTGTAATCGCTAATGCTGGGCACACCGCCTCACACAATTTACAAGCAATACATCGTTCTTCACCATTCGGATAGCGGCGTAACGCATGCAATCCACGAAAACGGTTGGATAAAGGCGTTTTTTCTTCTGGATATTGTACGGTAATCTTACTTTTAAACAAATATCGTCCCGTGAGACTCAGACCTTTCATCAGTTCCCATAAGAACAAACTTTTGATGTAATTCGTAATGGCATTCATTATCTCTACCTTATACAAACCAAGGAGGCAATTTGACCAGTATGAATACACTCAGTACGACTATCCATACTAATGTAATCGGAATAAAAACTTTCCAACCTAAGCGCATGAGTTGATCATAGCGATAACGAGGAAAAGTAGCACGAAACCACAAAAAGAATAATAAGAAAAGTGCTATCTTAATTATAAACCAAAACAAGCCCGGTACCCAAGCAAAAGTGCTCTCTAAAAAAGTACCCTGGAAAGGTGATAACCATCCTCCCCAAAATAGAGTACTGGTCAGTGCCGCAATTAAAATCATGTTAGCATATTCGGCTAAGAAAAAAATGGCAAATAACATCCCCGAATATTCGACATGAAATCCCGCCACAATTTCTGATTCACCTTCGGCTAAATCAAATGGAGACCGGTTCGTTTCAGCCACACCAGAAATAAAATAAATCACAAAGAGTGGCAATAATGGTAACCAAAACCAGTGAAAGATACTACCATTTTGTGCTTGGATGATCTGACTCAAGTTTAAACTGCCAGCCGCCATCAACACCCCAACTAAAGCAAAACCCATCGCAATTTCATAAGAAACAATTTGGGCAGCCGAACGTAAAGCACCTAAAAAAGCATATTTAGAGTTAGAAGCCCAACCAGCAATGATAATCCCGTAAACTCCAATCGAAGTCATCGCTAGAATGTAAAGTAAACCCGCATTAATATCAGCCAATACCCAACCTGACATAAAAGGAATAACTGCCCAAGCGGCTAGTGCCGGGGCAATCACTAAAATAGGTGCTATAATAAATAAGAAAGTATTAGCATTAGTTGGGATAATAATTTCTTTAAACATGAGTTTAACTGCATCAGCTATCGGTTGTAACCAACCGCGTGGTCCCACTCGATTTGGCCCGATACGTACTTGCATATACCCAATAATTTTGCGTTCCGCATAGGTCAAATAAGCTACCGATAGCATCAACGGTACGACAATGAGAATAATTCCAAGTAAAATATAGATTATTTCCATAATAAAACTTTCCCTTAAAGATCGTTAACAAGTTGCAGTTAGCTCAATTTGATCATGCCATGCCCCCAGTTCAATCTGAGCAACTTGTCCCGCATAAATAAGTACTGCTTCATCGGGAACCCGTTCATCAATCACTACTGGCAAGTTAATAACAGCGCCATTTTGTTTAACTATAACGGGGTTATTTGCGGTTAACCCCAATTGAGTAGCGACTTGAGTATTAATATGTATACCGGTGACTTGAGTGGCATCTAGCGTGTGTTGTAACGCAATAGCTCGACGAACTAACGCATCAACCGAATAAATAGGCATTTCAGTAATGCGTTGTAACCCAGAGGTCGAATTTAATTCCAAGTGAGTCGGAATTTGCCAAGCCGTTTTATTACCAATGATTTTATTACCAACTTGCTGACGTAATTCATCACAAATTTGGTCCGAAGCCGTATATTCGAAACCATCTAAATTAAATAGATTACCTAATACTCGCAAAATTTTCCAGGCGGGTCGTATGTCACCGCGAGGTTGAATTGCACCTTTAAAACTTTGCCAATTGCCAACTACATTTATGTAAGTACCAGATGTTTCTGCAAATAGCGAAATTGGTAACATGACATCAGCATAATTTTCAATAGTTGCAGTTCGATAAGCAGTTAAAGAAACCACAAAATCAGCTTGTTGTAAATGCTTTAAGGCAGCAGTCCCACTGCAACTATCTAATTCTGGTTCTAACCCAAGTAAAATATAGCTTTTCATTCCTTGAGTTAGCATAGTATAGGCATCTAAGCCAGCCGCTGCTATGGGGTTACCCGCAGCGCCACGGTGAGGAATAGCGCCAGCTAACCAAGCACCGGCAGTATTATTAGCTTCACCAAGATAACCCAATGTTGCTCCACTCAGTTTGGCGATAATAGCGGCTAAAGCTCGAACTACCGAAAATTGGGGATGAGCAGTGGCGAGATTACCCAATAACACGGTTCGCTTATTTCCGGTACGAAGTGTCTGTGCCAGCGCCCGTTGTTGAGCATCGGGTGACACCGTTGCTAATAAAGCTTCTACACTATGAGGAATAAGACTAGAACGGTTTTCTAACAATGCTTTGGCAATACCGGCCAGATGATTTAGCCAAGCTGCTGGAGGAGCGATGATTTTAGTGGCAATGGGTAAATTAAATTCATAATCAATTGGATTAATGAGGATGATTTTAGCACCACGTAAGCTTGCTTTGCGGAGCCGATGATTGAGTAAGGGTTGTTCTTTGCGTAAATGCGAACCGATAATAAGGGCTGTACCACAATGTTCTAAATCCGCAATGGCTTGTCCCAAATAAGGAAATAAAGGTGCTGCATTTTGATCACTAAAATCAACTTGTCGCAAGCGATGGTCGATATTATGACTACCGATGCCGCGCATCAATTTTTGCAATAAATACAGTTCTTCTACGGTGGCTGTTGGGGAAGCTAGAGCACCAACGGCCTGATTACCATGAGCACTAATGACTTTCTTTAGACCTTCTTTAACAAAGGCTAACGCCTTTTCCCAAGAAGTTGCTTGCCATGTCTCACCAATTTTAATCAAGGGAACAGTCAAGCGATCTTCCGCAGTGAGACCTTGATAACTAAAACGATCCCGATCAGAAATCCAAACTTCATTAATGGCTTCATTTTCTTTCGGCGCTACCCGCATGATTTGATTACGGTAAATATGTAAATGCAGATTAGAACCCAGTGAATCATGCGGTGCTATGGTATCATGTTGCTGTATTTCCCAAGCACGGGCAGCAAAGCGAAAGGGTTTGGAAGTCAACGCACCCACCGGGCAGAGGTCAATCATATTACCGGAAAGTTCCGAAGCAATATTTTTTTCAATATAGGTGCCGATATAAGTATGCTCACCCCGTCCCGGGGCACCCATTTCTTGAATACCGGTAATTTCTTGACTAAAACGCACACAACGTGTGCAGTGAATACAGCGTGTCATTTCGGTGGCAATGAGTGGTCCTAAGTTTTTATCAATGACAACGCGCTTGCCTTCATGATAACGCGAAACATCCTTGCCATAACCCACCGCCACATCTTGTAATTCACATTCACCACCTTGATCACAAATTGGACAATCAAGCGGGTGATTAATCAATAAAAATTCCATAACGGCTTGTTGCGCAGTGAGTGCTTTGGCTGAACGTGTCCATACTTTCATGCCATCCATAACCGGAGTAGCGCAAGCTGGCATTGGTTTCGGAGCCTTTTCTACTTCAACCAAACACATCCGACAATTAGCCGCAATGGATAATTTTTTATGATAACAGAAACGAGGAATATTGATTCCATTCGCATCTGCTACCTCAATTAGCATTTGCCCGGGTTGGGCCTGATAAGGTTTGCCATCGATTTCAATAGTCGCCATTATTTACTCACCAATCTAGTCGAGGAATCAGTTATCCAATATTGATTCAGATAGTTTACCTTGTCAATTATAAAAACTCACCTATTCATTTTTGTCCTACCATAATAAAAATTAATGTTGTTTAATGAAAATTAATTAAAATGTTGATTCATTTAGATCAAACCGGTGAAGCTAAAATTTTTAGCGGTTATTTTACCATTTTATTTTATATTTTTATTTTAATTTAAAAATTAATGATTGTTTATTTTTCTTCGTTTATTGTCGTCATTATTTGTCTGTTCATGTTAAAAAAATCTCTCTCCCCTTCTTTTTACTTCTCGCTTAGTTTTAATGCGTTTAGCCTTGGCTACCGAGTTTGGAAACGAACCAAA
>JAAUSR010000038.1 GCA_012032555.1 Thioploca sp.
GGCATGGGTATGGGCGGCATGGGTGGCATGTATGGCATGTATCCGATGTACGGCATGGGCATGGGTGGCATGAATAACATGTATGGCATGGGTATGGGCGGCATGGGCATGTACGGTATGGGAAGCGGTGGTAACACACATTGCACCCCAGAACGTGGCTGCCATTACGAACCTCCAATACATTGCCATCCTGATGGTCATTGTGAGGCCAATCATATGCCTATAGCAGGAAGCGTGCATTGCACACAGGAGCGTGGTTGTCATTATGAATCTCCAATGCATTGCCATCCTGATGGTCATTGTGAATCAAATTAATAATTTTTTACTTTAACGGTTTAAAGTAATCGTAGATTGGAGCTGGGTTAATAAGTGTCTCCAATCTACGCGATTCGTTATTAGGATTTTTACTATTACTTACCGGTAGTTTTAGTTGCAGGGTGTCATTGGGCCACTTTTCAATCTGCCCGCAATATTTTGCTTAATCGCCCGTTAAAAAATAACTACTTTGGAAATCTTCTGGTGAGTTGGGTACACCTTCTATAAGGTTTACTTTAAAGCGACTACGCTTGGTATCGAAACTGGCTTGGCATGGGGTTATTAACAGATGATTAATGTTTTCGAAATTTGAAGACAAGGTAAGTAAATTACCATTAATGGTTTTATTAGAAAAAGGAATGATAACTTCACCATCAATTCCGAGTCTGGAGGAAGCACTAACTAGGCTCTCATATGATTTTAAAAAATGTTCGGCCACGATACGAATATTGCCACCATAACCTTCATCAGCTTGAGCAACAATATGAGATTCATCTAACACCGTAAAGTGAGGCGTTTCGATAGTCACATTACCCCCATTGCCTTTACCACCGTGTACACTGGTCGTAATTTCACCGGCTTGCAGATAAATTAAATGCGGAATCTCCATGGTGATGTTACCTCCACCGGCATTTTGAGTAGAAGTGTTTATCATTCCACCATTGCTCAGTTTAATAATTGGCGTGGAAATAAGAATTTGCCCGGCTTCACCCGATCTATCAGTAGAACCAGAAGATTTAGCATAAATCCCACTAATAGAGTAGTCGGGCTCAGTCTTGTTGAAATCTTTTCTATAGGTTAATTGTACTTCACCAGGCGAATTGAGTTTGATAGATGAAGAATCACTATTAATTAAAATAGCATCATGGACTTTAATGGTAATATCTCCCCCTTTGGCATTTCCAGAAGTGCTACTAGAGATGACCGCTCCATTCTCAATAATGAGATAACCCGCTTCTAAATCCAGTGTTCCCCCATTGCCAGCACTGTCTTCTACTCCTCTGGTATGAACATAAATGCCGCTGCCAAAACCATCTTCTGTTTCACCATGTACATTGACACCGGATAATTTTACGGTACCAGTGACGCGAATAGTGATATTGCCAGCTTCACTACTTTGTCTTTCTTTATCAGCTGCAGAAATGCTACCAATGCTAGATCCCCCGGTTAGTCTTAATTCTCCGGCTTCCACCAGCACATTTCCACCTTTACCAGTCTTAATTCCCTCAACTCGTGCATGAGAACCAGAACCGACCCAAGTAGCCCATCCCTCATCTTTTGAGCCAGTTAATGAGATGCTCCCACCAATCGCTCGTAAGGTAATCGAACCCGCTTGACCAGTACCAAAGGTACTCGCATTAATATAAGCGCCATCTGCTAACAAAATTTCTTTTGCTTCTAGGAGGACATTACCGGCATTGCCGCCGTTGCTATTCATCTCTGCATAAGCCTTTAACTTAGAAGAATTAGCGGCAGAACCACCGGTACCAACTAAGCTGATTTTATCCTGAGCGCGTAGAACCATTTGCCCACCGTTGCCTTTACCACGAGCAACAATATCAATGATAGCGCCGTCTTTTAAAAGGATATTTTTAGCCTCAATGAACACACTACCGCCTTCGCCAGCACCAGTTTGTTGACTTAAAGTACCAGCCTCTATTTCTGTCAACGGTTTGTTGCCATCAGCTAACAATGTGACCGTGCCAGTTGCTTTTAAAACAATGTGTCCGCCTTTTCCACCTCCATAAGTACTGACAGATAGGGAAGCGTCATCAGCCAGCAAAATTTCTCCGGCTTGGATGAAAATATTACCGGCTTCTCCTCCATTAGCGGCTTCACTACGAGAACTGGCTAAAATTTCACTGTTAGCACCTTCACTATTTTTGCCAGCCACGATAACAGCTTGTTCTGCTTGTAGGTTAATATTTGCACTTTTACCACTACCACTTGTCTCCGTACTGATCTGGGTACCTTCTAAAATAGCAATTTGGTCAGCTTGAATATCAATAAGATGTCCGTTTTGATTTCCCAACGTTTTTGCATCAATTTGGCTATTCTTAATCAGTAATTGTCCTCCTCGAATAATAATATTTCCACCACCCTCACCACTAACATCTAACCGTGATTGATCAACAACCGTAATGTTACCTCGTAAAGCGGGTCTTAAAAACTGATCAGCCGTTGGGATGAACTCACCGGTTGGTGTTACGCTAGCTAAGGTGATTTGCCCTGACGGGGCTTGGATGTTAGTATGAGCGAGGGTAAGATCTCCACCAATGAGAGAGAAATTGTGTTGTGGAAGCAGAACTAATTGACTGCCATTTATTAATAAAGGCGATGGCAAATCGCTAAAAAATCCAAAGGCTTCGACCGGCGCTATCGTTAACAGCGTGTCAGCTGGTTGACGTGCATTAAATTTTCCGCCAGCCTGCAAACGCAGATAATCCGCAGTACTAGCATGAAAACCGCCTTGCACGTCTAATCTCGCGTTAGGTCCAAATATAATACCGTAAGGATTAATCAAATAAGTGTCGGCATCCGGGATGGTATTGCGTAAAGTACCATCAATAGTAGACGCATAACCACCGGTAACTCGGCTGATAACGTTTTTTATCTCGGCTGAACCAGAAAAAGTGGCTGTTTCGTTTGGATAAAGATTGAATTGTTCAAAACTATGAAATAAATTAGCACCAATCGTTTTTCCTAAATCTTGAGTAACTTGATAGTGAGGTGCAAATAAATTAATACGCGGTCCTAAGGTGCCATCTGTAGTAATTTCTGCAAGAGTTTGATTACTTAATATCACTAACCAACCGATCAAATAAAATTTATTTAACATAATTCATTATTTCTCTAACATTCTATTTTTCCAATTCGCTAATTTTAGGTGGTTTATAGAATTTAAGCCTTAACGTGAATTCAATTTTAAAGTTATTAATCATTTAATAATGAAAAGGATAATTATAATGGGTATCTCTAATCTGAAATAAAAAGTGACCCGGCATAAGGTTCCAGTCATAGAGAAAGCCACGAATATTCACCACTGACCGAAAAAGTTGATGTCACTGTTGAAGATTGCTTAATTGGCTGCCATGACCGGTATTTTGAATAGGGAGGAAAAAATTAAAATGGTTGTGGCACTTTCACCTGAACAATTTAAGGTATTAATTCTAATAATACCGAACAATCGTATGACTCAGCTAGTAATAAGTTATATTGAAGTCCGAACTATCACTAACCAGTCATTCACTAGAATATCCAATTTCATTTTATAACAAAAATTGTAAAACTAAATAAGATTTTTTTTAACGATTTCATCTTTTAGCTGGATTTTAAATAATCGCTCAGTATCCGGTTCATCAATTTCTTTAGCAACATCGTCAATCAGCGCATCAATAGCATTGATATTGCTGATCCCACCCGCTTTTTCAATATACTCATCACAAATGAGTGCGGCAATTGGTCCAATGTGATTAGATAATGCTCGCTTAATTTGGATAATGACTTTATCAAATTGAGAATCTACTTTTTTAGGAGAATAAGTGACTATGTCTTTCTCTTCTCCTTTTTCCTTTAAAACATAAAGAAGTTCCTCAGTAGGTGGTAAGGGAATTTCATCAGTTGCTTCGAAAATTCCTCTTGCAAATTGTAATCGACCGGCTTGAATCTTTCTAAGCAATGGAATGGCATCGTAACTACGGTGATTGGTATCATAAACCAGGTGAACAATTTCTCCTTTATTTAAAACCAAGCGAACTAAATGATTATCACTGGTCGTAATAAATATTGTGCCAGTTTGCCTTTCAGAAAAGAGGCGATGTACTTCTGCTATCAATTCTTGGTATTTTAACAAAGGAGTACTTTTTTTCATGATAATATCAACTCCGGAAAATAGATTAACTTCAAGAGCAATCCATAGGGTTATTGGCATTTAAGAAATAAGGTTAGTTATAATTTGGAATATATTTTATTATTACTCAATACCTTTAATAAGATTTAAATGGTTATGGAGTATAATCTTTAACACTCCTGGTTACATTCATTGTAAAATACGCCAAGCTATCCATAGCTGCTATTTCGAGGATTGCAATAAGTAGTACAAGCAAGATTGATACTCAATCACCATCTGAAAGTAAAGTATTATTGATTTTTAGTTATATCATTCATTGAATTAAAATTTAATAATGATATCTTGTTGATAACCATGTGATCTTAGGAGAACATAATGCCTGAAAAGTACGTCTATTCGTTTAACGAAGGCGATGGAAAAAATAAACATCTATTGGGTGGTAAAGGTGCTAATTTATGTGAAATGACCCAGATTGGTCTCAATGTCCCGCCCGGTTTTGTCATTACGACTGCAACCTGCTTAACATATCTTGCTAATGCCAAAAGAACTTTACCAGAAGGCTTAATGGACGATGTGAAACAATATATGCAGGGGGTCGAAAAAGCAACGGGTAAACTTTTTGGCGATCCCAATAATCCGCTACTGGTTTCGGTTCGCTCTGGTTCCGCTATGTCGATGCCAGGAATGATGGATACAATTTTAAATTTAGGGCTGAATAGTCAAACATTACCAGGACTCATTAACCAAACTCAAAATGAACGTTTTGGTTACGATGCTTACCGTCGTTTCATCCAATTGTTTGGCAAAGTAGCGTTGGGAGTTGCGGATGAATATTTCGACGCGCATTTTGAAGCCGTTAAAAAACGGGCTGGAGTTAAAGTTGATGTGGAATTAACCGCTGTTCATTTAAAAGAAATTAGTGAACTATTTTTACAAGTTGTTAGAGAACAAACCGGTAAACCTTTTCCGGAATCGGTTTATGAGCAATTGGAAATTGCCATCAAGGCAGTATTTAACTCGTGGATGGGCAAGCGTGCTATTGATTATCGTCGGGAGTTTAATATTACTCCAGCTATGGCTAATGGTACAGCAGTTAATGTGGTGGCGATGGTATTTGGTAATATGGGTGATGATTGCGCTACTGGCGTCGGCTTTACTCGAAATCCAGGCACGGGTATCAACGAAATGTACGGTGAATACCTAGTTAATGCCCAAGGTGAAGATGTCGTCGCCGGGATTCGTACCCCCAAACCGGTACAGGAAATGGAAAAAGAAATGCCGGAACTGTATCGCCAGTTGGTCGAGTTACGCAATAAACTCGAAGCGCATTACCATGAAGTCCAGGATTACGAATATACAATTGAAAAAGGACGTCTCTACTGCTTACAAACGCGTAACGGTAAGATGAATGCGGCTGCTATGGTACGCACTTCTGTTGATATGGTTAATGAAGGCTTGATCAGCAAAGAGCAAGCGTTACTGCGGGTTAATCCGGACCAGTTAGAACAACTTCTGCATCCCCGCCTCGATCCCAATCACGTTGCTCTGGTGTTAGCTCAAGGGTTACCGGCTTCACCGGGTGCCGCTTGTGGTAAATGTGTATTTGACGCTGACCGTGCTGAACTATTGGGACGTGCTGGCGAAAAAGTCATTTTAGTGCGTGAAGAAACTAAACCAGAAGATATTCACGGCTTCTTTGCTTCTCAAGGGATTCTAACCAGTCGCGGTGGCAAAACTTCACATGCAGCGGTTGTTGCTCGAGGTATGGGGAAAGCATGTGTTGCTGGCGCGGAAGGAATTACTGTTGATACTAGAGCTAGGCAAGCTATTGTCGCTGAGCATGTTATACATGAAGGTGATATTATCACTATTGATGGCAGTACCGGTAATGTGTTTATCGGTGAAATTCCAACTATCCCACCTACTTTTTCTGAGGAACTCAAAATTTTATTAGGTTGGGCAGATGCCGTAGCACAGTTGCAAGTGATGGCGAATGCAGATACGCCAACCGCAGCTAAGCGAGCAGTCGAATATGGTGCGATGGGTATTGGTTTGTGCCGCACTGAACGCATGTTCAACGATGTGGATCGCCTCCCCATTGTGGTTGATATGATTCTGGCTAATTCGCCAGAAGAACGTCAAGCCGCTTTGGATAAGTTATTGCCCATTCAACGGAGTGATTTCAAAGGTGTTTTTAAAGTCATGTCACCACGACCGGTGACAGTGCGGTTACTCGACCCCCCTCTGCATGAATTTCTACCAACCGAACTACAATTGACAGAAGAATTGAATAATTTACGCCAATTACAAGGTACTGTTAAAGGCGTATCGACTCTGTTAAGTACAATTCGTTCCAGCGGTCAGCAGCAACCTAAAGATTTACCGGCACCGGCGGCACCGTTTGACGAACGGGGTGAAGAAATTGTGAGTGAAGTGATTGCTAAAAAAGAACGGATGTTGCGTAAAGTCCGTGAACTTTACGAAATTAATCCGATGCTAGGACACCGTGGCGTTCGCTTAGGAATTACTTATCCGGAAATTTACGCTATGCAAATTCGGGGCGTCTTGGAGGCAGCAGCTGAGTGTATCAAAGAAAACATCGAAGTTAACCCAGAAATTATGATACCGCAAGTCACCACGGCACAAGAATTAGTGCGAGTCAAAACTTCGGTGGATACCATCAAAACCGAAGTAGAAAAGAAATACGGTGTACAGTTGCAATTTAAATTTGGAACAATGATTGAAGTGGTCCGTGCTTGCATGAGATCATCTCATTTAGCAGAAGTGGCTGAATTCTTCTCTTTTGGTACCAATGATTTGACTCAAGCAACTTTCTCTTTCTCTCGTGAAGATGCCGAAAATAAGTTCTTACCGCTCTACAATGAAACCGGGATTTTACAAGATAACCCCTTTGAAGTACTGGATGTCAAAGGCGTCGGTCAGTTAATGAGTATGACCGTCGAATGGGGACGTAAAACACGTTCTGGTCTTAAAGTCGGTATTTGTGGTGAACAGGGTGGACATCCTGGCTCAATTCGGTTTTGTCACCATATTGATTTAGATTATGTGTCTTGTTCAGCACCGCGAGTTCCAGTGGCACGTCTTGCTGCAGCTCAAGCTAAATTACTAGAAGATAAATATACTATTGATTAGATGGTCGGTTAAACTACTCAACGTATAGGCGTAGTTAACAGTCAGTGTCGGCAAAGGATGGCCGACCTACTGCTGCTGGGTATCACTAGCTTACTAGAGCGAATCCCTCTTTATCCAATTCATCCTGATAATCCGTTTAATCTTGTTCAAAATGTCGTGTGTTAGACGGGTTAAAAAAATTACGTGACAATTTTCCCACCATTCTGCTACAATGATAGGGTTAATAGGTAGAATCGTAATAGCAAACCAAGTATTAAGAGTTCCCAGCAGAGGAGAGATACTCGTGAATGCTCCGGTATTTACACAATACAATCTGCTGTTCACCGTTCACAGCCCCCTAGGCGAAAACCAACTGTTGTTCAAACCTCTCCAAGGTAAAGAACAACTATCCGGCTTATTTTACTTCCAACTCGAATTACTTTCACCAAATAGCAGCCTCGATTTCAACGATATTTTAGGCCAACTCCTTACCGTCCAAATCCAACGATCCGCGCATTTACTACGTGCAATACTAAGAAACCCTTTTAACTTTGTCTCTTGGTTGATGGAAGATGTCGGACTATTCCACTTCTTTGAACATCACGAAGATCGCTATGTGTTAGTGATCATTAACGACATGGTTGATTACCAGCCTTGTCCGGAAATTGATACCGCTCGGTTTTGGCGCAATCGCAACGAAATGCATCGAAGCATCACGGTATGTACTCCAAGCGTAATTGTTACAATTCTCATGAATAATCTTTAATGATCTTTTATTTACTTATATTTTATACTAACGTATTGATATAAAACACCACTTAAACAAAGAAGGTAGAATGATGAAAATCACGAAACAACGCTACAAAAGTGAATACTTTTTTCGGCATTTCCAAAATTTTTGGAGATATTTGAGTCTTCGTAAAATTTTTAACCTTATTTTGAATATTATTGAATTCAAATTTAAGATTTCCGCAGTCCATAGCCTTCCCCTCTATTTAAAAATAGAACCAACTCCTCTTTGCCAGCTCAGATGTCCTAGTTGCCGGCATAGTTCGTCGCTTTATAATAAGCAATTCCAAAAGGGTATGCAGATTACCCTAGAACAGTTTAAGCAGATCGTAAATCCTCTTTCTCCAACTTTGCTCGGAATTAGCTTAAGTAATTATGGCGAACCTTTGCTTCATAGAGATATTCTATCGCTAATAGAATATGCCCACCGTAGAAATATTGCTGTGAGTTTTCCAACCAATTTTTCTCTAAAACTCAGTAAAGATTGGATGGAAGAACTTGTTAATTCAGGACTAGACTCTCTTCTGGTGTCTTTAGACGGAGCTACAGAAGAAACTTATAATAAGTATAGAGTAGGAGGAAATTTTTCACTAATCCTCCAAAATGTTAAAACTATTTCTGAGATCAAACGGAAACTCAAGTTAAATCGTCCATATATTATATGGAAATATGTGATTTTCAATCACAATCGACATGAAATCAGTATCGTAATGCAAAAATACCGCGAATGGGGCTTTGACAGTTATGAGTTTGTAGAAGATAAGTTTAATCCAAAACTTCAGGAAGACAAAAATGCTTACGCGACTAGCCCGCGTCGTAGACGGGCAGGATGTTTCTGGGCATGGTATACGATGGTTATCCAATGGGATGGGGAAGTATCTCCATGTTGTAGTTATAAATCTTTTGATATTGGAAACGCTATTAAGGAAAACATTGTAAAAATATGGCGTTCTGAGCAATACAATCAATTACGGCTGGGACTCTCTGCGAAAAAATATACAGACAAGATGCATCCTCTTTGTAAAAAGTGTTTCAAAATTTTGGAACCCACCAAAAGTTATAACATAAGATAAGATGAAATGTCGGATTACGCTCTTGCTAACCCAGGACCACTGCATTAAAAATGTTATTTAAACCGCAGTTTAGAATTTCGTAGGGTGGGCATTGCCCACCCGACCAATGAAAAACACCAATAGCGGGCCCCTATTCTATCCCAAATAAGCTCCATCCTAGCAGTCTTTTTAAAATGGTTAGTGTAAACACGGTATAAGTTGCAGCAATTAATACGTATATTGCTTAATGATCTAATATTTCAAATACATACTTAGCTTTATCAGCACGTAGGCCATGTTGAAGAGTCGAAAAGCTGTAAAGCAGAAGCAATGCCAGACCAAACCCCGTAAACCCTATCACATGTCTTGTCGTTGGAACATCGGGTGCGTTAGTAACAACGTAACGCACCATTTTCAACAACGGTTTTTTATCCGAAGTTTGGGTGAGGATAGTGTTAAATTAATGATTAGCTGATTTAGTTTGTTTAAGTTGTCCACAAACCGGGTTAGTCGAATTGACGTCTTGGGTTAATTGGTTGCGATTGGGGCAGTTTTTGGGGGTAAATTGAACGGCTTCGAGCGGTGACAATACCATTTCACCATAATGACGTCCGTCATAATCTGCCTTATTAAGTAAAGCGGCTTGGAAATAAAAAGTATCGTTACCGGCTTCCACTTGTTGGCGTAATTTATCTAGTTCTAAATCAATATCTAAAGTTATTGGGGTTAGTGCTGATTTAGGTTGGTTAGGTGCTTGGTCGGGTTTGGCGGCAATTTGGTAAGTATCCAAAATCTGAACATCATTGATATCTAAAGCTAATTTATTATCTGAATTCGGGGTTTCTAATTGTGGTTGCGGTGATAAGCATTGACTATAAAGTAACACTAATACCCGTTCTTCCGTGGTAGTCATAATGGGAGAGAGGGTAAATTTTAACTTTATAGATTGTTTTTCTTGGGGATCAAAAGTGAGCGAAGAAACTCGGTGTGGCTTAGGTTGGATAGTCAAGTTAGCAACATTGCTTGGACATTGTTTGACTTGTTTGGCTATAGCCAGATCAACTCGAATAGCCGCAATATTAATTTGGCTTTTACCTTGATCCGGCCTAACAGGCGGTGGTTGAGTCGGTGCTGGTTGTACTACTTGTGGTTCTTGACTGGGTGGTGGGGTTGCTTCTTCATGGGGTCGTGGTTTGGGTAAACCATTGGGGCTTTTAGTATTAGCCCAAGCAGTGGTAGTGGTTAATAACAAAGCGTAAGCTAATTTAGCCTGTTTAGTCCGATTAGATTTTTTCATAGTGGATTCCTTATTTATTTCAATGAGTCATTTTATTCTAGCAGGGTTTATTTCAATGGTTGAGCATTTTTTGCAATCCAATTAAAAACCGGTGGTTAGCCGCTGCTGATAATTTTTCATTTGATGAAAGTTTTATGATTTCATAGGATTGGGTAACATCTCTTCCGAGTAAGCGTAAAGAATAGCGGCGAATTTTGTCATGATGACGAAAACGGGTTACGGTTATCCCATTGATATAAAGATCAATAAACTTTTTTTCGGCTAACCAATAATGATGTTTTGCTAAAGTGCCTTCATGCTGAAAGCCAAATTTCAACATATTTTGCTGAGCAAACTGATTGTACTCATAAACATAAGCATAAATCTTGTTCAAGTGATAAACATTAAAGGCTAAATCGAGTACTAATAACGTAGCTTCAGTGCCATAACCAACTGAACGATGTTGTTTATCGAATAGTCCTATCAAAAATTCGGCTCGTTGGTGAATGGGGGAATAATCTCCCAAAGCGGTAACACCAATTGCTCCATGTTGCTTATGCAAAATTAACCATTCTAGATAACCGAGTTCAATCGGAGAATATTGTTCTCTTTCTTCTAATAATTCAATGAGTTGTTTTTCATTCGGTTGCGCATGGTTAGAATGGTATAAACGCATAAAAGCTTCATCTTGATAAGCGCGTAATAAAATAGTGGTATCTTGTGGTGTGGTTCTGCGTATTTGCAAAGCATGACCTTGATTAGAAAACAACATATTTTTTAACGAAACAATGGCTGAAAAAAAGATTATACTAAATAAAATTTCTCTGTTTTGGTTATCCAGAGGGTAAGTTCTTATGAAGCTTTATCATATCAGTTTAATAGTCAATCCGGTTATTTTACCCCAGCGACGTCTTTTTTCGAGGTTGCTTGGAATTATTTTCAGTATCAGTATACTCCCGCAAGGGGTTGCTGATACCCATTGCAATGCGACTATCTGTACTGGAACGACTAATAATTGTCAGCGTGTGTCATTAATGCCCATAGAACAATGTGAAACTTTGTTAAATGTTTACCACAGTACGAATGGACCAGCTTGGAAAAATAATGTTGGTTGGAATGTGACTGACGAACCACGTAACTTTGCTTTAGTAGTGACTCGGGCAGATGGATCGGTTACTGCATTGAATTTATTTGAGAATTACTTAAATGGCCTGCTGCCGGATTTAAGTGCTTTATCGAGTCTAGAAATACTTAATCTGTATGAAAATCAACTCACCGGTACCTTACCACCGCTTAATACCTTGAGCAATTTAAAAGTTATTAATCTCAGAAATAATCACCTACAGGGACCTTTGCCTAATTTAAGTTCGCTTACTCAATTAGAAGTTCTATCCCTGTATAATAATGAACTGTGTGGACCAATTCCAAATTTAAGTTCGTTGACTCAATTAAGACAATTAGATTTAAGTTATAATCGTTTTACCGGTGCCATTCCGGATTTACGCCAGTTGCCGAAATTAAAATCAGTCGGTCTCAAAGGTAATCAACTTTGTCGAGAGAGTAATAGGGATTATACTGGTTTTGAATATGCGGTAAACGCTTATCCGATTTGTTCTCCGGATACACAATATCCTCCCTGTACTCAACCCACTTCACCACCCGTCAACCTAAATTCATTGCCACTTACGCTAAGTAAAAAAGGGGATGGCAGTGGACAAATCCTTGGCGAAGGAATTGATTGTGGTGATGATTGTGAGGAACAATATCCACCGAATACGATAGTCACACTAACTGCTTTACCAGCAATGGATTCTATTTTTAGCGGTTGGGGGGGAGCTTGTTCTGGGCGTATTACACTTTCAGATACCCCGGCTTACTGTCAATTAATAATGAATCAAGCACAATCCGTTATCGCTAATTTCACTGCCGCTGTGCGTAATGAATACACCTTAACAGTAACGAAAGGTAGTAATGGTAACGGCGGTATTACGGCAGAAGGAATTTCTTGTGGTAATGATTGCAATCAGGTCTATGCTAAAGAGACCTTAGTGACGTTAGCGGCTGCACCGGCCGGAGATTCTACTTTTGCCGGTTGGACTGGAGCCTGTGCCGGCACCCAACCAATTTGCCAAATAGTAATGTCGCAAGATCAAAATGTTACCGCGAGTTTTAATTTAGGTTCAACTCAATCTGCTTATTCACTAACAATAAATAAAACCGGTGAGGGTGAAGGTCGAGTGGTAAGTGCTAATATCGACTGTGGTGGAGATTGTAGTGAGTCATATAGTGATGGTGCCGTAGTGATATTAACCGCTCAACCAGCCTCCGATTCTCAGTTTGCTAGTTGGAGTGGGGCTTGTGTAGGAATGTCACCGACCTGTCAAGTCACTCTCATGCAAAATCAGACGGTGACAGCACATTTTGACCGTTTACCACCTCCTATTGAAACGGCTGTGGTTTTAACCGTTAACAAAGCGGGGATGGGAACGGGTACCGTGATGGCTGCTGGTATGGCTTGTGGAGCGGTTTGTACTGCCCAATATGCTCTCAATACGGCGGTTACGCTTAATGCTAGTGCCGCATCCGGTTCTACTTTTAGCGGTTGGCAAGGGGCTTGTACTGGAACGACGCCAACTTGCCAACTGGTGATGAACCAAAATCAAACGGTTAGTGCTACTTTCAATGGAACATCCGCTACCACTGATAATCCCACTATTCCTCCAAACAGTTCCGCATCAAGTGAGTTATTGAAATTTGTGGGGCTGAAAGAAATTTACCAAGTTGGTGAATTATTTATTCTAGATTTAATTGAACAAGTTCAAACCCCACTTCGTACACCTCGAGTTGACTTATGGGTAGCAATTGAATATCCTGACCAAACATTTCATTATATGACTGAATTACCATTCAAGTTGTGAGTACATTACCTCAACCTTATCGGCGTAATCTTCCCAGTGTAGAATTAACGAGCCGTGAAGAACGGTACCATTTGTTATACTTTGATATTCCACCGAATATTAGTGGTACCTATAGCTTTTATGCGGTTTACAATCAAGCTGGTGCTGATCTAAGCAACCTCTTGTTTACTCAACAATCTGCTATTGCTTTTGCCAGCACTTTTATTAGTAGTGATATCAATCCAACGGTGCTAACAACCATTCCAACGACTTTGTCCATGATAGTGGGAGAAAAATTAGAATTATTAGTTGACTCGGCCGCCAATTTTGATGCTATTTTGTCAACGTGTCAGATAACGCCACTGGGAATTGTGCAAAGCTATTCGGGGTTGTCGAGTACTGGCGCGGGAGTGAGTTGTTATTTAACTGGCTTACAGTCAGGGGATGCCGTGTTGACTACCACCAACAAAAATGGCCAGTTGGCCACAACGCATATTATTGTGCGGTAACGGAATTAAAACCGCTAAAACTTCTAACTCTCAGGGGGTTTAAACCAGAGTGGTTCAATTACCTTGATGTTTGCTAAATCGACTCTCACTAGTGGTTATATTTTACATATTTTAATACCGGAATTATTTCCTTATCACACCCTCGCTACGCCAGCGCTTCGTCTCGATAGCCTAGAAAAGCTATTGTCGCGAGCTTATCTGGAAGATTGGACTCATCCGGGTTGGATGGCGAGTCTCTTTGCCCTGTTTGAACTCCCGGTTAACCAACCTTTACCAATTGCACCACTCACTCGTTTGGGGGATGTTAATGATAGTGGTCATCACATTTGGTTACGAGCCGATCCGGTTCACTTACAGGCTTATCGTGATCAGGTATTACTGTTTGATACACGCTCAGGATTCACGCTCACCTTAGCAGAAGCACAAACTTTAATCAATGAAATTAACCCGCTCTATGAAGCAATGGGATTGCAGTTTTCTGCACCAACTCCAACACGTTGGTATGTTACTTTACCGCAATTTCCACAATTAACCACTTGTCCTTTACCTGAAGTGATAGGTAAAAATATCCAACCTTACTTACCCAGTGGTCAAGATAAAACCGATTGGTGGAAAATACTCAATGAAATCCAAATGAGCTTACATCAAAGTCCGGTCAACATTGAACGTGAGGCACGCGGTGAATTGAGCATTAATAGCGTTTGGTTTTGGGGATTAGGGCAATTACCTACTGCACCATCGTCAGTCCGTTGGTCTCATGTCTGGACCGATGAAGCCCTAACTCGCGGGTTAGCTCGCTTAGCTCAAGTTCCCTACTCTGCCGTTCCAGCTAATGGTGAAGAATGGTTAGCACATTTGATACCCGGAGAACATTTACTAACGCTATTTTCGCCTCAAGATAACATTGCGCAATGGGCTACTTGGCTTACTAAACTGGAAACAAAATGGTTTGCACCGCTATTTGAAGCTATAAAGAGACGTCAATTTGATGCCATTATTCTCTATCCGGGTCAAGCTCAAGCTTTTATCCTAACCCCCGCTCATGCGCGCCATTATTGGTGGCGACGCCAGCGGCATTGGCAAAGTTTTATCTCCAATTAAATGTTCAAATGGTTACCTTCACAAGGGGGAAAGGAGTAACGTATGGATTATTATTCGGGTGATATACCCAATGATTTTCCGGCTATTTCCCCCTTTAGAAAAGGGAGATTAGGGGAAATTTATGGAAAGACAATTTTCCGAAATTTCCTCATCCTCTCTTCTTTATCAAAGGCGGTATGTAAACTGAGTCATTATTCAAATTGAACTGATAACTGTTAACTGATAAAGGAGTGTTATGATAGAAATACGCATTCATGGGCGTGGCGGTCAAGGTAATGTCGTAGCGGCTTATCTGCTAGCAATGGCTGCTTTTGAAGAAGGTCGTTTTGGCCAAGCTTTTCCTAATTTTGGTGCTGAGCGACGAGGTGCCCCAGTGATGGCATTTGTTCGTATCGCGGATAAACCCATTCAACGACGTAATCAAGTACTCCACCCCACCTTCTTAATTATCCAAGATCAAGCTTTGTTGAAAATACCTGGTGTAACTGATGGCTTACTACCTCATGGCAAAATCTTAGTCAATTCTAATTTAACGAGTGTCGAGCTATCTAATCAATTAGGTAAAGAAATTACGACGTTACCGGCTGCAACCTTAGCCAAAAAGATTTTAGGTCGCCCAGTACCGAATACGGCCTTATTAGCCGCATTTTTTGCTTTAACTCAATTACTGTCTCAAGAATCCTTAGCACAGGTTTTGAAAAAACGTTTTAAAGGTGAAATCTTGGAAAAAAACTTACAACTTATTCAACAAGCTGCTGAACTCGTTGCAGTGGGTCAATGGCAACCACCGGAGGTATCTCATGTTGCAAGCGCTTGAAGGTTCCCAAGCTGTTGCTCAAGCGGTGGCGCTTTGTCGTCCCCAAGTCATTGCAGCTTATCCGATTACGCCACAAACTCATATTGTCGAAAGCATTTCTAGGCTCGTGGCAGATGGTAAATTACATTGTGAATTTGTCAGTGTAGAGAGTGAATTTTCCGCTGCTTCAGTGGTACTCGGTGCAGCTATAGCCGGTTCGCGAGCTTATACAGCGACTTCTTCTCAAGGGATTCTGCTGATGGCTGAAGTGTTATTTAACATCGCCGGTATGAGAGTTCCTTTAGTAATGACTTGTGCTAATCGAGCTATTTCTAGTCCGTTATCGATTTGGAATGATCAACAAGATTCAATGTCGGTCCGGGATGCTGGTTGGATTCAATTATATTGTGCGGATAATCAAGAAGCGGTCGATACCAGCATTCAAGCCTATCGGATTGCGGAACGAACCGAATTACCGGTGATGGTTTGTATGGACGGGTTTATTTTAACTCATACTTTGGAAGGGATTGATATTCCAACATCTAAACAAGTTGATAGCTTTCTACCACCTTATCAATTTGCTCGGCAACTGGATCCACGACATCCACTCAGCTTAGGAACACTAGTCTCGCCAGATTTCTACCCAGAAGCGCGACATTCTCACCATCAAGCGTTACTTAATGCTCAAGCTGAGATTGTTTCTGCTGATCAGGATTGGTTTGCCTTGACTGGTCGCAAAAGCGGTGGATTATTAACGGTAGAAGGTCCAGAACAAGCGACAGTTGCTATTTTGACTATTGGTTCGGTGTTAGGTACCTTACGAGCCGCTTTAGAAGAATTACCGCCCGGACAACCGGTGAAATTAATTAAGCTACGTTCTTTTCGTCCTTTTCCTAAGGAAACTTTAAAAGCCGCGTGTAAAGGGTTAAAAGACCTAATTGTCTTAGAAAAAGCTTTCTCACCGGGAAGTGGTGGTATTGTGGGTTTAGAAGTATTAGCCGCTGTAGCTGAATTACCCCGGCCACCACGCGTGCATAATTTTGCTGCCGGTTTAGGTGGACGTGATATTCCACTAGATATATTGCCACGCCTATTAGCGGTACTGGAAGAACCCGATAATAATCGTTTTCGCATTATCGATGTTGATCTAGAAAGATTACCGCTAGCTGATAGATAAATTGAGGTCACGCTAACATGACAACTAAAATAATTACTGCTATTTCCGAACTGCGGAAAAAACAACCACGGTTTCGAGGTCTCGAATCTGGACATCGCGCCTGCCTCGGTTGTGGAGAAGCCTTAGCGGCGCGTCTGGTTACTGAAGCCACGGGACCAGATGTATTAGTGGCTAATGCCACGGGGTGTTTAGAAATTTTTACGACACCTTGGCCAGAATCCGCTTGGCGAATCCCTTGGGTTCATTCCTTGTTTGAAAACACCGGTGCGGTTGCGGCCGGGATGGAATCGGCCCTGAAAGCCCAAGGTAAATCAACTAAAGTACTCGCTTTCGGTGGTGATGGTGGTACTTTTGATATTGGTTTTCAAGCGTTGTCTGGCATGCTAGAACGCGGACATAGTGTGCTATATGTTTGTTTTGATAATGAAGCTTATATGAATACTGGCATCCAACGTTCTAGTTCCACACCACATGCTGCAATGACCACCACTTCCCCGCCTGGAAAAGAACGCATGGGTAAACGTCACTTGAAAAAGGATATTGTTTCCATTGTCGCTGCGCATCATATTCCTTATGCCGCAACGGCTTCAGTGTCTTATCCCTCTGATATTCGTAAAAAAGTTCGCCGTGCACTCGCGATTGATGGCCCCACTTTTCTGCAAATTCATTGTCCTTGCCCACTAGGTTGGGGACATGAAGGTCATGAAAGTATTATGGTAGCACGTTTAGCGGTACAAACTGGACTATTTCCATTGATTGAATTAGAAAGAGGCGGCTTGGCGAGTGCGATGCCTATCCGAAATATTCGTCCCGTGACGGAATATTTACAAATGCAACAACGTTTCCGCCATTTATTTACCGATGAAGCACGTGCTAAAGAAGAATTAGAACATATTCAAGCGATAGCTGACCACAATATTGAAATCTATGGATTACGTGGTGACAGCAAAGATGCCTTTGATAGTGAAGGAATGGACACAGTACGGCGTGGAGGAATGCGCTGGGCTTAACTAATCAATTAGTTTTTTAGATCTCTGAGCTTAAATTCAGAGATCTCACTCTAAACTTATTCTAGAACGATTAGTGAAAAAACCATGACAGATTTGATAGAAATTATCAATAGTAATTTAATTGAATATGAAATTGAATATAGAACTCATGCTATTCGTCGTATGTTTCAAAGAAATATTAGTAATGATGAAGTTAAATCTATTCTCACCAATGGACAAGTTATTGAACAATATGATGATGATTTTCCATTACCCAGTTTGTTATTAAATGGGCAAACTTCTATTGGTAGACCATTACATGTTGTGGTGGCAATTAATTTAGCAGAGAAGAAACTTATTATTATTACCACCTATGAACCTGACTTGAGTGGCTGGACAACTGATTTTTCTAGGAGGTTACGATGAAATGTGCAATCTGCCGAAATGGTCATACTCAACCCGGCTATACCACCGTGGTTTTAGAAAGAGATGAAATAACTTTAGTTTTTAAACGAGTACCCGCTCAGATCTGTGATAATTGTGGAGAAGAGTATGTTTCTGCAGCAATTAATAACACCTTGCTGCAACGTGCTCAAGAAGAATTCAATAAAGGTGTTATGCTAGAAATGCTTAATTTTGCTGCTTAAGTTAATGATAAAAATATCATCTTAATATTTTATGTCGATTAAACTTCACAGTAACTAGTTGGCAATAACATAACAATATACTCATTAATTGGAACAAATTGACTAACTACTGCCGAGAAAGAACCAATGAGTACAATAATTTCTGGGAGTTTAAGATTATCAAATGGACAATCATCTAGCCTTTGTATTGATATACCTAGAATAGAAATTCCCCAAGAAGATAGTACACAATGGATTTCTAGTTGTAAGATTTTAGGGGGAAGTCTCTTAATAGAGTTTATAGAATTCACTGAAAAATTACCTGAAAAAGATATTCCAATAGATGAACTTCTCAGAGTGGCAAAACATATAGTAGATAGCCTGGTTTTAAGTCAAGTTGCTGTTGAAGGAATAGGGTTATCATATTCCCTTGATTTCTGCAAGACATGTACCGGTGAAGTTCTCTCTGTACCATTCGATTTTATTTCTCAGCTTGAAAGTATTAGTTTTAGAGCTGAAGATGTTTCCAACTTACTGGGTATTATTCCTGAACTTCGTTATGCAGTTAGAGACTTTAATCAAGGGTTACTTGATCGTGAAAATTGTCCCTTTCTTTTTCATCGAGTGACCGAAACCTTAGCAAAATTGATTTGTAATCGAGAAGAGTTATCAAAAAAAGATTGGGATAATTTTTACCAAAAACTGGGGGTTAATGAAACTGAAATAACTAATTTAGAAATTTTAGAGATAAAGGAAAAAATAACTCATCCCCATCGTCACGGAAATCATGTTTTCTTTTCAAAAGAAGAGCATTTGAAAATGTTAAGAAATGTTAGATTAATTTTATCCCGTACAATCCAATTAATAATTAATCAGCAAGAATTTACCTGAATCAAATTGGTTTCTAGTCGAATTGTTACAATCTTACTGACTCAAAAGGAAAAATATGGCAACACTCGTACTAACCCGTGCCGGTTATGCTTTACCTGGCACTTCATTAAAGTTTAGAACCGGAGATTGGCAGGTTCAAATTCCTCGCCACCGTTATCAGATTGCTCCTTGTCACCACGCTTGTCCGGCGGGTGAAGATGCCCAAGCTTATTTAGCCTATGTCCAAACCGGTCACAACCAGCAAGCTTGGGAAACTATTGTGGCGGTTAATCCCATGCCGGCTATTACCGGTCGAGTTTGTCCCCATCCTTGTGAATCCGCCTGTAATCGGAGTCAATATGATGAACCCATTGCCATTCATGCGGTAGAACGGTTTTTAGGTGATGAAGCCATCGCCAAAAATTGGTCTTACCCGGTTAAACCGGTTAACACTTCAGCATCGGAAATCGCAATTGTCGGCGCTGGACCGGCCGGCATTTCAGCGGCTTATCATTTAGTCAAACGCGGTTATCGAGCTGTTGTTTTTGACGAACATCCCGAAGCCGGTGGCACTTTACGCACCGCTTTACCGCCTTATCGGTTACCGCGGTCGGTATTAGATGCGGAGTTAGAACGGATATTGGCAATAGAAGGCATTAGCTTTCAACCACATACTCGGTTAGGCAGAGATATGCACCTCAATGAATTACAAGAACAATATAAAGCAGTATTTCTAGCTTTAGGTGCTCAACGCAGTACGGAATGGAGTATTGATGGTGCGGTTCCGCGAGATTTACATTCCGGTTTAGAATTACTTAAAGAATGGGTTGATATTGGTACGGTGCCTATTCCTAAAAGCGTAGCTATCATTGGTGCCGGGAATACCGCAGTTGATATGGCTCGGGTGATGCGACGAGCCGGTGTTCAGGAAGTTCACCTCATTTCGCATAAACCCATTCCTCGACCGGGGATTTCACCCCAAGAAGCGATGCCGGCCATTCCCCGAGAAGTTGAAGAAGCTTTAGAAGAAGGTGTTCAAATTCATGAATATCGTGGGATT
This sequence comes from Thioploca sp., assembly GCA_012032555.1. GTDB lineage: Bacteria > Pseudomonadota > Gammaproteobacteria > Beggiatoales > Beggiatoaceae > Thioploca. The sequence goes on from JAAUSR010000038.1 coordinate 20,440, forward strand.
CGTCGCCTCATTTTACGCGGTGAGCGGATAGTCGGGGTAGAACTGGTTCACATGAAGAAATTGATGCAAGCCAGTGGCAAATTAAAACGAATCGCTTTTGAAGGAACGGAGACGATTCTCAATGTGGATCAAGTGATTCCCGCAGTTGGGCAAGTCATTGATCCCACTGGGATAGAAAAACTCGCGGCGAATCGTTCCCACCTCCAAGTCGACCACTGGGGACAAGTGAGTGGACATCCGGGTATTTATGCTGGGGGTGATGTTACACCCAATGAGGGTACCGTAACGGCTGCGGTTGGTGATGGACGCCGTGCTGCTGAAGCCATTGATAGCGCACTCCAAGTCCGTGCTCTCCCAGAAATAACCTCAGCTAACCCCATTGCCTTTAAACAACTAAATATGCATTACTACGAGTTATATCCGCGGGTGCAGGAGCCAACTTTACCGGTTGCACAGCGAATTGGTGACGAAGAAATTACCACTAGCTTAAGTGCGCCTCTCATTGCTAAAGAAAGTCAACGTTGTTTCTCTTGCGGTAATTGTTTAGCGTGCGATAATTGTTGGACACTTTGTCCAGATTCTGCTGTCTTGAAAACGAAAGAATTAGCGAGTGATGGTTCACACTATGTTTTTGATTACGATTATTGCAAAGGTTGTGGGCTATGTGCTAACGAATGTCCCTGTGGTTTTATTGAGATGGTAGAACAGCTGTAGCAACATAACGACTCGTTGCGAGTTATCATGATAACTACTATCCACTTAAATGCTGTTTCAATATTCAGCGAATTTCTTATGGCGGTTGATAACCAATCCGCTTCATTTTTTTTGTTACTTTTAAGGAAAAAATCAGCATTCACCAAAAATTTATTCTCGCTAACCCAAGCGAAGTTAAAAAAACTAAAAAAGAGTACTTTATAATATCACTTTTTTCACAACCACTTGATAAGAATGTCAACATAAAATGAATAAAGTATTTTTAGATAAGGAAATCTCGATGATTCAACGTAATATATTGAAAGCAAAAACATTTATTAATGAATCTGTGGATAGAGTTCTGGAGGTCAGTCGTGAACGGTTCCCGTTTAAATGGGAACCTAACGGGTCGTTAAACCACCAACCCAATTCATCTTCTCCAGCTTGGTTATTATTTGCCCGAGAAATTTGGCGGAATCCGCGGGCAATGGGTGCTGCTTTTCCCAGCTCATCCCAACTCGCCCAAACGATGGCAAAACTCATTCCCCAACCAGATAAGCAAACTCTCGTCGTGGAACTCGGCGCTGGAACGGGAATAGTAACAGCGGCTTTATTACAAAGAGGTATTACTGCAGAACGTTTAATTCCAATAGAACAATCAGCGAGTTTAGCACACTATTTACAGCAAAATTTTCCTCATATGCGTGTTATTAATGGTGATGCTTTACATTTAAGTGATTTATTAGGTCATGATTGCCAACGGGTTAGTACGATTGTTTCCGGGTTACCCTTTCGTTCGCTGCCACGTTCTCTTAAACACGGTATCATTGCCCAAATCGATAAAGTGTTACCGCCCAACGGGTTATTAATTCAGTTTACTTATGATCTGAGTGGCCGTTTTTCTGACCTACCCGGTCATTTTAAACGCGTTGCTACTCGATTTGTTTGGAGTAATTTACCACCGGCACGAATTGATATTTTTCAATCATTTAAAGTCAGTAAATCGGGCTAATTGCTGGCATTAAATTATAGTGAGTAATTTAGTAAGGTTAAAACGAATTCGACGATAAATAACATCGGTAGTGCTAAACAAGTCATAATTGTTTCAAAAAAACCACAACGATTTCAATAACCAGTCCAGTTTAGACGACGACTTGTTTAACACTACCATATAGCTCAGACACTGGCGTATATACCATCCATGAGCACAAATGCCATCAAGAGGTTCAAGCACATCTGGAAATTTAGCCAGACACGTTTGGGGTGGTCGTCATGGATAATACTTCTGCTCATCCCACCCCAAAGTTAGCTGAGTTTTGGCAACGTAACTCCAGCTCTATTCACCAGATTGTAATCCCGTTGAGCGATTTTGGACTAGGGTTAAGAGTAAACCGGCCTGGACATTATTTGATAATGGAGATGAACTTAAACAAACGGTTGCTAACCTCTTCATGCCGGTTTCAACGACATTTTTGGCTTCAATTACCGGTAGAGATCTTTTAAAGACGCAGTTAGATTATTTATCTTACCTATATTGTTTTGATGGTTAAATGATTTCAGTAATTGGTATTACTTACCCCCGGATTTTGGCACTCATTTCAATTCTTCGGGAATGGGGAATAAACACGTTTACTCCGTGACGAGATTGGTTTTTGCTACTCTAGTTCGCTTAGCATGAACGGGGTAACACGTAAAATATCAAATATCGTCAATAGTCAAAACAGATATAGATTGTTTTGGTTAACGGATTTTTAAAGTAGCTAAGCCAATTAGAACTAATACCACCGTAATAATCCAAAAGCGAACAATAACCCAAGGTTCAGGCCAACCTTTAAGTTCAAAATGGTGATGTAATGGCGCCATACGAAAAATACGCCGTCCAGTCAGTTTATAGTAAGCTACTTGTAAAACCACAGAGACGGTTTCCATAACAAAAACGCCCCCCATAACCAATAACACGAGTTCTTGTCGAATTGCCACCGCGACAATTCCAAGAGCCGCTCCCAATGCTAAAGCACCAACATCACCCATAAATACTTGCGCCGGATAAGTATTAAACCAAAGAAACCCTAATCCGGCTCCTACCATCGCACCACAAAACACGACAATTTCGCCAACCCCAACGACATGTGGAATACCTAAATAATTAGCAAAATTGACATGGCCAGTCGCATAAGCAAAAATACCTAATGCACCAGCTACTAACACAGTAGGCACAATAGCTAACCCATCTAAACCATCAGTCAAGTTGACCGCATTACTGCTCCCAACGATAACTAAATAGGTGAGTAGCACAAATACCCAAGGTGATAAATCAATAATAACTCGTTTAAAAAAGGGAACAATTAACTGGGTTTCAACCGGAGAATGAGCCGTTTTCAATAAAATGATAGCCGCACTCAAGCCAATAACCGATTGCCAAAAATACTTTTGCTTAGCAGATAACCCCTTGGAGTTCTTTAAAGTAATTTTAAGATAGTCGTCAGTCCAACCAATTAAACCAAATAATAAAGTGACAATTAAAGCTATCCAGACAAAACGATTGGATAAATCAGCCCATAATAAGGTACTCATCATAATAGCGACTAAAATTAAGGCACCACCCATCGTCGGTGTACCCGCTTTCGGATGATGACTCTCAGGGCCATCTGGGCGAACTTGCTGTCCAATTTGATTATTCTTTAAACTACGAATCATCAGGGGGCCAACAATTAAAGAAATTAATAAAGCTGTCAGTACACCGAGTATAGCGCGTAAAGTCAGGTACTGAAAAACATTAAATCCGCTGTAAAAATATTTCAAATATTCACTAAGCCAAAGCAACATGTTGAACACATTCCTGTAAAGCATTAACAATCGTTTCCATACGCATTCCTCGTGAACCTTTGATCAATACGGTTGCACCTAAAGGGACTTGATTATGTAATGTCTCAATGAGTTGATGATGATGAGTAAAATGACAAGCACCCTCGCCGAAACTGGCTACTGCGTATCGGCTCATTTTACCAATCGCTAAAAGTCGTTCTACTCCAGCTGCGCGGGCTTGTTGACCGGCTTGGCGGTGAAACATAGCACTATGTGGTCCGAGTTCGTTCATATCACCGAGTATCAGCCAATAGGGTGGTGGATTTTGAATTAAGATCGATAGTGCTGCAGCTAGCGATCCAGGATTAGCATTATAGGTATCGTTAATTAGAGTAATACCTTTTATTCCACTATAACGCTGTAACCGGCCAGCCACGGGTTGCATATTTTGTAATCCTTGTTGAATAGTCGTTAAGGTACAACCGCAAGCTAATGCGCAGGTACTCGCAGCTAAAGCGTTCATCACATTATGTTGGCCTGGTAAAGGTAGGTGGATATTTATTTCTCCAGTTGGAGTGTATAAAGTAAATTGGCTACTATCTGGATATAATTGTACCGATTGGGCGGTTACTGATGCCGGGTTATTGAGGGCAAAGCTATTGATAATGTGATATTGCGCTAATTTATGCCAGAGTTGCGCATAGGAATCATCATTATTGATAATAGCTGTCCCGCCCTTTTGGAGTTGTGTGAAAATCTCACCTTTGGCCATTGCGACACCTTGAATGTTTTTGAATCCTTCTAAATGGGCGGGGGCGCATTGAGTAATCGTTGCTATAGTGGGTTGGGCCAGTTGTGTTAGGTGGGCAATTTCTCCAGGATGGTTGGCACCCATTTCAATGATCGCATAGCGGTGTTCGGTTCCCAAGTTAAAGAGTGTTAAAGGTACACCAATATCATTATTCAGGTTGCCTTGAGTAGCTAGGACTTGACCTTGTTGGCTTAAAATGGCTTTAAGCATTTCTTTAGTAGAAGTTTTGCCATTACTTCCGGTGATAGCGATCATCGGTAAGTTAAAACGTTGTCGCCAGAGCTGTGCTAATTTTCCTAAAGCCGTGCGCGTGTCATTGACTCGTAAGGTGGGCAAAGCGCAAGCGACTGGTCGCTCAATCATCACGGCACTCGCGCCTTGTTGTTGAGCTTCTATAACAAAATCATGACCATCAAAACGGTTACCACGTAATGCCACATAAAGCGATCCGGGGAGAAGATTTCGAGTATCGGTACTGCAACCCGTCAATTTGATGTCATGGCCGAGGATGACGGCATCTAATTGGGGTGCTATTTCAGTTAAAGTCAATTCTATCATGGGTTATTCGGAATAATATTTTTGCTAATAAATTGTAATACGATTAAATTAATAAAGCCGTCACAAGGGACCTATCACTAAAAGGTAAGCGTTCTTCGCCAATTTGTTGATAATTTTCATGTCCCTTGCCCGCAATTAAGACAACATCACCTACTTTGGCTTGTTGTAACACATAGCGAATAGCCTGCTGACGATCCGGTATCACCGCTTCGGGTTGTGGACAGCCTTGCAGAATATCATTAATAATCGCCAGTGAGGATTCGTGGCGTGGGTTATCATCAGTAATAATGACTTTATCGGCATAGCGTTGTGCTATTTCACCCATTACCAGACGTTTACCGCGATCACGATTACCACCACAGCCAAATACACACCATAATTTCCCGCGATGGTTAACCGATACAGCAGCAGAAAGTTGATTTAAGGTGATGAGTACTTTTTCCAAAGCATCTGGGGTATGCGCGTAATCAACAATGACAGTAGGATGATGTGCTTGCCCAAATCGCTCCATCCGTCCCGGTACTGCACGAATTGTTGTCAGTTGTGCTAGCAGTTGTGGTAAAGATAATCCCATATTAAGTAATACCGTTAACGTCGCTAACAAATTACTTACATTAAATTTGCCTAACAAAGGACTCACTAAAGTCCCATTTCCCCACTGACTATGGATTTCTAAGTGACAGCCACTGACGTCATCGCTGTGGATATGGGCATAGATGTCGGCTGCTGGATGTTCAATACTATAAGTCAAAGGGGTAACGTTATGAGGTAAATTAGCCAAAATTTGTTGTCCAAAAGGCTCATCGTAATTAATTACTGCGGTTTTTAGATTAACCCAGTTAAATAAACGTTGTTTTGCCTCTCCATAAGCCATCATCGTGTGATGATAATCTAAGTGATCGCGGCTCAAATTAGTTAACACGGCTGTCTCAAATATCACGCCATTCACTCGCCCTTGTACTAACGCATGAGAGGAAACTTCCATCGCTACAGCTTGCACGTTTTGATCACGAAATTGTGCTAACCAAGTTTGTAACTGAATCGCATCGGGTGTGGTGTGTAGACCTGGCTGTAATGCACCATAAGCTCCATATCCTAGTGTCCCAATTAATCTACATGGCATATATTGTTGTAAAATTTGCGCGAGCATGTGAGTCACTGAGGTTTTACCATTGGTACCCGTAACACCAATGATGCGCATATTTCTTGAGGGATAGTGATAAAACTGGGCTGTCATTTCGCCAACTTGTTGAGATAATTGTGGCAGAGAAATACAAGGGATATCGTTAGCGAGTTGTTCTAATTGTATCGAGGGCGCCTCTCTTAAAACGGCAATAGCTCCTTGTTGTAAGGCTGATTCAATGTAGACTTCACCCTGAGTTTGGTTCCCGATGAGCGCAACAAACACTTCACCGGGGCGTATTTTACGGCTATCTATTGCTAAACCAGTAATATGTCGGTCTAGAGTGGCTGGGAGGGTTATTATATGTCTTAATAAATCGCTTAAGAACATGTGAACTGTCTATCTACCTAGTTGTTAGTCCGGTTAAAGGACTAGACGAATGATTTTTTTAAATTAAGATTATTGCCTCAGATCGGCTATTAATTGTATTCACCATAGCCGCTTAAATTAGGAAAAAACCAGCTCATATCTTAGCTATGGCTTTATCACAATGATGTCCATCGGTGTTGGCATCATCATGTTTAATTGCTCGCGTGCTATGGTTTCAATACGGTTAGGTTGTACCCAGGTATTTTGTTCCATTTGTAACCGATTTCGCTCTACTATCAGGACATATCGTTGTTGCTGTAATTTTTGTAATTCAATAAATTGTAATCGATTTTGCTGGTGAATTAGAATCATCTGTAACAATGAAAAGAATACCACGCTCACTAACCCATTTAAAATAAGTTTTATATTATTTTTTAATAGCTTGACCATTATTAACCTCCCTTTGTTAGGAGCGATACCAACGTTTGCTTAAAGAGAATGTCTCTCAGCAATTCTTAATACGGCACTACGTGCACGTGGATTAGTTTCAATTTCTTTAGCACTCGGAAAAATGGGTTTGCCTACCCTGCGTAATTGTGGATGTAATGCAGTTGCTGTTAGCGGTATATTAATAGGAAACATATCACCTTTCGCCTGATTGCGAATAAACCGCTTAACAATTCTATCTTCAAGGGAATGAAAACTGATAACTACCAAACGTCCTTGAGGTGCTAATACCTCTAGTGCTTGCGGTAAAATTTGTTGTAATTCCTCGAGCTCGCGATTAATAAAAATTCGTAGTGCTTGAAAAGAACGTGTTGCGGGATGTTTACCTTTTTCCCAACGCGGGTGAGCTGTAGCAATAATATTTGCTAATTGTACTGTGCTGGTCAGTTGGGTCTTTTGCTGCGCAGTTATTATCGCTTTAGCAATACGCCAAGCATAACGTTCCTCACCATACTCCTTTAAAACGTGAGCTACTTGTTGAGTAGTGGCTTGAGATAACCAAATACCGATACTATCACCGGTTCTCGGATCCATGCGCATATCAAGTGGACCATCATGCATAAAGCTAAAACCCCGAGCAGGCACGTTTAATTGCGGTGAGGAAACACCCAAATCCAGTAATATCCCATTGATTTGACCTAACCAGTTACGTGCTATAATATATTGTTTTAACTGAGTAAAACGAGTATTTACCCAGGTAAATCGGTTATCCAATTGACTCAAGGCTTGAGCTGCAGGCACCGCTTCCGGATCTTGATCAAAAGCAAATACTTGTCCATGATTTCCCAACTGCTTAAGAATAGCTTGGCTATGTCCACCACGTCCGAACGTACAATCTACATAAATACCATTATGATGAATATTTAACGCCTCTAATACTTCTAATAATAAAACCGGTTGGTGAGAAACAACTGTGGTAGGTTGAGAGATTAACACTTTTAATCTTGATCCTGAATATAATGATTTCCGATAAGTTACTTTAACCACCCATGGCACACTTTATTTAATTCATAAAAGTGATTCTGTTTAGCTAAATTCACTGGAATTATTTTGTTAGGCCATCAATAGATTTTACTCACTTCACCAACAATTACTCGTACTTTGAAGTAAAAACGAATACCTATAGTTAGCTAACCAACAACACTTATCATCAAATATAAAGAACAAAGTCATTCCTGTAAATCTGAAAATTGATTATTATGGATTATTATTTTAAATAACATTCTACCTAACTCCGGTTTTTATACTAAAATGTAATGAATTTTTAAGTGTTCCCCAATTCACTGACCTAACTAAGTATCATCAACTCTATTTTCAGTAAATAATTGGAACTCACTCTAATAACAACTCTATAAATTGGGGAGACTATAAAATTATTATCATGATTAACTTCGTACCACTATACTCAAAGGTAAATCATATTTTATTCTTTTAGGTAAGCTATCATAATATGACTATGTCTATTTATCGTGTTGCTGCTGTACAAATGGCATCAGGTTCTCATGTTGCTGCTAATTTGCATGAAGTTGCTCGACTGATTGGCGATGCTGTCGACATGGGTGCTAATCTTATTATTTTACCAGAGAATTTTGCTTTAATGGCGATGCAACCGATTGATAATACTAATATTAGTGAAGTACCCGGATCGGGTATGCTTCAGGATTTTCTGGCTCAACAATCAGCTCGTTATGAGGTTTGGTTAGTGGGAGGAACCGTACCACTAATAGCGGCGGGTACCAGTAAGTTTCGTGCAGCCAGTTTAGTATTTGATAATACTGGCCAATGTGTGGCTCGTTACGACAAAATGCACTTATTTGATGTTACAGCCGCACCTCATGAACATTATTGTGAATCTGAAATCATTGAAGCCGGACATCAACCGGTTGTTATTGATACCCCTTTTGGTCGCTTGGGCATTGCAATATGTTATGATTTGCGTTTTCCCGAGTTATTTCGTTGTATGCTTGAGCAAGATGTTGAGTTGATAGCGATTCCCTCAGCGTTTACTGCAACAACCGGTAAAGCACATTGGGAAATTTTGGTACGTGCTCGTGCTATAGAAAATCTCTGTTATGTGATTGCAGCTAATCAAGGTGGTTATCATGTTAATGGGCGAGAAACACATGGTAATAGTATGATTGTTGATCCCTGGGGAATAGTATTAACTCGATTAAATCGAGGTGCAGGTGTTATCTGTGCTGATATCTACCCAGAAAAGCAAGCTTATTTGCGACGTAATTTTCCAGTTCATCATCATCGGAAAATTAGCTGCCAATATCGTTAAACAGCTTATCAGACACAGAGTAAAGTGGATATTCTATATTGATAATAATTTATATTTTAGTTAATTAAATATTTCTTGCTCGACTGAGTTTGAGATTAAGTAGAGAACCCTATCTTTAACTTATTTAGTGTAAAATACTGACGACAAAAGAATCACCCAACCAATGATATTACAATTTGAAAATCGACTAGATTAGATTATTTAATCACTTGAGAATAAAGGAATAAAGGTTGACTTTGAATTCTTGTTAACGGGAAGAAAGTAGGATTAATTTAAGGGCTAACTTATAAATAAAGATGTACGTGTTCTCTAATCAAAACAAAATATCAACCAAGCTGATTTGGCAACCTAAAGTAGTTGGTTTTAACAACAGATCGATAGTTAATGAAATGGCCAGTCAGATGTTGAGTTTAACAAGAAAACCGGCTCCCGTTGCCAGTAGGCAACACCATAATGTTATTAATCACAGAAATTTTTACTTTACTATAAGCCAAGATCAAATACCTAATAACTTCAGACCCGACCTGAATCCTCTCTATTCAAGTAGAACACTAAACCTGAAAATTAACCAAATCGCTGCCTTACCTAAAAACTTAACGAGTAATTATAACAAGCGATTAGAAAATAAAAATTGAGTTAATTCAGAGGGTTTTTGATATTGACAAACGACTATTGGTAACCGATGCTAACTTTGAGCAAGTTAGCCCAGTCAGGAGAAAACGGATTAGAATCCTTACTTGAATTAATAAATTATTTACCAGATTTAACCTCAACTATTGCGTTGCCTTCTTCAAGATTTTGAATAACTAATTGCGGGAATACCATTGTGTCTTCAATAACTCAGGCCAAAGCTGAAGCTCAAAAATTAATTAAACGATACAATAAATTACAGGCCGAAGCTAAGACAGCAGATACTGCGGAAGCCGCACGTAAAGCCGCTGAAGCTGAAAAGCTAGTTTCCCAGATAAGTGCTCTACAATCTGCTATTGCTAAACTGCAAGCCAAGGACCGAGAAGGTGCACCTTATAAGCCGACCGTACCTAATAAAGGCAGTGTGGCAGCAGTTGATAGTACGTCGGAAGAAATTAGACGTACTGAAGCTGAAAAAACTGCGCTTGAAGAACGGATTGGCCGTATTGAAGAAGCTCAAAAGAAAACGCGTGCTCAAATTGAACAATTAACTCGTGCTAAAGCTGAACTGGCTCGTTTAAAACAAGAAGCTGAAAAGAGTGCAGCTCATGTTGCTCAAGAACGTCGGGCCAATGATGAGAGATTACAACAAGAATTGGCTAAGCTGATTAAGAAAAAAGAGGCAGAACATCTGGCTCTTAAGCAAGAATTAGATGCCGTTCGTCAACAAGCACTGAAAGATGCAGAATTGCTTAAGATACAACGCGATGCTGCGCGAGCTATGATAGAAAAACAAAAACAATTAGAGCAAGAACAATCTTTAGTTTCACGTCATCGTAGAAGTAATAAAGGCATGTTAATAGCTGTGGTTCTGGTTGCTATCATTGCGCTCTTAATTGGCTTTTTTACAGCTTATATGTTGACTCGACCTCTTGAAACGAACCTAGTTGATACAAATCCGCCAAAGTCTGAACCATCACCATCAAATGATAAGGCAGCGAGTAGTCATTCTTCAACCGACGATGAGAACGAAACGCCAGTAACCGTAGTTGTTAAACCGATTGGAATGTATCGTGACCCGTCAAAAAATGGACAAGGTCCCTTAATGGTTAAGTTACCAGGAGGTAAGTTTAAAATGGGAAGCAAAAATTCTCTCCCTTATTACGATGAGCGCCCACAACATGAGGTTACACTGAATAGTTTCTCTATCAGTAAATATGAAATTACTTTTGAAGAATATGATCAGTTTGCTGCCGCAACGGGACAAGCCTTACCGGATGATAAGGGTTGGGGACGTGGGAAGCAGCCGGTTATTAATGTCAGTTGGGACGAAGCAACTGAATATACTAAATGGTTGACACAACAAACCGGTCATCAATATCGCTTACCCAGTGAAAGAGAATGGGAATATGCCGCTGCGGCTGGTACAGAAACAACTTATTGGTGGGGATATGAAATTGGCAAGAATAGAGCAAATTGTGGTATTTGTGGTAGTCAATGGGATAATAAACAACCGGCACCGGTAGGTAGTTTTCCTGCCAATGCTTTTGGTCTACATGATACAATTGGTAATGTATTAGAGTGGACAATGAGTTGTTTTCATCCCAATTACCGAGATTCACCGGCAGTAGGTCAAATGTGGGAGGGAGGAGATTGTTCCAAACGAGTAGCACGCAGTAGTTCTTTTAAAAGTTACGAAAACACTTTACGTACTACTAAAAGAAACAGTTACAGCCCCACTACCCGTATGAATATGTTGGGATTTAGGGTAGTACGTGTTGACTAATAAGCTAAAATTGAAAGCTAACTAGCAAATCATCCCCCTGGTTTTAATCTTAATCACCGTATCCCCTATTTTTCCGGGAATAGGATGATTAAGGTTAAACGGGCTAGAAAGGCGAAGTAAGTTAAACAAAAATACCCACTATTAATCAATGGATTCTTGGTATATTATCCTCTTATGCCACGGTCGGTAAGCTTTGCTCCTAATTGTGCCAACGTCTGTTGTAACAACTGAGCGGGTAAATATTGGTTGGCTAGTGCAGCGGCTTGTTGATAGGCTTCAAAAACCCATTTGCTTTCCTCTTGATTTCCCTCTTTTTGTGTTGTCAACCAAATTGCCTGCAAGGTTTGATAAACGACTTCCGGTAACTTATTAGTTGGTAATGCTTCTGAATGGATAGGTAAGCTCTCTGAATTAACAGCTCTAAACCCACCTATAAATTCTTTATTATTAGCATCGATGATTTCTACCCGATAAGGGCTGTTTGCTTCAAAAGCAATCGCTTCTGTTTTTATCATGGTTTGCTCAGTGGTTAGAGCTAACAATTCATCAATGCGTTTCTTAATTTTTACTCGATAGGGTGGTGTGCCTCCCTGCCATTGCAAGTATAAAGATCGCTTACCGGCCACCAGTCTAGCAGACTGTAATGTCTTATCTGGTTTTACATTAGCTAATAATGGCATGAAAGGTCCCGATAAGTTTTCTCCTCTCGTTTTAGATTGGGCTATTTGTTCATGATGAGCCACCTGCATTAATTGGTTCCATTCGTCAACACGTTCCGTAGTCCATTTCCAAAGTTCACTGAGTTCTGCAGGAACTTTATGATTAGCTTGAATTAAGAAAGGCGAATTCTCATAAGTAACTTTAACTGTTTGGATTCCTCCCTGTAAGTTTAATTCAAGACTATGTTGCTTATCGTTAACCGAAATTTGATCACCCACTGCTAATAAAGTGAGTAGATTAACGGGCAAGGTTTTATCTGCTCGCTTGAGTAAGTAATTTTCAGATTGACCATCAAACTGATTAATCCAACCCACATCCTGTTGTGCTAGAGCTGATAAACTCAATAACCATCCTGATATGATTAGCAAAAGACCTACCTTGTTCATAACTATCCCTCCATAAGGTATAATCGACAATAATCTTTAGTAATTTAATGCGTAACTTTTTCCCGGAAATAAGTTTAAAATAACATTTGAACTCATTTCAATTATAGAATTAATTGTCAATAATTTCTTGATCTCTCAGAACAGTTCACTTTATAAGTTATTTTAGCGTAGGTTTCGAGAAATTATCTTAACTTCATTAAATTACACCAAATATATTCACTATACAATTAGATCATTTTAACACAAAATCAAAAAAATGTGGGTATTTTTTTAGGAAAGATCAATTAAACTTGAGTAAGATTATTCACTTTTTTCACTAATTGATTTAAATTCATCAAAAGAAATAGGTTACTTTATTGATAACTCGTGTTATAGCAAGGTTCCATTTTTCTTCTCAATCACGGACGGAGTATGTTTGATATTGCCATTGACTGGACACCCATTGTGCTTTCTTTACGTTTAGCAACAGTTACCACTTTGATATTACTTTTTTTAGGTACACCATTAGCTTGGTGGTTAGCACATACTTCTTGTTGGTGTAAAACTTTAATTGAAGCTGTTGTGGCTTTACCTTTAGTACTCCCCCCTACCGTGCTTGGCTTTTACTTGCTATTAACACTTGGACCCTATGGTTTAGTGGGTGGCTTATGGTTATTACTTACTGGTGGACATTTAGCATTTACTTTTACCGGCCTAGTTATCGGGTCGGTTATTTTTTCTTTACCATTCGTCGTTCACCCGCTACAAAATGCTTTTCAAACTATCGGCAAACGACCTTTAGAGGTCGCTGCTACTTTACGGGCAGCGCCACTGGATCGGTTTTTCACAGTGGTGGTTCCTTTAGCTCGACCTGGATTTTTGACCGCTGCCATTCTCACCTTTGCTCATACGATAGGAGAATTTGGGGTGGTTTTAATGATAGGTGGAAGTATTCCTGGTAAAACCCAAGTTTTATCGATTTCTATTTATGAACAAGTTGAAAGATTAGAATTTCAGCAAGTACACTGGTTGGCCGGTGCTTTATTATTATTTTCATTTTTGAGTTTACTCATACTTTATTCAATTAATAAACGGTTATACTAGTTCATATGGCGGTACGGGGACAATTTCATTTACAACAAGGTCATTTTGTTCTAGACGTTAATTTTCATCTACCTGATCAAGGAATAACCGCCGTTTTTGGACCCTCTGGTTGCGGTAAAACTACTTTAATTCGTTGTGTTGCTGGTTTAGAACGTGCACTCGGGTTTTTAAAAGTTAATGGCCATTGTTGGCAGGATGAGTCACGTCATTTTTTCTTGCCCACCTATCAACGTGCTTTGGGTTATGTTTTTCAGGAAGCGAGTTTATTTCCACATTTATCTGTCGTTAAAAACCTTGAATATGGTTTCCACCGTATTCCGCCCCAACAACGCTACGTTATTTTTGAAGAAGTCGTGACTTTTCTGGGTATCACCAGTTTACTCTACCGTAAACCGGAATGTCTCTCCGGAGGAGAGCGACAAAGGGTTGCCTTAGCGCGCGCCTTACTGACCAGTCCCCAGTTACTACTTATGGATGAACCTCTCGCTGCGCTTGATGCCGATAGTAAAGCGGAAATTTTACCTTACTTAGAAAAATTACATGAACAACTTGCTATCCCGGTGTTATATATTACTCACACGATGTTAGAAGTCATGCATTTAGCGGATACGCTTTTGGTTATTGAACAGGGTAGAGTTGTCAGCAGCGGCGCCCTAACCGCAGTATTAACTCAACTAGACTTACCATTAGCGCATACCTATGATGCTGGTGTCGTTATCGAAGCTAAAGTGGTTGAACATGATGAATATTTCCACTTAACTTACCTAAACTATAGCGGTGGACGGTTAAGTTTGCGTCGTGAAAATTTGCCCTTAGGTCAAAAGGTCCGTGTGGTTGTTAATGCTAAAGATGTCAGTTTAGCTATAGAAAATGAAGTTTCTTCAAGTATTCTTAATATTTTTCCAACCACTATTTTAGAAATAGTGGAGGATTCACCTGGACAAATAATGATTAAATTAGATGCCCGTGGTACACTACTCTTGGCAAGAATTACTAAGAAATCAATGGTACTATTAAAATTACAAATTGGTATGCTAGTTTATGCGCGGGTTAAAAGTGTTGCTTTATTATAACAGACTGAAAAAAGGTAATTTTCCTATTGACTCAATCCCAACTTCAATAGAAGTTTATTAATAGCCTATAAAAATAAAGTTAATACGCCCGTATAGCCATATAATCTTTGGTGATAAATTTCCCCATTAGCAAAAAAGCCGACCAGCGGAAAATTACCTAACAGCTGCTGAATAGTTTTGATTTCCTTAGAACCCTTACCAAATAAGTTTTTTCCCCTTCCTAAACAAGAATAATAAATACCACCTTGAGGTGTTTTACCTTGGAGACGACTTTTTAGGCGATTGAGCATGTTAAGTAGATCTTTATGGGCTGTTTGAGTATCACGGCAGGTAAACATAATTGGCATACCCGGTGTGACGATATCGCCTATGGCTAATAATTTATGTTCTGGGTCAATACCAATCAGGTTTCTAACCATATAATCGCCAGTATCGGAACCACGTAAAGGTAAAGCAGCAAAGATATAACCTGCTATTTTATTGACATTTTCCGCAAACTCTTGACCAATATCTTCGTTAAAAACGTCTAAAGCGGGGCGATCGTCTATACGAATAATAATATTATGACTCGACTCAGTAATTTGATGACGTGGACCAATGGCAGAACAACCCTGAGTTAAGCAAGTCGCTACTTCCACCGCACTAGAAAACAACACGCCGGATAATCCACTTTCAATTACTTCATCCGCAATTTGTAAATTTTGGTGACGTGAACTGGTTAGTCCACCGACCAGAAAGCCTTCCCCTAACTGTTCGCTCAATTGAAATATTGAATTACTTATTTGATCATTACGTGGATCACCATGAACAACAGCAAACATAGGTCGTTTACTATCACACCAAGATTGATGAGTACGGGAGAATTCTTTAAACTCTTCAGTAATCTCAGTGAATACTTGAAAAGTATGATGAGAAAATTGACCCACCATGATAGCTATAGCGGGTTCATCAAAATATTCTTGATTTTGACTGAAAATACCAATACCGACTGTGCCCACCCAGTGTGGTATCTGAGTATGTTGTTTAACATAATTTAAAATCTCAACGAGGTACTCCGCTAATAAATCGGTTACATATAAAAAACCGAGACTATCTGAGTCAGTTACCTGACCCAATTGCATTAGGCAGGCTTGTGCTGCTTCCTGCCATTGACTCGCTTTCGCATGACCACATCGAAAATGCACTATAATGACTCCTTAATTTTTCAAGAGTTAAAGCAATTGGCAAGTCAATTAACCCATAAAATAGAACAACACCGCTTTTTTATTACCCAATCGTTATTTTTTAATAACCAGAACTGGGCAGCAAAAGTTGTTCTCATTCTCTAAATTTCAGAAAATCGACGGTGTTGTTATTCTATCTTCTGAAGTTAATTTTCTTTTACGCCCATAAAGGATTCGATAAGATCTTGGTAAGCCTCAGCTAATATTTTTATTTGTTCTGCGATGATATGTTCCGGTGCCACTAAATTAGGATGAAAACGATTACTATGAATCGCCGCAACTAACACATCAGTGGCCATTCTTTTGAGTGAAACCTCTTTAATTTTTACCGATTTAATCATTTCTGCTAAACCTTGGTAAGCTTCATTAAGCATTTTACTCTGTAGTTTAGCGAGTTCAGTTTGGTTATCATGGTGAGGTGGAGTTAAACGATTATTATGAACCAATGCAACCAGTAAATCAGTGGCCATGCGGTTTACTGTATTTTCTTGTGGGGTTGCCATGCAAATGTCTCCTTGTTTAAATTAATTGAATATAACCAATTCGGTAAAATTGAAATATCACTCCGAAATATAACCTCGGTTTTTTTGACTGAGGTCTGATTTTAATCGCTCTTTAAATTTTCTATTTAGGGGCTATATTAGCACCTTCTTTGGGTACCGGTAGAAGGTTCTCTCTACTCAAACCTAATTCTAATGCCATAGCACTGGCAACATAAATTGATGAATAGGTACCGACAACAATACCGGCAATTAAAGCCAAAGCAAATCCCTGGATTAAATCACCACCAACAAAAATAACACCACGACGACTAGCAAAGTCGTGGTAGCAGTCATCACTGTTCGGCTGAGCGTTTGATTAATCGACGTATTCATCACCTCAATCACCGATTGTTTGCGCATTTTAATCAGGTTGTCACGAATCCGATCATAGACAACGATAGTATCATTAATAGAATAGCCTATTACGGCTAATATCGCTGCTAATACGGTTAAATCGAATTCTAGTTGAAATAAAGAGAATATACCGACGATAAGAATAGGATCATGAAGTAAGGCAATAATTGCACCCATGGCTAGTCGATATTCAAACCGCAAAGCGACATAAATTAAAATACCGATTAAGGTATAAATCACCGCTAGTACACCTTTTTCAACTAATTCGCTACCCACTTGCGGACCCACATATTCAACCCGACGCATTTCAACTGCTTCACCGTCAGTTTGCAAAATCTTCAGAATTTGGGTACTGAGTGGATTATCTTTGGATTCTTCATGTTGACCCAAACGAATTATCACGTCGCGATCGGTACCAAAATATTGTAATATCGCATCCCCAAAGCCATTGTTACGTAGGTTAGTACGAATCTTCTCTAGTTGCACCGGTTGTTTATAACCGACTTCAATCAAAGTACCCCCGGTAAAATCCAGGCCAAAAGCGAGACCCCAAACGAAAAAAGAAATAATACTTACCGTCATCAACACAACAGAAAAGACCATCGCTATATGGCGAATACCCATAAAATTATATTTATAATCAAATCGATTTAGAAGCATGCTTATTTTCTCATAGAGTTAAATGATTACAACGTTTGTTATCATAGTTACCCATGGTTATCATTAATGTCGTTTGCGGTAGAAACAGGTTAAACTGGTAATTTGGCTAACTTTCTACCACCATAGAAAAAGTTGATTACAGCACGACTAACCATAATGGCAGTAAACATAGAAGTGATAATACCTAAAGACAACGTAATCGCAAAACCCTTGATTGGGCCGGTGCCAAAACTAAATAAAACGATACCCGCTATTAAAGTAGTGATATTAGAATCAGCGATAGTGCCAAATGCTTTCTCAAAACCAGCCTGAATACTGGATTGTGGGCTATTACCGTTGGCTAATTCCTCACGGATACGTTCGTAAATTAATACATTAGCATCCACGGCCATACCTAAAGTTAACACAATACCGGCCATACCGGGTAAAGTGAGAGTCGCTTGAATCAATGACAATAAAGCGACTAAAATAACCACATTCATTAATAAGGCAAAATTAGCAACCAGACCAAAAATATGGTAACGGATCACCATAAACAAAATGACTGCTACAAAACCAAGCGTAATAGCCAGTAACCCTTGATCAATGTTTTTCTGGCCTAAACTCGGGCCAATCGTACGCTCTTCAACAATTTCCATAGGGGCTTTTAAAGCACCGGCGCGCAATAATAAAGCAAGATTATTAGCTTCATTAGAAGTCAAACCAGTAATTTGGAAATTTTTGCCAAATTCTTCTTGAATGGTGGCAACATTGATTACCTCTTCGGTTTTATTATGTTGAGTAACTGCCTTACCTTCAATTATTTTTGTTTCTGTATGGTATTCAATAAAAACAACCGCCATCGGTTTGCCTACATTTTTCCTCGTGGTATCGAACATCCGTTTCGCACCTTTGTTATCTAAACGTACCACTGCTGCTGGACTTCCAGTCCGTTGGTCAATCGTAGCGGCCGCATCATTAATTTGATCACCCGTTGCAATAATCTGTCGTTGTAACATAACGGGAGTACCATCACGGCGCTTGTACAAACGTGCATTGTGTTGGCCGGTATCACTTTCTGCTACTAAGCGAAATTCCAAAGTAGCTGTGGCACCTAAAATCTCCTTAGCTCTGGCAGTATCTTGAACACCGGGTAATTGTACCACGATACGATCCTCGCCTTGGCGTTGAATAATCGGTTCAGAAACGCCTAATTCGTTAACCCGATTACGCAAAGTTGTTATATTTTGTTCTAAAGCTTTTTGATGACGTTGTTTCAAAGCAACTTCAGTGAAAGTGAGATACAAACTATATTCGTCGGTTCCTTCCGATTCGGTCA
This sequence comes from Thioploca sp., assembly GCA_012032555.1. Lineage (GTDB taxonomy): Bacteria > Pseudomonadota > Gammaproteobacteria > Beggiatoales > Beggiatoaceae > Thioploca. The sequence continues at coordinate 39,365 of JAAUSR010000038.1, forward strand.
TGTGCAAATCACCGAAACGATTAGCGATTAATTTTTTAGCTTGATCACGTAGGTCTAAGGTTGAAAAACTTATTTGAATTCCACCACTTTGACTAACAGCTCGATTAATTCCTTTATAGCGTAATTCTTTTTCCCGAAAAACAGTCCGCAAATCGTTGATATAATTTTCTTCATCTTGTTTAATAGCGGTATCCATATCGATTTGCATCAGAAAATGAATTCCACCTCGCAAATCCAAACCAAGATACATCGGTTCAGCTCCAATTTGAGTTAACCAATTGGGTATAGCTGAGGCGAGATTTTGCGCCACAATATATTCTGGCAACGCTTCTTTTAAAGTTGAATACGCTTTCAATTGGGTATCGGTATCTTTAAAACGGATCAAGAGTTGATTAGCCGTTTGTTCAATCCCAAGGTAAGCGAGATGAGCTTGTTTAAGAGCAGATTCTGCCTTGGTTTGTATGGTAGCATCGATTTTCATATTTCGAGCATAAGCCGGTGAAATTTGTATTGCCGGATCTTCACCAAACAGATTAGGTAACGCATATAAAGCGCAGATAACAATGATGGCGATAATAAATAAATATTTCCACAATGGATATTGGTTCATAGATATATTGATAAATTCAGGTTAACACAAATTGATATCCCTTAACCTAATAACTCATGTCGTTACTTATTTATCCTTTGGGAGGTGATATGTAACTTCCTTCCAAAGATAACAGGTTAATGTGACCCGTTATATTAATAGCAGCAACTTGAAAAGTCAGCCAGTTTACGGGAAAATAGCGAGAGTTTATAGCGTATTTTTCAGGGTTCCCTTGGGAACAATAGTCGCTACTGCTTGACGTTGCACTTTGACTTCGAGATTTGGAGCAATTTCGAGAGCAATAAAGTAGTCATCTAAATGCGTAATTCGACCTAATAATCCACCTTGCGTCACTACTTCATCTCCTTTCTTGAGCGAATCGACCATTTGTTTATGTTCTTTGACTCGTTTAGTTTGAGGTCGTATTAACAAGAAATAAAATACTACAAATAACAGAACCATTATAGCAAGATTGATAAAACTTGCATCAGGATTAGTATGCGTGGAGGTGGTTTGTGCCCAAGCGTTTTGAATCCCATAATCCATATTATTTCCCTTTATTAATAATCAGTTTGAATTAGCCCATCTAGTCGCTTAATATCATTCTAACACAAATACCTATCAGAGCCGGTATGGGAATTTTATTCTGATAAAAACTAGACCAATAAGTTAAAAGTATTTAACGATAATTCATGTTGTTATCCAGTTTGAAATCAATTTTGAGAGGTATAGTGAGAATTTAAAACAACTCAATCAGTTATTAGCCACATTACAATTCAGCTCTGTGGTCAAGACATGGTTTTTTGATAGAGTGATCATTTAATTAAACGAACCGAAGGTAAGCTCAATGCTTGAGTGAGTCTCACGCCACAACTCAACCTTTTAAAAATTACTTTTTAATTGATAGTGTTTGGCATGAGTTTCAAACGACAACAAGTAGCAAAAATACTACTTCTTATTATATTTACGACGGAATTTATCTACTCGCCCAGCGGTATCAACAATTTTTTGTTTACCCGTATAAAATGGATGGCAAGCCGAGCAAACTTCTAAGTGCAGGTCCTTGCCGGCCGTTGACCGAGTTGTAAAAGTATTACCACAGCTACAAGTTACATTAATTTCGTTATAAGGCGGATGAATGTCAGGTTTCATAATGCTTTAAATTTTGGACTGGTAAAATTCTGGTCTGCATTAAACAAGCTGATAATTTTACTAAAAATTACTATTCGTAACAAGTAGCGATAAATGAGGTTGAGAATAGCTCTTAATTTATAAATTATTGATAATAATTAATATTATTAGTTTAACATCAATAATTAACTGATTGGAATGACTACAATTTTATTTTAATATTCGCCTAAGTTCGAGGTAGCTATCTAGTTAACTTATTGTATCTAATAATAAATATTGACAACTGGCTAGGGTGGTGATGACTGTCAGGGTTTAAAGAAATGACAAACTCTATCAAAGGTAAGTTATTACAATTGAAACCCAACAGCAAGGCGAGTGGATTGCGGACACTCCTGATCAGGATATCTATGAACTCGAGGCAATTAGCTTGGTAAAGCTAGACACCCCTTTCGTCATTATTCTTAAAATAACACGGGTAAGAAGAATACTCAGAATTCTCTATTATCAGCTGGGAAAATCTAGTTGTATGGATATGCTTGATAAGTTATCAATGCCAGCTAGCATTTTAAATGAATTAAATTATGCGAGTAAATGAGTCCACAAATCAAATATTCAATAAACCCGATAGCCTAGATGAAGTGAAATCCAGGAGAAGGATTATGTTCTCCTTATAGTGTAATCTAGGCTACACCTATCTAATGGTCGCCAGACTCTTGATTAGCCGTTTCTTTCCAGTCTGCTTTCGCCTTGGTTAATAGTTCAATGTTATTAACTAACAAAAAGTCAATCAATAAATAATACGCCATAACTGATAAAGGTTATCGGGCATGCAGGGCATTAATCTAACATATTTTCCCCACCCAGTTGGCCCAAGTGCAGGTGCTATGGTGATACAGAATTGTGGCTCCATTTTGCTGCGGATTTTAACGGGTGGTGAACCGATTTGTCGATCAGTTGCAACTGTCACAATTTGCCATTTTTGAGTCGGCAACTGTCCTGGTTGAAGGGCATAAAATTTTTCTTTATCGCAATGCCTTGATTGAGGAAAAACTTTAAATCGTGTTCCGGTGCTTTCAAATTGATGATTGAGATTAATGATAGACATGAACGCTTCCCTATAAATTGAGTATGATAAAAAACGAGGTCGTCCTGAAATATAAGTAATAAATACTCAAGTTGCTAAAGCAACATTATAATAGACGCTATATGCGATTTTCTATAGCTTTTTAGAGAAATATTTGGTTTTATTCTTCGAACACTAAGCCAGTAGCCTCTCTGCCATTAAGTTAAGAAAAATGACTCTTAGCCTTATCAATGAGGGGATGGTTAAAACAGTTAATCTTATTTCAATGGTCAATCACCCTACCCCCCTCCTTGGTAAGTCAGGAGGGGGAAAATCCTGCTTATACTTTGTCTATTTATTTAACGGGTGACATGCCCTATTAAAAGGTTCATTTCAAGTAAGATTTGGTATTATATTTTTTAAGGACAAAAAGAAACCCTTTATCTTAACGAAATTATTATTTTTTTTAGTGGTAGATAATGACCAAAGAATTTAAGAAGGTATGTTATGAACCGTATCCATAATTTACTTTTCGTGATTTATCGTATTATTCTATCTTGATCGATCGATTGATTAGAATTGTAATTTACAAATGTATTTTACCATTCAAGTTAAACTTATGGATTGTAGAAGGAATAGAACTTAATAGTGGTATACCGCTTTCAATTATATGTGCTATGGAAAATCGTCGGTTCAGGAATTACCTCTGCGGGCTAATTTATGGTGATTCTTTTAAAGAATTCAATTTGGGTTGGGTGTGGTATTGGAATGCGATAAGAACTGCTCGAAAAGCAAAGTATGATTGCGCTATGATATTGGTTGAAGTCCACAATTCACTGGGAAAAATACTTAATTCTAAAAAGTGGTTTTATATTCCTCAATGGGTAAAGGGTGAGGTAGATATTCCAATAAGTCCTCTCGTTTGGCAGGATCGAAGTTTGAAATCGGATTTGCGACGGATAAAGAAAAATGCTCTTCAATATCAAGTGTGTCGAGATCCGGAGAGCTTGAATGATTTTTATTACAATATGCATATACCTTATATCACAACTTCTCATGGTAATTGTGCGTATATTTCCTCATTTGAGAATATGGAGTGTGGTTTAACCCATGGTGATCTACTGTTTGTAACTAAACATGGAGAACGCATAGCCGGAGCGCTTATTCTATACGAGAAGACTGGAGTTCGCCTATGGTCTTTTGGAGTTAGAGATGGAAATAAGAAATATCTTGTTGATGGTGTGATAGGTGCTTTGTATTACTATTCTTTAGTATATCTTGAGAATAAAGGTTTTAATAAAGTAAATTTTGGCTGGTCTCGGTCCTTTCTAAGAGATGGCGTGCTTCGATATAAGGCAAAATGGTCTCAGTGGCTATTTGGGACTTCTCAAAACGGAATTGCCCTTCGGATCTTGTCAGATACCCAGCCGGTAAGAGAATTTTTATGTAAAAATCCATTTATTTTTAAACATCGGGATTTACTTTATGGTGCGTATTTTGTCGATTCCTCCCATTTCCTTTCACCGGAAGAATTCAAGAAAATCGATGATGATTATAGTCTTTTCGGATTATCAAAATTATTCGTATACCAAATGAGGTCAGGCACATCAGCTAATAGAGTAAAGGTTCCGCCAGAACAGGCTACTAGAATAGAGCTAAAGGAGATTGTATGGAAAAATTGATTAATGAGAATGTATTTCCTACCAATGCGGAAATTATTCAGAGTGTTGAAGTGTTGTTTAATGAACTCTTGCATTTTCGTCCGGGTGAGAACCTCTTACTGTATGTGGATGAAGGCAGTGATTTACGAGTAGCTCATTTGATAAAGAAGCGTGTAGAAGACCAAGGAGGACAGGCTAAAATTTTACAACTATCTAAAACCGTTGTACTTGACAAACAAGTATTAGAAATCTGCAATACCATCAAAAATGGTTCCTTTCAGGTCATGTGTGAGTTGTCAGAACAATACTTCTATCTTACTCAGGCGTGGCGAGTTGCATTGGAAGCCAGTATCAGGGTGTATTCATTAGCGGGATTAGATTCTGCCTCTTTCGTGCGTTGCGTTGGCAAGGTCAACCATTCTGCTATGTTTAAGTTCGGGCGAGAACTAAAGAAAATACTTCAAAAAGCACATCATCTTCATATTAACAGTCAGAATGGCACTGATATTAAAATGCAAATGGGTTCTATTTCTCGTATGGCTAGATTTTCTGGAAAGCGGCTTGACCGGTTGATAACCCGATTTTGCAAAAGACCCCAGTCTTTTATTGGAGATCCGAGTGGTATCCTGGATGGTAAAAAAAACCGTGCAACCTTTCTGGGTGGGCAGGTATCATTTAGAGGTGTACCACGAACTATCGAAGGGATAGCTGTAATTGATGGTTATATGTGGCCACCGGATGAGATTGGTTCTTTAGAAAACCCGCTGGTATTGAAAATTGAAAAAGGAAGCATTGTTGAGATTAGCGGTTGTTCGGAAAAATCACCCCTCCTGAAAAAGCGATTTCATGGACAACCAATAGAAATAGAACATCTCTGTATCGGTTTTAATCCCGGCGCTAGGTTGCCATCCAAGATACTAGAAGCGGAAAGAGTATTTGGTTCTATTTCAATAGGCATTGGCAAGGGATCTTTTCATACTGATGGGGTTATCAAAAATCTTTCTTTAAAAGTTGATAATACCTGGATAGCGGAAAACGGCGCTTTTATTTCCCCTCAATGGTCTAGTTTTATACCTCATTCATATTCACCCGCGCCAGCACCCCTTAAGCCTAAAAAAACCGATGTTTGATATTTTCTAATACCTTGAAAAAACTAGCGCGTCGTTTAGATTGAACGATAACATAACCAACAACGCGCTACATTTAACTTATCTCATTACCAAGGCATCCACGGCATGTTCCTACCAGCACGACCTAGTGTCGAATCCATGTCATGAGTCATAACGCCCATATTTTTCATCATGTAATACATATGCGTGTTCATATCTTCCATGTTAGCATTCATATATTTCATACTAGTGTCCATTTTGGGTACCGCCCTCAAAGCTTGTTGGATTTCGCCCAAAATATTTAAACTAGCGATGCCTTTCATGACCCCCGATGCTAAGTAGCTTGCTAAGGCACTATCTATTATAAATTCTTTATTCTTAACCGGGGTTTCTCTATCCGTCTTTATCGCACTTTCTTGACGGAGATAATCTAATATTATCTTGGCTACCGGATAAAGTGGATCTTGTCGATTTTCTTGATCTAATTTTGATTTATTTTCTTCATCTTTTTCGGTTTTACGAAGCGCCTTTAACAATAATTTTCTAACAATATTCCAATCTGCTTTAAACTGTTCTAATTTCCGAGTTATATTCATTATTTGCACGAAGGTATCACAAGCTATACGGGAGTTATCATTGAATATATTATCCATATTGGGAAAAAAACTGCTTAACTTCTTACCCAATTCATTATTCATACTCACTATCTGATCTTTTTCCGGGCTTTGCGGTATTTGCTGAATTTCTTTATTCAACGTCAAGCTAGTCACTAAGAGATCTTGAGCTTGCTTTACCATCATGAGTTGCATACCCTGTTGGCAACTTTGTCTTTGTCCTTGGTATTTGATCTCCTCTTTTGAGTTGGATTCTGCTTGGTGAGGAGTTACCGTTTCCGGCGTTTCTGCTGGCGCATTTGTTAATTGAGATGTTGCTTGTGCTTTATTGATCCAATCAAAACCAATATAAACTCCCATCATGGTTAAACAGATAAAGAGTATTGCTAACCAACGAAAAGTTCTTTCTAACCATTGGGAGCGTTTTTCACTTTTTGAAAGAATTTCAGTCAGTTGTTGGATGGTTTGCTCAGATTGGTTCAGGGATTGAGTTAATTCTTGAACAGTTTTATCAGCAGGGTTCATTTTGCAATTCCTTTTAATCGATTTAAGAAGCTAAAGCGGTAGCTATACCATACTTAGTTTTGGGGCGATTTTCCCACATTGCTCTAGCTATCTCCTGCGCTTCATCAATACTGCTCGCTTTTTCCATGAGTTTTAGGGCAACGGCAGCGGTACCAACGACAGCACCTTGTGCATATTCCTCTTCAATTTCACCTCGCCACAAAGCTGATAATCGTTGTGGGTCCAGAACTTCCTCTTTAACATGGCGTTTGGTAAATAAAGGTGGCCATACTTCATCATTCAATTCGCCGTTATGGACACTTTGGACTAAACATTCTAAATCCGGATCGCGTTCAATTTCTCCACCTTCACCTTTGATTACAGCTAGGTGGGGTTGATTAAGTAGTACAGCGGCTTCTTGATGAACCGGTCGGTAACCGGGATGAAAGATACCTTGCATGACATAGGGGGCATCAAAAGGATTAAGCATTCTTGCGAGAGTATGTACCGGTGAACGTAGTCCCATTAAAGGTCTTAATTCAATGATTTCATGCAATTTAGGACAAAGGAATTCTAAAGGTAAATAACTAAAATGTGTTTGTTTAATTTGCTCCGCCGCTTCGGCAAAAGACTTAGCGAATTGGATCCCAAGGTAGTGCAATACATCTTGGGTGTAAATGCGTCCATTGGTGTGTCCACGGGTACCGTGCATGAACACCCGAATACCATTCGTCGCTAATAATAGGGTGGAGAGCAGAAACCAAGGTAAATGGCGGCGTTTACCAGCATAGGACGACCAATCTAAATCAACTTCTGCCAATCCGGTGGGCAGTTTGAAGGAATCACGTGCTGCTTGGATAAAACCGGCTAATTCTTCCCGGGTTTCTTCCTTAACACGCATTAACATCATAAAAGCGCCTAATTGCACCGGCTCGATTTCATCAGCCATAATCATGCGCATAGCGGTAAACGCTTCTGCTTGTGTTAATGGTCGTGAGCCGTTTTTACCTTTACCTAAAATGCGTACATATTGAGCAAAGGAATGTTCTTGGTAATAAGTAGTTGTTAACATCAATATAATTTCCTCTGGGGGGATTCGATTTTGGATCGGAATAGCCCACCGTCCAAAATCGAAATTTTACGATTAATCTAATATTTGTGGATCAAGATCGGCATCCGCTAAACTGGTCGGTAAAAAAGGCAGAATTTTTAATGCGAGGGTAGTTAACAGGATGGAAATAGCTATGCCACCAATACCAAGCATAATTTCCCAATGGCTAGGTATATAAAGATGAACCGGACTGTTATCAAAAAACCTGAGCAGTTACTTCCAT
>JAAUSR010000107.1 GCA_012032555.1 Thioploca sp.
AATAGCTATTGGCTATCTAATGAAATAATAAAGTATGTATCTCAGCAAGAAGACCTTTTAAAGAAATATATAGTACTCTTGAAAAGCGATGAAAAATGAAATAGCATTGATTACAACTCATAATGTAGGCAATTATGGTGCATTATTACAAGCCTTTGCTACTCAGAAAATCCTTTCACAGTATGGAGAAGTTGAAACCATCAATTATTTTAATCCACATTTCCAGTCTAGATTAGATCCAATCAGATTTGGTTTATCAATTCGGAGCATAAAAATACTAATACATGACCTTTTACGACTTAAAGATAGAAATAAAGCTACTAAACAGTTTAAAAATTTTATTGAGTCTAATATGAATTTATCAAAGTTGGTAACCCGACAAGATATCCAAAATGGAGCGATTAATTATTTTGATGTATATGTTTGTGGAAGTGATCAAATTTGGAATCCTAATGTTGTTTCTAAAGATGGAAAATTGGATCCCATTTATTTTTTAAATTTTGCCAATAAACCAGCCAGAAAAATTTCTTATGCGTCAAGTATGGGTGGGCACCGTTTGACAGATTCTGAACAAGAACAAGTGAAAGATTTATTGAAAGATTTTACAACTATTTCAGTCAGGGAAAGTGATACTCAAGAGGTGTTATCCCAACTCTTAAAAAGAGAAGTGTTTCATGTGTTAGATCCGACTTTACTCCTGTCAAAGGAGGAATGGTTTAAAGTATTAGAAATAGATAAAAATTATAGGACTCAAAAAGAAGATTATATACTTGTTTATATGTTACCAAGAGTTCCTTTAATTAAAAAAGTAGTTAAGTTTTTCGTTAAAAAGTTGGAGGCTAAAGTAGTAACATTAGAACAAAAATTTAAGTCTTTTATAAAAGCAGATGTTCACATCAGGGATGCTGGACCTATTGAATTTATAGAACTCTTTGCAAATGCACGTTTTGTAATAACCAACTCATTTCATGGTGTTTGTTTTTCTATCAACTTTAAAAAACCTTTTGTGGCTGTAAGTGGTGGAGGAAACAGAGTTGAGAATTTATTAAATTTATTTAGTCTAAAAGAAAGAGTCATCCATGATGAAAAAAATATTTATAAATTAAGTACTGATTTAAACTATGAATTTTTGGAAAAACAACTTCAGGATGAACGAGCGAAATCTATAAAAGTTTTAAATTCAACTATAGTTTCCTGTTAGGTTTAATTGTAAAACTGTAGGAGTTACGTAATTGCGTAAAATAATGCTATCTTGGTCAAGTAGGCATCAGATAGTGCTAAACAAGTAGTGGTATAAACCTGATATGAACTTAAAAAACGTCACTAAAGAAGTTAATAACTTAGTATCAATAGCACGAACAGCAGATTTAAAAAATGTGGCGGTTCCGCTCTATGATATTCTTCCTTCGTGGGTTTTCCCTAAACGTCAATTAAGATTTAAGGCTTACTGTGTTGGGATGGGAAAAACTGGAACAACTACTATACATGCCATTTTCCGTAACCAATATCGATCAGCACATGAACCAGAGGCTAGATTTCTCGTTCCCAAGATTTGGGATTTCGTCAATAAGAATATCGATCAAAGCCAATTTACTCAGTATATTAAACATCAAGATAGGCGGTTAGGGTTAGAAATGAATTCTTCCGGTTTAAATTATTACTTAATAGATATTCTTGTCAATGAATTTAGTGATGCCAAGTTTATTTTGACCATTCGGGATTGTTATTCTTGGCTGGATTCGATAATCAATCATCATATGATTAATTTGGACAATTTCAAAAGCAATTGGTTTAAACATTATTGGATAGTGTTGTCCAAGATGTGTTACAAAACTGATAAAAAACATGTAAAAGAGGAAGCTATTTTAGCTAATAACGGACTATACACACTAGATGGTTATTTTTCTTATTGGAGAAAATGTAACAGTAAGATACTTGCAACAGTACCTAAAGAAAGATTGCTCATTATAAAAACAACGGAAATTAATCAAAATATTCGGCAAATTGAGAATTTTTTGGGAATTCCACTCGGTACTCTTCCCAATCAGGTTCGAGAAAATGTAAGAAGAAAAAAGTTTAATATTCTTTCACAAATAGATAAGGATTTTTTAGAAGAAAAAGCCAATTTTTACTGTAAAGAATTAATGGATAAGTACTTTCCAGAGGTGAAAGGGTATTATTATAATAATCCACTTTGAAAAAACGTTTTTGGATAAATTTTGGTGGTAATTTATTAATGAATATCGATGAGCAATTGGAAGTCCTAATATCCTATTTAGAAACTAATAAGATATCTTATAGAGAAAATTATTCTCTTAAATATGAAACCTATTTCAAAATGGGTGGTAAAGTAAAATGTTTCATTTTCCCACAAAGCTGTGACAAATTTAAACAAGCAGTTATATTTTTACAAAATAATCATATCAAGTACAAAGTTATTGGTTTTACAAGTAACATTATTCTATTTGATGAGATTGAGTACTCAGTAATTTTATCACCAAAAAATTTAACCTTATTAGAAATTCACGATAAAGTTGTCGAAGTAGAAGCCGGATATTCCTTACAAGATTTTGTAAGAGTTGTTAGTATATTAAATAATTCTGAAGGATATGAAGGATTAGAAGGTATTCCAGCCAGTATAGGTGGAGCAATAGTTATGAATGCGGGAGCTTATGGTTGTGACATTTCAGATAATTTAATCTCAGTAGAATGCATAGATAAAAACAACGAAATTATTATCTTGGAAAAAAAGGATTGTCATTTTAGACTTCGTAATTCAATTTTTAGAAGCAGTGGGAATTATGTCATTCTTAAAGCTAAATTTAGGCTAAACAATGGCAATAGGAATTTAATTGCTAAAAATATTGAAAAATTTCACATTGCAAGACATTCATATTTAGATTATGTGTATCCTAATTTGGGAAGTATGATGGTAGGTAAAGATGATGTTTATAAACTAATTTTTAGTAAAAAATTATTTTATAGTATAATTTTCTGGATTTTGAAATATAGTTTTAGGAACCCCGTGAGTAAATTTATTTTGAGAAAAAGACCCAATAGGATAGTATTTAATAAATTATTACTTTTCTATTTAAAATGGGAAAAAAATATCTCTTTAAAATATAAACTTTCACCTAAAGGATTGAACACATTAATAAACGATGGTAACGTATCAACTCAAGAAATTGTTAATTATATTTTTTTGATTAGTAGTGATTTACTTGAAAATAAACTCGACATTGAAAACGAACTAGTTATAGAACCATCCTATAAAATAAATCCTGAATTTGAAACGACTTATAATACTATAATTAATAGATTGAATAGATAAAAAAAGAAATGAAAATAGCACTAATTACATTCTCTCGAGATAACATCAATTATGGTACGGTATTGCAAGCCTTTGCTATGGAGAAGATTCTTTCACGGTACGGAGAAGTTGAAACGATCAACTATTTTTATCCCCTCTTGCAGTATAGATTAATTCCCATAAGATTTGAGCCATCAATTCGGGGCATTCAAATGATGATACATGATATTTTACGATTCAAGGATAGAAATAAAGTCATTAAAAAGCTTAAAAAATTTATTGAGATTAATCTAAACCCATCCAACTTAGTTACTCGACAAGATATCCAAAATGGAGCGATTAATAATTTTGACGTATATGTTTGCGGAAGTGATCAAATTTGGAATCCTAATGCTGTTTCTAAAGATGGCAATCTGGATCCCATTTATTTTTTAAACTTTGTTAACAAGCCTGCTAAAAAAATCTCTTACGGGTCAAGTATGGGTGGTTATCGTTTTAGAGATTCTGAAAAAGCCAAAATAAAAAATTTATTAAAAGACTTTACAACTATTTCAGTTAGGGAAAGTGACGATCAAAAAATGTTGTCTCAACTTTTAGAAAGAGAAGTATTTCATGTGTTAGATCCAACTTTACTTTTATCAAAGGAAGAATGGTTGGAAGCATTAAAAATAGATAAAAATTATAGAAGTCAACCGGAAAATTACATACTTGTTTACGGGATAGTGAAAAATCCTTTACTGAATAAAGTTGTTAAGTCAGTTGTTAAGCGATTTAAAAAGAAAATAATAATAATTGATAAAGCATTTAAGCCACTTACAAAGGCGGATCTTCATATCAGAGATGCTGGGCCAATTGAGTTTATAGAACTTTTTGCCAATGCCAGTTTAGTAATAACTAACTCATTTCATGGCGTTTGTTTTTCTATTAACTTTAAAAAACCGTTTATGGTTGTACACCCGATGTCAGGAGGAAATCGAATTGAGAGTTTATTGAATTTATTTGGTCTACAAAGTAGGTTTATCAATGATGAAAAAGATATTTATAAATTAAGTATCGGTTTTGACTATGGATTTTTGGAAAAACAATTCCAAGATGAACGTGTGAAATCTATCAGCATTTTAAGTTCGAGTCTAGTTTCCTGACGAAGCTGGACAGTAAAATTGGCTCTACAAAATGGGTAGGGATGGCTCATAATCAAATAAAACTTTTTAAGTACGCTGAGGAAAGTGTCAATGTCTCGAAATAAACTTGACTATGGATTAGTCATCGCTACTTATAAACGGGAAGCGTTATTGCCAGGTTGTTTACGCTGTGCGCTACAGCAAACCGTTGTACCAAAAGAAATCATCATTGTAGACGCGAGTCCTTATTGGGAAACCACACGTAATCAAATAATGCAAGAATTAGCTATAAAGTACCCGGCCATTGACTGGAAATATGTACAGGCTAAACGAGCCTCACTTCCTGCACAACGCAATCAAGGTATTGATCTAGCAACGACGGATATTTTATTTTTAATTGATGATGATTCCTTCATGTATCCGAATTGTGCTGAAGAAATCATGCAAATTTATACCCGTGATGTCGATAAAAAAGTTTTAGGAATAATGGCTTTTTTAGCACCGACCCCACCTCCCTCTGCTTCTGAACAAGTAGAAGTATCTATTAAAAGCCCAAAAGTAGAACTTTGGTAGATTTTTTCGGGAACAATGGCAATTACTTCGGTTCAAACTAATAAAAATAATTGATCCACTGGTTCAAGATAGCACACTTCTTCCGCCTTATGATTGCCCACCGATACGTCATGAATTTAAAATCCCTGGTGATATTCAAGCACATCGGGTACCAGACTTATTAGGATGGGGTATGACTTTTCGCCGGTCAGTCTTTGAACACATTCGGTTTGATGAACTATTAGAACGCTATGCTATTAGTGAGGATACCGATGTGAGTTATCGCGTCGCTCGGCAAGGTGTACTCTTACGGGCTTTGAATGCACGCATTTATCATATGAAGGCAGAAAGTGGACGTTTATCTCGGTTTTCAGTAGCGGTGCTATCCGCATTTAACATATTAGTATTACACCGTTTTCATAATGCTCATTTCGATGAATTTAAAAAACATCTCCGTCCGTTTTTCTTTAAAAGAATGATGCAATTAACTCTAAAAGACCTGCTCTCTGGTCGTTGGTCATTTCCTTCCACTAAAGGGATATTATTTGTGTTACTCAATTATGACAAGTTGTTGTCAAAAAGTACTGAAGAATTAAAAATTTGGTATCCACAATTTCAGCAGAGGTTAATTGATTCCTCGATCAACTTGTTTAGTAGAATATAAACAGGAAATGGTTATCTATTCATCAATTTTAGCAAGTAGAAATCATTCATGAAATATTGCTTTGTTTTCGTTTGTCAGCAAGGTGGTTTGGAATTGAAAGCTATGCTTCTCGCTGCCTCATTAAAGCGTTATTTACGTTGTGATTATGAATGTGTAGCTGCTATCCCACAACCGGCAACTCAATGGGGTACTGTTTCTGCCGATACACTGGCTTTTATGCAGGATTTAGGTGTGCGTACTGTACCCATAACTAACCCGATTAATGAATACTACCCCATTGGCAATAAAGTAGCTTGTTTAGGTATAGACACGTCGGCAGATAAACTCATTTTTCTAGACAGTGATATTTTATGTACACGAGAATTTGCTCCCGACACGATTTCTCCTAACCCTTCCACAATTTTCGGAGCAACACTAGAATCAGCCAATGAAATGAAGGGAGTTTTTGCTGCTCAATTTAATGCTAAGGCTGGTGGTGGCTCTAGCCGTGATATTGAACAGTGGCAAAAGATATATGATTTGTTTAAGCTACCTTTACCACAATGGCGAATGATTTCTTCCATAACGAATGAATTGATATTGCCTTATTTTAATGCCGGTCTCATTGCGGTACAAAATGGTTTAGGCTTTGCCAAAATATGGGAAGATTGTTGCCAGCGAATTGACGCCGAGGCATCTATAACTGATAAATATCCTTGGTTAGATCAAATTGCTTTACCGATAGCTATTAGTCGCATGAATTTAACAGTTAATGTGTTGGATCCATGTTTTAGTTATGAAGTACACCTTTGGCCACTACCTAATGACTTGCCATTTTTATGTCATTATCATACTTCAGATGGGATACGAAGTGAACCAAGACTTAATCGATTAGTCAATGAACTAGTTAATACTTATCCTCTCCTTAAAAAAAGATTGTCAAATTCGCAGTGGGCATATTTGCTGGCTCCTTATACCTTAACTGAAAAAATTTCATATTTTATTAAACGGCAAATTAAAGCGTTTAAATACGATGTAAAAAGATATTTCCATCTAACCGGTCGTAAAAAAGGTTCCAATTTGTTGGGCCACAGTAGTGGACCACAACAGTAGTTGGTTTAAATTAAATAAATAGTTTGAATAAGCACTTTCTAAAGCCAAAATTAAAAAATAATATCAAGTAAATCAATTGTTATTTACCAGATAACTATACTTGGAGAAAAGTGATGAAAAATCTCATTTTGAAATTTTATAAGCTAATTTTACCGACTTTTAAGATATTAATATTATCTTATTCATTTGTGGTAAGTGCAGCAACATTGAGCAAACAGAATTGCGTTATCCAAGCTGACAACACAGCCGTCTGTTGGGGCTCAAACGAAGATGGGCAGGCAATGCCACCCAGTGGGACTTTTTTACAAATTAGTACGGGTGGATCTCATAGTTGTGGTATCCGTACAGATAAAAGTGTTGCTTGTTGGGGTTTAGATGAAGAGGGTCAATCGACACCACCCAGTGGTAATTTCTTGCAGGTTAGCACGGGTTTTTGGCATAGTTGTGGAGTTCGTACTGACAACACGCTGGTCTGTTGGGGTAGCAACGACCCTTATTGGACTGATAAAGATCCCTATCGTGAGATCAAAGAGGTTAAAACTTTGGGTCAATCAGACCCCCAAAAAGGTACTTTCTTACAGATCAGTGCTGGTGGACGGCATACCTGTGGGGTACGTACTGATCACACCGTAGCCTGTTGGGGTAGCCATCTTGCTGATGCATTAAACGGAAATGGAGTAGCGAGGCCAGTTAACAGTGATAGCCAGTCTACACCCCCTGAGGGTGAATTTTTACAGGTTGTTGCTATGAAACATTCCTCTTGTGGAATTCGACCCGATCAAACAGTAGAATGCTGGGGAGGAGGTCTGATACCAAGTGACTCTTATTCGCAAGCGTTTGGAGGCTGGGGAGGTTGTTGGTTGAAAACTGACCATACCGTAGCTTGTTTTAGCGGTCAGGATTTACCTCAGAGTGAAAAAGCTAGAGTTCCAAACAGTACTTGTCGTTGTCCGGTGCCTGGAAGTAACAGTGGATGTGCTTGTACTACTGATTCAAGTCACACTTTTTTCCAACCCTTGGAAATGGGTCAGACTCATGCTTGTGGGGTTCGATCTGATCACACGGTAGCCTGTTGGGGATATGGTCCGGAAGGTCAAACCTTCCCCCCCCAAGGCTTAATTGCCAAATCGGCCGATCCTGCCTGTTTAGTCTACGGTGTCCATAACGACACCAAACAAACCCAATTTTTCATTGCCAATATTAACGCTGGTCCATTGGAAATTTATCCCCGTAGCGAGGGACTAACCGATAACCTCCAGATTGAGGCATTAGATATTGATCACTTTAACAATCAACTATTTGCGGCTTCTGGTGAAGGTAAGCTTTATGAAGTTCGGAATGGTGCCCAAGCCGTGAGTGAAGTTGGGGAATTAGGTTTTGACAAAGTGGAAGCCTTGTCGTTTCATCCTGACCGAAGTTTGTGGGGTTGGGCGCAGGGTACTGGCTTGTTCCAAGTCGAGCGAGATAAAGATAATGAATTCAAATTCCCCGGTACCGTGATTGTTCCTTACGATGGCACTATCAAAATTAAAGATATCTCTTGGAACACCGAAGGAACTATTCTCTATGGTGTAGAAAATCTAGAGCAAGGTAATCGTTTGTGGTCCTACGACCAAAACCAAGGAGAAGCGAAGTTAATCTGCGAGGACTTAATGGCTTCGTTGACCACGCCAATCAATGCCCTCGAAACGCATCCTGATAATAGTTTGATTTTCACGTTTACCAAGAATAAGAAATTAGCTTTTGGGGTAATAGATGTCTCTCATTGTGAAATAACGGTGACCGGAGAAATTGCCACGGATTACAATCAAGTCAAAGGGATTGCTTGGCCAGATTGTGGTAAGCCGGAGAGTGTGGAATCAACTCCTTCAACTTAATGAAGTTTTTCTTTCTGCTTACGAGGAGGAGAAAGAGATTTTACAAATTTGAAATATATCACTTAGCTGGTTCAAATACCATAAATAATGGATAGGGACAGGGCCATTCAGTTTCCAAGCCATGCCCAAAAGCCGTATCGCTTCAAAAGGATGAGCAGCAAAATCACGGCAAGCTTTGGCAATATTGGCAGCACCAGCTAGGTTTGTTCACGGCTACCTACTACCTACGGAAACGTTTCGGACGGGGTTGCAAACCCCGTCCCGCTGGGTCCTTTTGCTTACAAACTATCCGACGTATTGTAACAGTAGTTTGGTCAATTTCTTGCCTACCCTACTGATGAAAATTAGTATTTGAAAAAAAATCAGTTTAGTAAAAATTCTATCCCGAATTAGTTCATCACTAGAGGAATTAATTATGCCAACTATTACTTACCGTTATTTCCGATATTGGTGGTTATCCAGTTTGCTTTGGTTGCTTATGCTTTCTAATGCTATCGCTAATTATGCCTTATTAGTGGGTGTCTCACATTACGACAATTTAAAGCCTGAACAGCAGTTAATCGGTCCAGTCAATGATGTTCACTTAATGAGACAAGTGTTGTTAGCAAAAGGCTTTGCTGATGCACGCATTCAAGTGCTTACTAATACTAACGAGGCTCGATTACCGGCTGATCTCAGTAATGCGCTGTCACCAACCCGAAACAATATTTTTAAGGCACTTGATGAATTGATTAAGAAAGTGACTCCACCGGATTTTGTCTATCTTCATTTCTCCGGACATGGTTCGCAACAACCTTCTCACAACAAATCGATTACTGAGCCAGATGGCTTAGATGAAATTTTTTTACCGAGTGATGTTGGTCGCTGGGAAGACAGTATTGGCCAAGTTAGAAATGCCATTGTCGATGATGAAATCCAAGATAAATTGACTGCCTTACGTAACCGAGCCAAATTTGTTTGGATAGTTTTTGATAGCTGTCATTCTGGTACCATGACACGCGCCATTACTGTAACCGGGGTACAAACCCGACGAGTTGAGATGGATGATCTAGGTATCCCGAAAACTAAGCAGTTGGTGAGGTCTAATCCGTCACTCATTCGTGGTGTTTCCCGACGTCAAGAATCTCTTCTAGATGAATCTGCTGCCAAGTTGGAGAAAGGTCATTGGGTTGCATTTTATGCTGCTCAAACTACCGAAACGACCCCAGAAATGTTATTGCCAGTCAATTATGCTCAACAACGTCACTACGGTTTATTCACTTATACGCTGGCCGAAGTATTGAGTCGTTATGACAATGCAACTTATCGAGAAGCTGCACAATGGATCCTTAACCGTTATAAAGCGCAAGAACTAGATAAACCCACTCCTCTGTTTGAGGGTCATTTAGATACGGTCATCTTTGATAGTACCACCGCCAAAATTTCTTCCAAATGGCCACTGATTGCTTCTCCAAACGGAGATAAATTTAAGATTAAAGCGGGACAATTGTATCAGTTATATGAAGGTAGCCGTTTTGCTGTCTATCCTAACTTGATGAGCACTCGGATCTTAGGTTATTTAGAAATTACGCAAGCCAAACCGTTTGAAAGTATTTTACAAAGTATACCCTATGCGGGTAAAGCCAGATTAACTCAAGTCCCTTCAGCCGCTTTTGCTGAGTTGATTGCACCTCGCTTTAATTTCACCTTACAAGTTGCATTACCACCGGATCGTGGTAGCTTTGCAGATAAACTGACACCAATATTAACCACCTTGTCTGCAGATATACCCCAAATAAAATGGGTTAAGACAGACAGTGCGATAGCAGATGTCCGTTTAGCTATCCAGAATAATAAACTTTGGTTATTGCCGCCCAATGGTGAATTGATTATCACCGGTTCCGGTCGTACACCGGCTATTCGTTTAGATAAAACCGACCGACAATTGCGTGAAGTGTTAAGTGACAGTTTCAAGCGTATTGCACATGCCCATAATCTATTGCGATTGGCGATTGGAATGACTCGATTGGGTCAACAATCACCGATTCAGATCAGTTTGCAAATTACTCAAGCTGGAAAGAGCTATCCTTTTCCAAGAGAACGTATTCCAATTTTACAAACAGATGATGAAGTAAAAGTCAAGCTAGAGAATGTTTCTAATCAAGCAGTTGATTTAACTCTCTTGGATATTGACAGTCAATATCGTATTGAGCCTATTTTTCCAACCTTAGAGGAAACCAGCAATCGAATTGAAGCTAAGAAATTGATTGAATTGCCTTTAAGTATTTGTGTCGGTGACGTTCACAAAGATGAATTTGAAAATCGTTTGATTTGTTTGCCCGATCCTGAAAAAACTGGTTTATCTCATCTGGTGTTCATCGCAGTACAGGCCCAACCTAATACCATGAACGCCAATTTTACCTTTTTAGCACAACAAGCTTTACCCCCGGAACGCGATGTGAGCCAATTGACAGCAGATCAGAAAGCTTTAGATGCCTTGTTTGTCGATGCCGTGTTTACCGGTGAACAACGAGCTGTCATTCGTCGGCAACAATTGCAACAGGCAGATATGCAAGTATTTAGTTGGGAAATGAATTAAAAGTAGGACGGGTGAAAGTGCATTTTTACTGCCGCTAAGTTAAGGATTCCTCCTTTTGAGAAAGGGCGAGGGGGGATTTAAAACAGTTGACTTCTCAGAGGGGTTGTGGAAATAAATGGTGAGCAACGCTTCGCTTTTGCTTACCCTACTTGGCTTGGATGTTACATTCGTTCAATGTTCCCAATTTCAGGGTTGAACGTTTTAAAATAAGATTGTGCAAAATTTAACAACCTTTTATCACAAGCCACAAAGTAGTCAATAGCAAGTTCTTGATGAGAAAGGATAGCCGCTGCGAGTTGCATTCATTGCATCCAAGGTGACCAAATTGTTTTGATATGCAATTTGATGCAATAATTGAATTGCAAATTCTTTAGCTATGCTATCTACAGTTACAATCCGAAACCGCTTTATTTGCTGTTCAAGTAAAGTGGAAACTTCGGTCGCTTTAGTTTGGGACAATTTTCCAATTCGTACTTGTTTCATTAACGTCGAATGACATTCAACTCTAGATAGATCAGTGAGCGTAACGATCAGATCATCTGGATAGCGAGAGAAGCTTTGGACAAGGTTATCAGTACCCAGTTCATAGTGATAAAGTTTTATCAATGCACTGGTATCTATAAACCAATTCATGAAGGGTGTCTTTCTTGAATAACATCATCAGACCAGTTCCCAGGACTGGATTGGGTAAGTGCCTGAATTTGGGCAAACCATTTTTTTTCAATTTCGATGTCCAAGCTAGGAATCATCACCACTTTGACTTTTGTGTGATCTGGAAAAGGAAGATTATCAAGATGTAATTGCCCCTGTTGGATGTAGGTTTCTAGAGTGACTTGAGCCATAGTCGTTTACCTTTGAGTTAAAACGTTGCCATGTTGGTCAAACAGATTGACCAAATTAAATTTTAACATCAACCCAACTTTCTTGCAAAGTTCTGTAAGGGATTAAGAACACGTCAGAATTAGCATTTTTAGAAAGATAAAATAAACCGAATGCTATGAACATTCTGAAAATCCTAATTCTGACAAACCCGCGTAGGATGGATGCATCAAATCATGTCGCAACAGCTGAGGTTTTTACCGGCTATTTTTTAAAAGAATAACATTGTAATAAGTCAACAAAGGATTGCAGACTTTTTGACTCAAGGGAATGATCAAGTTTAAATCCAATAGTTTTTCCCAAAGGAGAAAATCTATGTTTTGGTTACGTTCAATTTTACTTGTTAGTATACTCAGTTATTTAGTTACTGTTCATGCTACCTCAGAGCAAAATCAGAAAATCTCATCGGAATCGCATCTACCCTCACAAGTAGTTGAAGTCTCTCAGCCAAATAATCAGGAGAAAGTTATACCAAATTCTCCAGAGGCAAAAGCGTTACTTGAACAAGCTACACAATTGGATAAACAAGTAGTCAAGCTGTATCAACAAGGGCACTATAAAAAAGCGATACCACTAGCTAAACAAGTTATTGAACTTAGGAAACAGATTTTGGGTGAGAACCGTCCCGCTTATGCTACTAGTTTGAACAATCTGGCTGCGCTTTACGATTCAATAGGTGATTATACTCGTGCCGAACCCCTTTATCAGCAAGTACTAGAAATCACTAAAAAGACTTAGGTGAGAATCATCG
>JAAUSR010000108.1 GCA_012032555.1 Thioploca sp.
ATTTGCGCTCAGTTGTGAGTTCTGTCAATTGCATTTTCATACCCGGTTTCCTAAGTTTTCAAAACTTGTTCTTTCTTATATTCTCCTTTTAGCAAAATAGCATTTTAAATTTCGTGATACAACTCTACTATTGACAATCAATTCTGATTCTAATTCTGATTTGAGCTTGATAACGCCATTTATAGCAAAATAAATAACATCATCACCTCTACCAGCTACACAATCCACATGGGTAGCATTATTATTATTGGCATTTTCAATAGCCTCACGTAATGTGCACCATCCATCATCGGCTATTGTATCAGCTGTACTATTAACAGTAATCGTTGCCGGGAGTTGATATTCATAGGCACCGATATCACATTGACTTCCTGTAAAACTGCTAAAGCGAGAAACACCACGTTGGTCAAGACCATTGACTGGCTCAGCCGTACAAATTGCGTTATCGCCGGCATCAATAGCAATACTACCAGAAAGTAAGGCATGAGTTAGTGTGGGGCCACCATTGTTAGCTAAGGGACCAAGTTTAGGATCACCGATCCAGGTGGGATTGCAGCTACCATCTTCAATTAAGGTGTTCTTAATGGTAAGAGAGTTATTGTCATGACAGTCACCACCATCGTTATTAGCAATGATAGTGTTAGCGATGAATACATTATTACTTGTATCTTCATCATCAATAAAGATACCCCACCCTGTATTTGCCGATAAAGTACTATTTTTAATAGTTAAATTACCTGACCAAGTGCTGTTATATATACCACCTCCTTTATTATCAGCTTGATTTCCCGAGAGGGTGCTGTTGCTAATAGTTAATTTACCGATATTATAAATGGCACCACCACTATCTGTTACCTTATTATTTGATAAAGTGCTGTTAATAATTTCTATAGTCACACTCCCACCGGGGTAAGTTAGATTACCATTATAGATACCACCACCAGCTTCAGCTGATTTCAAGTTATCTCCTAAGATGCTACTATTAATTATTTTTACAGTACCTGCCGAATTAAAGATGGCTCCACCGTATCGGGCTGAGTTTCCTGATAAAATGCTGTTGATAATAGTTATGTCACTACTCTCAACATTATAAATACCGCCACCATTACTATTATTACCAGCAAAACCTTCTGCAATAGTTACTCCATAAAAGCTAACAACTACATGACCTTCATTACCAATAGAAAACACCCGAGTACTTTTTTGTCCACTGATAGTTAATTTATCTGCACCGGGACCTTCAAAATCGATGTTACTATTAACAATCAGTTCTGATTTGAGATTGATAACGCCATTTATAGCGAAATAAATAATGTCATTACCAGTAATACTACCAGCTATACAATCTCCATTGGTTGTATCACTACCGTTATTAGCATTTTCAATAGCTTCACGTAATGTACACTGTCCATCATTATCTATTGTATCGTCTGTGCTATTGACAGTAATCGTTGCTGCACTAGCTTGAAAACTAAGTACAACTAAACTTATCGTGAATAGCGATTTAAAAAGCTTGGTACTTATCATAATAATTCTCCCTTATACCAACACCACTTATACCAGGTAGTGGCATTTTTCCTATCTCATCAATGTCCTACCAGTATTTCCTATTTCAGCATTTTAAAAAATGATGAAACATTAAAATTTTAACATGAAATAAATACCAATACTAAACACAGCATGTCCGATCTGCAGCTCCCGCTACATTTATCTATCAACCTTTAACGTTCCCACGCCGGAGCGTCACTGCCATTAAGTTAAGGATCCCCCCCTTTGACTAAGGGGGTTAGGGGAAATTTGAAATGCTTGACTTCCCAAGAAATCCCCCTTGGTCAAAAGAAATCAAGCGCTTAACTTAATGGCAGTGGGGCATTACCCACCCTGCCAGAACTGTAATTTTACAATTACCTTACTCCTTTAATCATTTAGATAATAATGAGTACCGTTAGACTGGTATTTTTTTAACCACATTAGGTAAAAGCCGATCTTTTTTTGATATTATGTTAAATATTTAAATCGATTTACTACTCATTGATTGCCTTAGAGAGGACTCATTTTGAGACTGATTGTCACTGGCGGTGCTGGTTTTATTGGTTCAGCGGTAATTCGCTACCTGATGACGACAACTGATACTGTTATCATGAATATTGATAAACTGACTTATGCTGGTAATTTAGATTCCTTACTACCCGTATCCAATAATTCCCGTTATCATTTTGCTCAAGTCGATATTGTCGATGCTGCGGCATTACAACAACTTTTTTTGGAATTTCAACCCGATGCGGTGATGCACCTAGCGGCTGAATCTCATGTCGATCGTTCCATCGATGGTCCGGCTGAATTTATTCAAACGAATATTGTCGGAACTTATACCTTGCTTGAAACAACACGCCGCTATTGGCAAGGATTAGATAATGCTGCACAACAACGATTTCGTTTTCATCATGTTTCTACTGATGAAGTGTATGGTAGCTTAGATAAGACCGGATTGTTCACCGAAATGACTGCCTATCAACCGAATTCGCCTTATTCAGCCAGCAAAGCTTCTTCTGACCATCTCGTGCGTGCTTGGCACCATACTTATCAATTACCGGTTGTTACCAGTAATTGTTCTAATAATTATGGTCCTTACCAATTTCCAGAAAAGCTTATTCCATTAATTATTCTCAATGCGCTAGCTGGTAATCCGTTGCCAGTTTATGGTCAAGGTGAAAATATTCGTGATTGGTTATATGTGGATGATCATGCTCGAGCACTTTATTTAGTGCTCACTCAAGGTCAATTAGGAGAAACTTATAACATTGGTGGATATAATGAAAAAACGAACTTAGAAGTCGTACAAACTTTATGTCAAATTTTAGATGCTAAATTACCGCATTCGTCTTATCGACCGCATCAACAATTAATTACTTTCGTTACTGATCGACCAGGTCATGATTGGCGTTATGCCATCGATGCGAGCAAAATTAATCGCACTTTAGGTTGGAAACCACAAGAGACTTTTGAAACCGGTTTAGACAAAACGGTACAATGGTATTTGGATAATCGTGATTGGTGGCAGCGAGTCCGTGATGGTCGCTATCGTGGTGAACGTTTAGGCTTAGGTTAGCTCACAACAACTTACTAACTATTTAAAATGAAAGGTATTATTCTAGCCGGCGGTGCCGGCACCCGGTTACATCCCGTCACTCAGGTTATTTCTAAACAACTTCTCCCCATTTATGATAAACCGATGGTCTATTATCCACTAACCACTTTAATGTTAGCGGGTATTCGGGACATTTTATTAATTTCTACGCCTCAAGATACGCCACGGTTTGAACAGCTTTTAGGTCATGGCGAACAATGGGGTATTCATATCAGCTATGCTATCCAAGCCTCACCCGATGGATTAGCTCAAGCTTTCATTATTGGTGAATCATTCATTGGAACGGATACTTGTGCCTTAGTACTTGGTGACAACATTTTTTATGGTCACGATCTCCAAAAGCAATTACAACAAGCCGCTACTTTAACTCATGGCGCCAAAGTCTTTGCCTATCCAGTACACGATCCACACCGATATGGTGTCGTTGAATTTGACCAAAATAACCAAGTCATTAGCATTGAGGAAAAGCCCAAACAACCTAAATCGCGTTATGCCGTGACGGGGTTATATTTTTTTGATAATGAAGTTATTGACATTGCTAAACATATTCAACCTTCCGCTCGTGGTGAATTAGAAATTACTGATGTTAATAAAGTTTATTTACAACGTCAGCGCCTAACCGTAGCAAAGTTAGGACGTGGCATGGCTTGGTTAGATACCGGTACACATGAGGCTTTGTTACAAGCTGCCGCTTTTGTTCAAACGATTGAGCAGCGGCAAGGGCTTAAAATTGCCTGCCCAGAAGAAATTGCTTGGCGAAAAAACTATATTACCACCGACCAATTAGCGAAATTAGCTGAACCTTTAGCTAAAAGTAGTTATGGTTATTATCTTCAATCCCTTTTGGAACACGAAATAAGCTAATGAAAGTGATATCAACAACGCTTCCTGGTGTCATCTTGATAGAACCGAAAGTATTTGGTGATGCCCGCGGTTTTTTCCTGGAGACGTTTCATGCTGAACGTTATGTCCAAGCTGGCATACCAGGTACCTTTGTGCAAGACAATCATTCTCATTCTGCTAAAGGCGTATTACGCGGACTCCATTTTCAAAAACAATATCCTCAAGGCAAACTGGTTTATGTAACTAGCGGTATGGTATTTGATGTCGCTGTTGACATTCGTCCTCATTCTCCTACCAGGGGCAAATGGTTTGGAATTACTTTAACCGCAGAAAAACATCAACAATTTTATATTCCTCCTGGTTTTGCACATGGTTTTTGTGTACTTTCCGAACAAGCCGACTTTCATTACAAATGTACTGATTATTATCATCCTGAAGATGAAGGTTGTATTCGCTGGAATGATCCAGAAATTAATATTCAATGGCCAATTAATAACCCGATTTTATCGACCAAGGATGCTAATGCCAAGTATCTAAAAGATTTATTGATCTCATAAATAATCCTCATTTTAGAACAAGATTACATGGATTAAAGGATTAACCAGATTGTTCACAGTGATTAATTACCCACTCGTGAGTGACTTATGGATACGAGTACTAGAATGACGTGATGAAGAACCTGTTGAAATTAGGTTAATCTTTTATCGGTTAAATCTGATCCGCAATCTATCAGATAGCGCAAGAAAGATTAATCCGGTTGATCCGTGTAATCTTAATCTAAAATCAAATGTAACCATAGCGAAGAAAATAAACTCTATGCAGTAAATACCCATCTAGAAACATTTATTCACTGTGCAAGAACTTCATGCGATGCCCGCAGTTTTCACTGAAGACGAATAGAGTTAAACTTATTGAAGAAGAAATTACTGAAAGGGCTAATGATGCGCTCCCTAGGGGACTCGAACCCCTGTTACCGCCGTGAGAGGGCGATGTCCTAGGCCACTAGACGAAGGGAGCATTAACTGAATGCCAGGTATTATATGCCTATTTTTGCTTTTATGGGTAGAGGGTAATGGAAAAAATTTTAGTGCCTAAGTTGGTATGAGCAAATTCCGATATCCCAATCACACCGATGGCAAATTAGTTATGAATACTTTTATAACTTTGGATATTCTAGCAGAAAGTTAGCTGGTATGGAGTTATGCCTTCTTTGTCGAAAGATAACACCGCTTTACCATTCTGATAAGTAATGACCCAGATGCTATCAAAATCAGCGCCTTTCCAAGAAGGTAGATTTTTTATCCCTAGCTGCTTGGCAATATACGGAATCGCCTTGTGCTCCCAGACCAAAGGAAAATCTTACTCGCCCGGCAATCATTTTTTGCCTAATTTCTGCTTCAACGTTTTCAAATCGATCTTTTTCATCTAGCTAGAAGGTGAACAAAATACCGTTCCAAGCGTTTATGGGGATTGAATTCACTTAGCATTTTGCCTACCCTAACAATGATTAGAGTGGATAAACTTTCGGAAAATACCTAACCTCACTGGCATAACTGGAGAATTGACTAATGGAGACCATCTCATGAAATTCGTCGATCCCAAAAATGATGTTGCTTTCAAGAGAATTTTTGGGGACGACCAACATAAAGCCGTATTAATTTCTTTTTTGAATGCGGTCTTAAACCTGAGTGGAGCTAAAGAAATCACTACCATTGAGATCCTCAATCCCTATCAAACCCCACATTTAGCTTTACTCAAACATACTCTGTTAGATGTAAGAGCCACCGATAAACGGGGGATTAGCTTTATTGTGGAAATGCAAAACGACCGCGTGCCGGGATTACGCAAACGATTTCAATATTACGCCGCTAAAAGCTATACGCAGCAAATTGAGCGTGGCCAAGATTATCCGAAATTAAATCAGGTTATTTTTATTGGAATTTTAGATTTTATTGAATTCAGCAGTCAAAATTATCTTTGCCGTCATATTTTGCTGAATGTCGAAACTGGGATTCAGGAATTACAGGATTTAGAATTTAATTTTCTTGAATTGCCCAAGTTTACTAAATCTGAATATGAATTAGAAAGTATTTTGGATAAATGGATTTATTTTCTCAAATACGCTGCGGATTTAACCGTTATCCCACCTCACGTTGACTCGGCACCACTACGTGAAGCTTATGAAGTAGCCAATCAATTTGGCTGGAGCAAGGAAGATTTGGAAGTATATGATTACTGGAGCATGAAAGAACAAGACGAGCGCGGTGCGGTAGAATTAGCATTAGCAACCGGAATGCAGCAAGGAATCCAACAAGGAATACAGCAGGGAATACAGCAGGGAATGCAGGAAGGCGATAAAATCGCCCGCTTAGAAACTGCCCACGCTATGCTCAAAGATGGAATGCCATTAGAAACGATCTTCAAATATACCGGTTTGACAGCAGCGGATTTGTCTGACAACATAGTTGTTGAATGAGTACATCGCATTTTGACACGCCCTAACAACCAGTTAGTTTCGCCAATTTGCTGACGAGTGGCGACTTGGCGGGTATCTTCAGTGCCTTCAGCAGGTTGGACTAATTACACCAGCACGTGCCGTAAGCTGGATTGTTGTGCTGGGGGTAATTGTTGGCGAACGATATCAGCATGATGAGCTAAAGCTTGTTTGACGCCACCCATCGCATTGTAAGCCGCATGGGTCAGATGCTGCTCCCATCATTGCGTTCTTAATTCATTTTATGGAAAGGCTATTATCTTTAAATAACGCGATCATTTCCCCCATCAATCGGAACTTGAGCACCGGTAATTTTCGCAAAAACCGGACCGGCCATAGTACAGACCAATGCCGCAACATCTTTGGTCGTGACTTCGGTTTTTAATATATTGTTAGTTTTGTATCCTTCTACGGTTAAACCATAATGTTGTGCTCGTTTTTCTAATATTTCCGGGGTCCAAATGGCCGTATCAAAAACCGCATTAGGATGAACTACATTGACACGGATACCCAGTGAACCTAATTCTAATGCCGCAACTCGAGCTAATTGTGTTAAACCGGCCTTAGCTACCGAATAGGCTGAAACACCAGGGCCAGGTGCAGCGACATTTTTGGACGCAATAATAATAACTGTGGCATCAATACCAACCGTTAAATAAGGAATACAAGCTTGTAATAATCTTTGGTGACTGGTTAAATTCACAATTAAACTGGCATCCCAAGTACCCGGTCTGATGTCAGCAATCTTTTCACTAGCTGGAAAAATACCCGCATTACTCACTAAAATATCTAAACCACCAAAATGGCGAACACAGCTTTTAACCGCTGATTGAATATCCTGCTCAATAGTGACATCGGTTACAATTCCTAGAACTTCGGGTTGATTAAATAAAGTGGTAATGTTGGGATTCATATCGATAGCCGCAACTGCGGCACCTTGCGCTTGCAACATTTTCACACAAGCTCGTCCGATTCCACTGGCCGCCCCGGTTACCAAAGCAATTCGACCTTGTAAAGGCAAAGTTGTGCTGCGTTTTTTCAGTTTGGCTTGTTCGAGTTCCCAGTATTCCATTGCAAAAATATCGGCTTCTGGTAAAGCTTGCCAACCACCTAATTGTTCAGCTAACTGAATCGCTTGAATGGTATGATCTTTTATATCAGAAATAACGGTTGCTTCTTCAATACTCGTTCCGAAGCTCAGTAACCCAAATTCTGGCCATACTGCCCAACAGGGTGTTGGATTTAAACGCGTTAATTGACCATTGGTATGGCGCGCAAAATATTCATGGTAGGCTTGCACATATTGGTCAACATCTTCTAGGGGATTGTTTCCAAAGATAACGGGTTTGGGTTTGGTGCGAATAACGTGATCTGGGGTTAACGGCCCGCGAGTGGCAATGGCGGCAACATGAGGCAAATGAGCAAAACTGAGTGCTTCTGGGCGAGTATCTAATTGTGCAATCATGGCGGTACCTCTGATTTCACTTACTTTTTTACGGATACAAGCCAGTTGCAGCCAATCTGCCTTCACCTCAGGATGGGAAATAATCACAGATGCGCCTTGTGTTTGGAGATAATGTTCTGCTACTGAAGTTAACTGTATCATGCGTTCATAACTTAATTTAGCATCATCAGCAAAACTAAATACCCCGTGATTGAGCAAAATCATACCTTCTAAACGAGACCAATCAATGGTTTGAGTCAACTCAGCAATCTTTTTAGCGAGAATAAAACCGGGCATAACATAAGGGACAATCAAGACTCGATCACCATAAAGTTGACGAATTTGTTCTGCACCTTTATCGGTATTGGTTATGGTAATGACTGCATCAGCATGCGTATGATCGACATATTTAAAAGGAATAATGGCATGTAAAATGGCTTCAACTGATGGGTTAGGCGCATTGGGATCAATCATTGCCGCCCGTTGTAATTTAACCATTTCGGCATCAGTCAACTGTTCAAGCTGAGCCATTTTCTGCAAAACGGCTAACCTGACTGGAGCAAAGCCAGCCGCTTCAATTGTTGCTAGATCCCAACCACTACCTTTGACGTACAGTAATGCTTCTGTTTCTCCAAATCGGTTAGTTGTGTTAATCTTAACTGAAGTATTACCACCCCCATGCAATACTAAAGTGGAATTTTGTCCTAATAGTCTTGACGTATAGACGCGCAGTGCTAATAGATCAGAGTGGTATTTAGCCGCTTGTGCCTCATTCCATAAACTTTTCATTAGTTAATTCCTGGCTTAAAAATAATTATCCCCTATTTTTTATTATAACATTAATTTTTTAATTACTGACTCTATTGATGGAGCAATTTCAACCGCTATCAGTTTGAGTTAAACTATCTGCCTAAACTTATTTTCTTTGCTGAATAGGATGATAATGACTGGACTCGCTAGGCAAAAACAGTACCTATTTCTTTGGCAATAAGCCATCCTGACAAACAATTTCATAATGTTCATTAGGTAACAATGCGGATTGACCATATAAACGCAATTTTTCAACCTGATGGATATGAATAATCCGTCCAGTCACGGTAAGCAAACCTTCTTGACAAAGACTATTTAGAATCCGCGAAAAAGTTTCTGGTTTAATGGAGAGGCGCGAAGCAATGACCTGTTTCGGTATCGGCAAGTTAAATTCGTAGGAATCTTGGTGATTACTGGGGATATGATATAGGATATAATTGATAAGGCGATAAGTAGCATTTTGTAAAGTTAAATTATCAACTTCATTGATCCAATGACGAATACGACGACTCATGTGAAACATTAAACGAAAACAAGTGTCAGAAGATTCTTTGAGAATCTCTACAAATATTTTATTTTCAAAAGCCAATAATGAACTCGGTTCAATGGCTTGCGCAGAAACTGGATAAACCGAATTGGGCATAAACATAATAGCTTCAGCAAACGTTTGCGTTGGGGCAATCACTTCAAAAACCTTTTCACTGCCTTCTAAAGATAAACGTAGTAATTTAATATGACCTTCTCTCACTAAAAAAAAGCGTTCCGCTCGTTGACCTTGTTCAAATAAACTTTCACCTTCCGCCAGCAGCAAGTGGCGCATACTTTGTTTAACTCTTTCTAACTGTTGAATATTCAAACCAGCAAATAAGTAGACACGCTTAAGTTCTTGATCAACTAAAGGGCGTTGCGAATAAGGTTGCGATTGCATGACAATCTCCTAATAGCAGTCAGTGACAAGATCATACCAACAGTTCATTGACTTGATTTGAATCAAGGTTGCCTCTACAGTTCTTTTTTATGATTTTACTCTCTAAATTCAGGAATGACCGAATGGAAACCATTACGACTTTACTTAGCCAGCAACACCATGATTGTGATAAGCTATTTGCTCAAGCTGAAGAAAGTGTAGCCACAACACAATGGGAATGCGCCTCCGTTGACTTTGACCGTTTCCGAGCCGCTATGGAACAACATTTTATAAGAGAAGAACAAATCTTGTTTCCTCAAGTTGAAAATCATATGGGTCATACTGAGGGACCAACGGCGGTGATGCGCATGGAACACCAACAAATGCGCCAAATTTTTACCGAAATGGCGGCGTGTATTGCCCATTTAGATCAAGAACAGTATTTAGGATTGGCGGAAACTTTGTTAATACTAATGCAGCAACATAATGCCAAAGAGGAACAAATACTTTACCCAATGAGTGATAATTTGTTAAACCACCAACTTCCTTCCCTGCTTGAACAGCTACATCAACTAGGAAATAATAAAGCATGAAGCTTAAGCGTATTTTGGATGTCAGTCAATTAGAACCCTGTGAACCATTAGAACAGATTTTGGCTATTCTTCCAACTTTGCAAGCCGGTGAATATTTGCAAGTGTTACATCGAATGGAACCACAGCTACTTTATCCTATTTTGACTCAAGCGGGTTATGCTTGGATAACCAAATCTGGGCAAACGACATCGATTGAAATTTATATTTGGCGGGCTGATGATAACCAAGCCCAATTGGCTGTTCAAACTGATGCGGCATGAATATCACTCAGCTTACCCTAGAACAAACGCCACCTTTATCAGTCCCTTTCCGTTTTTTTCTCACCGCGCCGCTATTTGGAATATTAGCGGCTTTACTTTTACTGGGTAGCGGTCCGACTATTTTCAGTAGTCGTTGGAGTTTAGAAGTTATCACGCTCACTCATTTACTCACGTTAGGTTTTATTAGTATGGTGATATTTGGTGCCTTTCTACAATTCTTACCGGTTTTAGTTGGTTCACCAGTACCTTATCCTCGTCTAGTTAGTACGTTACTCCATCTGTTGTTGACTATTGGTAGTTTAAGCCTAACCAGTGGTTTTATGATGACACAAGTTGTATTAATAGAGATGGCACTCGTTTTATTGGGACTAAGTTTTATTGGTTTTATGAGTATCATTGGTTATAGTCTAATCCGCACCAAAAGTAACGCGGCTACTGTCACAGCGATGCGTTTAGCATGGTTAGCGTTAGCTATAACTGTCGTATTAGGACTAATCCTCGGAACAGGATTTGGGTATGGTTATAACTTATCTTCTTTGGCAAAATTAACTAACTTACATCTGGGTTGGGGTTTACTTGGCTGGGTTGGGTTACTAATCATCGGTGTTGCTTATCAAGTTGTGCCAATGTTCCAAATTACGCCACCTTATCCAGCTATGGTTAAACGTTGGTTAACGCCGCTGATATTTTTGACTTTACTCACCTGGAGTGGATTCTATTGGTTATTTAATCTTAACAACTTCTCTTGGATATTATTTGGATTAATGGATTTAATCGGAATTGAATTCAGTCTTTTTGCCTTAGTCACTTTACAGCTACAAAGTTGGCGGTTACGAAAATTACCCGATGTCACTTTAGATTATTGGCGAATTGGCATGATAGGGTTATTATTAAGTTTTATTTTAGGGTTAGCCGGCCTGATCTGGTCGGATTTAAGTGATACACCGATTTACCAACTTCAGTTAGGAATCTTGTTTATTGCTGGTTTTATACTCCCCGTTATCCAAGGGATGTTGTATAAAATCGTTCCTTTCCTGATCTGGTTGCATTGGCAAAATCAACAGCTTAATATTTTAACTCCAGTTCGGTTAGTAAAAATTCCGCATATGAAACAAATTATTCCAGATCGATGGGCACGCTATCAATTGTGGGTTTATTTTATCAGCCTCATTCTCCTAATCATAGTGGCATTATATCCTTCTAAATTAATTTACGGCGTTAGTATGAGCTTCATGTTAGCATTTGCATTATTAACTTATAACCTTTATCGCTCCTTATGGTTATATTGGTCAGTCAGTCAGCAATTAATCGCTAAATCAATGATGGAGAATCCTATTTCATGATAATCGAAGATGTTCAAGTTGAAACTTGCTTGGAACAAATTTGTCAACAGGGATGTCATCAAGTAAATATTATTATTCAACAACTTAATCAAGGTAAGTGCTTACCAGAAACCCAACACTTAACCTCTTTTCAAAATACTCTGTTACTACAAGAACTACAGAATATCATGGCAGTGTATACCTAGAATTTATTAGTTGTCAGTTATCAATAAACGATAACCCACTAAGATGATTTTTAACTGAGTCAGTTAGCAGTCAATTATTATTCTAGTTCACAGATAACGAAAATGTGGGTAAAGCCAAAAGTTTTGCAGCAATCCTCCATTTAAGGCCAAGCTAAAAAAAAGTTTTGTGGTCACCCCTTAAGAAATAGACATGTCAGCACCACTGGCACCTTCATTCAAACCTACAATATTCACCGCCACCACACGCCAAAGTATAACTAATTAAATCACTAAATTATCGCATTAGGTATTTTGCTTATATCTGATTAAGTAATTTTCTTATTTGCTAAAAAAAAAATTAGTTTAAACTTATCTTCAAGTTTGAGAGAGTTAATCAGTAATAAAATTTACTAATTTATTTACCAATTTAATAAGCTCAAATTTTAAAATTAAACTAACTTAGATTTTTGCTTATATTAAATTCAGTCAATTCCCTATTACATAATAAAGTATTAAGACTTAAATTAAGTACTAGAAAGCGACAAAAATTAAATAAACATAATAGTAGTTAATAATAAAGCTAGAGAGAAGGTTTTACCGAACAAAGAAGGGGCCAGCAAGCTTAGGGTGGGTTAACTAATCCACCTTTTTTCTCTCACGCTAGGTTAGAGAGAACACTTTACCGAACAAAGAAGGGG
>JAAUSR010000109.1 GCA_012032555.1 Thioploca sp.
ATACCGGCCATACTACGGCATATCTCCAGTACCAACCATACTAGGCATACCTCCCATACCGGCCATACTAGGCATACCTCCCATACCGGCCATACTAGGCATACCTCCCATACCTCCCATTCCACTCATACTAGGAGATATTCCTGCCATTCCCATCATACCATTCATTCCTAACATACTACCCATTCCAAGCATTCCATACATGCTACTCATACCTAACATACTACTCATTTGAGTTGTTGTATTCATAGTAGTTCCAGTTACTATGGGATAAAGAACAATTTGACCATTGGGATAACGTTCATACCACCCACTACTTTTAATTATATTACCCACAATATATCCATTTCCTATACTGAGTTGATTAGATAGGTTACTCATGCCAGTACTTAAAGCCGGAGAAGATAATGGTAATATTATGATAAATAAAAACAAACTTAATAAATTCTGTTGAGACGGGAATCGACGAATCATTCTTTTCTCCTTTAAGTCAATTTATCTATATTTTTATTATATTATAGGAATAATAAATGTTATAGTTACTTGTCATGACAAATTACCGCAACTTTTTAATTATAAGTTAATTGCTGATACTAAAAAAATAACGAAAAAAAAGAAAGCGAGGGAAAAAATTTAATTACCCTATATCAAAATGATTGAGTTGAGAAGCGAGAACGAGATGTGTAAACTTGCCTGAAAATCATTTAGGAAATAATACGATGAACAACTTGATTTATTCTGGCATTCATAATGATGATTTTGGTGGCATGACTACTATTGGTAAAATTATTCGAGATGCTTGGGTATTTGGTCTGCTTCCAGAAACACAAACTTGTGAAGGATGGAGTTTAGGACAATTAGAAAAGCTTTATGAGCAAGTTCATCAGGCTTGGATGCCTTATGGACACTTAGTGAGTCACTTACCTACAGAACTGCGTCAGCGGCATGAACGTATTCATGGTGAAGCTTTTCAACAAGCAAAAGCTCAAGGTTGGTCAATAGACGAATTAGGAGAAGATGATTAGAGCACGTTAAGGTCAGTGCTATTAACTTAAGTAACTTTTATCGGCTTTTGGTTAAGAATAATTCAGGAAGATTAGCCATGATGTCAAAATCTCAATCTCCCCTTTTTAATCTCCCCTTTTTAAGAGGGATTCAAATACCATTAAATCTTTTGATATTGGCCTATATTCTGAGCTAATAGATTGAGGTGAAAAACATATAACTCAAGAGTTTGGTATTTTTCTTGAGAAAGAATAAACCAAAATCACTACACTTAATAGTATCGCCCCGACTACTTGAGAATGAGAATGAAAATGAAATAGTCGGGTTTTAAAAAAAAACAATTGTTCACTTCAATTGCCAATTACCAATATCAGCGAAAATACCACTTCCTTCTGGTTGTCCATCAGCGCCTAAAGAATAAAGGTCAAACTCACCATGAACACCTGGACTAAGATAGTTATAAGGAAACCCCCAGGGATCTTGGGGTAACCGGTCTAAGTAACCGCCTTCTTTCCATTGACGCGGTTCGGGAGAGATAGTGGCTTTTTTGACGAGGGCTTCCAAGCCTTGCTCAGTAGTAGGATAGATATAGTTATCCAATTTATAAAGTTTTAAGGCGGTTTCAATAGCGCGGATATCCTGTTCAACTTTGAGGATACGTGCTTTATCGGGATTATCCATAATTTTAGGGACGACCAATGCCGCTAGTATTCCTAAAATAACGACTACCACCATCACTTCGATTAAGGTAAATCCCTTTTGGTACAGCTTATTATTTGACATATTGATCAATTGCAGTAGCCACTTTATGAATTAAAATAGTTTATGTAAGAAATGTAGGTAATCACTAGTAATAAAGCACCCCCGTAAAATACCCCAAGGGTGGTTGAAAACATAACCCGAATAATTGGCTTGTTTTGATCTTGAACGCGTGCCGTACTCAAACTAAATAAATAGTTCTCGCTGAACATTCGATTCTCAACTACCCACTGATACAGTTTCCGGTAAAGTCTTTCTTGTTGTAAAAAGTAGGCATCTAAAACCCAGAATAGCAATATAGGCACGAAAACCAGCGGCAAAGCTTTAGGTTCACACTTCGTTGCAAAAATAAAAGTCATCATGGTTACAGTCCATCCTTTTATTAAAAAGGAGGTATTAGCCATACGGGTAACTACCGCTTGAATTAAGTCGATTTCTTTCAAGAAATCTTTTTTACGTTCTGTCCAGAGTTGTTTAGTGGTTTCACTAGTTTCTGTTTGAGTAGAGGGAAATTCTTTACTACGCAATGCTTTATCTTCAGATTGCTGCTCTTCGTTCTTCATCGCCTAATCCTTTGAGAAATTAAATAGCCCGGTAGGGCGGGGTAGTGAAGTACAATAGGATAACCCGGGGTTGCAACCCTGGATTGGTTACACTAAGATCATGATTTTACTTCAACACAACCCAACTAACCGATCAATTCATCTACTTAGCCAAATATTTTATTACCTATTGAAATTTTCAATATAATATAGCAAAAAAACCGGTTCATCACTGGTATCATAAACAACTACCTCGCAAAATTTTATTTTGCTAACCACCTAACGCCGAGAATCTAATTTATAATTTATAATAGTTACATGCAATTATTAGCTATTGGTCTCAATCATACGACTGCACCGATTGAAATACGTGAACGGGTGAATTTTTTGCCGGAGCGGATTCAAGCTGCTTTACAGGATCTCGTTGAGAGAGAATTGGTACAAGAAATCGTAATTGTTTCTACTTGTAATCGCACTGAGATCTATTACGGGGATAGAAATAATACGGTTGAAGTGATTATCCATTGGCTCAGTCACTATCATAATATTCCCTATCAGCAACTTCAAAATCATTTGTATATTTACTCACAAGCTGAGGCAATTCGTCATTTATTACGAGTGGCTTGCGGTTTAAACTCGATGATATTAGGTGAACCCCAAATATTGGGACAAATTAAATCCGCTTATCAAATTGCTCGGGCTGCTAAGACCACCGGTCGATTATTAAATAAATTATTTGAACACACTTTTTCGGTTGCTAAACAGGTGCGTACTGATACTGAAATTGGTTCAAGTCCCGTATCAGTTGCTTTTGCTGCGGTTCGTTTAGCGCAACAAATTTTTGGTGATTTAAGTACTCAATCAGCATTACTGATTGGTGCTGGAGAAACAATTGAATTAGCCGCAAGACACCTTCACGAAAACCGTTTAGGTCGGATGATTGTTGCTAATCGAACGGTAGAACGTGCTCGTCAATTAGCTAAAGAATTTGCTGGTTATGCCATTAGTCTAGAAGAAATTTCTCTCCATCTGGCGGAAGCCGATATTGTAATTACTTCGACTGCCAGTCCAATACCGATTGTGACAGCCGCTGATATTAAACAAGCCGTTAAAACTCGCAAACATCGTCCTATCTTCATCGTTGATATTGCGGTTCCTCGTGATGTTGAACCAGCAGCCGGCGAACTAGAGGATGTTTATCTTTATAGTGTTGACGATTTAAATGAAGTGATCCAAGAAAATTTACGCTCACGTGAACAAGCCGCTTTAAAAGCAGAAGAAATTATTGATACGCAAGTGCTTCATTTTATGAATTGGTTGAATTCCCTCGATACGATAGAATTGATTTGTCATTTGCGGGAACAAGCGCAAAATAACCGTCATCGGATAGTAAAAAAAGCGAAACGAATGCTCGATAATGGTAAATCACCTTATGAAGTGATCGATTATATTGCTCATACTCTCACCAATACCTTAATGCACTCTCCCTGTGTGCAATTACGTCAAGCTGGTTATGATAGTCGTGACGATTTAGTAACCGCTGCACGGCAACTGTTTCAACTACCTGATAATCGTTGAAGTGAATAACCAGAATAGAATACACCACTGATTAACGCTCACCAGAATCACTTATATTTAGCAGTTACCGTTCTATAGGCACGAGTTTACTCGTGATCATTATATTCAAGTAATAATATGACTTTACTTTTATTTGTTTCGCTTTAGTTAAACGAAATGAATAAAATTTGTTTTTTCAAAATAAATTTAATCGGTTTAAAATGATGAAAGCCTCAATTCTCACTAAGTTGGAAAATTTAACAGAACGTTTACAAGAACTCAATGGATTACTCGCTGAACCGGAAATTATTACTGATCAGGAAAGATTTCGGGCCTTATCTAAAGAATATGCCGAAATCCAACCTATTGTAGCTTGTTTCAATCGATACTGTACTGATTTAAAAACCGTGGCTTCTGCTCAAGAAATGTTACATGACCCAGATACGGATGTGCGTGCCCTAGCACAGGAAGAACTTATTTCCGCACAAGCGGAACAAGAACAATTAGAACAAGAACTTCAGTTACTTTTATTGCCTCGGGATCCGGATGATAACAGTAATACCTTTCTAGAAATTCGAGCGGGTACCGGTGGTGATGAAGCTGCTTTATTTGCCGGCGATCTTATGCGGATGTATAGTCGTTATGCTGAACAACGGGGTTGGCAGATAGAAATTGTCAGTAAGAGTGAAGGAGAAAAAGGGGGGTTTAAAGAAATTATTTTACGTATTAGTGGCGAAGGGGTTTATTCCCAATTTAAATTTGAATCCGGTGGGCATCGAGTACAACGTGTTCCGGAAACCGAAGCGCAAGGTCGTATTCATACCTCTGCTTGTACAATTGCCGTGTTACCTGAAGTGCAAGAAATTAATGAAATTGAAATTAACCCGGTTGATTTAAGAATTGATACCTTTCGTGCCTCTGGTGCGGGCGGACAACATGTTAATAAAACTGACTCTGCTATTCGGGTTACTCATTTACCGACTGGAATTGTCGTCGAATGCCAAGATGAACGTTCTCAACACAAAAATCGGGCGCGGGCTATGTCTTTACTACAATCGCGGTTATTAAAAATGGAACGGGATCGTCAACAAGCTTATCAAGCAGAAACACGGCGTAATTTAGTGGGTAGTGGTGACCGCTCTGAACGAATTCGGACTTATAATTTTCCTCAAGGACGAATAACCGATCATCGAATTAATTTAACTTTGTATAAATTAGAGGAAATTTTGGGAGGTAAATTAGATAGTTTAATTGAACCGCTTAGACATGAGCATCAAATGGATTTATTAGCTAAGATGGGAGAATAACGACAGGTCGGCTTTTACCTAAGTACCTATTTTGATAAACGAGTGATGCTATAGATTATTTCTTCTTCAAATTCAGGATTTAAATTTTATGACGAAGGATCACAACTCTTTTCTTGAATTCATTGCAAAAATAATTTCAATTTTATATTCTGGTTTTACTCAAATGAAATACATTTTGGTATGATAAGTACTTACTCGTTTCATGCAATTTAAATTTAATTTTCAAGGAGGCGTTCTCAATGAAAAAAACGAGCCTTTCTCTTATACTGGCATTAGCCGCCACTTTAACCTCTTCCCTCGTCAAAGCAGAACATGTTTGGGGAGTGGATGCTAAAAATGGTGTCTATTTTTGGAACGGGATTAGTTGGCAAGTGGTTAAAGGTCATTTGAAACATATCTCGGTGGGAGCCGATGGGACGATTTGGGGAGTTAACGTGAATGATGAAGTTTGGCTTTACAGCGGCAATCATCAGTGGACTCGTGTTCCGGGTAGTTTGAAACAAGTTGATGTAGGTAATCAACAACAGGTTTGGGGAGTGGATGCGAATAATCAAGTATTTCGTTGGACGGGTAGTTCATGGCAACATGTTCCGGGATCGTTGAAACATGTCTCAGTCGGTGCTGATGGAACTGTTTGGGGAATTAACTCGGATAATCAGATTTGGCAATATAATGGTCAAGGTTGGACCCATATTCCAGGCGCTTTGAAGCAAATTGATGTTGGTAGTGCTCAGCATATTTGGGGTGTCACAGCTAATGATCATATTTATCGTTGGAGCGGTCAATTTTGGCAACGTATTGAAGGCAGTTTGAAATATGTTTCGGTGGGTGCCCAAGGAACCGTTTGGGGAGTCGATGCTAAGGATGGGATATTTATTTGGACGGGTAGTAGCTGGCAACCCATTCAAGGCAGTTTAAAACAGGTTGAATGCGCTGATTATATACGCTGAGGCTCAAGAAACCAAGTTCATAACTTGGTTTCTTTAAGGATATCCGCAAATCCAGTCGAAGCGGGACTTTTTAGCGGCTTTTATTATTTGGTTATATCAAAATTGCAGTGTGTCGTTTTCAAGTTATCGTTATGAGTCAGTTACTGACAACCAACTATTAGTGCTCAAGAACTTCTTGTCGCCGATTTTCTAATCGACCCAATATTAGATTAAGATGTATACGTAAAGTATAAAATTCACTCATATAACCCAGTGGCACGGAAACAACATCTAGCAATTCTCTTTGAAGCTGTTTCATTTGTTCAATCTTGTTATTAATCACTTCTAGATCTTTCATGTTTTCAATGTCGTGATCAACTTCTCGTAAGATTCGATACCAGCGAAAAATCTTAAAACGAATTCCCCATTTATAAATCGGTATAACACCCTTAACTAATGGAATTATGATCGCAATTAAAGGGATTAACATCACTTTT
The DNA here is from genome assembly GCA_012032555.1 of Thioploca sp. Classification (GTDB taxonomy): domain Bacteria; phylum Pseudomonadota; class Gammaproteobacteria; order Beggiatoales; family Beggiatoaceae; genus Thioploca. The sequence continues at coordinate 6,597 of JAAUSR010000109.1, forward strand.
AATCTATCGAGGGTAACAGCAAGCCAAAAAGGAAAAATATTTTCTAACCAACTTTGTCCCTTATCTAAGTAATGGTGTGCTTCAGCATTCAATGGAAATTCCACAAATTGCCCTGAAGGAAATTGATCTCTTTTTTCAAGAAATCCACCTTTTTTATGAATATCAGTTGCGGCCATTAGTAATAAGCGAACTAGGCTCGACGGTAAATCACGACGAGTAACTAAGCTAGCCGTAGTTGCTAATAAAGTTTTATCGACTTTGGGAATATTTTTTTCTAAATTAATCATGCCTTCACCAATTTTTATAGTCGTTAAAAACGGATAGCGACTGGTATAAGCCAGGTTACGTTTAAAATCTAGAAGTTCTAAATCAGGATTATTAAGTAATTCTGAGATGGTATTAGCTGTTGGAGACATCACCAAAAAAGCAGCATCAATTTCCTTAGTGGCTAATTGTTGAGCAGCGGCTTCTTTAGGAAGCGCTAAAAAAATAGTATTTTCTACAGTGACACCATTTTCTTTAAGTAAAAATAATGCTAATTTACGTGTTCCACTACCTTCTTCTCCCACAGCGATACGTTTACCGCGTAGTTCAGAGAGATATTGAATGGGTTTATGAGTCGGATAAAAAACCCACAATGGCTCATAGAATAGGCTAGCAAGCGATTCTAATTCTGCTGATTTAACCGTAGTTTCATCACTAATGCCACCCTGTAAAAAACTGACATCGACTTTGCCTGACTTAAGTAACTCAAGCGCTTCTATCGAACCGGCGGTGGTTTGAATTTCGAGTTGAAAATTTTTCTGAGCAATAAATTTCTGGTATTCTACCGCAAAAGTATGATATCCACCCCCTTCTCTACCGGTAGCAATACGAATATTTTTTGGTGGTGCGGGCTCAACAAATTGATAAGCAATAACCAGACTTAATAAAATGATGGTGACAATTGATATCCAAAATGGACAGGATTTACATTTCATAAATAAGGTTTCTCTATAATAATGAACTCAATTTAATGGTTAATCGGTTATTATTTAGACCAATATTAATAAGTGAGTACGTTAAAAAAATTTTAATAGGCGAATATCGTTCCATTATTAAAATTAATCTGATTTTACTGTAAAATAATTAAAAACCTCTTTTTTAAATTAACTTATTGGCTATAATGCGTTGCATATTGCAATAATATTGAACTTTAATTCTCATTATTGAAAATAAAAATAGAGAGAGGGTTATTATTTTATTTTTGTAACTCGACTGATAGGTGAGGTTGAATGGTTTGTAATATTCCTTTGTATACTTTGGGATTTCCTACAATAATATTACCCGTTTTTAAGTAATCGTTGCCACCACTAAAATCACTGACTAATCCGCCGGCTTCTTGAATAATTAACGCACCTGCTGCTATATCCCATTCGTTTAACCCGATTTCCCAAAATCCGTCCAATCGACCCGAGGCCACATAAGCTAAATCTAATGCTGCTGAACCGGCACGACGGATATCAGACACTAACAGTAATAGCGCTTTAAAAGTTTCTAAATAAGTATTTAAATGGTGGTGCATTCGAAAAGGAAATCCTGTGCCTAACAGTGCATTATTAAGCGTACTACTACTGACACGTAGCCGCCGATCGTTTAACCAAGCACCTTGTCCACGAGAAGCCGTGAATAATTCACCACGGAGGGGATCGTAAATAACGGCTTGATCTAGATTATCTTTATATTTGAGCGCAATTGACACGCAAAACTGTGGATGACCATGTAAAAAGTTAGTTGTTCCATCTAAGGGATCAATCACCCATTGATAACCATCACCGGTTTTTTTAGCACCACTTTCTTCCGCTAAAATAGCGTGATTAGGATAAGCTTTATGTAAAATTTCAATAATAGCTGATTCGGCTTGTCTATCGACTTCACTTACAAAATCGTTTTGTCCTTTCGTATCGATATGTAAATCTTGGCGTTGATCTCGTGAGCGTACCATTAATTCACCGGCGCGGCGTGCCGCTCGAATTGCAATATTCAGCATCGGATGCATAAACTGTTTCCTTTAAATTAAAGTGTATATTGGAGAAATGATTATTAAAATGAAGATGCTAGAGGAGATAGGGTATTCATTATCGAGATAAGCATGAAAATCGAGGATTTAACTCACTTGGCCAAATCCAATCTACCATGATACAAAAATCCATTCTCAGGTCATAAGGATTGACATCATCTATCTTGTCTACCGGGTCGAATAGAGATAAACCAATTTTCAAAATGTCTTGCCTACAGTTGGATAAAAATCTATCGTAATAACCTTGACCATAACCGACTCTAAAACCGTATTTATCAAAACAGATTAGCGGGAGTAAAACGAGGTCAATTTGTTCATCAAAACATTTTAGTGCACCAACGGGTTCTCGGATGCCATAGCGATTCTCTACTATTTGAGTGTGAGTGTCAAATAGATAACTTTCCAACTGATAAGTTGAGCAATGGGTTTTAGGGATAACTAAATTAATATGAGGGTAACTTTGCCTGATAGTATCAATAATAAACCCAGTATTAATTTCATACTGTTTTTGTATGGGCAAAAACAGATGTAAATAGTTAACCTCTGCCAAATTAAAATGCTTAAAAAATCTTTCACTAATCAATTGACTCTGTTTTTCTAATGACGAAATGCTGATTTTCTTTCTTTGTTCTAAAAAATATTTTCTTAATTCATTTTTTTGCATTTTATTCGATAAAAAATTGTTGTTTCTGTGCTAAAGTCAGTTGACGTGTTCCAACAATTCCAAAAACATGCTTAATCAATGCTTGGCTACTTGGAAAAATTGGCCAGAGATAAGCCGTACTATCTTGGGATGTTGTTACTAATTGTTGATTATCTGGACTAAACAAAGCGTATGAAACGCCGGCTTGATGTCCAGTGAGGATATTAAGGAGTCGACCACTACTAACCTCCCATAAGCGAGCGGTTTTATCTGCAGAAGCGGTCACAATACGGTTACCATCCGGGCTAAAAGCCACATGGGAAATGGGTTGTTTATGACCACTAAAAATATTAAGTAATTGACCATTATCAACCTGCCATAAGCGAGCAGTTTTATCCGTTGAAGCGGTAACCACTAACTGACCATCGGGGCTAAAAGCAGCGGATGAAAGTGCGCCTTCGTGTCCTTTGAGCAGATGAACTAATTTACCCTGTTCAACTTCCCAAAGACCGGCTGTTTTGTCTTGTGAAGCCGTCAGAATTAGTTGACCATTAGGACTGAATGTGACATAGCCAATTGCATCTTGATGTCCTTGCAATAACTGAGTTGATTCACCACTACTGACTTCCCATAAACGTGCGGTACCATCTGCTGAAGCGGTAACAACTTCTTGATTATTAGGACTAAAATCAGCATAAAGCACACCATCTGTATGCCCTTTAAGTATATTTAATGGCTGACCGTCGCTCACCCGCCAAAGTCGAGCGGTTTTATCGGCTGAGACCGTAATAATCATTTGACTTCGGGGATTAAAAGTGGCATACCAAATTGGGCCTTTATGCCCTTTAAGTATTTTAACTAATTGACCATTTTTCACTTGCCACAAACGTGCGGTATGATCTTGAGAAGCCGTCACCAAGTATTGACCATCTTGGCTAAAGGCGGTAGAGGTTAATTTTTCCTGGTGTCCTGATAATACCTTAAGTAAATGACCTTCTGAAGTTTCCCACAAGTAGGCTGTGTGATCATCAGAACTCGTCACTAATTGTTGACTATTGGGGCTGAAGGCGGCCTGAGAAATACCTTGAGTTGGTCCTTTCAGAATTCGAAGTAGTTGATTGCTTTTTATTTCCCAAAGTCGAGCAGTCTTATCACTGGAAGTGGTAACGAGATTTTGACCATCTGGGCTAAAGTCAACATGGTAAACGTTAGCTTGGTGTCCCCTCAGTACATTGATTAAATGACCGGTGTTCACTTCCCATAAACGCACTGTATGATCAAAACTAGCGGTGGCGATATATTGGCCATCCGGGCTAAAACGCGTGTGATAAATTTCCGCTTGATGTCCTTTAAAAATATGCAATAGTTGACCATTTCTCACTGCCCACAAACGCGCCGTATGATCAAAAGCAGCCGTGACTAAGTATTGACCATCTGGACTAAAGCTCGCAGAAGCCACCCAAAAATGGTGCCCGGCAAAGGTATGAATCAATCTACCACTGCGGATGTCCCATAACCGCGCCGTATTATCTGCAGCAACCGTGATAATGTTCTGACCATCCGGACTAAAGCTAGCCTGATAAACTTCGCCTTCGTGTCCTTTAAGAACACTTAATAGTTTACCGTTATTCACTTCCCAAACACGGGCAGTTTTGTCTCCAGAAGCGGTAACCAGGCGCCAACCACTCGAACTAAACGTAACTTGTTTAACCCAATCATCATGACCGGTGAGCACATTAATCAAGTTACCCGTAGCAACTTCCCATAATCGGGCCGTGTGATCTTGAGAAGCGGTTGCGATTATCTGACTATCAGGACTAAAGGCAGCGTGATAAATACCTTGCTGATGTCCTTTAAATATTCGAAGTAGTTTACCGGTGGGCACTTCCCATAAACGTGCGGTTTTATCATTGGAACTGGTTAGAACATATTGATTATCTGGACTAAAAGTACTGTGAAAAACTATACCTGTATGTCCGAGTAACAAACTAACCAGTTGACCGGTTTTCACCTCCCAAAGGCGGGCAGTATTATCGCCTGAAGTAGTAACTAGCCAAAGACCATTTGGACTGAAAGTAGCATAAAAGACCCTATCTTTATGTCCACTCAATAGATAACGCTCATGAGGTCTAATAGCAGCATGATATAATTGCTTTTCTGCTTCTAGCACATAAGGTCGATTTTTCTTGATGGGTAAGGCTTCTAAAGAAAGTAACATCCCATTTAAAGCATTACCTTGCTGAGTTTGTTGTTGTGCTAAATGAGCTAAAAATAAGGATTGAGAACGTAAGACCTGGTTTTTTTCTTGCTTTGCTTCGATACCTTTACCATAAAAATAAATACTAAAACTGATAGCGACAAATACTAAAAACAAAGCGACGATTAAGCGTTGACTAATGAGTGGTCGAATAATGGTTGGTAATAACGTGACGCGTTTCTGTGGTGATTCACGGAGTCGGTTGGCTTTTTTATGACCTATTTCACTTAATATTAATAATTGTTGCTCAGATTCATCTAAAGTAGATAATTGTTGACGAATTTGATTTATTTGGGATTTCTTTAATAAAGTCCCTTGAGTTTGCCATTCTATTAAACCCTGTTTTAAAATTTGTTGTGCTGTTTGCTGTTCTATTTCATTTTTAGCTTCATCAGACCAATTCTGTACTTGGTCGATCATAAATTCATAAGCGAGCGAAAAAGTTTGTTGGTGAATTTCTATTAGTCCTCTATCTTGTAATTGCTCTACAAAATTAACGATTTCTGCTTTAGGTAATGATGAAGTAGGAGATAAATTGTCTAGGGAAATAAATCGACGGGTTGGTGTTATTTGTACCATGGTTTTTAATAATGAACGTAACATCATGGTTTGCTGGGGTTCAGCCGCAATTTTTGTAATATTGTCGTCCAAATAACGACTTAAAATATTCTTAGCCCCCCTAATTGCTTATAAAGCGCTTGGTTAATAATAACCGTACTTTGTTGTTCTAAAGCTTGATAGGCTGCTTGATACAACTGACTACAAACAATTTGTAAATAAGGCGGATAGATGCCGAGGTATTTCCCATTAGTTTGGCCAACTAAATCAGTTAATAAAGTATTTTTGATAAAACTTTCATCATAACTAATATTAACATTCAAATGAGTTAATGGCTTAATAATAGCCTCATGGGCTTCATTTTGATTGAGAAGTAATAAGTTGAGATGGGTAGTTTGACCGGATAAATGAGGTAATAATGTTTCAAATTCAGTAAGTAGTTGTCCT
>JAAUSR010000008.1 GCA_012032555.1 Thioploca sp.
AGAACACTTGTCAATAAAATTAGATTTCATACAATTGATTTATATGATGAAATAATTGGTGTCTGTGCTGGACTATGGAATTTTTACTTAGCTAATTGATTGGTTTTTAACGTGATACAACTCTAATACAGGCACTCCGTGGTAAACCTATCATGAGGTGGGGTAAACGTTGTGGGCAAATTGAATTTGTTAATTCTGGCACGACACCTACAAGAAATTATCCCAGATATCAAAATCAACATAACTGTTCCTAAGCGGTACCAGATGTAAGTTAACTCAGCGCTTAGGTCAAACTCAGGTTAATAAATAAAAATCGTCAATTTCGGCATAGATTTACGGCGGAAATTGACGATAAATAAAGCGACCTCTACTAAAATAATCAAACTATAATGCCAATTAAGTGCTAATATATTTAACTCATTGAAAAATAAGTTGGGTTTCGCTGCGCTCTACCCAACCTACATAATTTATTGATTGGTAGGCTAATATTTTAGCTCTTCATTCGCATTATAATCTTAATATATCACCTGGAACACAGTCTCTTAGCCCAATATATATCAATTAAATACTGGTATCCATCACTTATGAGAAAATAAGTAGGTTGGGTTTTGCTTCGCTCTACCCAACCGACCTCATTCATTGATTCATGAAATGGTATTTGAGCTTCTTTACTCACATTATATTTATTCAACTATGAGTGTCATGGGTTTTTTACCGCTATAGTAAATATTACCGTTCTGCAAACGATACCCAACATAACCAGTGAAGTGACCTGGCATACCAGCAAGAGAACCGTTAAAGACAGCAATATTTATTTTATTATCTAAAGTCTTGGCCGGTTCTGCCGCTGCTAAATTAGCTATGTTCCAATCCCATATTTCCCAATTATCACCATTTCTCATGTAAGCATTTTGAGCAACCGAATTAGTATAAACGCCAACCATAACAATTTCAGCTAATTGACCAACATGATTGGGATCGACATCAACTGCTGAATTCACTGATATCACTTCAGGTTGTTGTATTTTCATATCATTACCACTTAAACCGGTGGTTAAAGAGGTAATTTGGCCAATAAAGTTAGCCGTCGTGGGAATGTCGTTATATTGTGGGTCAATACCTACCCCATTCGTTGTGGTCGGTAAGTTATCAATTCCATCAACGATAACTTTAGCCATCTCACTATCTACGCTACCAGTTGGATTAATAATCCGTACCCAATAGGCAGTTGTTGTGGTTAAGGGTGGTGTGGTGAAAATATAGCTATTAATGCCCACCGGTGTACTGATATCACCACTTTGTCCTTGATACCATTGATAATTAATTGGCAACGCGACAAAAGCTCCCCATTGCTCTCCAGGCGTTCCCCCTTCGACAATGTGTTCGCCGGCGAGGTTATTTAACTCTACTGTTAAAGTCGCAGTTTGATTAGAAGAAATAGATTGATCTTGTGGTTGTTGCGCAATATTAAAATCTCTGCCTAGACTCTCATCAACTTGGAAAATAAGATTACCCATTTCTCCATTTGCGCCGCTGATATCAACGTAGTAATCCACGTCTTGAATCACTGGAATAGTGACTTGGGAGGTGTTACTTTGCTCAGTAGCCATTGAGTTATCGTTACAACCGAGTTCTACTAGAGAAGAACCTTGATCTTGCCAAATAGAGAGAACCGTATCGTAACCAGAACCCGCTGTGGAGAAAGTAACGCCATCGTCGTAGGGAATACTGGGTGTGAATAGATACCAAACACTCGCCGCTGCCTCTGGAGAACAAGTTGGAATTAATTCATTGGTTTCCAGGGTAGCACCACCGGTATATTGAATTTGAGCATAAGGAAAAGGTTCGGTAATGGTAATCGCATTAACTCTATCATCGTTATCCGGTGTGGGTGTCATATTAAATTTAAGTAGCCCGGTAGATTTAGAAGTAGTACTACCCTGAGCAGTCGCTATACTGATATAGTAATTTTTTTGGGGTTCTAATTCGACCGCTAGTTGCGACTGAGACATCGCGTTATCATCGTTACAAGCGATTTCAGTAAGCGGGTTATCGTTACCACTCCACACCGATAAAACCGTATTATAATCGGAGCCAATAGTATTAAAAACAACTTTTTGGGTTGGTTGTTGAGTATGAGGTGTATATTTATACCATACTGTACCTGAAATCTCTCGTTCCGCACAACTAGCTAATACTTCTGCAGATTCGATACTCGCATTTTCTACTGATTGAGTGTGACTATAAAATAAGTCAGTATCAGGTACAACTTTTATAGCCTTAGTCAAGTTATCGTTTGTGAGTTTACTAACTGATTTAGCATTTAAAATTAATATACCGGTATCACCGACATAACCACTTACATTGAGGTAATAGGTGGTATTTTTTTCTAATTGGATTCGCACTTGTGATTGTGGCGTATTGCTACTCTCATCATTGCAGTCAAGTTGGGTTAATGGATGGTTTTCACCTTGCCAAACTGAAAGTACCGTATCATAACTCGAACCTAAGGTATCAACAATAACATCTTGATTGCTTGTGGGCGTATATTGATACCAAACACTATTTTCAGCTACAGTTGAACACCGAGGTGTAATCTCATCAGCTTCGTTACTAGCATCCACTGTGTCTTGTTGATGGGTATAAGGCAGCGTTTTAATAGTCAGTGCAGCATTTAAATTATCATTGGGAGGAGCAGCGGCTAATCCCGTCGGAATAAATAGGCAAAAAAACAATCCGCTGATTAACCTGATTGGAATATTCATTTTTAATCTCCTTTTAGACAAGCATTATTGCTTAGTCTAATATTATCATTAATTATTCCAGTGGCGATTGTTCAGTCTGATTGAGTTAATGGAATAAATAAAATAATGCCGGGTGGTATTCCCCGGCAAAAGTAAATTTAATCGTTTAAACTATTCTTAATTATTAGACGATTAGCTCTTATTCACAATCAGGTAATTCGCCTACGATAGCAATACCGTCATTACTACACCCAGTAAAGAGATAAGCAACGAATCGATCAACCATATCGGCTGGCTTGGTAAAGCTAAATCCATAAGTAAAAGGACCGAGTTTATTCGTAGTAGTATTCAAACCAGCCTCAAAATTAAGACCCTTTGCTTTAAGATCTGCCTCAGTTAACGCTTGGTAGTTATCGTTTTCCACTTTAGTAGCTGTTCCAATTGACATAGGAAGATCTCGAAATCCATTCATTTCAAAGTAACTATTAGGTAATGGAATATCAGCCATTGTGGCTGCATCACCGATAATCGTCAAATAGGTATCAAGCCGAGGGTGACCATAATTTTGCTTGGTAACGTCTACCAAGGTCGGTTGGGTATACAAACCCAATTCGGTTACACCGGAATCGCTGTGAGGTGAGAAATGAACTGCATACTTCTTGCCGTCAAAATCCATAACAAAATCAGTAGGCCCGACATTGCCATCCACAACTTTATGAGGTCCAGCCAACTCAGCAGGAACATTCCAACCTTCCGGACCCATACCCGCATTAATAGCCACTATAAGCGTATCACCTTCTTGTTTTATCGCTAAACCATAAAGCTCCAGCGCTCGGTACCCGGTTACGTCCTTAAAAGAATCTTTGGCATATTGCCAATCCATAGAAGGCGGGTCAAGAAGACAAGGCGCACATACTCCAAGTGCTTCTATATCATTATAAGGTGTGGCAGCCGTCATGTGGTAACGGGGATCTGCTAATGGCGTTAATTCACAAGTTGTTTGATTTATTGTAGCTAAAATGGGTTGATTATTACTGTTATGATAGCCCAGTACTAAAGAGCCATCTTCAGCCATTTCTATCGCCTCAATTTCTCCTAATGAGCCTATCACATTGTGGCAAATTTCATTCAGTGAATTGGTTAATACATCATAAGCATATAATTTATGTGGTACATTATCACCGGGTTCAGGAAGAGATGACATAACCAGGTCTGCTGTATAAACTACCGCCGGTGCGACAGCATCTTCATGTAGATTTTCTACGATGTAAAGTACTGTACCCTCATTATTCCAAGTTAGATCTTCCGCTTCTCCTGGGTAGGGAACGACCAATTCTGCTATACTTGCCGGAAGCGGAATTTTAATCAAACCTGCATCTTGCGCCCATCCCCACAAGGTTCCATCAGCAGGATTAAAAGAGAGACCATCTATTTCCGCAAAGCCGGTCGGACCAATTTCAGTTAATACTCCCGTGTTTGGATCTACTGTATAAAGATATCCAGCTTTCGTCACATCTTCAGTGTTATCTCCCGATGCGGCATAAATCTCTCCTAATTGAGAAACATCTAGCGCTTCTAGATCATAACCATTATAAGCTGGTCCAAGGGGTTCAATTTGATAGTCATGACGGGGATCGATTCTAAGTATCTGTGAATCATTTAACAGAGCATCATTAACACCATAAATGTAATCACAAGTTGTTGGCGGCGCGGTGAATATTGTGTCCATATTTTCCGCCATCGATGGACTAGCGCCCATAGCCAGGGTTAAAGATGTACTGCTGACGATCATACATTTCAATATGGCTTGACGTAATTCAGTTCTAGGTAGAGGTTGCTTATGCATTTCAAATTCCTCCTAATAACGAGCGGTTATTTAAATAGGTTACCAAAATCGGGTTCAATTAAGTTCAGTGAGCTTAGGCTGCCTTCATGCTACTCACATTCACAGCGAAATTCGTTCCTTTTTTATTAAGAGACTGTTTTAGTTAAATATTAGTTAAATCGTACTCCCTATCTAAAATGCAAATTTCGCAAAATGCAAAGCAAAATGAAAAATCTTTTCAAGAAATTATCTATTTTTTAAGACTAACACTCAAAAGAAAACAATTAAGAGTTGTGTATTTATTTTAAATTGAGTCAGTTGAATTCATTTTACGGTAGCGAGCGAATGCACTAACCTGTAGGTAACTCACTCTCAAATTTGAGATCAACAACGTTGTGTAGTATACCTCATAGGGAAATAGTAAACTAGTAAAACTATTTTTAAAATAAGAATTTTTGCCATTTTAAGTTTTAGCAAATTTATTTATGTCTAACCACAATTCCATTATTTGGGAAACCTGAATACTAAGTGACTAATATAAAATATCGTCATGATAAATATTGTTTTTGAGAGAAAGAAGGGTTCGGCAAAATTTAGGTAGGCAAGTATAGTCATTAAAGACAATGAATGCCGGGAAATCAAGTTTCCCAGCAATAATTAACTACTTGAAGTTTTAACAACCCGGTAATTCTCTTATCATAGCAATACCATCGTTAATACATTCGGTAAAGAAATAAGTGGTGAATTGTCCTACCATTTCTGAAGTTTTAGTAAAACTAAACCCAAAAGTGTGTGTACCTAATTGACTCGCGTTAACGTTTAGACCATTAGCAAAATCAAGTCCTAGATTGGCTAATTCATTGGCGGTTAATGGTTGATAATTATCATTAGCTACCTTGACACCGGCAGCGATTGACATCGGCATACTATACGTAGCATTCATGTCAAAATAATTATTGGGTAAGGGCAAATCACCTAAAGATGGTGTATTAGCGTGACTTTTATAACTTTTAAGGTTAGTGTAACCATAATTTTCTTTAGTCACATCTTTTAATATCACCTCTGTATATAAACCTAAGCTGGTTACAGCGGAATCATTACCTAGGGAAAAATGAACCGCAGATTTGTTCCCATTAAAATCGAAAACGAGATCGCTAAAACCAACATGTCCATCAGCTACTTTGGCTGGTCCAACTAAATTATTGGGAAGATTGTTTTTGCCAGCAGCACCCATGTTGGCATTAATAGCCACTGTAATCGTATCTCCGGTTTGTTTGATAGCCATGCCGTAAATTTCAAGATCAGTAAGGCCCGTGGCATCGACGAAAGAATCTTTTACATACATCCAACTGGTATCCGTTACTTCCGGTGGGCAAGATTGGGGCAAAGCTAGGGGTATGCATGTAGCGAGTGCTTCTATGTCATCATAAGGTTTGTTAGTCGCAATTTGGTAAGTTGTTCCTTGTGGTATAGTGATTTCACAACTAACCGGATTAATTGTTGCTAAAACTGGTTGATTATTACTTTGGTGATACCCAAACATTAAATTGTTATCCGGTAGTACTTCGATAGCTTCAATTTCTCGGTGACCAACCAGCGAATCTATTTCATTTTGGCATATCGGATTAACCGTGTTGGTAGCGACGTTATAAGCTAATAATACATGAGGTATTTGAGCGTCATTGTTGGGTTCGAGGTAGGGAGAAATGCCGAGATCAAGAGTGTAATTTTGTGGGTGGGTATAATGACCATATTGATTTTGTATGACATACAGGATTGTACCGGTATTATCCCAATCTAAATCTTCAAATTCGCCTGAACTGGCAAAAATCATCTCAGATACAGCAGTTAAGGGATTAATGCGAATAAGTCCGGCATCTTGCGCCCATCCCCATAAAGTACCATCTATTGGATTAAATGAAATACCATCTATCTCGGCAAAGCCGGTTGGCCCAATCTCAGTTAATTGTCCAGTCACCATATCGGCTCGGTAAAGGTAACCCGGTTTATCCGTCTCATCTCCAGCAGCAACATAAAGCTGATTATCAAGAGAAATATCAACAGCCTCAATATCATAACCTGGATAAAGCGGACCTAAAGCCTCAATCAGAAAACCATTTTGGGGATCAATTTTAATTAGTTGCGAATCGTTCAATTTATCGTCGTGTACCCCATAAATGAAATCACAAGCATTTGATACAGTAGATACGCCACTTTCAGCAGTAACAGTGGTATAAGCACCTAGATTCATGATGAGGGATATCCCACTTAAAGTGATACCCTTTAATATAGCTAATCGTAATTGACCATTTGATAGCGGTTGTTTACACATGTTGAATTACTCCTATAAAGAGTGAGTTAATTAGTCTTTACCGTTGCCAACTTACTTGAATACTCGCTATTTTTTAGGATGGTCATCCATATGGTTAGCTACCTCTCCGAAAAAATGGTTATCAATTAAATCGCGTTAACCAATAACGGTAACCGTTCAAACTCAATTGTTACCTACTTTTCTTTTTGAAAAATTGAGATTTAAACTAAATCGGTGTTAATTATTTCTGATGGCATTAATAGTTAAGGCAAATTTGGTTCCATCTACATAACTAGGTGTTATATAAAATAAATATAACTTTACTATCCTTGTTTAATAAGCTAAAACATTGCAAGATGCAAAGCAAAATAAGAAAATTTCTTACCTTAATTTAAGTTATGTTAAAAATATGGATTTGATGACAATACCCGTTATCGTTGTTAATTATTAACAATCGATTCCATTGACAAAAAGCGAACCATGGGTTCTTATAACAATTTTATTGAGAACAACTAAGGAAACATTCATGGATGCTCGTAGCGTAGCAACCCAAATATTAACTCAAGTGATCAGAGAACGACGTTCTTTATCTCATTGTTTGGAAACGCAACTCCCTTTATTAAAGGATTCTCGTGAACGAGCGTTGACTCAAGAACTTTGTTATGGTGTATTACGTTGGCTTCCTCGACTACAGGCTTTATTGAAGGACTTATTGCGTAAGCCACTTAAAACGAAAGATGATGATATTCAAGTCTTATTATTGATAGGGTTATATCAACACCTTTATTTACAGATTCCGCCTTATGCTGCTACAGCGGCAACAGTCGAAGTCACTCGTACTTTGAAAAAAGACTGGGCTAGTGGCTTAGTTAATGCCGTGTTACGCCATTTTCAGCGACAACGACAACAATTACTTGAGCAAATAGATACCAACCTCAGTGTAAAATTTGCACATCCACCTTGGTTACTCGACCGCCTACAAACTAATTGGCCACATCATTGGGAAAGCTTATTGCGTGCTAATAATAGCCATCCACCTTTAACCTTACGAATTAATGCACGTTGTCTATCGCGGGAAACTTATTTAACCCATTTACAGCAAGCTAATATCGTAGCGGAATTAACGCCTTATACCGACTATGGGGTTACAATTCAACAATGGCCGGTGACTTTGGGTTTAGAAGAACAGCTTGACCTGCTAAAATCCACACCAGCTAAAATTGGAAACTGGATTACGCATTTACCTGGTTTTAGCCAAGGTTGGATATCAGTACAAGATGGAGCGGCACAATTAGCTGCCCCTTTATTGGATGTTCCCGCTGGTGCCAGGGTATTGGATGCTTGTGCGGCACCCGGTGGTAAAACAGCCCATTTATTAGAACACTATAATAATAGTGGTACCTTATTCGCTTTAGATAATCAGCCGGCGAGAATCAAAAAATTAGAAGAAACTTTGCAGCGGTTACAGTTAACCGCAACTATCCGTTGTGCTGATGCGACTCAACCTCATACTTGGTGGGATGGTAACCCTTTCGAACGAATTTTACTTGATGCACCTTGCTCTGGTAGTGGTGTTATCCGCCGTCATCCTGACATCAAATATTTACGTCAACCCCATGATATGGCTGCTTTAACCGACCAACAACAGGGTTTACTCAAAGCATTATGGCCTTTACTTAAACCAGGAGGAAAATTGTTGTACGTAACGTGTTCGGTTTTTGCTGAGGAAAATGAGTTACAAATTGAAAAATTTTTAACCACACAACATGATGCCGAGGAAAGCCGATTAATGGTGCAATGGGGTCATGCCTTATCGAGAGGCAGACAAATTTTATCCGGTGAAAACAATACTGATGGTTTTTATTATGCTTGTTTAACTAAAACAATTTAAATTCTATTAACTCATTTCACTAGGATGATTGATTTTATAAAATTCATGAGAGAAATCACTCAGTCTGTCGCTCTCAAATCGATACTAATCGGATTAAGCTTATTACTATTATCTAATTTAGTTCATGGAGAATTTTCAATCAATTATGCTCAAACTCGTTTAGTTGATAATTTATATTTATTAGATGCAAAATTAAGTTATGAACTACCAGAAGTTCCGCTAGAAGCCTTACAAAATGGGGTAGCACTGACTTTTGTCCTCGCCATTGTAGTCGAACGGGAACGTTGGTATATGTGGGATGAACGAATTGCCGTATTAAAACAGCGTTATCAACTTAAATATCATGCTTTTAGTAAACAGTATGTTCTCACTTATTTGAACACCGGTATTCAAGAAACCTTTCCCTCTTTAGAAGCCATTTTAACTCAATTAAGCCAATTAGAGGATTTTCCTTTATTAGATAAACATTTAGTTGAGGCGAATGAAGTTTATTGGGTGCATTTGCAAACTTATTTAGATATTGAATCTTTACCGGTTCCTTTACGTCCTATTGCTTACCTTTCATCACAATGGCGCTTAAATAGTAATTGGTATTTATGTCCTTTACCCTCTCCCGAATCAGCACCGGGTTAAATATCAGTATCACTATCATTTTTTTTGGAACCTTGTTGGGTTCTCTATTGATGATTGCTGAGGCACTCAGAAATTCTGAACATTTTGAACATTTATATTCAGTGTTATTACTGATCAATGCGGGTGCGTTGTTGGGTTTATTAGCTTTAGTTAGCCTGAATGTACATGCTCTACTGCGTCAAGTTTATAAAGGCAGAGCCGGGGCGCGACTCACTATGCGCTTGGTCAGTTTGATGGTGATACTTTCTACCGTTCCGGTACTGATTGTTTATTATTTCTCTTTAGAATTCGTCAATCAGCGTTTAGATAATTGGTTCAATGTCAATATAGAAATCGCCTTAGAGTTAAGTCGTGCGGCTCTTAATGATCGCCTGAGTGAAGCTTTCAAACAAACGGATGCTATTGCTAATGAAATCAGCCTGCTAGAAGATAAGGTTTTGGCTATACAATTAAACGAATTACGTAATCAGAGTGGTGCTTTAGAATTAACCCTATTAGCTACTAATGGGCAAATTATTGCCTCAAGTAGTGCTGATACCAGTCAATTATTGCCACATCGTCTCGATGAACACCTATTATTGCAATTCAAGCGTCGTAGCAACTATATTAGTTTAGAACCGCTGTTAGAACCGGGTTTAATTCGGGTCATTCTCAAATTAGGACAAGATCATCAAGAACGAATACTCTATGCGTTATTTTTCATGACGGACCGCGTACGTGAATTAGCTAGAAACGTGGAAGCCTATAAAGAACGTGCCTATTTACATCAACCTTTTAAACTTAGTTTAAATTTGGTGTTACTCTTAGTGTTACTCCTCAGTTTATTTGGGGCAGTGTGGATGGCTTTATTTGTGGCTCGTCGTTTTGTGGAACCGTTAAGTCACTTGGCGGAAGGAACTCAAGCCGTAGCTGAGGGTAACTATGAAAAACAATTACCGGTTAGCCAATTAGATGAGTTAGGCTTTTTAGTTCAATCCTTTAATGAAATGACTAAAAAAATCGCTCAAGCCCGTGATGAAGTCGAAAACAGTCAACAATTAGCAGAGAGTCAACGGATTTATTTAGAAACCGTGTTAGGGCATTTATCGTCTGGAGTTATTGCCCTGGATCACCAACATTGTTTACGAACAGCGAACGCCGCTGCTGATCAAATCTTAGGGTTACCTTTGACTCAATTACTTGGTCATACCCTAATTCAGTTACAAAATGATTACCCCATGTTATGTTCTTTATGTACGGCTATTCAACCTTATTTAAAGACGCATGCCCAAAATTGGCAAGAAGAAATGACTTGTTTTGGTAATACCGGTCGCAAAATTTTAATTTGTCGAGGTACCCGATTACAACTGTCATCAACCGCCGGATATCAAGAAGGATATGTCGTGGTATTTGATGACGTGACTGCTTTAGTCACCGCTCAACGTGCGGCTGCTTGGAGTGAAGTTGCTCGTCGGTTGGCTCACGAAATCAAAAATCCTTTAACCCCTATTCAACTTTCGGCTGAACGATTGCGACATAAGTATTTACCCCGCTTGTCAGCTAGCGAAGCGGATATTTTAGATCGAATGACCCATACTATTATTCAACAAGTCGAAGCGATGAAAGAAATGGTCAATGCTTTTGCTGATTATGCTAAAACACCTATCATGCAGCGGCGTACTTTCGACCTCAATGAATTAATTAGGGAAGTACTTGATTTATATCATCACATTCCTATTCCCATGATGACTCAGTTAGCCGTAATTCCCCTCATTTGTGCTGATCGTGGACACCTACGGCAGGTTTTACATAATCTCATCAAAAATGCGCTTGAGGTACCGGTTAACGATAATGCTATCACGATTACAACACGCTATTTAACAGAATCAAGCTTTGAATGTATAGAATTACGCATTCAGGATCAGGGAGTTGGTATTCCCAAAGCATTACAAGAGCAAGTTTTTGAACCCTATTTCACGACTAAATCTAAAGGGACTGGTCTCGGCTTAGCCATTGTGAAAAAAATTATTGAAGAACAAGGTGGGATTGTTTGGATAGAAAATCATCCCGGTGCTTGTATAATTATCCGGTTACCGCTAGGAACTGAAGTCCTGTCGGTCAATTAACTTAACGTCCATTTTCTCAAGCAAGTTGAAACGAGCATGAGCATGACAGCCCATATTCTAGTCGTTGATGATGAACCGGCTATTGGTAGCCTCATAAAAGAAATCCTGGAAGACGAAGGTTTTCAGGTTAGTATTGCCGAGAATGGTCAATCGGCTCGTCAGTTACAACGGGAGTTGAGACCCGATTTAATTTTATTGGATATTTGGATGCCCGATATTGATGGGATTACTTTACTCAAAGAATGGCGTGGCAGTGGTTTAATCGATCATCCGATTATCATCATGTCTGGACACGGTAATATTGAAACGGCAGTAGAAGCCACCCGGTTAGGTGCTTATGATTTTATTGAAAAACCGCTCTCAACCTCGAAAATGTTAATTACGATAAATCGTGCCCTAGAAATGGCTTCTCTACAACGTGAGAACTTTGGATTACGCAAGCATATCGTCACTGAACCACTTGGGCATAGTCCAATCATGACCGCTTTACGAGAACAAGTTAAACGAATTAATCAGCATAATACGAGTGTGTTAATTAGTGGTGAATCGGGGAGTGGACGTACCTTATTTGCGCGCTATATTCATCAGAATAGTCAAATACAGACTGAACCTTTTGTGCAAATGCGCGTGGCCGGTATGAGTTCAGATAACCAATTTATCGAATTATTTGGTCGCCGCGAGAGTAATCATATTGCTCGTCTGGAGCAAGCCAATGGTGGAACACTATTTATTAAAGATATTGCTGACATGGATGATGCCGTACAGGCACGCTTATTAAACAGCCTAGAAAGTCAATCGTTTTTACCCAATGGGAGCACTGAACTCATTCCGCTTAAAGTACGCGTAATTGCCGCTACCGCTCATCATATTGAACAGGCGCTTACTGCCGGTCGATTACAAGAGGATCTTTATTATTATCTTAATATTATTCCTTTACAGATTCCACCTTTGCGTGAACATTGTGAAGATATTCCGGAACTACTCGAATTCTACGTCAATCTATTTGTTAATCAGGAGAACCTTCCCTATCGTCATTTTACCGTGGCAGCACAAAATCGGTTACGTAATTATTCCTGGCCAGGAAATGTGCGCGAACTCAAAAATTTAGTGCAACGGTTACTTATTTTAGGTAATAATCATCACATTGATGTTGAAGAAATTGAACAAACTTTAACCCCTTCCTCTCGTCCAGCACCGGTGGGAAATTTATCCATTTATGATTTACCGCTGCGTGAAGCACGAGAACAATTTGAACGGACTTACTTAGAACATCAATTACAAGAAGTCGGTGGCAATGTCAGTAAAGTAGCTTCACGAGTCGGTTTAGAAAGAACCCATTTGTATCGTAAATTACGTGCTCTCGATATTGACCCGAAACAGTCATCTAAAAATAAAAAGTGATAAACCTAAAAGTAACTATAGTAAATATTTCAATGAAGTATATACTATATTTGTAATCAATGATTAAATGATTAATAGAGAATGAAATTGGGTAAAATCAAATTGATCATTAAAAATATTCAACTGACATGAAACGAAGGTTAACTTTCATCTTGAAGCCAGTAAAAAAATTGTTGATAGGTTATAAAAAACGATAAAAATAAACTGGTACAATCTTAGAGAGTGCAAGTAATTGATTTGAGTCTAAGATAACTCCAAGCTAGGTTGAATAGGTTGAAAGGAGATGGTTTATACCTTGAAACTAAAATTCAGGCATGTTCTCTCGCTACATTGTTTCCAATAGCAACAACCGACTAATTATTTGGAATGATAAGTCAAAGAGCACCACAGTAGAGATTTCTTTTAAATTTATTGATATCATTTATTTGGTACCCAGTTATGCCTGAGTGTGCAGAATCAAGAATAGAGTATTTACCTCTTTATTCAGACCATCACTTGTTACCTCAATAGCTGGTAGGTAGGATAATGGAAAAAACACCGATTGATACTTTACCACTATCAAAACGTCTTTCTTATCGACAGGCTCGCTTAGTCGTTATGATTGCTGTCGGGTTAGGCATGTTATTTAGCTTTTTACAGATTTACTTAGACTATTTTTCCACTCAAAAGGAATTTGATTCGACTATTAATCAATTACTGGATACTATCAAACAACCGGCTATTCAAGCAGCGTATACTTTAGATCGGGGCTTAGCTGAAAAAGTCGTTCAAGGATTATTTCACTACCAAGCTATTTATAAGGTTGAATTGTTGGATGATAGTAAAGAAACTTTAGCTAAAGACCAAAAAGCACTCATTGAAACCCAATGGCGTTGGATCTCGGAGTTAATTTTTGGTCAAGAAAGATCTATCAAATCCCCCTATTTTTACCACAAAACAGTCAATTTGGTTTACTTAAAGTCACTGTTGATACCCACTTTATTGCCATTAGTTTTCTAGAGAGAGGGTTGGTTATTTTGATGTCGGGATTGGCACGCCATTTGTTGTTAGCGGCTCTCTTACTGTACTTATTTCATTATATTGTAACTAAGCCACTGTTTAATATAGCAATTACTTTGGCCAGTCTTAATCCATTTCAACCGGAAAAAAACCATTTACCTTCTCCACCAGGACATGATGAAGAT
The DNA here is from genome assembly GCA_012032555.1 of Thioploca sp. Taxonomy (GTDB): domain Bacteria; phylum Pseudomonadota; class Gammaproteobacteria; order Beggiatoales; family Beggiatoaceae; genus Thioploca. The sequence continues at coordinate 14,095 of JAAUSR010000008.1, forward strand.
GAATTAGGGCAGTTAGTTAATTCTATCAATCAGTTATTGAAATTTATTCGCAAAGGGATTACCGAACGGGAACGCATTTTACAGGAGATAGAATCGGCTAAACAGGCTGCCGAAGCCGCTAATGAAGCTAAAACGCTATTCCTACAAAAAATGAGTCATGAATTGCGAACACCAATGAATGGTGTGATGGGAATGTTACAACTCACCTTATATACTGAATTGACACCTACTCAACATGAGTATTTAGAAATCGCACAAACTTCTGGTGAGCACCTATCTGGATTAATAGATGATGTCTTAGATATTTCCACTATAGAGAAAGGTGAATTAACCCTGAAATGTGAACCGTTTGAAATCGGTAAAGTGGTTGAAGAAACTGCAGAATCTTTAGCAGAACAAGCCCACCATAAACAGATAGAATTAATTACCCTAATCACTCCAGAAGTCCCTCAATGGGTTAAAGGTGATTGGGCGCGGTTTCGACAAATTGTTACTAATTTGTTAAGTAATGCGATTAAATTTACTAATCAAGGTGAAGTGTTTATTCAAGTCAATCCGACTTTAGTCGATGATAAACAAATCCTACTTTACTGTGAAGTATCGGATACCGGTATTGGTATTCCTAAAGAAATGCAGTCTTATATTTTTGATAAATTTAATCAGGGCGATAATTCATTAACTCGTCAACATGAAGGTGCGGGAATTGGTTTGACTTTGTCTAAACAATTAGTGGAGTTGATGGGCGGTAATATCAATGTCCAATCTGAGCCTGGGCAAGGAAGCACTTTTTGGTTTTCAGTCATGTTACAACCAGTTGAACAGCCTGTTGTTTCACCAATATCAGATTATTTAAAGGCATTACGAATATTAATCGTTGAGGATAGTGCTAATCAACGTCGCGTTTTAAGTGAATACTTAACGCATTGGGAAATCGTTTATGATACCGCTGATACAGCGTCATTGGCATTGAATAAACTACGAACGGCCACTACCCAAAATAGACCTTTTGATATCGTTATTATTGACCAGAACTTACTTAACTTAGGTGGAGATAGTTTAAACCGTGTAATTAAAACCAATGTTAATATTATTAGCACTCGCCTAATTATACTGACTTCCTTATTGGCTCCAACCCCGCCAACTGGTCCCGATATTTATTTAAGCAGACCGATCCGTCAAATGCAATTATATCAAGCTATTCAACAAGCAGCACAACTACAGTTGGTTCAACTTCCCCAGGTTATTGCCGCTGTCGAATCCTTATCTTTTCAGGGTGAACAAAAAAATATCTTACTCATAGAAGATAATATTTTTAACCAAAAGATGACCATCAGTTGTTTTAAAAGACTTGGTTTACATGTTGATATTGTTCATAACGGACCCGAAGCTGTTTCTAAGCTCGCTCAAAGTCACTATGATGCTATTTTTATGGATTGTCAATTGTCAGAAAGTGATGGTTATGAAGCAACTCGTCTTATTCGGCAACAAGAAGGACCGGAGCGCCATATTCCCATCATTGCTATCACAGCTGATACCCCGGAACCCGACCAGGAACGTTATTCGGCTGCTTTAATGGATGACTATATTAGTAAACCGTTTAAATTAGAAACCCTAAGAGATATGGTACAACGCTGGATATTATCTTCTTGATTTATTACTATATTTTCTATTTAAAGTCATAATCAAACCGATTTTAATCCGATTAATCATTAATGAGCAACAGAATATTTAATCATGTTGGCTCAACTGCTACCACTAAAAAACATAACTTATCAAAGTTTAAAATGAGATCTATCCAAGAATACCGTTAACACATCTTGATATGACTCGGTGGTTATGTAATACTTCTGGGGTTATTAAATATTTTCTACTTTTTTAGATTTAAATCAAAATAAGGAGGTATAAATAAATGTATCAGGTTCGGTTTTATAAGGGTGATTATCAATGGCGACAAAAACAAGCTAATCAAGACAAATGTGCTGCTTATGTCGAGCATCACTTTAATTCTTCACCCAGTATTCAATCAGACTACAGCGTGGTTATCACCGGTTACAATGCTTCTGAATTGAGTAAAAATTGGGGCAAGTCATATGCACTGCGAATTAGTAGAGAATTTGGCGCACCGCTTGGTGGAAAAAGTGGGTTATTAATAGGTGGTTACAATGGACGTGGTAATGGTAACCTCAAGTATACTTACATGCCGGCTATTTTATTAGAACCCCTCTTTGCCAGTAATCCGATACAGGCGGAGTGGATTCGCAGTGCTGAGGGACAAGATAAATTAGCTAAGATCTTAGCAGACAGTATTATAGAATTTTTTCCTGATGGGAGTTTAATTGGATTTAGTGTCGGACATAAATATAAGACTTCTCGTCCATCTGACCGTGGTGCACCACTTAACGGCGGTGGCGTGGAAGCAGATTATGCTGAGATAGTGATGGAAAAAGCCAAATCAGTACTTGAAAAGTTTAGCCCCTCCGCAGTACCAGTAACGCCGGTAGTTCCAACTATGCCCACTAATGATATTCGAGTGATTAAAGATGGCAAAGAACTTTGGGTACACACTGATATCGATGAAGATGATGAGCTTATTTGGGATCCAGAAAACCGCGTGCTATACATTTCTGGCCAAAGTACTTAATTAATCAGCTATTTATATAACCAATATAAAATTTATATACCCAAATTAAAATGCCAATTAAGTGCTCATATTTTTAACTTATTGAACCGGTTTGTTGGGTTTCGCTTCGCTCTACCCAACCTACCTAATTTATTGATTTATAAAAGCGTGTTTGAGTTTATTCATTCACATTAAAATTAAGTTTTATTTTTTATCCGGCCAATCATATCAATCCATTAACCAGAAAAGCACCTCAGCTTAAATTTAAGCGAGGTGCGTCGGGTGTAATCAACCTTCTATACTAGCAAAAGCTTTATTCACTTGGTGGAGTAGTGGAAGATTCTGGTTGAGATTTTTCTGTAGAAGTTTCTTCAGAAGAGGAAGGTTGTTGAGAAGAATTTTCTGTGGTTTTATCTTCTGTAGCAGACGTAGAGTCTTTCTCATCAGTTGGAGATTTGGTTTCACTTGGCTGAGCTTGAGAAGTTGATTCTGGTTGAGAACTGCTCTCTTCATCAGTAGATTGGGAATCAACTTTTTCCTCAGCTGGCGCTTTATCTTCCTCTACTGAATTGACTGAAATCAACTCAATATCAAAAATCAAGGTTGCACTTGGGCCAATTTTACCACCGGGTACACCCCGATCACCATAAGCTAATTTAGCTGGAATAAACAATTGCCATTTATCACCTTCTTTCATCAATTGTAATGCTTCGGTCCATCCAGGAATGACTTGATTAACGGCGAAAGTAGCCGGTTTACCCCGTTTATAAGAGCTATCAAATTCAGTACCGTCGATTAAAGTACCCCGATAATGGGTAGTGACTTGATCAGTTGCTTTAGGGGTTTTACCGGTACCTTGAGTAATCACTTTATACTGCAACCCACTCGGTAAAGTAATAACTCCTTCTTTGGCTTTATTAGCGGTTAAAAAAGCTTCTCCCTCTTTAAGATTGGTTTCTGCTAACGCCTTGCGTTCTTCCGCTAGTTTGGCAAAACGCTCTTTCTGAAATTCTTTTAAAACATTGGCCATTTCTTCCGGAGTCAATAACGATTCTTTATCAGCGATCGCGTCTTGAATACCTTTCATCAATAAATCTAAGTTTAGCTCAATTTCTTGTTTTTTCAAGCTACTACCAATATTTTGGCCAAAACTATAACTGAGTTTGTCTTGCTGATTACTGAGAACTACCGGTTGTTTTTGGGGTTGAGCAACAGTTTCTTCTGAAGTTTCTTCTGCAGAGACCCATGTTATCAATGGGGTAGTTATTAAACCCATTGTCAATAAAATATAACGAATTTTCATCAAGATTCCTTAGTTTTCAATTGAGTTAAAGTTTATATCATACCTAATATAAAAGCGAGTTAACAAGACTCATCATTCCATTTTATAGTTATTAAAGCTTAATTATCTGAAAAAGGTGAATAAAAAAAACTCTATTTTCAGTGAACAGTTATCAGTTATAGCATAACTGAATGGTTAATAATTAACAGACCTGGAGTTGATAACAATCGCTTAATCGCTAATAGACATTATAACTATTCACTGATAACTGATATTATTTATAAAGATAATAACTATATAAGAAATTTATTTTATACTATATTAATTAGTAGGTAGATATTCATTATAATTTCTGCTAGTAGATTAATTATCTGATAAACCTTAAGGAGAGGTTTTACCACTATGCAAACATATCTACTTAAGAAAGGCGTGTGCCCCTTCACACCGCCAATTGACCAATACTGGCATTCTTTTACAAGAGGTATAAATGATGCCACTAATAATAAAAAAGTTATCTGGGCCTTTTTCTGGATAAATAATGACATAATAAAACAGAATGGTTCTGTTACCGGTGATGAAACTTTGTTATTTCTAGCCAAACGCTGCTGGCATAAGAATCCAAATAGAATTTAGGGAGATATCTTATGCCAACTACCTTGTTTGGAAGATTACTTAACAATTATATGCGTCGCATTCGGGCTAGAGCCAAAGATGTTGCTGATGAATTAGGTGTCTCTCGACAAACAATACTAAATTGGATTCAGGGGACATCCATGCCAAAGAATTGTAGTAAAATTATGAGATGTGGACAATTTTTAAGGCTAACTGAAAATGAATTAGATGAGTTATTTACAGCGGCAAATTGTGATAAACGTTCTCGTTACGAAATTGTCAATTTTGCCAATCGGTTATTTATTGAATTATCTCATTTAACTACCTACCCGGTGGTGTTGTTATTAAGCCAAACTGATTGTAATGCTTATCCGTTTCGCCAGCTGTTGTTGCGCGAAGCTGCGGAAAAGTATTCTGTTAATCAGATGTTATATATTCATACCCCTTTTTTTACGGGGACCAATATGAGTCGCTATTTTGTGGAATTTGGCAAACAATGTCAGTTCAAAGAAGTGAATAATGAATTTAACTTTGAACGCGCCTTGCAAGAACGGTTAGAGCAGAGCAAACAGTTGTTTTTACTGATTACCCGCTTTGAGCAAGGTCCACCCATATTACGCGAACAATTAGCCGGCATTTTGCATAATCTCACTGATTTGTACCCGGGTCGTTTACATATCCTGCTCTGTGGTGGGGAAAGATTAGCTGAACTCAAATATCGAACTAATAATTTAGCTTTGCTGACTCATGCTACCGTTAAACGGTGGCCCGAAATGACTCGAGCTGAAGTCTATGTTTGGCGCGATCACCGTTTTAAAGGCTTGTGGTTAAATGACGATATGGTAGATGAATTACTGACTATCAGTGGCGCACAACCCCAACTACTCGATGAATGCTTAAGAATTAAACAGCAACAGCCACAATTGGAATTCAGAGAATATCCGAGCACCTTAAGTGAATCTGATTGTGTTTGGCAGCTGTTTACTCCCTTTACTCGGGATACCTCAACCAGACAACAACTCGAAAAATGGCTACAGCAAGAAGAATTAGGTAAAGCACAGCCTTATATTCTTGACGATTTGCTTCGCCAATTATATTGGCAAAATCTACTGGTAGAGCGTGATAAACGCCTCTATTGGCGATGTAATACTTTGCGAATGGCCGGGTTAAAAATTTTAGGAAACCATATCGTTAACAATTAACTTAACGTAGGGTGCGTTAGGCATTAGCTTGAACGCACCTGGTAGCTCTATTTAACCTTATTAAATTCACGTCATTTAAAATAATATAATAATTAATTATTTACTAAAATAAAACGACTCTTTCTATTAACTGGCTCGTTATGTCTAGAGAAATTTTTTCCGAAGAAATAGAACGTTTACCACTACATCAATTTACTGAACAAGCTTATCTTGATTATGCGATGTATGTCATTTTAGACCGTGCGCTACCCCATCTAGGCGACGGTTTAAAACCAGTACAGCGGCGCATCATTTATGCCATGTCAGAGTTAGGACTGAAAGCCAGCAGTAAATATAAAAAATCGGCTCGTACGGTAGGAGACGTTTTGGGCAAATTTCACCCGCATGGCGACATCGCTTGTTATGAAGCTATGGTGCTGATGGCACAGCCGTTTTCTTATCGTTATCCGCTAATCGATGGACAAGGCAATTGGGGTTCCATCGACGATCCCAAATCGTTTGCGGCGATGCGTTACACGGAAGCACGATTATCAGCCTTTACCGATATCTTGTTAAGTGAATTGGGACAAGGGACGGTGGATTGGCAACCCAATTTTGATGGCACTTTAGCAGAACCGGTGTTATTACCAGCTCGACTACCTCAGATATTGCTCAATGGTGCTACTGGCATTGCAGTGGGTATGGCAACTGATATTCCACCTCATAATTTAATGGAAGTGGCGACAGCCTGTATTCATCTGTTAAAACACCCCCAGGCGACTGTAGCTGATTTGTGTACCTATTTATTGGGACCCGATTATCCTACTGCGGCTGAAATTATTACTCCCCCTACCGAATTAGTCAAAATCTATGAAACCGGCACGGGTTCTATTCGACTGCGAGCCAGCTACCTGCAAGAAAATGGTGATATTGTGATTACGGCATTACCCCATCAAACTGCCGGTGCCAAAGTCATCACCCAAATTGCCGAACAAATGACTAGCAAGAAATTACCTATGATAGCCGACGTGCGCGATGAATCTGATCATGAAAATCCAGTGCGATTAGTTATTGAATTGAAAAATAAACAAATTGATCGAGATAGCGTGATGGCCCATTTATTTGCGACGACCGATTTAGAACGAAGTTATCGAATCAATCTCAATGTCATTGGATTGGATGGTCGTCCACAAGTTAAAAATCTGAAAACATTGTTACAAGAATGGTTAAATTACCGTATCCAAACGGTGCAACGTCGCCTGCAATATCGTTTGGATAAAATCCATAACCGGTTACATTTGCTAGCAGGATTACTGATCGCGCATTTAAATATTGATAAAGTTATTGCGATTATCCGTGATAAAGATCGACCTAAACCTATTTTAATGCATACCTTTGGTTTGACTGAAATCCAAGCTGAAGCCATTTTAGAATTAAAACTCCGGCAATTAGCTAAATTAGAAGAAATTAAAATTCGGAGCGAACAAGATGAACTGACTCAAGAGCGTGACCGCTTAACCAATACCTTAAATTCTGAAAAAAATTTACATCAACTGATTGTGACTGAAATCAAAGCAGATATGAAAAAACAGGGTGATCCGCGTTGCTCGCCGCTAGTCACCCGACAACCGGCACAACCGCTTGATAATAACGAACTGATTTCATCCGAGCCGCTCACAGTTATTTTATCTGCGAAAGGTTGGGTACGAACTGCTAAAGGTCATGAAGTCGATTTAACTAGTTTAACTTATCGATCTGGTGACGAATTAGCCAATGCCAGTTGCGGATACAGTCATCAACAAGCCGTTTTTCTTGATGCGAGTGGCCGCAGTTATTCTACGCCGGCGCACAGCTTACCGTCTGCCCGTGGTCAAGGTGAACCGTTAATCGGACGTTTTACTCCACCAAACGGAATTAGTTTTGTACAAGTCTTACTCGGTGAACCGGAAAGTTTATACTTACTGGCTTCTGATGCCGGTTATGGTTTTATTATCAATTTAGGTGAGTTATATACCAAAAACAAAGCTGGCAAAGCGATACTCACCTTACCCAGTGATTCCAAACTACTACCCCCCTTGCTCATTACTCAACCGGATATCCAACATTATGCCGTGATAACCAGCGCTGGTTACCTGGCTATCGTGTCACTCAATGAACTACCACGATTACCCAAAGGTAAAGGGGTAAAATTACTCAATATACCAGCTAATAGCACTGAGAAAGTGATCGCTCTCACTTTGCTGCAACCAACGACCGATAAATTAACTTTGCACGTGGGAAAACGCCACCTAACTTTAAAAGAACGTGATATTGAAGCCTATACTATTGAGCGCAATCGACGTGGTTATAAATTACCACATGGTTTTCAAAGAGTTGAAACAACAACGCGCGCTGCTAATGACAATTCAAGCTAGCTAATGCCAACTCGTATACCAATGGAAACTAAGCGAAACTCAACATTTTTGGGCTTAACTTAATGGTATTAAACCGACACACTTGACTCCGTTCTAGTGGAATATCGTGCTTCAACCATGAGTCGTTTCATTTCACGTACAGCTTCGGCAAAGCCACTAAATAAAGCTCGAGCAACAATCGCATGACCGATATTTAATTCACCGATTGGGGGAATAGCGGCAATAGCGGTCACGTTATGGTAATTTAAGCCATGACCGGCGTTGACTTGTAAACCCGCTTGGATACCCTGTTCGACCGCCGCTAAGATTCGTTGATATTCTTTCGTGCGCATTGCTTCATTGGTGGCATCGGCAAAATGGCCCGTATGAATTTCTACTACTGGAGCACCAACTTTAACAGCGGCTTCAATTTGTGCCGGATTAGCATCAATAAACAGCGATACTCGAGTTCCTACTGCTGCTAATCGTTGACAGGCGATGCGGATGCGTTCTGGTTGACTCAGGACATCTAGACCGCCTTCTGTCGTTAATTCTTCTCGCCGCTCAGGAACTAAGCAAACATCATGAGGACGAATTCGTTCGGCAAAGGTGAGCATTTCTTCAGTGACCGCCATTTCTAAATTCATGCGAGTTAATAGTATTGCTTGTAACAGCGTAACATCACGTTCCTGAATATGGCGGCGATCTTCCCGTAAATGGAGGGTAATTAAATCGGCACCAGCTTGCTCGGCAGTGATAGCCGCTTGAATGGGATCCGGATAGCGAGTCCCACGTGCTTGTCTAACGGTGGCAATGTGATCAATATTTACTCCCAAACGGATAGGCGTAATAGCCATGGTGTTAAAGGTAGGTTTCATAACTTGTACTTAGCAAAACGGTGAGTTAAAACGGATTGAGTTAGGTTTTTTTGACCAGCAAATGGGTTATTCTTGAAAGCTATCGGGAGTTATTGGTATACCTTCACGATCGATACGATGGTTAAAGGTACTGAGTTCGCGGACATCTTGTATTTGACAACCGCTGTGTAATAAATCGGCGGCATCTATAAATGGCGTTGGTAGTGCGATAAGCCCTTCAGTGGCATCATTTTCGGGTGAATGAATCGTGACTTCACCATCGATACCCAATTGTGACGAAGCGGTGATCACGCTAGCAATCGGTTCAGCGGAAAGATTATAAATGCCGGTGGTCGTGATATCAATGTTACCCCCTTTGCCTTGAAAAGCATTAGCTTGAATTCGACTATTATTTAATACCAGGAATTCTGGTTCTAAAATTATATTGCCGCCATTACCGGTTTCAGCTTTAACACGGGCACTGATTTCACTATTAGTCAAGCGTAAGTAACCCGGGGTGGTCAGACTGATATTACCGCCATCAGCACGTGCTGTTGAAGTTCGGATGGTACTATTTTCCATGAATAAGTTCCCACCTAAGATGAAAGTGAGATGACCGGCTTGACCTTGACCTTGACTGCTAGCGGTGATAGCGGCACCGTGACGAAGTTGCAAATCGGCAGTAGTAATTTTAATTTCCCCGCCTGGACCAAAACTAAATTGATCAGTAGCGGCACTAATACCGGTTGAGTTACCTTCTAACTGAATTGCTCGCTGAGCAGTGATTTCGATATCACCGGCTTGACCACGACCGGCGATGGTATCGCTATGAATGCTACCACCCGTTTGCAATTTTAAAGTATCGACTTGTAGTTTAATTTGACCGGCTTTGCCATTCAAAAACGTAACTGTTTGTAAAGTCCCACCATTTTCCAAGGTTAAGGTGGGTGCCGAGACAGTTAGTTGTCCCCCTTCTCCTTGAGAAGAGAACACATTGCTGAATAAGCCACTGGATTGTTGAATTGACGATTGACCACTAATCAATACTTGTTCCGTGGCGGTGACAGTGATTTGACCACCCTTTCCAGTACCGGTGGGATTATTTTGACTACCCACGCCAACATTTATCTGAGCACCATTGCGTATTTCTAATGTTTTGACTTGTAAAGATAACTGTCCAGCTTGACCACTGCTACTAGCCGTACCAACATTGATTTGCGCTTCATCATCTAGATAGATTTGTTGCGCTACTAATTTGACTTGTCCACCATTACCTCGACCTGAAGTTTGGCTTTGAATCCCACTGGGTAATGCCAGTGTTCCAGTCCGATCAACCCCGGTGATTGATATCGTTCCAGGGGTGGTTAAGGTAACATCACCAGCCGCTCCCGAACTACTGGTGGAACTGGCAATCTGTGAACCCTGACTCAGACGAATATCACCGGCTTTAATCGCAATAGAACCGGCTTGACCGGTAGCTTGACCAGGAAAATAATTATCAACCACTTCCGTGGTAATTCGGGAACCGTTTTGCAACACAAGGGGATTGTTGGTTTCAATCGTGATACCGCGCCCACTCTGGTCTTTCCAGGTATCGGCAAAAATCCAGCCTTGATCTAATAATAATTGTCCCGCCCGAATAAATATCGAACCACCGCCTAAGCCACTGGCATCAACATGACCAAATCGTCGATTAGCTGTGTTAATATCGGTAATGCTTATTGTACCGTAAGCTGCCAAGCGATTGTCAGGGAATTGACTCTGATCGATTGGAACTTCTCCGGGTGCCGCTACGCTAATTAAATTGATGTTATGACCATAACTGCGTAATTCACTTTGGTTAAGGCTGATATCACCACCGACAAAAGCCAAAGTATGAGACGGTATGGCTTCTCCTTGCAGGAGTTGTTTGATGGCTTGATTATCGGGTGGTAGAATGAGTTGGCTACCCGTTAAAGTAATCGGGGTGGGATGATTATCTAAAAAGCCAAATGCGGAAGGTGGTGCCACCGTCAATAACGTATTTTCTAAATTAACCGCATCAAAGTGACCAACTTGACCCAGTTGTAGGGAATGAGCGGTGCTAACGTAAAGTGACCCAGAAACATCGATGTGTGCATGAGGGCCAAATAAAATGCCGGCGGGATTAATAAAATACATATCCGCCGCTGGTATAGCAGAGCTCAGTACGCCATCAATATGGGAGATTTCTCCGCCGGTAACGCGGCTAATCACGTTTTTTACGGTAATCGGTCCAGTAAAAACAGCTTGTTCCCCTTGAATCAGGTTGAATTTATCAAAACTATGAAATAAATTACTTTCATACTGTTGACCCAATTCAGCTGGAATACGATAAGTTGGTCCGGTTAATTCCAGACGTGGGCCGAGACTACCATCAAGGCGATTTCTGCTAGGATAGGTGAACTCAGCATCAAGGAAATCAGGGTGCCAATCAATCGGTATTTCATTTTGATTACTTCTAAATACTCAGTTGCTTTCAAGAAGAATTTCTTTCAGTAGGGCGGGAATCCTTTCCCGCCATGCCTAAGTTGCTTTCAAGAAGAATTTCTTTCAGTAGGGCGGGAATCCTTTCCCGCCATGCCTAAGTTGCTTTCAAGAAGAATTCCTTTTAGTAGGGCGGGAATCCTTTCCCACCATGCCAGATCAATTGAGTATAACTATTAAATCTCCCCTAGCCCTATTTTTCAAAGAAGAGATTTAAAAAAGCGGGAAAAGGGGGAGAAAAACAACATAAATTACTAACACCCCGTGTAAACCACTTTGCCATTAATTAAGGTATAGATAACTCGTCCCTTAAATTTCCAATTTAAAAATGGTGAATTATGTCCTTTGCTACGCATATTTTCGGGAGCCAATTGCCAACTATCATTCGGGTCAAAGATACAAATATCAGCGGGTTGACCAACGGCTAATGTCCCGGCGTCTATGCCTAAAATTTGGGCCGGTTTGGTCGTCACATAACTCAATAGCGTGGTTAGATCCATTGACATTTCTTCAGCTAGGTGTAAGCATAGGGGTAACAAAGTATCTAACCCCGAGATTCCCATGGCGGTCATGGCAAATGGACTGAGTTTAGCATCAGCTTCATGGGGTTGATGATCAGAACAAATCGCATCAACTCCACCCTGGAGCAAACCCGTTCGTAAAGCGGTTTTATCTTGCTGGGTACGTAGTGGTGGATAAACGTGACATTGACTATTGTAGTTATTGATATCCGTTTCGGTTAAAAATAACTGATGGGCACTGACATCAGCCGTGACGGGTAGTCCTTGCGTTTGAGCTTGTTTAACCATCTTAATGGCACGGGCGGTAGACAATCGGCAAAAATGAGCACGTACCCCGGTTGTCTCAATCAGGAAGAGATGTCGAGCAACTTCAATGGTTTCTGTCGTTTCCGGAATACCGGAGAGACCTAAGCGGGTACTCACTGCGCCTTCATGAACGCAACCATGAACACCTAACCACGGTTCGCGGGGATGAATAAATACGGTCAATTCACAATTAGCAGCATATTCCAAGGCATAGCGTAATACTTCGGTATTCACAATCGGCAGTACATTACTTACCGCAACGCAACCAGCTTCTTTTAAATCACCCATTTCCGCTAATTGTTCACCGGCTAACCCTCGAGTTAACGCCGCTAAGGGTAATACTTTGGCCATTCCAGAATGAGCGGCGCGTTGTTGTAATAATTCAGCTACAGCGGGAGTATCAATCACCGGATTGGTATCCGGGGGACAACACACCGTGGTTATGCCACTATTAGCCGCCGCCCGAGTTTCACTAATAATCGTGCCTTTATATTCTGCCCCCGGTTCCCGTAACCGTACCCCTAAATCAACTAAACCTGGACAAACGATTTTATGTTGGACATCAATTTGCCTTTCCGCTTTGAAATCGTTAGGGGGGGTACCAACCGCCACAATTTTACCCGCTGCAATGTGCAGATCGGTGATTAAATCAAGATGCGCAGCGGGATCGATAACTCGCCCGCCGATAATGCTGAGTGTTGCCATTAACGAGTATCCTTTAATTCGGGAATCGCCTTTAAAGTCATCGCCATAACTGCCATCCGAATTGCAATTCCATTGCTCACTTGTTGTAAAATAACAGACCGTTCACCATTAGCAACGGGCGAGTCAATTTCAACGCCGCGATTAATCGGTCCGGGGTGCATGACAATCGCCCCGGGATGAGTGACATCTAAAATGGCTTCGGTCAGTCCATAATATTGAAAGTATTCATGGACACTGGGGATGAGTGCTGCCTGCATTCGTTCTCGTTGTAACCGTAGCATCAGAATGACATCGACATTGCGCAATCCCTCTTTTAACCGATTAAAGACTTTAACACCCATCATAGCTATTCCCTTTGGCATCAGAGTGTTAGGCCCAACTACTCGCACTTCAGCCACACCTAAAGTCATTAACGCATGAATGTTAGAACGCGCCACACGGGAGTGTAAAATATCACCCACTATCGCTACGCGCAAGGAAGCAAAATCCTCTTTATACTGGCGAATGGTATACATATCCAACATCGCTTGAGTGGGATGCTCGTGTCGTCCATCACCCGCGTTGATAATGCTAATATGGGGTGCAACATGTTGTGCCATAAAGTGCGCCGCACCACCGGCGGCATGACGAACGACGAACAGGTCACAGTGCATGGCTTCTAAATTGCGCAACATATCAATCAAAGTTTCCCCTTTGCTACTAGACGAGGTATTAATATTAAAATTCAACACATCAGCTGATAAACGTTTCGCTGCTAACTCAAACGTGGTGCGAGTACGCGTACTGGGTTCAAAGAACAAATTAACAATGGTTTTCCCACGTAAGAGAGGAACTTTCTTAACGGTTTGTTCCGTTACACTGATGAGTGAAGTAGCGGTATCTAAAATTTCAATCAGTAAGGCTTTGGGCAAGCCTTCAATGCCTAAAAAATGTTTCAGACGACCTTGAGGGTCTAATTGGATAGTGTTCATGCCAGGGTACGAATTTCTAAAGATAGCGGCTCCGGTCCACAGAGTTTAACATGTTTACCCGGTTCCAAATACAGTGAATAACCGATTACATCGGGTTGAATAGGTAGTTCGCGCCCATTACGTTCGATTAAAACCACAAGGGTAACACTCGCCGGTCGACCATAATCAAAAAGTTCATTGAGAGCCGCTCGTACCGTGCGTCCGGTATGCAATACATCATCGACTAAAACAATATGACGATCATTGACTTCTAAGGGTAGGCGAGAAGGTTTAACATGGGGATGTAGCCCAATGCGACTAAAGTCATCTCGGTAAAAGGCAATTTCTAATTGTCCAAGTGGTTGTGGCAAATTTAACAATGTATGCAGATGTTTAGCTACCCATACTCCACCGGTGTGTATTCCAACCATCAGGGCATTATCACGTTGGTGTTTTTTTAAGTATTGATCTAAAGAATTTGCTACGCTACGTAACAACATATCAAGATGATTTATAGACATTCCGTCAACCACGTTTCTAAAATAATTTGAGCTGCCACGGCATCTAAACCTTTCCGATTATTTTTCTTCTTGGAATGTTTTGATTTCAAAGTGCTATGAGGTGCTTTTTCGGTGGTTAACTGAACTGGGGTAGCCATTTTTTCCGCAGCGGCAACGGATGAAAGCGTTTCATTGATAGTATAAACCGGTAATTGATAACGCGTTGCTAATTGCTGAGTAAAATGCTGAACCGCTATAGCAATAACATGGGTTGAACCATTAGCATATAAGGGCATACCTACCACTAAAACCTGCGGCTGCCACTCTCGAACTAAGGTTTGAAGATGTATCCAATCGGGTTGTTGATTTTTAACCAGTACAGTAGTTAAAGGGTAGGCTGTAGCAGTTATGGTTTGTCCAATCGCAATGCCAATCCGTTTTGTACCATAGTCAAATCCCATGACGCTTTGAATAAGCATCGTTGGCGAAGCATTTTTACTCAACTAACCATGCCCCGCTTCACTTGAAAGTAAAGTTAAATCCACACCCAGACGGGAAGCCGCTGCTTGCCAACGCTGTTCTGGGGGAATATTGAAAATAATATGGTTATCGGCTGGCGTACTGAGCCAAGCATTTTCAGCCATTTCTTGCTCGAGTTGTCCAGCCCCCCAACCAGCATAACCGAGGGCAATCAATACTTTTTTGGGGCCGATACCGTCCGCAATGGCATTAAGGATATCTCGAGAGGTAGTAATTCCGAGTTCTTCACTGATAGTCAGCATAGCATCCCACTTTCCGGCTGGTTGATGAATGACGAAACCACGTTCGCGTTGCACTGGTCCACCTTCAAAAACCGGCAGCCGATTAGCAAAAGGATCTTTAGCTTCAATGTCCATATGTTCAAGTACATCACCGAGATCCACGTTCAGAGGACGATTAATCACTATCCCCATCGCACCTTCATCATTGTGTACACAAACGTAAGTGACTGTGTGAAAAAATGTGGATCCCACAAATTAGGCATAGCAATTAAAAAATGATTAGTTAAATTAGTAGGTTCTAACAACATAGTCGGGTACCGATACTGTGGGCTAAAAAATAAAAATCGATGATCTATTTAAAATTATCATACTCTTTATCGCTTGGTTGTTAAACTATTGTAACGAAATTCCCATGTTCGAGTAATATGTAATACATCGATTTCTTGACGAATGTCTTCTGGAAAAGGATCAAACGGGGCTGCCAAATGTACGATGCGTAACGCAGCTTCATCTAAGATGTGATAAGGAGAGGGTTTGACAATAGTGACTTTGCGTATCGTGCCATTTGGATTCAATGCGACCTCTAACACCAAACTGCCTGATAATTTTTGCTGGCGGGCTTTATCCGGATAATTAGCATTACCAACTTCTTCTACTTTTTGTCGCCACGCCACCATATAATTAGCATATTTATTTTCTTTAGTATTCGCATGGATCCATTTGCTTCGCAACTGATTAGTATAAGAATTAAATTTTTTACTTAATTCTGCTTGAATACTGGCTAATTTTGCGGATTGCTCATTGATTAATAACGTATTCTCAGCGATATATTCATTCAAAGTCGTTTGTGAATCGCTGCCTTGTTCTGGAGGGCCTTCAGTAGCATCAACTGGTTGCCATGATTTTACTTGTTGTGAAGTAGGATGCAGCGTAGCCAATTTTTCCATTTGAGATTCTTCAGCATGGGTAGCAACTTGCGGTGGCATGGGCGTTACCACCTCATTGGGATTAACTTCTGGAAAGGGTGCAATAAAAGGTGTACTCGGACGTTCTTGTTGTGGGATTTCACCACCACCGACTTGATTGGCTTGTGCTAAATAATCAGTTTGCTGAGGCGGTTCATCGGTACGTGTTTGTACCAAGATGATTTCCATAGAATTATTCAATGTTTTAGCCGGTTTCAGTGGTATAAAACTGACTTCATAGATAATGATTAAATGTACCAAAGTAGCCATTAACAAGGCGACCGCAAAGCGTTCAGTGTCAGGATCAATATAGATTAGGTCCACATTCATACTCAAATCGACCTCCAACTCAAGAAACTACTCACTATACTGGTAATGGTAGGCTAACATGTTTTACTCACTGAATAAAGATAACATGGAGCGGAAATTGGCAGCATCATTGAGTCAGTCGGGTAATACGCTTAATAGTTTTGTTCCAATTTTCTCATTGACTTATTGAGTATTGGTAATATTGTCGCCGCTCGTGGTGGGATAACCAACGATTCCGATGAGGATAACAGTTCAAGTAAACGACTCGTTCTGGTACTTAATGTTGGCCAAGTGGATGTGGGTTGAGAAATAACATATTCATCCATTTTAGCGACTAAACCGGCTACTTCGGCGAGTAATAATTTATCTGGATAACGAGCGCCGGAAGTGGGGATCAGTTCGTATCGCCAACTGGAATTATTTGAGGTGGAATAAGATTCCACTAATTCTTTCACTTGATTATCATCCAGTTCAAAAATCACATGCTCACTATAAAGACATTGTCCATAGAGCGATAAAGCAGAACAATCCTCTTGTGTTTTTATGACCTCAGCAGCCACTAATTCTTGACCCACTTTCGTTTGATATTGGGCTTGCTTAAACTGTTTCCACCCAAACTGACTACCAGATTGAGCATAATAAATTACATTATAAACTTGATAAACTTTTTTGTTAGTTTGCTTATCGAGAAACCCACGGAGAAAATTATCGTCTCCAACGACTTCATCAAATCCCGGTTTTTGTTGAGACCCATTGATAGTAGAAAAATAATGACTTTCTCGGCAGCAAAATCATTAATGGTCACGGTTTCTTTAAAGTGTTGTTTATCTAGAGATTGTTGTTGAGGTACCGTAATACATCCCGTGAAGCAAACGCATAAAAAAATGCTAATAACTTGTTTTATAAACATATCTTTTAAAATTACCCACTCGCGTTATCACTTTATTTAATATAAAAATGGTAAACTATTTTTGGTTAAAGATTCTCAGTTAACACTTCAGATGATAAAACAACTCAGGATGAATGAACACCGATGACCAGTTACATTTACGCACTGTTTGATCCTAAGAATCCAGAAGAATTTCGCTACATAGGAGAATCCCCTCACCCAAAAAAGGTTGAGTGAACACCTGAGTAAAGCGAAACGAAAACCCACTCAATCTTACAAAAATATTTGGATACATCAATTATGGCAAGCGGGACGCAACCCGCAACTGCGGATTATTTGTGTAGCTAATACGATGGAAACAGAGGAAAAATATATTCAACTTTGCAAAGCGAAAGGAATGATATTATTAAATATGACTCATAATGGTAAATCACTGATGAAAAATAGTGGGCATCTCATTTCTCAAACAGAAGTGGAGAAAATTCGAGCCAGTTTAGGACTACCATTTACTACGACACTGTTTTAATGGTGATTAAAAAGTAAAGGCTGTTAAGGTATATTGGGGGTGTGGTTCTGGAGTTAAGACGATAAATAACCCATAGCACATACCACTGAGACCGGTTTCATTGGTTTTATTTTAAGGGTCGTCTCGGAGAATCCCGTGGTTTTCAAAGCTCGGATGATTTTTTCACCCATTTGAGTCGCATCCTGAGCAGTCGCACCAGGCTGGCGTGG
This sequence comes from Thioploca sp., assembly GCA_012032555.1. GTDB lineage: Bacteria > Pseudomonadota > Gammaproteobacteria > Beggiatoales > Beggiatoaceae > Thioploca. The sequence goes on from JAAUSR010000008.1 coordinate 32,186, forward strand.
CTGAAAAGTGGTTGCAATTATCCCTTGAGGTGCTAAATACTGGCGTAAAATCTTAAATTCAGCTACCGGATCCGCCCAAAATTGAACGACATTAGCCGAAAATATTTATTAAAGGGTGTGCTATAGGTATTTTTCAAGGAATCTATCTTATGATGAATCTATTGACATGGTTTAAGTTTTGTTACCCTAGCAGCGATTGAATTCTCGTTTCCACCGGTAAGTAAAGCGATCCTGGGGAGAGAGTTGGGGTGAGGAAAAAATCGACAATTAGTCAAGCTCATTTAACCCTCACCCGGCTTCGGTTTTTTTACCCTTATTTAATAGTAAACCCATTAACTAAAGTTGCTGATTGCCCATCAGGATTAGTAACAACTATATCGCTAACGGCTCTAATTACCCGATTTCCTCTTGAGGTTGATCTACTAACCTTAATATCACACACTATTTCTTGAGGAGAAACAACAGTAGTGCTTAGAACCGTAATCCCGGCTCCAAAATCGACGGTTGCTTCCGTTTGAAAATGATTTCCCGTTAAAGTAACGGTTAAAGTTTGATTTCTAGTACCAGAGTTAGGTTGGCAGCTATTTAATTCTGGTGGCAATGCGGTTTGAATCTGGGTTAAGGCATCACTCACATCAATTTTGCCATATCCCCAATTATTATTGGGTACACTGCCGGTAAAACCATCTATCCTTGCCCCCTGTTGTAAATAGTCTTTAATCATCGCTGGTGTTGGGTTAATTCCTTGGTTATTAGCTTCTTCTAAAAGTAATGCCACCGAACCGGTCGCATGTGGACAAGCCATACTGGTGCCTTGCAAAGTGGTGTAATAGCCAAGTGGTTCAATACGGTTGTAATACCGATAGTAGTTATAGTTATCAGGAGCGCTCAGGCTATCACGAGCTGTTTGTGAAAGAGCAGCCACAATTCCGACACCTGGTGCTGAAATAAGCGGTTGTATCCGTCCATCCCGGCTAGGACCGCGACTAGAAAAGAAAGCCAAATCTTCTAACGTAAACGGATCATAATAATCGACTGGAAATACTCCATAAGCTTGTGAACCAATAACATAAGTATCCCATAGATAACCATCTGTTAAGGTGTGATATAAGCGTGCATTCCACTGATTTTTAGTTTGATAAGCACCTATCGAGATCGCTTGATAAGCCGTAGCCGGACTTCCAATAGTCATTTGGCTATCTGATAGGAAAGGATCATTGAGATCTCCCCAAGTATGTGTAGTGGTTCCACTGTTGTACCAAAAATAAGTTTGCGCCAAACTATCACTATAGCCATGCCAAGCCTGATAATCACCGCTTCCAGACAAAGGAATAAATTCAACTACCCATTTACCGTTAACCGGTTCTACACCATAAACGTCCGATATTTCACAATAGATATTGTTATCACTATTACTCGTTTCCCAACCAACAGCAGTAGCCAGAAAGTTAAAACAGTAGATAAAGCCTTCGTTCGTACTGAATCCACCATCTGTTCCATTAGTTTTCCATAAATTTCTATAAACGCCATTAAAATTAGGTGGATATTTTTGGCCACTGGGGGTAGTAATTTGAATACGTGAAGTATCATTACCACTGTACCACACATCAAAAAAGATATAATCTAATGCTGAGGTTGAAGGTAGATAAGAACTAGATGGATTAAAAACAATATCATTAGCGGTAGAGAAATTACCGGCACCATGTAGCGGAGCACCCCAAGTTTCAAAAGCGGTGCCACCATAAGTCGCGGCAGCATTACCGGCGGCTATTACCACAATTTTATTAGCGCCGGTCAAATCATCAATTCCCCGTTCTTCAGCCATCGAACCATCATGTGGACCATAGTCACTTCCCAAACTCATGTTAATAACGGCTGGTTTACCTAACGCAGCGGCTTGTTGAAAGATCCAATTGATACCATCAAGAATAGCTGTCGTGCTATTACGATTTTTTTCATTATCAAAGTCAAATTTAACAATCAGCAATTCTGCTTCCGGTGCTAGACCGGTAAAGTGAGTATTATCAGTAGTCGGTGCTTGTCCATTACCCGCTGACGTCCCAGCAACATGGGTACCATGACCGTCGTTATCACGGTGCAAACAGGTGGTATAACCGCCTTGAATTTGAGCTTTACTCCATTGGGTACCATAAGTAAAGCCGGTGGGGTTGGGCGCTATTCCACCCACATCATTTGGATCAAGCGTATGGTCCCAAATAGCAACTACCCGGGTATGGCCTTGATCATCAATAAAATCAGGATGTTCAATATCAATTCCCGTATCGATAACACCAACAATCACACCTTGACCGGTATTAGCAGAACGCGGAAAATTAAGGTTAGGTAAATTAACACCAATTGGACCAGCACTTTGATCCATTAATAAATGAACGGGATGAGCGGCTTCTAATCGACGTACCTCAGCGATGGCAGCGATAGCGGTTAACTGGCTAACCGGTGCCGTCGCTGTCATGATGCCATGTGGGGTTATCGTATTGATTTTGACACCCAGCGCCCGAAGGGCTGGCAACGCGGCTAAATCAGCTTCAATAAAGAAATGAATTAGGGTCTGAGGTGTTGTTCCATCAAGTGATTGCGAAAAGATATCGCTAAAATGACTGGCAGTAACGTCTTTTCCTTGAGCATTTATAATTCGTTGTAAATGCGGTCCTATTTTATTCCCACTACCCCAACTCGGGAAAGTAATGAAGGTTAAAACTAGTAGAATAATACTATACTTTACTTTCATTTTATATTTCCTCACCTTTATAAGGTTTTGATAGAAAATTTTATTATACTACAATCTGAAAAAATTAGTTAAGCTATTAAAAACCACCCTCCGGGCAATCGTGCTATTTTACTGGGATTGTCCTAGTAAAGAATGAAGAAACCTTACGACCTACCAAATTTCCAAAGGTACTTTGAATTCGGGCAAAAATTTCGAATTACCGTTTTTCAATCTAAGTCTAAATTTTCATGGTGGTGGAGGCTGATAATGGTTTTCATGTCTAGGCGATTATTTAACTTGTTTTTTCTATCCATTCGTAAATTTCTAGGTAAGCCACTTCAGTTGGACAGCAACATCCTTGTTGACACCGACTACCGGCTAAGCAACGCACTTTACCTTTGCGGATCCAGTGTTCCAACATGCCTTTCATGGCAGTTGGTGCAACATTAAAATAGTTAGCCATATCTATTAGCGAGGCTCTTTGATTAATCTGTAGATAGTTTTTAAGTGTTATCAAAATCATCTAACTTTGTTCTCCGAGTGATTTGAACAAGATTAAACGGATTATTAGGACAGATAGGATAGAGATAGATTTGATCTTCTCAACGGTGGCTGTCCAGTGGTTGAAAATAGATCGAGCTAAGCAAAATGGAATGAATCCGGGTCATCTTTTAATCCCTTTAATCTTGTTCAAAAGTGAAGCTTAAACTCATTCTCAGCCTCAGATGAGTTATTTATCTTCGAGCAAGATTTGTGGCGGATTCAAACCATTTTTTCCTTTTAATCCATATAAATATAATAAAATTAGCGTAAAAATAAATAAAAATAATAAACTACTACTCCAAGCAATAGAACTCATTGGATGTTGTGAGAAAGTGGCTAATTGATAGAATAGGGTTGCCCATAAGTAAGCCAGCCCCGTGGTCCAGATCGCTGTAAACACGGTCCAAGCTAAATTCGTTTCTCGATAGATAGCGGCTGTTGCGGCTGCACAAGGGAAATATAATAAGATAAATAATAAATAAGCAAATGCACCAACTTGACCATCAAATCGAGTAAGCATCGCACTAAAAGTCATGGAGTTAACTGTCGTTGTAGCGGTGTCATTGACATGACCAACATTCACATTGAAAGGATCTAATAGGCTTTCTTTGACTTGAACCAAATTAGTTGGAATAGTAGCCACAGCTGTTACCATTCCTTGCCAAAGATTGAAGGGTTCTTTCACCAATTTAATACCGGTATCGGTTTGAGCTAATTGTGCATAAAGTGCGTCCAACGTACCTACTACTGCCTCTTTGGCTAAGACGCCAGTTAAAATACCCACCGTAGCTGGCCAATTTTCTTCGGTTATGCCCATGGGATTAAAAACCGGGGTCAAGGTGCGTCCAATTTCACTTAATACCGATTTATTACTATTTTCATTACCAAACGAACCATCTGTACCCCAGGAATTCAAAAAAGTTAATACTAATACCATGGGTACAATCACCTGACCGGCTCGGAACATAAAACTTTTTAATCGCTCTCCGGTTCGCAAAACGATACTTTGTAGAGTGGGTAAATGGTAAGGTGGTAATTCCATCACAAAGGGAGCGGCTTCACCTTTGAGTAAAGTGTTTTTCATAATCAGTCCAGTCATCACCGCAGCAGCAATTCCTAACAAATACAAGCCAAATACCAAATTTTGACCACCGACCGGAAAAAAAACCGCTGCAAACAGTGCATAAACCGGGAGTCGTGCACCGCAAGACATAAAGGGATTCATCAAGATAGTTAAAGTCCGATCCCGCTGATTTTCTAAAGTGCGGGTAGCCATAATCGCCGGTACATTGCACCCAAAGCCAACGATGAGGGGAACGAACGATTTCCCTGGCAACCCGACAAAACGCATAAACCGATCCATGACAAAAGCGGCTCTAGCCATATAGCCTGAATCTTCTAGGAAAGACAAAAACAAATACAGAAACCCAATCACCGGAATAAAAGTCGCAATGACTTGAATGCCGCCACCAATTCCATTAGCCAGTAGGGTAATTAATGCGGGCGGTAATCCAATCAACGCCAATAATTCACCAAAACCCTCTACTAATAAAGTACCGACGAAAATATCAAAAAATCAATGAAAGCCCCCCCTAAATTAATGGTAAACATAAACATGAAATACATGATAACCAAGAAAATAGGGATACCTAAGGCACGATTAAGGACAATTTTATCAATTTTATCAGATAAAGTACGCGTGATTTTACCGGTTGTTGTTACAGTTTCCTCTACGAGATCAGCAATAAAAGTATAACGACTATCGGCTACTAAAATATCAATTTCTTCATCTAATTCGTCGGCAATTTGCTGTTGCCAATTCGCTATCGCTTGTTGAAGTTCTTCATTAAGAACCGTTACTGCTGAGGTATCATCTTCTAATAATTTTAATGTTATCCACCGGACATGCGATTTTTTGTGTTCAGGTAATTGAATATAAGCAGTTGGGGATAAATGGGTAATGCTTTTTTCTATTATCTCCGGGTATTCCACTTGAACCGACGGAATAGCGCCGGCTTCAGCGGCTTGATTAATGACCGTTTTAAGTTCTTCAATCCCCTGACGATGAGCCGCACTAATCGGAACAACTGGAACCCCTAGACGTTTAGCTAAACCAGCCAAATCAATTTTAATTTGACGTTGTTTAGCGATATCTATCATGTTGATAACAATGACTAACGGTATTCCAATTTCCAAGAGTTGAGTAGTGAGATATAAATTTCTCTCTAAATTAGCAGCATCAATGATATTAACAATTAGATGTGCCTCACCTGACAAAATATAATCCTGGGCAATTTGCTCATCGAGTGAAGTGGTACCCGGGGTGATATCAAGCGAATAAATACCAGGTAAATCAACTAATTCAATATCATGACTTTGGTGTTGATAATAACCGACCTTGCGATCCACCGTCACCCCGGGCCAATTACCCACACGTTGTCGCGAACCCGTTAATACGTTAAATAATGTAGTTTTACCACAATTGGGATTACCCACCACGCCAATAACAAGGTGATTCATGGTTCAATTTTCTCCACCAATAAAGTTGCGGCTTCATCCCGTCGCAAACTCATAGAATAGCCACGGACACTGATTTCAACTGGATCACCGAGCGGTGCATAACGGGTAATACTAAATTCAGTTCCGGGTGTTAACCCCATAGCGAGTAACTTTTTCCGATAACTTTTGTTACCGGCTTGAAAACCCACAACTTTACCTTTGTCACCCAAAATCATATCACGTAAGCTGAGTGTCATATACGGGAACCACGAGAATTTTATTGGCCATACCGGCACCTAAAGCCAATCTCGTTTCTCCACGAGCGAGAACTAAGCCTGTCCCTTTTTGACGTTGTAAAATTTGTAATTGAGTATCTTCTACCATCCCCATAGCCATCAAACGTTTGGCTAAGTTCTTTCCACCGATAATGCTCACAATTTTAACAATTTCCCCTTCACCAGCCATTCCCAAAGGAAATACCGGGCTAGTATTGCTATTATTCATTAACATCGTATTTTAAATTCCTCATCAGTTGTTCTCTTTAAAAAATAAGCTTAGCTTAGTTAACGTAATCTAAATAATAATAGTTTTTATTCAACTTGAAAAGCCTTGTTTTAAAAAACTTTAATATTGTTTAGGCAATATGCCATTTTTTTCGATTAATGAATATAGACTAGATTTAATGTTTATAGAATGACAGCTACCTGTTATAAATATGACAATAACCCCGTTAATAATTCTAACTAGCTTGACGCTAATAAAAGATCTTCTAAGTGTTTATTTTCTTTAAGCTCAGTGGAATAAATATTGCTAACTTTAACGCAATCTTTCTTTATGGTAATAATAATAACATTGCTTATATATAGCTATAGCTAAAGTAATTAGTGATAAAAATAGAAATAAGTTAATTATTTTTTTAAATGAGATAACTTTTCCTATTTCATACTTATTTGCCGAAGATGTCGCCTGGATAGAGCCTAGCGAAATCCCGGTAGAGACTTATTTCTAGCACATTTTATATTTTATCATGAAGTCAGTTTGTTAAATGTTCAATATAATGTAGGCTTAGATTGTGAATCTAATCTACATAATTTTAAAAGTTAATAATGAGGTTTTTTAATGACTATGGAAAAAAATCCTTTGCTCTTACGACTTAAGGCGATTGCCTTAGCTAAACTACGAGGGCAGCGAACTGCCTCGCTATTAGTTAAACTGCTAGCGGCATGTACTTTACTGACCGGAGCAGTCGCGTGGGCAGCGCCCAATATTCAAGTTTTTGAGGGAACCACTGAGATCCAAAATGCTCAAACAACTTCTACTGATTTTTGAGTATTTTTAGTGCTCCTAACTATCCACCAGTGACTAAAACCTTTACGGTGAAAAACATGGGTGGAGAATCGGTGAATATTACCGGACTAACTACTGTACAATCCGGTGCTGTATTTTCTAATCCGGCAGTGGGAACCACAGTTATCCAACCGGGTGCTTCAACCACTTTCGTGGTTACTTTTACTCCTACTACACCCTCAACAGGGGAAGTAGCAGTTACCGTTCCTTTAAAGGGTCTTCCTACTGCATCTACAGTAGTTCCTCCTATTATCAGCGATGCTACCGTACAAATTTTCCTTAGTGATAGTACAACGACATCTTCTCTATTCAGTTTTCCAATTGCCGGTATCACCGCCACTGCCGCAGCGGATCTTCGGATTTTAGATGGTACAACGGAAATTCAAGATTCTGCTACAGCAGGTGCACCTCCCCGTTACCGAACAGTTGATTTAGGTAAAACGAACTTAGGCAATCCGCTTACTAAAACTTTCACGTTAAAAAATGTAGGTAAGACTGCAACAGCAGCTTTAACAATCATTGCCGCACCTACAATGGCGGGAACAACGCCAGCCGGTGAATTCACTGTCACATCTGATTTTACAGCCGGTACTGTTCTTCAACCTGGTCAATCAACAACTTTTAAAGTTACACTTCAAGCTAAGACTGGTTCTCCAGCTACCCCAGCAACGCCTTGGGGAGCAAGTATTATAGTAGCAGAAGCAACTGCTACTGGTGTACTCAGTGCCATAAGTAATCCTGCTGTTGCTGCTACTCCTTTTCCGACTACTGACGGCTCCCCACCAGTTCCACCTTATGTTGCCACTACCGATACTTACGCCGCCTTTACCTTTGGAGTTATAGGAACGGTTACACCTTTACCGGAGATTGAAGTTCTAGATGGAGCAATTAACGTTGCTGATAATACCGGTGAAGTTGATCTGGGTATGCTACTTAAGGGTGAAGCGACTAAAAACATCAAAACCTTCACGGTGAGAAATTTAGGTGGTTTAGCGCTTAATCTCAAAAGTCCGATTGAAGTTACTAATACCAGCGGCAGCGGATTTTCTTTAGGATCTGATTTTACTAAGACACAATTAGCGGCTGCCACTCCAGCACCACCTACACCACCGACAACGATTGATTCTACCAATTTCCAAATTAAGCTAGATACTTCTCAATCTGGTACTTTTGAAGCACTCGTGTCTTTTGGTAATGATGATAGTGATGAAAATCCATATAACTTTAAAGTCAAGGGTGCAGTTGTAGAAAGTACTCTTCAAGAAATCGAAGTTTATTATGGTACCCCAGCTGAAGTTGCTGCCGGGACAGCCAAGCCCATCACTAGTGGAATAGGTGCAACCGTCGGTACTGAAATTGATTTCAGCACGCCAATGGGTACGGATGTGACTAAAACTTTTACTGTGAAAAATATTGGTGGTGCACCGCTGCCACTTTTCTATCTTTCTACCCCGTTACCAACGGGATTTAGCTTAGCCAGCATTTTTCCTAGTGTAGTAGCACCAGGCGGTACAGCTAGTTTTGATATCAAACTCAGTGCGACAACTGCCAATCAATATGGTGGGACACTGTATATCTTTAACGATGATAAAGCGAGTGATACTCAAGCTTTAATTGAGAATCCGTTCAACTTCCGCGTTAAAGCTACAGTGAAAGCACCCGCACCAGAAATCCAAGTGTTAGATGATGCGAGCACTGATATTAATATTGTTTTACCAACCAAGATTGATTTTGGTACTAAACCGCGTGGTACTAATGTGCCAAAAATCTTTACAGTGAAGAATATTGGTGACAAAGAACTCAATTTAACCAGTCCAGTGACAGTCACCGGAACCGGTTTTAGCGTGCTTTCTTTTAATCCAGGAACACTTGCGCCTAGTGCCACGACTAACTTTACAGTTACCCTTGATGCTAGTACCCCGGGTACTTTTAGCGGTGAAGTTTCTTTCACTAATAATGACGAGGATGAAGGAACCTTTAAATTCCCAATTACAGCGATTGTTGATAATACGCCACCCGCCAATCAAGCGATTGAAGTTTGGTACGGTACTCCGGCTGATATCGCTGCTAATAAAGCTACACCGATTACCGATGGTACCACTACCACACCGGGAACAGCTATTGATCTAACCAGTAATCTCCCTAATGGCTCTACACCAGTCGGTACCAACATTATCAAAACGTTTACAGTGCGGAATATTGGTAGTAAGGATCTCAACCTGTTTGGAGCAAGCCAATTAGATGGTATCAAGGTAGTAGGCACTCTACCTTTCAATGTACCTGCCGGCGGTGAAGTTACTTTTGATGTTGAATTGAATGCCGCTGTTGCTGGTAAGAAAGGGGGAACCTTCCAACTGTTTAATAATGATAGTAGCAAAACACCATTTGACTTTCCACTAACCGGGATGGTTGGTGTTACAGCACCGACTAGTAAAACCACTTTAACTGTAACTGTTAAAGGTAATGGTAGTGTTGACAGTACCGTTCCAGTGGGAATTGGCATTACTAATTGTACTGTAGCAGATGGTCCGGCTTGCACCAAGGAATTACCGGCTGGTACAACCTCAGTAACTTTAACTGCAAAAGGTGGTACAGTAGCTTGGAGCGGTGCAGACTGCAAAGTAGGTACTACACCAGAAACAGCGATTGTCACTGTACCCGCTAATGCAACAACCGTGGCTTGCACAGCTGATTTCACTGGTGCAGTTGCTAATATCCCCTTGACCGTAAAAGTGACCGGAAATGGCAGTGTTAATAGTACGACTCCAGCCGGAATTGGAATTGCGAATTGTGCTGCTGGTGGTGGTACTTGTACAGGTAATATCCCAACGGGTACAACTTCAGTTATTCTTACCGCCATACCAGCCGCTGGTGAAACCGTTACGTGGGGACCGGGTTGTACCGCTGGTACCGAAGCGAATACAGGTACTGTAAGTATCAGTTCTAACACGACTGCTGCTGAATGCTCAGTAAACTTTGTTACTGGTACGTCAAGTGCTGCTTTAACAGTAACTGTTGTCGGTCCAGGCACTGTAAGCGCACCTACCGGAATTACTAACTGCGCGTCAGCAGGTGGTGTTAATTGCACAGCAAATTTCCCGGCGGGTACGGTTATCCTAACAGCAACCCCAGCGGCGGGTGAACCAGTCACTTGGAGTGGTGGTTGCACAGCCGGTACCACCACCAATACCGCCACCGTAAACATCGTTGCTAATACACCGGCTGCTTGCACAGCAACTTTTGCCACTGATTCCACACCAACCGGTTCCAAGCTGCAAGTATTTGACGGAACTACAGAGATTATGGATGGTTCAACTACACCAATTAATTTTGGATCAACTAAAGTCGGTCAGCCGCTTACTAAAACTTTCACAGTGAAAAATGCCTCGACCGATATCATTGACCTGTATGGCTATCCTGCTTTCTCACCTAACGAAGGATTTAGTGTTGTAGGTACTTATCCTGATGGTGTCGCTGGTAAAGTTGAATTTACTTTTGAAATTCAGTTGAATACATCTGTTGAAGGTAATTTTTGTAGCACTGTCAAATTATTTCACAGTGCTGACCCGAAAAATCCGTTCGATTTTGGTATTTGTGGCACAGTAGTAAAAGATGGTAGTGCTTCAATGGAGCCAGAAATTCAGGTTCTAGATGGAACAACCGATATTATTGATGGCGCAACGACATCAACTGATTTTGGTGCAATTGGTGTAGGTGATCCGGTAACTAAAACCTTCACTGTGAAAAATGTAGGTAAAGCGAATCTGAATTTAACCAGTGCTGCCATTTTCACTGGCGGCAATGGATTTACTGTGGAATCTTTCCCAGTTCCAACTACATTAGCACCAGAAGAAACAACGACTTTTAAAGTCACTTTGACTGCTGCAACTGAAGGGCAATTTGTAGGCGAGGTATCTTTTGGTAATAACGACAATGGTGAAAATCCATTCAATTTTCCAGTTAGTGGAGCAGCCACTCAAATCAATGCTCAGGAAAAAGCATGCTTTGAACAAGGCAGTATATTAATTGGTAAGAATTGTGTTCTTATTCCTGAATTAACCGCCAGCACTAATACTGGTCCGACCAACACCAAAATGAAAGGTGGTATATCTAAATCTACCGGTGATCAATTTACCCCATTCACGATGAGCGATGATACTATTTCCATAGCTATGCCGGTTATTACGGCTGGTGTTCTAAAAATAGATAGTAGTGATGTTGGTAAACCGGCCGGTATCATCGCCGCTGGACTTTACAAGTCTAGTGTTTTTCCAAAGGGCTTTGAATGGTATACGTTGATAACTTGCAGTATTTGCCCTACCGGATGGCGTGTGGATATTCTGACTTACGATGAAACTACAACAATTCCACTATTGACTAGAGAGAATCTGTCGCCATTTGATAATGTAGATAAATTACCAGCTTATTATACCGTTGACTTATACCAAGGTCTGCTACCCTATCCCGGTGAGCTAGACATTTACGTTGGTTATCGTGTTGATGAAGGTGATGGCGTAAAAGTAGTTTACAGTCAAACCCCAATTCATGCGACGATTAATAATCCATAAACTAATCTTCTGATAAGTTAAATGAACGGCACACTTAAACGGTGTGCCGTTTTTTTATATCCGCACTAATCCAATTCTTGAAAAACTTCCTCAAGCGTAACCGCGGTTAATAATCGTTTAGCACCGCGGTGTAAAGCTTCGATGTTAAGTGCCTCAATTCTCTCTTCTATTTCTGGAGCGAGTTGACCAAATTTAGTTTGTAATTGGTAGTGAAACAAGCTTTGTTCACCTTGTAACTGCCCCGCTTGCATTCCTTGTTGCATTCCCTGTTGAATTCCTTGTTGAATTCCTTGTTGAATTCCTTGTTGAATTCCTTGTTGAATTCCTTGTTGAATTCCCTGTTGAAGACCTTGTTGAATTCCCTGTTGAAGACCTTGTTGAAGCCCTTGTTGAAGACCTTGTTGAAGCCCTTGTTGAAGCCCCTGAGCTTCGGCTTCGGCATACCATTGTTGTACGGTCTCTGCTAACATATTTCGCATCTCCTGTAATTCATTCAGTTCGGACAATTGGATCTGAGGGAATCGCCTCGGTAAAATGACACGTCGTAACCAAGTCGTAAAATCGCGGCGCAGCGTATGTTGTTCCGGGGTCTGTAACCACTCGAGTAAGTGAGTCAAGACCCGTTGAATATCTTCGGCAGTTCGACTATTTTCTAACCGAAATAAGGCCGCTACCAAATTGTGCAAGGGGACTAATTCGATTTCGCTAAAACCACCTTCATCCACCAGCAAATATTCCAGCTGGGGTTGATATTTCTCCAAACCGCCAGGTAGGGGTTGAATTAATTCCCGAATATTCCTCGCCGCTTGCCAACGCGAACGACCGTTGTACAGCACGACCGGAAATACCGGTGGTAATTGCTCCTGGGCAGTGAGTGATTGTTGTTTGATCAAGTCTTGATAAAGCAACCCCACGTAAGTTAAGATTCGCACTGCCATAAAGGGATCGACCGTCGATTGAAATTCGAGCAGGATATAAATGTATATCCAGTCGTTAGCCAGGCGAACCCGCCAAATCACATCATCTTCGCGCGCACGCAAATCATCGCTGATAAAACTTTGGTTAACTTTTTCTAGTGTAGTCCAGTCTAATTGGTTTACCCAAGCTTCGTGGACAAATCCACGCAGTAAATCCGCTACCATCTCGGCATGCGAAAATAAGAGTTTATAACTGTGATCGTGTTCATGCATAGGGGTAATTTAGCACCAATTCATGCATAGGGGTAATTTAGCACCAATGTACTAATGACCGGGTTACTTCATTTGAAAGCCCATAAACCAAAACTTAATGAGTTATAACCGACAATTCACTTTTTTTGTTATGTAACCAATTGATTCATAAGGCACTAATTTCAAATGAGGTGGCACTGAATTCTAAGAAAGAGACCCTTCACTACTGCTGGTAGCTAATCGTTTAGAATTCATTAATTTTGACCAGCCGGTTTGAATTTGACCTGTGGTTGAAACAACGAGCAAATCTAACAGACAGTAAAACGTACCGGCACTGACGGGTGGGTTAGTGCTGGTTAAACCTAACCACGGTACTTCTAATAACCAGGTCCAATTACCTAACCCAGTACCATAAATTTCTAAAAGTAGGGATAAAATGAACATCGTAGCATAGAGTTTTTTCGCTCGACCTAACCCTAAGCAGGTTATAAAAATGACAAATAAAATTCCCCCCAAAGTATCTACACCGGTCAACACAGCAAAAATCATATAAGGCGTAAATAAAATTGGTATGGACCAAACAATCCATGTTGGCATTTTTGGTGCGTTCAATAGACCTAAAGTGAACAATAAGGCGTGACCTGGTGGTATAAATAAAGGGACATTGTGCAAACGGTATTCGTAAAGTCCCCACACCAAAGAAAGAAACACTTCACCAACTGTGGCATACCCAAGACAGAGGATCAAAGCAACTTGCATTGTTGGGGTTACAGTTCGCCATAAAGCCAACAACAAAATCCAAGTGATTAAATTAGTTAGTAATTGACCCCACCATGCCATTTTTTGGTCAATCAATAAACCGATAATTAACCAAATAATAATAACAATTGACTGCTTAGTCATTTTAACGGTGGTCGAATAACCCTGAAAAAGGTCTGACTTGAAAACCAGAATAAATGATCGGGGTGAGAGGATTTGAACCTCCGACCCTTGCCTCCCGAAGACAATGCTCTACCAGACTGAGCTACACCCCGATTAGATAGTTAATAATTACGATGAATAGAAAAATGAGCTAATGCTTGAAGCGCTTCAGCATAAGGCGAATTTGGCAGTTCCGCTATTGCCATAACGGCTTGTTCCGCTTCTCTTTGAGCAACCCGGGCAGTGTACCCGATTGCGTCAGTAGATTCAAGTGCTGCGATAACTTCACTGATGTTATCTCTACCACCGTGAACAATTGCTTCACGTAAAACCTGTTGTTGAGCTAATGTACCTTGCTGTAAAGCATGAATCAAAGGTAAGGTAGGTTTACCTTCCGCTAAATCATCACCCACATTTTTACCAATCGCTTCACTTTTGGCACTATAATCTAAAACATCATCAATTAATTGAAAAGCTGTACCTAAATGAATTCCATAGGTTGTCATTGCTTGTTCATATTGGTTGGGTTGTTCACTAATAATCGCACCTAATTGTGCTGCTGCTTCAAATAATTTTGCGGTTTTAGAGCGAATGACTTGTAAATATTGCGTTTCGGTGGTGTCAGGTTCATGACAATTGAGTAGTTGTAAAACTTCCCCTTCGGCAATAATATTGGTCGCCGCCGCTAAAATCTCCATTGCCCGCATATTTCTTACTTCAACCATCATTGAAAAGCCCGAGAATATAAAAAATCGCCTACCAATACACTGGCTTCATTGCCCCACACATAGTTGGCCGTTTTTTGCCCGCGTCGTAATTCCGAAGCATCAACCACATCATCATGCAATAACGTTGCAGTATGAATAAACTCCACAATCGCTGCTAGGGTAAGATGATGTACTCCTTGATAATTAAAAGCACGAGCACTTAATAATAATAAGAGGGGACGTAGCCGCTTCCCACCACTATTAACAATATAATACCCCAGTTGATTCACTAAAGCGACTTCTGAACGTAACCGCTTATGAATCAAAGCATTGACTGCTTGCATATCCTGGTCAATTAAGGTTTGGACTGCGGTAATATCCATCATTTTTCTAAAATTAATCCTATAACGAAGATGAAAGCAGAATACAATAATATCATTCGGGATCCCTCTACAATAAGAACCAGCCAGAACGGCTATCCAAATCAAAGCTAAATTACTGGAGTTACCTAGCCAAAATGAACTAACTCAGCAACTTTAGACAAATCATCTTGACCTACTCAGGATAGGGTATAATTAACAATCAACTCGTCTTTAATGAAATTAAGTTGTACATTGCACTCAATAATATTCTCGAATTATCTAATAAATAGACCGGTGAAATTCAAAAAGTTATTCAGAGCAAAAATGTTGCACGGGTCGAGTTAATTTATTCTCCATTAAAACTGAACGTGATAATTAATAACGAAATACTTTATCCGTGAGCGCGTCTCGAATTTCACTCGGTCGAGGTGAGCTACCTACTTTTCCCGGTACGATATAATCTAATTGTTGCCCAAGTATTTGTCGTACTTTTAAAACTGTTT
Source organism: Thioploca sp. (assembly GCA_012032555.1). Lineage (GTDB taxonomy): Bacteria > Pseudomonadota > Gammaproteobacteria > Beggiatoales > Beggiatoaceae > Thioploca. The sequence goes on from JAAUSR010000008.1 coordinate 47,533, forward strand.
TAGCAGCAGGTTGACCACTGAAATTCGCACTCGTAGAGACTAATGCACCACCCCAAATATGACATAATTGCGCAGCTTGAACATGTGCAGTCACTCGCACAGCTAATTGGTTAGATTGTCCACGTAGCCAACGGGGAACTTTGGCTTGAGCCGGTAATAACCAAGTCACGGGACCTGGCCAAGTTGCCAGTATTTTTTCTTCAAAGCGTGGTGTTAATGGTTCCAGAAAGGGTATTAATTGAGCATAATTTGCCGCAATAAGAATGAATCCCTTTCGCCAAGAACGTCGCTTAAGTGCTAAGAGACGGTTTACTGCCTGCTGATTCCAGGGATCACACCCTAAGCCGTAAACCGCTTCGGTCGGATAAGCGATAATTCCACCATCAGTTAGATGACGGCGTGCTTGTTGAAGGTGCCAATTATTCAATTGGGGTTCTGGGTTCGATTTTGCTAACACTTTAGCTTAATTCTCAGAATAACCTATTTCTTCTACCATCACTGGTTCAGCATAATTACAATCTTTCTGTGGACAGACTTTTTCAGTTCCGCGTCGCTTAGTCGTTTTTAGCATTAAAATAGGCCAATGACATTGAGGACAACTTTCGGCAACCGGTTCATTAGGAATGGCATATTTACAATGAGGATAACCAGAACAGGAGTAGAAGAAAGTACCATACCGTGATTTTTTCTTAACTAAGGTCCCTTGATGACAAGCTGGGCAAGTTATACCGCTATCGACGGGTTTTTCTAACGATTCAGTAAATTTACAGTGAGGATAATTGCTACAACCAATAAATTTACTATAACGTCCTTGTTTAATATGTAATTCTGAACCACAGGTAGGACAAGAGCGTCCCTCTACCTTTTCAGTGGTAGTAGGAGGAGAAGCCGTTGTTTCTGGATTTTCACCTTCTAAATTACGGGTATAATCACATTTAGGGTAAGCGGAGCAACCAATAAAACGTCCGCGTTTACCTAAGCGAATTGTTAACAAACTCTGACATTGAGGACAAGTTTCAGTTAAGATTTCTTGCGTAACATCTTTGCGTTGCACCGTTTGAGCTTTTTCGTCAACGAGTTGCTTGAATTTAGACCAAAACCTTTCCATCAAAGGAACCCACTGTTGCTCACCACGCGAGACACCATCTAACTCATCTTCCAATCGAGCTGTAAAATCATAATCAACGTATTGGTTAAAATGTTCGGTTAAAAATTTGTTAACAATACGCCCAATATCGGTAGCGATAAACCGCTTCTTTTCCAATTTAACATATTCACGTTGTTGCAAAGTGGAAATAATCGTGGCATAGGTAGATGGGCGTCCAATACCATATTCTTCTAAGCTTTTGACCAAACTGGCTTCAGAAAACCGAGGGGGTGGTTCAGTAAAGTGTTGACCTGCCTTGATTTCTTTCAGTTTTACGGGTTCACCAACTCGGAGTGGTGGTAACATTTTTTCATCTTCTTCCCCGGTTTTTTGATCATCAACGCCTTCTTGATAAACCACCATAAAGCCGGGATTAACTACTGTTGAACCAGTGGCACGGAATTGATGGTTTTCACCGCAATTGAAATCAACCGCTACGGTATCAAGAATGGCATCAATCATTTGACAAGCAATCGTTCGTTGCCAAATGAGGGTATACAATCTGAGTTGATCGCGCGTCAAATAAGCACCTAATTCGTCAGGATGACGTTTTGCTGCAGTTGGTCGAATAGCCTCATGGGCTTCTTGAGCGTTTTTAGCTTTGGTTTTATATTGGCGTGGTTGCTTAGGAATATTTTCTTGACCGTAACGTTCTGCAATCATCCCCCGAATTTCTGCTAAAGCTTCCTGAGCTAAATTAACTGAATCGGTGCGCATGTAAGTAATTAAGCCGACTGCACCTTGACCAATATCAATACCTTCATACAGTTGTTGCGCAATTTGCATCGTTTGTTTGGTTGTAAAACCTAATTTGCGAGCGGCTTCTTGTTGTAATGTCGAAGTCGTAAAGGGAGCAGAGGGTTGGCGTTTTCTTTGTTTTTTATCAACTTTAGCAACAAGTAATTCTCCATGAGCCAATTGAATTAAAGTATTTTTAATCTCAGTTGCTTGTTCTAAGTGATTAATACTAAATTGGGTTAGTTTTTTACCTTCCCAGACCGTTAATTTAGCAGTAAACCGTTGTGATTTTTGTTGACAATCAGCAATAATAGTCCAGTATTCTTGCGGTTGAAATTTTTCAATGGCTTCTTCCCGTTCAACAATCAAACGCAAGGCCGGACTTTGCACCCGTCCAGCAGATAAACCCCGGCGAATCTTTTTCCATAACAGTGGTGATAAATTAAATCCAACTAAATAGTCCAATGCTCGGCGAGCTTGTTGGGCGTTAACCAATTCCATTGACAAATCACGCGGATGTGCTACGGCTTCCTGAATAGCGGTTGGGGTGATTTCATGAAACACAATGCGATGAACGGGTTTATTATGCAACATTTGCTTATCTTTAAGAATTTCATATAAATGCCAAGAAATCGCTTCACCTTCTCTATCCGGGTCAGTAGCTAAATATAAGGCATCAGCTTGCTGCATAGCTTTACTAATCGCATCAACATGCTTAACATTTCTTTCAATTAATTGATAATTCATAGCAAAATCATGTTCAGGATCAACGGCGCCTTCTTTAGGAAGTAGATCACGTACATGACCAAAAGAAGCCAATACCTCAAAATCTTTACCTAGGTATTTTTTGAGTGTTTTGGCTTTAGCAGGCGATTCAACAATAACTAAATTTTTATTCACAGTAACTAACTTAATGAAATACTAGTACTTTATGTATAAAGTAACTTAATTTTAATGTAATCGATGAGTTGATATTAATGTAATTGTCGGTCGGGTTCTTCGTAAACTAAATCTTCTACCCAAGTAAAAGTCGTTTCATAACCCGGCTGATTAAATAACACCATTAAAATAACCCATTTGAGTTGTGGTAACCCAAAATCATCATCGGTTTCTAATGCCATCGCCCGATCGATGATGAGTTCTCGACTAGTCGCATTGAGAATTTCGATAGATTCCAAGAACTGTAAAAATCCACGGCATTCTAAGTCAAGCTTTTCACATTCTTGTGGCAAATAAACTCGCGTGGAGTTCATGGCTTGACTGTGGGAACAAATCATGTCGGGTTGTTCCGCTAAGCCTTCTAGCCAAGTAAAAGCTTTGCTCACTTCAGTACTGGGAAAGCCGGCGTTAACGAGTTGCAATTGCAAAAACTCTTGGTCATCTACTAAGGGTATCTCTTCATCCATATAATTTTCAAAGAGATATATCAAAATATCCAAAACATTTTCTTTCACTCATTATCTCCTCAGCCAAGTCGTGTATAAAGACCACCAGCTTGTGTGGTTACCAAGCCGCGTAATTCAAGCATTAACAGCATGGACGAAATCGCTTCTGGCGTCAATCCACTTACCTCAACCAAATTATCAATCGAAGTTGGACCGGCGGTTAAGTGATTCAATAAACAAACATAATCTGCTTCCAAATCATTTTGTACCACTAAATTGGTTGGGTTAGTTTTATCTAGCCGAGTCGTTGAGGTTGATCGGCTCAATTGCTTAATAGCCACTGGTTTAGGGGTTGAAATAGACCTATCGATCTCGGTTTGGATAGGTGTAGGGACATAAATTTTCAATTCTTCTAAAATATCGATTACCGTTTCTACCAATTTGGCACAACCTTCTTTGATTAATTGATGACAACCTTTTACCAAGGGATTATGAATCGATCCCGGAATCGCAAATACCTCTCGATTTTGCTCAACAGCATGTCGTGCGGCGTAAAGTGCCCCACTATTTTCCGGGGCTTCTATCACCAGTGTTCCTAAACTTAAGCCACTCACAATCCGACTCCGACGTGGAAAATGGCCCTTTCTTACTGAGGTACCCGGAAAAAATTCGGAAACTAATGCCCCACTAGCCGCAATTCTATGAGCGAGATCGCGATGTTGTGCCGGATAAACACGATCGAGCCCCGTTCCGGCTACCGCAATAGTCTTACCATTACCGGCTAAAGCACCACAATGACTAGCCGCATCAATTCCTAATGCCATGCCACTTGTAATAGTAAATCCTTGTAAAGATAAATACTCGGCAAATTCTCGTGCATTCTTCTCTCCCTCCCGGCTGGGATGACGTGTGCCCACTATGGCTAATTGTTTACTAGATAATAGCGTATAATCTCCATGAATAAATAATAACGGGGGAGGATCACTAATTTGTTGTAAATAATGTGGGTAATCCGGATGATGTAATGTCAGTAAATAGTTTCCCGCTTGAGCTAACCATTGCATATCTTGGTCAACAGCCTGCCAGTCAGGGTTTTGCAGGTAATGAATTAAATCCGCTTTTAACCCTAATTTTTGCCATTCGGCTCGTCCGGCTTCCAAGAGTGCACGTGGATTACCAAAATAATTCAGGAAGCGGAGAAAATGGACTGGTCCAATCCCCGGGGCGTGTGCTAAAGCTAACCAATATTCTTCTTCCTGAGTTCTTAAGTTCAAGGGATAGTCACTTCATCAAATAAGCTAATGGGTAAAGAAGAAGTCATCACTAATGCGTAACTAACCGTGTCAAAGACACGAAATACTAACAGACTACCAATTTTTTGCTGAGGTAAAGTGACATTGTCTTCATAATCTTCTTGACGAGTAATTGTTATTTTCGGACCACTTTTAATCACCGCTAAGAGATGACCTCTTTCAATGCTATCATTGAATCCTTTATTAATAACAACAACTTGGTATTTACCGATAAGTGAAGTGCCATCAGTAACCGCAATAATATAAGCATCTGTCAACTGTTGAGGCGAATGCGGATGAAAATCTTCTACAAAACCACGTTCTTGTAAGGGCAGTAATAAATCGCCTTTTCGGATTTCCTGGCGTGCTGAAGTAATCATCAAGGTAGCGGGATCACCTTGATTTTTAAGGGTTGCTTCTCCTAAATAAACTGCCGCTTGTGCCAAAATTTCTTCAGTTTTGTCTGTTTGCGGACCATGATAAATTTGTCCTGGACGTACAATGATATAAGGGTTACCAATCGGATCTTGATTATCCAGACCACTCACATAAATTTGGTCACCAACGGTTGAAAGTAAAGACCCATCTGAATTTTCAATGATATAACCACTATTATTAATCTCATCCGTTGTTAATAACTGCGGATGAGTCAAAAAGTGTTGAATGGTTTCTATGGGAATAGTCGGAACACGCTTTTCCCTTCCCAAGCTGCGTAATTGTGGTGATAATTTCACTGTGCGCCGATTATCTTGAACCGGGGATTCCGGGTCGGGTTTCTCTTCATCTGCCTGAGCAAAAACGAGATTCTGAAACAGGCAAAAATATATCAACTCGACCAATAATAGAAATATTCTTTTCATGGTGATGGAAGGTTACTGGTTAAAAATTAAAGATTTTTAATAAAATATTTTAACTTCTATGCCGTTAAATTTTTTAATAATGCAACTCAATAATTATAATTAATTGAATTGGAAAGTCGACTGACTAGAATCATTATCACGGGAACGCTTTCTAAATAATTATATTCTAGATTGTTTGCGAAGTTTTTCAAAAGACTTAATCATACTCACCCGCATTCGCTCGAAGGCTTGAGCAAGTTGCCCAATTTCACCTTTATCATTGATCTCCACTCGATTTTCGATCAATTCACCTTTACTAATAGCTTCCGCAATACGGGTTAACTGTTCAATGGGACGAGTAATTTTAGTGCTCAAAATAATAGCAAACAAAATAGCTATAACTATAGCAATGGTCAAAATAATGTTAAATGCCAAGTGAAATTTAGCCATTCCTTTAAAAATTTCATGAGTATCATGTAATATTAATAATGTCCATTGTTGTGAAGATCCAGGTACAATAATTCGCTGGTAAGAAAGTGCTATGGTACTGGTACTTAGGGTACCGCTTCGATGAAATATTTGTGGAGCAATTTGTGGATAATCTTTTTCAAAAGTAACCCCCGTTCTTAAGTCGTTAGGACCACCCCAACCCTTTTTAGGATTCGGATGATGAAGAAAAAAACCTTCTTGATCAATTAGAAAAGCATCCCCTAATGCTTGCAGAAACTGATTGGCATCGACATTAACCATAACAACACCAGCTCGTTGATTATTAGGATAATAAACATTAACGGCATAACGAATCACCGGGTTATAAGGAATTTCTATTTGCCCTTGTTTGCGATTGAGATCCAATTTAGAAACAAAAATTTGTTTACTCGATAAACGCATGGCTTCTTTGAAATCATCTTGATCAGCGTTATTTTGTAATAAATCTTTTTCGATGATCCAACTTTTGAATTGATCAGCATCCACTCGCGCTATTTCCTGGCCAATTTCATCTAGATAACGGACTTGGTAATAAATTCGACGATAACGAGAAAAGGCTAGAAATTCTTGTTCCAATGCTTTTTGTTTTTGTTCTAAAATGTTATGCACCGCTTGTACAGTAGCTTCTACGGAATTTGCTGGTATGGATTCGGAACGAGAATCTGACATCAGAACCATATGCAAATTTAAATATTCTCGCAGCGGTGCTGATTGGCTTAAGAATAATAAATCTCCTTTAACTATCGATAAAAATGACCGAATTATATTCTCTAGTATTTTAACTTGTTCGGTTTGTTTAGCTAAAGTTTGAGTTTGCAAAGTTTGGCTAGCAACTTGTATCGCATAGATACCAATAATTAAGGTTGGAATTAACGTCATAATAATAAAAGCGATACTTAATTTAATCCTTAACCGATGGTAAATTTTCATGTCAAATCGCCTTTTCAATATCAATAAAATTGTCCATGTTATTACCTATTCAGAGAAAAGTACTTCTATTCGTTAACGATTTTTGATTCATCTCATTTTGGTAATTATTTTAAGGTAGGTAGCAACAGAAGCACCGGTTGTTTTACTATTTATCTGGTTACTTTAACTCATGATTGAATCATAACAGATACCTCTGCTTACCACCTATCAATTTTGAAATAGGAGCCGCCATCATCCTGTTGAGCTAAGAAAGTAGGTTGAACATTACTCTGCATATTCGACCAACATTATTGCTAAGTTGTTAATTTTCTATAAATATCTGCTATTTTTAAAGGTAATTGCTGTACTTTATCCATCACAATATAATTTACTGTGCCATACAGGCGGGGTAAGTAAATTCTTGCTTCGGTATCAATGGTGATACAAAATGGGTGAATCCTCTCACGTTTGGCTTCAAGCAAAGCTTGGCGGGTATCTTCTATGCCATAAGTCCCACGGTAATTATCACCTTCATCATCGGGTTTACCATCGGATAGCGTGATGAGGAGTTTAATTTTGGCCTCGATTGGCTTAAATAACTGGGTAAGATGGCGGATCGTGACACCCATACGGGTATATTGTTGTGGTGCAATGCCGCTAATCCGTTGACGTACTATCGTATTGTAAGCTTCATTAAACCGTTTGATTGGGTAAATTTCACAATGCTGGCGCGTTTTGCCAGAAAAGCCGTAAATTGCATAACGATCACCCAGGGTTTCTAGCACTTCACACAATAAAATGAGACTTTCACGTTCAGCTTGGTTAATCCAACCTTTAGTTGAGCCACTCATGTCAACCATAAACATTACTGCAACATCGCGGGTTATTCGCTGCAATTGAGTGAAAATTTGTTCATCCATTTCTAAGCCAGCACGAGTATCTGCATAAGCAGTTATAAGCGCATCTAAATCAATATCTTCACCAGAAGGCTGTTTTTTAAGAAGTTTGTCTCCTCCACGTAACATAGCAAAAATACGGCGTAAGGATTTCAGTAAACCACGATAACGTTGAAGCGTAGCCGTGACAAATTCCTCTGCTTGAAGTGGTACTTCAACTTCTCGTAACACACACCAATGGTTATAATATTTTTGTCGCTGGTAATCCCATTCCGGATAAATAAAAGTTTTTTCGGTAGTATTTATCTGATTTTCGGGGAAATAAGCATTGATTGGGTTAGTTCCGATTGCTTCACTGGTTTCGTTACCCGGTATGAGTAAGTAATCTTCAGGAATTTCGCCATGATCTTGAATAATTGAGGAAACAACTTGTTTTAGTTCTAAGGTAATTCGTTGTTCATCCAGGGTAAAATGATTAATAGATTGAGCAGTAGCGGCAGATTGGGTTATCGCTGAAAAAAGGAGTAAATTGGTGGCTGGTTCTTTCGATAGCGAGTGATTAGCAGCAGTTGTTGTTGGCCATGAATTAGATATTTTCTCCCGATGGTCTGGTGTTGAATCTAAGGTTGGTTGAGAAATTAAGTCTGTTAGTGAATCTGAAGGTTGATTCAATTGAGTTAAAGCATTTTGCAAAGCTTGCTTATCTCGTGCTCGTCGTGATGCAAGGGTTGGCTCAGTGGATTCTGGTAGCAATATACCTTGATAACAAACCGGTGCTGGAACTGATCTAGGATAAACGATGGTTAATAATTGATAACTATCTTCCACAGACGCTGTTGGCTGAGCCAGTTGTTGAGCAATTTCTTCCCAACCGAAAGGAATACGCTGTTCACCAAATAAGGTTAGTAAATGTTGCATATCCCGATAACAACCGGGTAATTCTCTGGCAATACAAGCATCTAGGCGCAGCCGTTCTAAGGTATGAAATAAGCGAAGCGCTTTATCACGATGATTAAATTGAGCGGTAATAGTTGATAAGCGGCGTCGCCAAGTCCCAAACCCAGTTTGGGCCCACAAATGTACGAGCATAGCTTTATATAAGAAAAAATTATGGTGGCGTTCGACAAAACGATCTAGTGCCAATGGGAGAAATAAAGTTTCAGTATCCGTATAAGTAATTTCACTACCGGCTAATTTTAAGGGTCGACCGGCTAAACCAATCACGAATTTCTCGAGTATTCCCTGAATTTCAGCTAAAGGTAAACGGCGTTGTCGGCGTTGATAAGTTTGAGCATAAGTGGCTACCGCCTGTAAATGAGCAAGAGCCGATGTGAGATCTTGATGTTCATAAATTTCTAACGCTTCTGCTACCCACTCCTCTAAAATATTAATTTCGAGTAAAGCTAAAGCTTGGGGGGCATATTGAACGAATTGATAAGCAACTTCACTGTTATCACGCACAAGAATTTTAAGCCAAGCTAAAACCCAGTCTTGTTGTTGACGACTACAACGTGCTAAAGCCTGTGCTGGTGTAACCAAGGTCCGAGGAGTAGATAAAACTAACCCAAGGAAATCGTTAAAAATCTCTTGTAGTTGTTCGGCTGTGAAAGAATAATATTTACCATGCATAGGTTTAGTTATCAGTTATCAGTTGTTATAGTGATTTATACTCAACTAGTTAGGAAATTACTCATTTTTAACTTATTTTACCTCTAATTTTAAGTTAAATAGGAGTTAGATTATTGAATATTAATAACTGATAACTGACCTTGTAGAAAGTTATAATTGGTACCATACTCACTAATAGGGTTTATTAAATAAATTTAAGGGGGCGCTCATGAGCACTTCTAGACTACAAGATGTACCCCGGATGAAATGGGGGGATTCAACAATTTCAGCACAGCGTTATAATCGCGTTCGACTGGGATTGCTGCGCTTTAAAAACCCCATGCGAATTGATACCGGATTGCGTGATATTGATATCATCTTAGAAGATAAGGTATGGTATTGTGTTGATCGAAGTATGCACGATTTACCTATTTGTGCTTGGGATGGCTTCAAGCCAAGGCAAACTTTACATGAGCCAATCTCGTGTCGGTTAAGTTTTTACCATGCCCATGCTGATAAAATATTGGAAAAAGTATTAACCGCCGTTGATCACTATTTAGAAGAACAACTCGCTAAAATACGTCGTCCGCTTATAGCAAAATAATTATATAATAACTAACCGTGAAAATTGGGTTAAATCAGCATGAAATATTAACACTTTGGGTAGCGGTTAAGGAGATTTCTAATGCTAAAAATCGGATTAGCAGTGAGTTTGTTGACGATGACTATTTATTTACAATATCAATTTTGGTTTGGTGAAGGTGGTTATCAAGAATACCAAACTTTACAACAAGCCATTAAGCAACAACAACAAGAAAATACCCTGCTAGAAACCAGCAATCAAGCATTGGCAGCGGAAGTAGTGGATCTAAAACAGAACTTAGCCGCAGTTGAAGAACAAGCACGGACAAAACTCGGTATGATTAAACGCGATGAGGTTTTTTATCAAATTGTCGAATAATATCCCTCATTATTGGGCAATTGTCCCAGCAGCCGGTCAGGGTTCACGGATGGGTAATACCCGACCAAAGCAATACTTGCCTTTACACGGTAAGCCTATTTTGCAACATACGTTGGAACGACTGAATTTAACGCGTATTAAAAGAATTGTAGTCTGTATTGCTGAAAATGATTCTTACTGGAAAACCTTGACTTTACCTGAAACGATCCTATCCGTTACCGGGGGTGTGGAACGTTGTCATTCGGTCCTAAATGGATTAAAAGCTTTACAACAACAAGCTCAACCACACGATTGGGTGTTAGTCCATGATGCAGCAAGACCTTGTGTGCGTCCCGCTGATATTGATAAATTAATGACCCAACTGGCAAATCATCCGGTGGGTGGACTCTTGGCTATACCCGTGCGTGATACCATGAAACGAGTCTCAGTGTTACCACCCAATCCGTTGCCAAACCCTTGTTGGGAAGAACGGGGAGTCGAAGTGGTCGAAACCGTTAGCCGCGAAAATTTATGGCATGCGCTGACACCACAAATGTTTCGTTTAGAAGCCTTGACTCTCGCTTTACAAAACGTATTAAATCAGCAGGAAACCGTAACAGATGAAGCGCAAGCCATGGAAAAATTAGGATATCGTCCCATGTTAGTTGAAGGACATGCGGATAATATTAAAGTAACGCTTCCTCATGATTTAAATTTGGCAGAGTTATATCTACAACAACAAGAATTTTCTTAATTTTTGCATTTATGCAAGTTAAAACGGGCTTAGGACAAGATAGTCACCGGTTTGATTTTGAAAATAACCATAAGCCACTTATTTTAGGTGGGGTTTTATTTGAAGGCGAACCGCCTTTACAAGGGAATAGTGACGCAGATGTCGTTTTACATGCTTTGTGTAATGCCATTGCGGGGGTTACCGGCGTTAATATTCTTGGTACCATTAGCGATAATTTATGCTTACAACAAGGTGTTACCGACAGCAGGGTTTATGTGCAAACAGCACTTCACCATTTACAAGCGTGGCGTATTTGCCATGTTTCCTGCAGTATTGAAGGTAAGAGACCGAAAATAACGCCTAAAATTCCAGCGATGAAACACAGTTTAGCGCAATTATTGGGATTAGCCGTCGAAGATATTGGCATCACGGCTACCAGTGGTGAAGGTTTAACCGCATTTGGACGAGGCGAAGGTATACAAGTTCTTTGCATGGTTACGGCGATAAATCATTAAGTAGGAGAATAATCCATGGAGAAAATACATCCCAATGCCCTAGCAAGCATTGAATTTCAGTTAAATTGGCAAAGTCAAGTCGCTTCCCACGTCGATTGCTATTTTGCGCCTAAAGTCAATTTTTGGCTTGATTTCATGCCGGTTACTGTCCAAAAAGCCCTGATGGATAAAAGCAGTGGTGATACGGTTACGGTATCGCTCCATCACGACAATATCATTCCCGTTTATACTCAGCAAAATATTTTTACCATATCGAATCAACAGTTTAATTATAATTTATTACGTGGACGACGAGTTGAACCTCGAGTAGGACGGTTTTATCCCCATAAGTTTTTGCACAACGTATCGGGTGCAGTAAAAGCAAAAATGACCGCACTGCGCTGTATTGGATTGGCAGAACACGCGTTAACAATTGATTTTAATCACCCTTAGCGCAACGTAAATTAAGCCTTAGTGCTAAAATCGATAAGGTCCAAGCCGGACAACATGATGAACGTGGAGGGCGATGTAACGAATGGGCAGAAATCATCACCAGTGAGGGTGTTGGTTTTCAAACGCGTTATCAAGATATCCCCACTGACTTTTTTGCAGATGATCCGTTTGGTCGGTTAGATTGGAGCGATGATACTGAATTTTATCGTCAGCCACGTCTCGTTAATCATATTGATTCACAAGCAATTGAAATCATAACTCATTTTTATAATCGATTTCTTCAGCCCGGGATGGATATATTAGATTTAATGAGTAGTTGGAAATCACATTTGCCAGTGAATATCAAATTCAATCAGCTGGTCGGATTGGGAATTAATTCAACAGAATTAGCGGGTAATCCGCAATTGACTCATCATTTTGTTTATGATCTCAATAAAAATCCTCACCTTCCCTTTGATAATGAACAATTTGATGTGGTGGTGTGTACTGTTTCAGTTGAATATCTTATCCATCCGTTTGCGGTATTTGAAGAAGTCGCTCGAGTTTTAAAGCCCGATGGCTATTTTATCGTCACCTTTTCTAATCGCTGGTTTCCACCGAAAGTCATTCAGATTTGGACTGATATTCACGAATTTGAACGCATGGGACTGGTCCTTGAATATTTTATCCAATCGGGTCGATATCAACACTTGGGAACTTATTCTGTGCGTAATTATCCTCGACCGGCTGATGATAAATATAGCCATGAAACTTCACAATCCGATCCCGTATTTGCGGTTTATGGACAAAAGGCTTAATTGAGAAAATATATGCTCGCTTTCATCTTAGATTCCCATAATTTTCCTTTTACCATCGCTTTACTAACCATGGTAGGAATTGCCTTATTAGAAGGAATTACCACGCTGTTGGGATTTGGTCTGTCTAGCATGCTGGGATATTTCTTGCCAGACCTCGATGCTCAACCGGGTTTGGATGTGGATCATCCTGATGTTGATACTCCCCATGCTGGTACTTCCCTAGGACACCTGCTGGGTTGGATCAATGTCGGTCGGGTACCTTTGATGGTGTTACTCATCATTTTTCTAACTATTTTTGCGCTGCTCGGTTATACTCTACAAGCTATTTTTTTAATTATAGTTGGTCATATGTTGCCAGGGTTACTAGCGGCATTAGTTAGTTTATTTTTATCATTACCCTGGGTTCGTTTTTTGGGAAGATTCTTAGGTAAACTGATGCCCAATGATGAAACTGAAGCCATTTCCGAAGAAACGTTTGTTGGTCGGGTTGCCACAATTACCTTAGGGACTGCCACTAAAGGACGACCGGCACGAGCAAAATTTCAAGACAATTATGGAACCACTCATTTAGTAATGGTGGAACCAGAAAGTATAGCGGAAATATTTAACCAAGGTGATCAAGTCATTTTGCTTGAGCGGTTAGGCGGGAAATTTCTAGCCGTACATAATACTAATCCATTGTTAAAAAAAATTATTGAGGAGTAAATTATGGAAGACTTATTGATTATTCCAGTTATTCTAGTTATCGCACTGATCGCTATTGGACTTATCTTTGCCAAGCTATATCAACGTTCGACCAAAGAAGTTTCCTTTGTTCGCACCGGTTTGGGTGGACAAAAAGTTATTATGAATGGCGGTGCTCTCGTGCTACCTATCGTCCACGACACCATACCGGTCAACATGAATACCGTGTGCTTACGAGTAGAACGTGCTAAAGAGCAAGCACTTATCACCCGAGATCGGATGCGAGTTGATGTCACCGCTGAATTTTATATCCGGGTTTCTCCTAATGAAGAAGCCATTGCGACGGCAGCCCAAACCCTGGGGCATCGCACTATGCACACGGATAGAATTTTAGAATTGATTGAAGGCAAATTTGTCGATGCGTTGCGCGCCGTCGCTGCTAAAATGGCGATGGAAGAATTGCATGAACAACGGGTTAATTTTGTTCAAGAAGTTCAAGTTGGCGTGTCTGAAGATTTACAACAAAATGGGTTAGAACTAGAAACCGTTTCTTTGACCGCCTTAGATCAAACTGATATTGAATACTTTAATCCTCAAAATGCTTTTGATGCTGAAGGGTTAACTAAATTGACCGAATCCATTGTAGTCCGCAAAAAACGACGTAATGACATTGAACAGGATACCCAAGTCGCTATTCAGACTAAGAATTTAGAAGCTGAGCGTAAAAAACTAGAATTAAGCCGCGATACCGAATATGCTAAACTCGGGCAACAACGGGAAGTAGAAAGCTATCGTGCTGGGCAATCTGCCGAAATTGCCAAACAACAAGCTGAGCAAGAACGGGCTGCTCAAGAAGCGAAAATTGTTGCACAACGACAAGTAGAACAAGCTGAGATTCAAAAACGACAAGCGATTGAAGAAAGAGAAATTGCGCAACGAAAGGCGGTGGAATCAGCCGAAATTGAACGCAAACAAGCTATTGAACTCGCCGAGCAAGAACGGGCTATTGCGATTGCTAACAAATCCAAAGAAGAATCTGAAGCCAAAGCAGCAGCTGATATTGCCCGTGCTGAAGCAGCTAAAGCTGAAGAATCGGTCATTACCGCACGGCAAGTGGCTCAAGCAGATCGGCAAAAACAAATTGAACTAATTGAAGCTCATAAAAAAGCGGAACGTGACGCCATTGGAATCACGATTGCGGCAACCACTGAAAAGCAAGCCGCCCAGGATCACGCTGAAGCCAAACGCTTACAAGCCACCGGTGAAGCAGAATCCCGTAAAATTACTGCTCAAGCTGAAGCCGAAGCGATTAAAATCCGTGCAGAAGCGGATGAACAACGTTATCTAGTAGATGCCGAAGGTAAACGTCAACTCAATGAATCCGCTAATATTCTTTCTGCCGCACAAATTGAAATGCAAATTAAACTGAAAACCATTGAGCAATTACCGGCTATTATTGCCCAAACAGTTAAACCCATGGAACGAATTGAAGGCATTAAAATTTATCAAATAGAAGGACTAGCAGGAGGACATCATGCTAACAGCAGTGAAACCGGTACCCCTAATTTAGCTGAACAAGTCACTAATGCTGCATTACGTTATCGCTTACAAACACCGTTATTGGACGGTTTATTAAGGGAATTAGGCTTTGATCTTGAACAAGGTATCAATGGCATGAGTGCTAATATTGCCCCAAAAATAGACCAACCAGCGGCTACGCTCAATCAAGTAGATAATGCTGCTGTTACGAAAGAAATGTCATGAAGTAACTGATGTTAAGGTTAAGTCAGGTTGTGTGAACGATGAAACAAGCGATTTGGATTACCTATGATTTAGGTATTAAAGGAGATTATGAGGAACTGTACTCTTGGCTAGCTGATCATGAGGCTAAAGAGTGTGGTGATAACGTTGCCTTCCTTAAATAGGATATCCAAGACAACCTCGTTGAACAATTGAAACCGGATTTATCAGCGCATGTTAACTTATCGAAACCGGATTGTATCTACCTTATTTGGAAAGAAAATGATAAATTGAAAGGCCACTATTTATTGGGTAGAAGAAATAGCAGCACCCTGGACTGGATACGGTTCTCAAATTGCTGAAATAGATGAAGAGGGCTAGATCATAGAAACATAATAAATTTAATAGCGCTAAATCCGTCGTGATTTTTCTAAAAAACCTGACCGGTTTTTAAAACGAGTCAGGTTTATACTACTTTTTAATTAAAATCACTTAAATTCTACCCAAGCATCATCTGCCAAGTTCTTAAGTTTTTCCTGAATTATGCCAATCGAATCTTTTCAAATCCGAGCAACCGAAGATCAAGCGCGTTGTGGGTGGTTACATTTGCCGCGTGGCACCATAGAAACACCGGCTTTTATGCCCGTTGGAACCTACGGTACTGTCAAAGCCATGACCCCAGAACAAGTTCGAGCCACCCATGCCGATATCATTTTATGTAATACTTTTCATTTGATGCTACGACCCGGTACCGCTGTAATTATAGCGCATGGCGGGTTACATGATTTTATCCATTGGCCCCGACCGATTCTGACAGATTCTGGTGGTTTTCAAGTATTTAGTTTAGGAGAAAGGCGAAAAATTAGTGAAGCGGGTGTGACTTTTAGTTCCCCAATAGACGGAGCTAAAGTTTTTTTAGGTCCAGAAGAGTCGATGAGGGTACAACGGGAATTAGGTGCTGATATTGTTATGGTGTTTGACGAATGTACACCCTATCCAGCCACAGCACCACAAGCGCGAGATTCGATGGAATTATCTTTACGCTGGGCCGCCCGTTCTAAAATAGCACATGGTGATAATCCGGCCGCATTATTTGGCATTGTCCAAGGTGGGATGTATGAGCCATTGAGACAGGCATCACTCGCTGGGTTAATAGATATTGGTTTTGATGGTTATGCTATCGGTGGATTATCGGTCGGTGAGCCCAAAGTAGAAATGCAGCGGATTTTAAAGTGCATTGCTCCACAGTTACCGCCTAATAAACCACGTTATCTGATGGGTGTAGGTACACCAACCGATATCGTTACCGCTGTTAGTGAGGGAATAGATATGTTTGATTGTGTCATGCCCACCCGTAATGCACGGAACGGCCATTTATTTACCAGTCAAGGTGTGGTACGAATTCGTCAGAGTCGTTATCGATATGATACTAATCCCTTAGATTCCCACTGTGATTGTTATACTTGCCAAAATTATAGTCGTGCTTACTTGCATCATTTGGATAAAGCGCGTGAAATTTTGGGTGCCCATCTAAATACGTTTCATAACTTATATTATTATCAAACACTCATGCGTGAATTACGGCAAGCTATTATGTCGCAGCAATTACAGTCCTGGATACCAAACTTTTACGCCATGCAAGCAGAACAAAGTGGCAGAGCGTGTTAAAACTCAAAAAATAATGTAGTAAATAAGTATCTTGTCAATTAGGAGAACCCTTTGATTGATTATAAAAAACACATTTCTTTTCTTTAGAACTGAATAAATACTCAGATAAACATTGCATTCGTCGCTTGAAAATAACCTTATTTTACTATTGCCAATAATATCTAATCTATCAGCTTACTATCGACTAAAATTTGTTTTACTTTTGTTCTAAGTTCATTGGCAATCTTTTTACCACGGTCATTCCAACCTTGCTACCTATCCATTTTGAAAATTGATCGGACACACAGCGAAGTCTAACCAACTTTCTACTAATAACTATTAAGGCTAACCAACATTCTACTACTTAATTTAATGAAAACTCGCTTAAATAATATTAAGTGCAATTATAATTGATTATAAATCCTAATCTAAATAGTTTGGAATATTCCTAATAGTGCTGTTCACTTTAGATATAATAATTTTTATAATTTATTGCCTAACTTAACAGCAGTGTGTGGGAATTTGGGAATGCATACCGTGAGCTTTAGTGTCATACTTTCTCCTGCAACTCAATAAAGGAGAACGCTGGAGCATAAAAACCAGAAAATGCTCTTTTACACATAAAACGTAGGAAAAGCATAATGAATCAAACAATGACTCGTAATCCCAACCTCGATTTATCATACACGACAAATGAAGCTTGGTACCAAAACTTAAAAGGTGGTCAGGTTGATGCTCGTCTCAAAGGAGCACGTTCTAATTGGTGGTGGACTGGAAAACCACCCGTATTTGGTCAGTGTCCAGGTGTACAAGTCAATGGCATTATTTCTTCTTTGCCACTAATTGATTTAAGTCAATGCACGAGATCGGATGTACTTGATTATTTTGATAACACTTGGACGCTTACCGAGGTATTATTTTCAGCCTTACAAGGTGAAGAGGCGTTCTACCGACCACCGTATCATCAACTTCGCCACCCGCTTATTTTTTATTATGGCCACACGGCAGTAGTGTACATTAACAAATTACGAGTTGCCGGCATTCTAAATGCTCCAATTAATGAGTACTTTGAACAAGTTTTTGAAACCGGGGTTGATGAGATGTCATGGGATGATATGTCTAAAAACACGATGACGTGGCCTACTTTCAAGGAAGTTCATGATTATCGCCAGACCGTTTATAACACCGTTAAGCAAATTATTGAAACACTCTCAGTATTTAAAACCCCAAACTTGCCCATTACCCCAACCAGCCCAGCTTGGGCAATATTTATGGGTTTCGAGCATGAACGTATTCACCTGGAAACCTCTTCTGTGCTATTCAGAGAACTACCAGTGCAACTGCTGCGTCGTCCCGAACAATGGCCACTGTACCACCCCACGGCTAATAAACCCAGCACCCACCTGCCACAACGCGGAACCGATTATCCAGACAACCTCATGGTAGCAGTGCCAGCCGGCGATTTGACCTTAGGTAAACCATCAAACTGGCCGTCTTACGGCTGGGATAATGAGTATGGGGAACGAACTTTGCGGGTGTACCCATTTCGTGCTAGCCGCTATTTGGTGAGCAATGGTGAGTTTTATGAATTTGTGAAAGCTGATGGTTATCGTGAGCAGCGTTATTGGAGCGAAGCGGGGTGGCAGTGGCGTAAATTTAGGAATGTCAAATGGCCCACCTTTTGGGTATCCCATGGTCCGGCCGGTCTTCAACAATACCAATTGCGTACTTGCTTTGAAATTATTGATATGCCTTGGTCATGGCCGGTAGAAGTCAATTACCACGAAGCGAAGGCCTATTGTGCATGGCGTACCGAGCAAGAGGGGTGCGAAACACCCTACCGAGTTCTAACTGAAGCCGAACATAACCGAATCCGAGATAAATCCTGCTTTGATGAAGCAGCGGGAATAGCGCGGGATGCGGTAATGACCACCAGTGGTCACAATATGGCTACTACTAAGGGTATGAATCTTAATTTAGCTTATGGGGCGCAAACTCCAGTGAACGCACTACCACCTACGTCAGCCGGTTTTCATGATGTTTTTGGCAACGTGTGGCAGTGGTGTGAAGACAATTTTAACCCACTCAATAATTTCCGCGTGCATTATCTATACGATGACTTTAGCACCCCTTGTTTTGACGGCAAACATAATATGATCATGGGTGGTTCTTTTATCAGCACCGGTGATGAAGCGAGTATCTGGGCACGTTTTCACTTTCGACCCCACTTTTTTCAACATGCCGGGTTTCGTCTCGTTAGTTCTGATGATGTTGATTCTACTGGTGATACGGTGAAATTAAGTATACCAGCGACCACCAGCAATGTGTATGAAACCCAACAAATGCTCAATGATTACCTGTTGCTTCACTACGGTACTGCTAAGGATGTTATGCCCTATTCTTTTGGCCCCCGAGACGCGACTGACTTTCCGAGTCGTTGTGCCAAAGTGGTGGTTGAATCAGCTACCCAGTTGGGCATTCCAACCCGGCGGGCGATTGATGTCGGTTGTGCCGTCGGGGGAACGGTTTTTGAGTTAGCGCGAACTTTTGAAGAAGTGGTTGGGGTTGACTTAAGTGAATCTTTCATTAATGCCGCTAAGACACTCAAGCGTGATGGTCAGTTAGCCTATTTTCGTAAAGATGAAGGCCTGTTAGGCCAACACCTGATAGCGACTATCGATGCCACCATTGATCGCAATCGTACCACCTTTCACCAAGCAGATGCTGGTGCGTTGCCGGTAGAATTAGTTGGCTTTGATGCCGTACTGCTAGCAAACTTATTAGATCGGCTGCCCAGTCCCAAGGCCTGTCTGGCACTAATGGGAGGTTATCTTGGACTAGTACGACCGGGCGGCATGTTGGTGGTGATGTCACCCTATACTTGGTTGGAACAATTCACACCGATTGATGCGTGGCTGGGTGGCTATGAGCGAGATGGTACTCCAGTTTCTTCCCGAGAAGGGCTTCATGCTGCCCTTGATGAAGCGTTTAAACTGGTAAGTGAACAAGATATGCCCTTACTTATCCGTGAACATGCCCGTAAATATCAATATATTGTCACTCATGTCAGTGTATGGAGACGCCGGGAAACATCAGAATGAGTCAGAATGGGGACTATTTCTTGTCCCACTAAAAATTTAATCGAATAGTAAATTATTACTCACTATTCGGTTAATAATCAACTTAAAAATTTAATTTTAATTTAACTTTTTCAGCATTGCCTCTCCGTCGCAAGTTGAAAGTCTCGAACCGATAGCGAATTTTTTCCACTCCGGTTCAATATTTTTTGTTCAAGGAATAACATAAGCAATGCCACAACAGCAAGTCACAGATTCGCACTATGCAACGATTGCCAATCATTATAACCATGCTTTTTTTCATGGTGATTCTATCCATTATCAAAAATGGATGTTAAAGAAAGTCTTGCATCATTTACAGTTAACTCCTTCAGATCAAGTTGTCGATCTCGGATGTGGTACTGGAACATTTACCAGTGCACTTTATGATGAGGCTAATTTAAATCAAGACATTCTGGGTGTTGATTCCAGTCCTGCTATGTTGAAACCAGCTAACACTCTAAAGGGGGTAATGACGCATTGCGCTGACGCAGTTTCGTTCGCTCAATTGAATGAGTACCAATATGATAAGGTTTTGATGATGGGGGTAATACATCATATAGAACCTGATAATTTGCCAACTTTGTACAGTGGTCTCTATCGACAGTTACGTAAAGGAGGTAAACTGCTCACTGTGACTAGGCCCGCTGTTGTTCACTATCCTTTTTTCAAGCTGCTTTAGATATCTGGCCTCAATCTCAATTAGATTCAACAATCTATGTTAAATTGCAACAAAATGCTGGTTTTAGGGTGAACCGTCAAACTTATGATTATCTCGTAACCATTTCCAAACAAGATTGGTTTGAAATGATTAAAAACCGTTTTTGGTCAATATTTTCTCATTTTAATGATGAGGAATTACAAGCGGGTTTAATGATATTAGAAAGAGAATACGTACATGTGGATATTTTGCAGTTTGTAGATACTTTAGTTTTCCTTGAAGCTTTGCGGATTTAATCGGCAATTCTAATTTGATGTATAACGCTTTATACACCTGACATGCACTGCCACCAACCTAAGGATTCCCCACTTATTCAAACAAAGGTATCGATACTCATTAGGAAAAAAAATTTACCGGCCCGAGACAACGGACTACAAGAAAGATACAGGGGTACCTCATTTGGAAATCCTGAACCAAAGAATCAACGACTTAGAACTGAAAAATTCAGAATTAGTTATGGTAAGTTATTGATTCATAGTGGTGCTAATTCTAAATGAGGTGATCCTGTTCTCATCATGACTCTTGCTTGCGTAAGTCCTATGATTATGAGAAACTAAGATAGTTATTTTACTGGTTATCGCTTAATTCATTAAGAAGAACTCGGAAAAGTTCCCTTTATTCAATTCACATTCTACTTCTACTCCGACTGTCAAGGCGTAATTTCTAACTAATATTGCAAATTAATATATGGCCAATATATTATGATAATTAATAGCTTATTTAGAAAATTATTCTGTTTAGTAATGAGTTTTTTAGCGTTATCTTATTTATTAATAGTAACCACAAAAACTTATGCTGCGCGCGCCGATAAATTAACCGAACAGTTAGGTAAACCTATTTGTGTTATTCAAGCAGACAATACGGTTATCTGTTGGGGCAGACACGGGAATGATTCGGCTATACCTCCACCTGGTATTTTTCTGCAAATTAGTCTTGGTGGCGAACACACTTGTGGTATCCGTGCTGATAAAACGGTTACCTGTTGGGGCTTAAACGATGAGGGTCAGGCGACACCACCAATGGGTACCTTTTTGCAGGTCGAGGCCGGTAATTGGCATACTTGTGGAATTAAAACGGATAACACGGTGACTTGTTGGGGTAGCAACAATCCTTATTGGGCTAAAGAAGATCCCTATTTAAATCAATGGAAAGACGTCAAAACCTTAGGTCAAGCAGAACTGCCTCAGGGTACCTTTCTACAAATCAGTGCCGGTGGTCGGCATACCTGTGGACTTCGTACTGATCACACGGTAGCTTGTTGGGGTAGTCACCTTTCTGATCCGATAATATTAGCAGGTGTATTGGGAAATAGTCAGTCCACACCACCCAGCGGCGAATTTTCTCAAATTACGGCTGGTTTCGAGCATAGCTGTGGAATTCGACCGGATCAGTCGATGGAATGTTGGGGTGGTTTCGCTCAGTTAAAATCTCCAGAAAAGACCTCCTATCTCCAGATAAATGAAATGGGATATAGTAACTGTGGTATTAAAACTGACCACACCGCAATTTGTTTTGGTAATCAAGATCTATCCGGTAGCGAATCACTTAGAATCCCAAATAGTACCTGCAATTGCGGATATATTAATTCCAGTGGAAAACAAGAGATTAACCGTTGTGCCTGTACTACCGCTTCAAACTACACGTTTTCCAAACTCCTACCTCGTAGTGGTTCTGCTTGTGGAATTAGAAGTGATAATACTATCGTCTGTTGGGGATATGCTGATAGAGGTCAAACTTTTCCACCAGCAGGATTAATTACTAAATCCACTGATAAATCAACTTGTCTCGTTTATGGTGTTCATAACGATAAAGACCAAACCCAATTGTTTATCGTTAATGTTAATGCTGGTCCTATCGAGGTCTATCCACGCAGCAACTTAGATAAAAATTACCACCTTGAAGCTTTAGATATTGCCCCAGCAAGCAACCGAATTTACGCTGCCTCAGCAGAAGGGAATCTTTACGAAGTACGTAATGGTGCTCAAACTCTATTTGATATTGGAACCAGCGGTTTTGAAAATATTAAAGCATTGGCTTTTCACCCAGACGGTAATCTGTGGGGATGGGCGCAAGACGTGGGATTATTTCGAATAGTGCTAAATAAACAAGGTGAACTCGATTTACCGGGCGCAGTCATTATTCCCGATGATAAGGAAATCAAGATTGAAGATCTCACTTGGAATACCACCGGTAACTTACTCTATGGGATAGAGAATCTTGAACAAAGAAATAAACTCTGGGTTTATAACCAAGATAACCATGAAGTCAGTTGGGTATGTGAGGAATTGATGGATTCTTTAAAAGATGCAGTAAGTGCCTTAGAAATGATATCGAATGATACTTTAATCTTTACCTTTGAAAAGAATGAAAAATTAGCTTTTAGGATAATCGATTTACCAACTTGTCAGATAACAACAGAGGGGGAAATTAACACCCCTTATTATCAAGTTAAAGGAATTGCTTGGCCTGATTGTTCTTATCCTGATGTGGTTGAATAAAATATTGATTGAGTCGTAACTCAACAGTTAAGGAATAAAAATTGATGAATAACTCTATAGTACTACTTGGGCAACTTCTACTGATATTTAATAGTTTAATCGGATTTTATGAAGTAGCTGTAGCCGCAGTTTTAGATGTAGGTGCTGGTATTACTTGTGGAATTCAAGTTGATGATACTATTGCGTGTGGAGGATGGGCGTATTCAAAAAAACCGGCCAGTGATTTAAGGCAACTCGCGGATATTCAAGGGGATACCTTTTCTCAAATTAGTGTAGGCTATGGAGGAGGTTGTGGAATCCGTAGTAATGACAACACCTTGGGGTGTTTTCTGGGGTCTCAATATGGTATGAATAAAGTTCCAAACGGTACCTTCTCTCAAGTGAGTGTTGGTACATTTCACGCCTGTGGAGTTCATACAGATGGTAGCATAGTATGCTGGGGAGGTAAAACTGATACGATTGATTATGGTCAAACTCAGGCACCCACCGGTACTTTTTCTCAAGTTAGCGTTGGTCGGTGGCATAGCTGTGCTCTTAAAACCGATCAGACAGTAGAATGCTGGGGTAATAATCGATATGGTCAAACCCAACCCCCCCAGGATACTTTTTCTCAAATCAGTGCAGCCAAGATAGGTTGGCATACTTGTGGTATTAAAACGGATGAGCAAACAGTGGTTTGTTGGGGATTAAATGATCATGGTCAAACAACTCCCCCTAAAGATCGCTTTGCTCAAATCAGTGCGGGTAAATGGTATACCTGTGGAATTCGAGCTGATGATCAAACCATTGCTTGCTGGGGTAGTAATATGGATGGTCAAGCCGATCCCCCGAGTGGTCGTTTTTCTTATGTCAGTGCTGGCATGTACCATACTTGCGCAATCCAATTCGATGACAACGCTCCAATCTGCTGGGGTTACGATATTTGGGGTGGTGTTAACAATATCTCCAGAGATTCTTTGCCTTTAAAAGTCATCAGTAGGGATTAGGATTGGTTTAGAACAGTTGGATTATACGTTTTGCTATCTATCCATTTCAAATGTAGGTCGGACACGCGGAGTATTGATAAGGATTATACTATTAACAACACTAGCGAAGAAACCGCCGAACACCTTAAGCCGGTTTGGCGGGATAGGAGGATAGCCGGAGTGACCCGGCTTCCAACTCAATCGTTTACTTTTCTAAATCACAATCAGGATTAAAATCAACCACAGATTCGGGAATGATTTAATCCAGGAAACTACGTAATTGTTCTGAGCGACTAGGATGACGTAATTTACGAAGCGCCTTTGCCTCAATTTGACGAATACGTTCCCGGGTAACGTCAAATTGTTTCCCAACTTCCTCTAAAGTATGATCCGTGTTCATATCAATACCAAAACGCATGCGTAATACTTTTGCTTCCCGCGGGGTTAATCCATGTAACATTTCTTGGGTGGCTCGCCGCAAACCTTCAAAAGTGGCTGAGTCAATGGGTGCTTGAATACTAGTATCTTCAATAAAATCACCTAAATGAGAATCTTCATCATCGCCAATAGGCGTTTCCATCGAAATCGGTTCTTTAGCAATTTTCAATACTTTGCGAACTTTATCTTCTGGCATATCCATTCGTTCTGCCAATTCTTCTGGGGTTGCTTCCCGACCTTTTTCCTGCAAAATTTGCCGTGAAACTCGATTGAGTTTATTAATAGTTTCAATCATATGAACCGGAATTCGAATGGTGCGAGCTTGGTCAGCAATAGAACGGGTAATTGCTTGGCGAATCCACCAAGTAGCATAAGTAGAAAACTTATAACCCCGTCGATATTCAAATTTGTCAACCGCTTTCATTAAACCGATATTGCCTTCTTGAATTAAATCTAAAAATTGCAAACCACGATTAGTATATTTTTTCGCAATAGAAATGACTAACCGGAGATTCGCTTCAATCATCTCTTTCTTAGCACGTCGTGCCTTCGCTTCACCAATCGACATGCGGCGATTAATATCTTTAATCTCAACGAGATTTAAGCGACATTGTTTTTCGAGAGAAATCAATTTTTGTTGAGCACCTTCGAGTTCTTTTTGATATTGTTGTAGGCTCGCCAGGTAAGGTTTAGTAGCGTTTAATAGCGAAGGTAACCACTGCGGATCAGTCAGTTGGTTTTTAAAGGACGACAGAAATTCTTTTTTATTCATGCCCACTTTAAGGATACACGTATCTCGAATAAAATTTTCCTGTTCCCGAATAAAAGCCACTGTTTGGCGCAATCTTGCGGTTAATTCTTCAATCACTCGCGGAACTAACTTAAATTGTAGAAAACAATCGGCTACCTCTTTGCGTAACTGAATATACGCTTCTGCTTGTGATCCCTGGGTTACTTCTACTTGTAACATCCGTTGGTATAACCCACGTAGTCGAGCAAAGCGAGTACGCGCTTCCTCTATATCAAGCAAAATTTCTTCCCCCAGGATAGAGACATCATCATCATCATCATCATCCGTAGCGGCTTCAACTTCTATCTCAAATTCGGGTGGTATTTTAGTTTCATCGATTTCAATTTCAGGTACTTCTTCTGGACTGGTATCCATAAATCCAGTTAAGATATCAGATAACTTGATTTCATCAGCCTCAACCTGATCATAATAGCTCAAGAATTCTGCAATGATATCAGGATGGGTTGCTAACGCTGACAAGGCTTGATTTAAACCTTCTTCAATGCGTTTGGCAATTTTAATCTCACCTTCACGGGTTAATAAATCTACTGTGCCCATTTCACGCATATACATTCGTACCGGGTCAGTAGTACGCCCAAATTCACTATCGACATTGGCTAAAGCCGCCGCTGCTTCCTCAGCCGCTTCTTCATCAGCGACTGGCGCATCTGAAATTAGCAAGGAATCGGTATCCGGAGCAAATTCATGTACCGTAATACCCATATCATTAATCATATTAATGATACTTTCAATTTGTTCCGGTTCAACAATATCATCCGGTAAATGATCATTGACTTCATGATAAGTCAAATAACCTTGTTCTTTGCCTTTGGCAATCAGTAGTTTGAGTTGAGATTTCTGTTGTTCGTGATTCATATGTACCTGTACTATGGGTTGTTCAACGACAGCCAACGACTCTCCCACCGAATATGGTTGGTAAGCTTTGGAAAACCAATTGAACGTCAAGATGACAGTCTTAGCCAGCAACTTCACCCATTATCAGCTCTCTGTCTTTGACTAATTAAAAGATACACCTTGTTAAGTTATAGCAAAAAAGCAATTTATTATTGCAGTGACCTTTTCATTAATAATCCTCTTTAATAATGTTTCTTGGAATTAAATCAATCTCTAAAAATTAATAGCCGTGCTCCTTTTTTTCATCTGTTTGGGTTTCGTTTTTGGTTGGAAACACAATTTGTTTATTGTATTCTTCATTTAAACGCTTAATGATATCCTTAAATTCTTCATCCATATCTATCATATGTAGATGGTTAGTGAATAGCGATCCTTGTGAAACTAATCCTAATTGATTGATAATATTTTTATATTCAGTCGCATGTTGATCTACTTCATAACTTATTGTCCCTAGTGTTTTTATTTTAGGATTTAATTTTATTAATTCAATTAACTGTAAGAATAATTTTATGTGTTCATCGGGTAAACCCAATAATTTTTCGTTAGGGTATGTGACATATTGTGATAAAGTGGGGTTGTGTAATAAATAAATAATAGCTTGATCGACTAGTGAATATTCTCTCAGGGTTTTATTCGGTATGGATGAGTTTATTGGCTGAGGTTCAATTAAGTCATTTAAATCATTGGTTAAGCGGGTTTCGTCAATTTGAGTCAGCTTACTGAGTTCTTTTATCATCAATAGTTGATAATAACTGCCCGTTGGTAATTGTTTTAACAAAGGCTTAGCTAGTTTTGCTAAGCGTGCTTTCCCATCAAGATGACTCATATCAACTTGCTGCTGGAGCGTGTCAAATAAAAAATTTGAAAATGGTAAGGTTTTCTCTACACAGTCATTCCATTTGGAGATCCCTTCTTGACGTAATAAACTATCGGGGTCATGTCCTGGCGGTAAAAAAATAAAACCGACCTGTTGCCCCTCTTGTAAGAAAGGGAGTACTCTTTCTAAAGTACGCCAAGCCGCTTTTTGTCCAGCGAGATCACCATCAAAGCAAAATCGAATTTCCGGCACCGTTCGGAATAAGCGGGTTAGATGTTCATGAGTAACGGCTGTCCCTAAAGTAGCAACCACATTTTTAATGCCATACTGTGCTAGGGTAACAACATCTAAATAGCCTTCTACCACGACGAGATGCTGTAATGGTCGATTTTGACGTGCCCAATACCAACCATATAATTCCCCCCCTTTTTGAAATAAGCGAGTTTCAGGAGAGTTAAGATATTTGGGTTCTTTAGAATTGTCTTGGAGTAGCCGCCCACCAAAAGCAATAACCCGTCCTCGTCCATCCACAATAGGGAACATAATGCGATTACGGAATAGATCATAATAATCCCCTTTAGCGTTTTTTTTTATTAATCCCATTTCTAACAAACGCGTTTTAGCTTCTAAAGTGCTCCCACAAGTGGTTAAAATATTATTCCAACCGGTTGGCGCATAACCTAACCCAAAATCACGGGCGATTTCGCCAGTCAGTCCCCGTTTTTTTAGATAAGTAATAGCTATTGGAGATTGACGCAATTGTTGCTGATAATACTTAGCAACTTGCGTCAACAGATCATATAAGCTGGTTGGTAAAGTGATAGAAACCGATGCATTACCTTGTTCATACTGTACTTCCATGCCCACTTGGGAAGCTAATTCATGAACCGCTTCGACAAACTCAAAATGAGCGTAGTTCATTAAAAAGTTGATAGCATTCCCTTGAGCACCGCAACCGAAACAGTAGTAAAATTGTTTCTCCGGATTCACCGTGAAAGAAGGCGTTTTTTCATGATGAAATGGACAAGTAGCAATATAATTCTGACCCGTTTTGCGTAACGAAAAATAACTATCAATTAAATCAACCAGATCAACTCTATTGATCAACTCATGAATGAAACTGCGCGAGATGTGACCACCCATCTTCCTTCAGTTATCAGTTATCAGTGTAATTTGTTACTGATTTAAGCGTTGTTTGATTTGGTCGCTAAGCTGCTTCATATCAGCACGACCTTGTACTTGAGCTTTAAGGATACCCATCACTTTGCCTAAATCCTTGACAGTAGTTGCGCCGGTTGCTTGAATCGCATGGGTTATTAAATTAGCTAATTCCGTTTCAGTCAGTGGCTGAGGTAAATAAGTTTTAATGACTTGGATTTCAAAAGCTTCCTGATCGACTAGATCTTGCCGCCCGGCTTTCTCATATTGTTCAATGGAATCACGTCGTTGCTTGAGCATTTTGTCTAGCACGACGATAACTTGTGTGTCATCTAAACTAATTCGTTCATCAACTTCCCGTTGTTTAATCGCAGCTTGAATAAGCCGTATCACACCTAAGCGTTGCTTCTCTTTAGCACGCATGGCTACTTTCATGTCTTCGGTAATTTTTTCTTTAATAGAAAATTCAGCCATAGTGATTTGTTATACCTGATGTATCCACCCGTAAAGACGGGTGATAGCCAAACTGAAAAATCGCCTCGTTAATAATGACGTTCACGACGTAAAGTTTCACGACTTACTTTTTTTAAATGTCGCTTAACAGCCGCTGCCGCTTTACGTTTACGAACGGTGGTTGGTTTTTCATAGAACTCACGACGATGAACTTCTGCTAAAATACCCGCTTTTTCACAAGCACGTTTAAACCGTCGAATCGCAACTTCAAAAGGTTCGTTCTCTTTGACACGAATATTAGGCATTGAAAGATTAACCTCCTTAAAGGATTTCTTTGACAAGGATTGATAAGGTTGTCATCATAGTTGGATAATATTAAATTCAAACTGTCAACACAATTTTTGCACTATTAACAAGTCATTTTCTTGATAACGGGTTAAGTCGTATTCACTGGGTGAACGTTCATTTCACCCCTGTTACTTTCAAACTGTAAACGTTCCATTATAGTTTCAAATAAACTAAAACGCAAAATATTTACTTTGAGAAGGGTGTGAATCAAAGTGAGTTTTAAGTTAAACTAGAAATTAGAGAAGCATTCCAGCAAGGGAGAACCCAAATGAATTCATTGCTCAAACCCGATCAAAAGCGGTTAGAAAGCTTAAATCGCCATCCTCACTGGAAAGAACTACTCAACAACCGGTTATCTCTTGTGGAAAATTGAGAAAGTGATTTGGAGAAAGCTGAGACAGCAAGTCTAGATATTCCCTGTCCAATTAGCATCACACTTGTTCAGAAAAACCAAATAATGAGATGAATTTGACCACTAAACCAACATTAGACATCAGGTTCGCTATATAACTAAAATCCCGCTTTAGCATACCATCGCTTAGCTTCTTCGGGATCTTTTTCGACACCTTGTCCTTGTTCATATAAATTCCCTAACGCGGCTTGTGCACCCGCTAAACCTTGTTCTGCAGCTAAACGAAACCAGTAAGCGGCTTGGGTGTCATTTTGCTCGACACATTCGCCTTCAAGGTACATAAAACCCAGTCCATGTTGAGCTAAATCGAAACCTTGTTCAGCCGCTGCTTGCATCCAATGGACAGCTTCTTGCTGATTGACGACTTGTCCTAAGCCATTTTGGGCCATAATCGCTAAGCGATATTGTGCTTGAGGATGACCCGCTTGAGCTAAGGGAGAGAGCAGTTGATAAGCTCGTACAAATTGTTTAGTTTCAAAAGCGGCTATCCCACTTTGTAAGGCCATCACCTCTTCTGCTAACAAATTTTCATTTGCTGTTTTTTCTACCATTTTTTTCTCCGCTGCGGATAATCGATAGTGGGTTTCATTGCGCTCTACCCACCCTACATTATTTAACTCAGGTGTATTTGCCCATTCATATAGCTTTGTAAAACTTGGGGAATCGCAATATGTCCCGCTTGATCTTGATAGTTTTCCATAATAGCCACTAAAGTGCGTCCAACCGCTAGGCCAGAGCCATTGAGCGTATGAAGTAAAGTAGGTTTATTCGCGCTGGGATCACGCCAACGCGCTTTCATGCGTCGTGCTTGAAAGGCTTCAAAGTTGCTACATGAGGAAATTTCTCGATATTTTTGTTGTCCGGGGAGCCAGACTTCTAGGTCATAAGTTTTAGCCGCTGCAAAACCTAAATCACCAGTGCAGAGACTGACTACCCGATAGGGTAATTCCAAACGTTGTAATACAGTTTCCGCATGTCCAGTCAATTCTTCTAAAGCGCGGTAGGAATCATCCGGCTTGACTAATTGAACGAGTTCAACTTTTTCAAACTGATGTTGGCGAATCATCCCGCGAGTGTCTTGGCCGTAATTACCCGCCTCACTGCGAAAACAAGGGGTGTGACAGACAAATTTGACTGGTAATTGGTCAGTTTCCCAAATAACATCTCGGCTGATGTTGGTTACGGGGACTTCGGCTGTGGGAATCAGATAGTAATTTTGTGAGGGTAGATGAAATAAATCTTCTACAAATTTAGGAAGTTGTCCAGTACCACGTAAACTTTCAGCATTAACCAAGTAGGGAACATAAACTTCCACATAACCATGCACTTGGGTATGTAAATCTAACATGAATTGGATGAGCGCCCGATGTAATCGCGCCAATGAGCCCCGGAGAAATGAAAAACGTGCCCCGGTAATTTTCGCCGCTATCTCTAAATCGAGTAGACCTAACTGCTGACCTAAATCAACGTGATCTTGAGGAGTAAAGGTGAAGACCGGTGGTATTCCCCAACGACGAATTTCAACATTATTAGCTTCACTTTGTCCAACCGGTACGGATTTATGAGGCAAATTCGGCATCCTCATGAAAATATCGGTTAGATGCGCCTGAATAGCCAATAATTTGTCTTCTTTGGCTTTCAGTTGCTCGCCTAATTGGGAAACTTGTTCCAGTAACGGGGTAATATCTTCACCGGCACTTTTGGCTTGACCAATGGCTTTAGAATGGCGGTTACGTTCATTTTGTAATTGCTGAGTTTCTATTTGACATTGTTTCCGGGCGGCTTCTAAATGCGCTAAAATTTCATAGTCAACCATAAAACCACGCAACGCCAAGGTAGTTTTTACTTGTTCTAAATCATTCCGTAACAGTTGTGGATCGAGCATATCGGTTTAGCTATTATCGTTGTTGTCATTAACTTGAGCAGACCAATGAACGAGATGTCCTGGTTCAATTAAGGTCTGTAATTGTGGTAAAATATGATCAATTTTGGTAGGCGTGTCAAAAAATTCAATGACAACCGGCAGGTCAAAAGACAAATCGACTAAATGGGCGCTATGAATTTTACCAGACTTGCCAAAGCCACTAATCCCTCTCAACACGGTCACGCCACGAACTTGACTGTCATCATGTAAGTATTTCAATAATCTATCTAATTTTTTTTCGGATTCGGTCAGATAAATTCGGACCATGGTAATGGGTTTCATAATTGTCTTGCTAAAGATAGACCTAACCAGGTAGCTAACAAACACAAACTAAAATTAAAAAAAATATTCAGTAATGCTTTAGTGGATTCACCTTGATTTAATAAATTCAATGTTTCTAATGAAAAAGTCGAGAAAGTGGTAAAGGCACCTAACAAACCGGTCAGTAAAGCAGCGCGCCACTCTACACTGACAAAACGTTCTAACATCACTACCGATAAAAACCCCATCGCTAAACAGCCTAATATATTGACAATTAAGGTACCATAAGGAAACTTCGTGTTTAATAACGTATGTACCCAATTAGATAACCAAAAACGTAGCACTGCACCTACTGCTCCTCCTGCTGCAATCGCTACTAAACGAAACATGACCATTCTCTCAATAGATTATTCATTAATTTAATTTTTTAATTATCCCATTAATTCTCAAAATATCTCGTAATTGTTGATGTTGTTGTCTAACCTTTTCTTGCTCGCTTTGAGGTGGGAGCCGTACTGCATACCAACCATTGTTACTTTGGATAATATGTGCTTCAGTAGCAATATGATTATCTTTGATTTTTGCACTAAATTCTGCGCCAGTGCTTCTTCCCTAAAACTCGCTGCCTGTACATACCATTTACCTTCGCCGCTGTTAGCAGTATAGATTTCTGCTGATTCTGCTGAGGTAGTGGCCTGATAAACTTCCTTTTGCATCGGATTACCTTTTAGATCCAAGAAAACAAATTTTGATGGCAATGGATAGTTTATTTGAGGTGAGGCTATCGAGCTATCAGTGGCTGCTAAAGTTTGGGTTTTATTTAACCCATTGGCGCTACTAAGAATTTCTGCAGTTAAAGGTGCACCAATCTCAAACCGCCCTTCAGGAACGTAGGAAAAGCCGAGTACTAATTTTAATAGGCTATAAATGAGTAACATTAATAAAAATAGTACTATTCCCCCTACAATACGTTGTTTGGGGTCGTAGTGTTCAGTAATGGGTCGACGAACGTTGCGTGGTGGCATAATAAAATACTACAACATTTTATCTTTAGATTTAGCTTAGCCTTTATTAATCAATCTGCTTTGATTTATTTAACTTGACTTGGCACCAATATGAATGGTATTTCTTATTTAGAGTTTAGTATAACACTTTTACCTTGAATAAATAGGACAGCAAGCTAACTAGCTCATTACCGAATCGTTGTACTATTATTGATTTGTAGTTGTCGAGAAAAAGTTTCTGCTATAGTGGTACCTAAACGTTCAGCGAAGCGATCTAAATAATTGGGTTTCTGCGTAAAATCTTTGATCTTTTCTGCTTTGATAATCTCCCGGGCGACGTAACCAGCACTACCTAAAGCGTCTATCAAACCCAATTTTACCGCTTGTTCACCAGTCCAGACCAAACCAGAAAATAATTTGTCTTCATCCGCTCCCTTTAGACGTTCTCCACGTCCAGTTTTAACGGCATTAATAAATTGAGTATGAATATCATTCAACAAATTTTTAATGTGATCAATATCTTCCGGTTTCATTGGCGAAAAAGGATCTAAAAATCCTTTATGTTCTCCGGCGGTCAGGAGACGGCGTTCTATTCCTAATTTATCCATTGCTTGTACAAACCCAAAACCATTCATTAATACGCCAATAGAACCCACTACACTCGCTTTATCGGCATAAATTTTGTCTGCAGCGGCGGCGATATAATAGCCACCAGAAGCACAAATATCCGTTATAACCGCATAGATTGGAATAGTCGGATATTGTTTACGTAAGCGGTTGATTTCATCATTAATATAACCTGCTTGCACCGGACTACCACCGGGACTATTAATTCGCAGGATAATACCCGCTGTAGTTTTATCTTCAAAGGCTTTTTTTAAACCCGAGACAATTTTATCAGCACTGGCTTCAGTATCCGTTGCAATGACGCCATCTATTTCTATTAGGGCAGTGTGTTTACCCGTGCTGGTGAGTTCATTATCTACGGCGACTAAATTATTCCACTCTGGTTGATAAACCGTGAAATAGATGAGAAATAAGTAAATAAAAAATAAAAATATGAAGAAAATACGCCAACGTCGGTGGCGGCGTTGTTCATTCAGTGTGGCGAAAGCCAGACGATTTAAAATGTCACGTTCCCAATTATCCTCTTTATGCGCATTGGATGTTATCGTCACCATTTCTGACTGTTCCTCATGGGAAGGTCCGGCTTGATTTTCTATTACTGACATAAAGTTATTTATCCTGTTAGGTGATGTATCAAATTTTATATTAAAAATCAATTGATTACTAATTAATGCGTGGCTTGGAAGAACTAAAGTAACCTATTGAAATATAATAATTGTATACCAATTTAACTCGATAAGTAGCCTCAGGGTTACTTTTTTAAATGGGTAGCCAATCCAATAATTCTGGTAGCGTATCTAAACAAATTAAAGGCTGAAAAGTCAATAAGTGTGCTTTATCATGGACACCATAACTCACAGCAACAGCCCCAGCTTTCGCATTATTAGCCATTTGTAAATCATATTCAGTATCACCTATCATTAACGTAGCAGTGGATAACACTTTTAATTCTGACATAATCTCTTGTAGCATTTGTGGATGTGGTTTTGAATGAGTTTCTTCGGCACAACGAGAACAATGAAATAGGTTGCCCAAACCAGAATCCGTCAAAGCGAGATTAAGCCCGGCTCGACTCTTGCCTGTAGCAACAGCGAGTTTATAGCCAGCAGCATGCAAAGTTTGTAAAGTTTCCGCTACCCCCGGAAATAAAGGCGTTGGTAAATCTAAATTCATAAAGTGCGAACGGTAACATTGTGCAATTTGTTGACGTAATAAGGCAGCGGTTTGAGGAAATAAAGTAGCAATAGCGATATCCAAACCTAAACCAATAATGTAACGAATTTGTGTTGGGGTACGTGGTTCTAAGCCTAATTGAGCAATGGTTGCTTGAAAACTTGCCACGATACGCGCTTGTGAATCCATTAACGTGCCATCCCAATCAAAGACGAGTAAACTAAACTGTTTTGGCATGAACGGTATCCAAATGGTGTAAAACTTGTTTTAAGCGCGAAGGTAAGGGTGCTACTACGGCTAAATGAAAATTGAGTTCTGGTAAAGTTAAACTCAGTTTTTCGGCATGTAAAAATAAACGATTCAGTTTAAGTTGCCGCAGTTGCTGGTTAAAGGTATCATCACCATACTTACTATCACCGGCAATGGGATGCCCAACATGAGCAGTATGAACTCGAATTTGATGGGTACGTCCGGTCAATGGTCTGATTCGTAAGAGTGTCGTGGTAGTCAGGTGGCGTTCAATCTGAAATTGGCTGATAGAAGCTTTACCACTGACTTGTACTCTTACAATTCGTTCACCGGAACACAGGATATTTTTACGCAATGGCAATTCTACTTGAGTCAGATTAGGGTTCCAATGACCTTGTACTAAGGCTAGATACTGTTTATCAATGGTACCATTGCGGAGTAAGTCATGTAATCGTCTTAACATACTGGGCTTTTTAGCAATCATAAGGCAACCAGAGGTATCACGATCTAAACGGTGGACTAATTCTAAATAAGGTAACTGGGGGTATAAAGCACGTAATGCTTCAATAACTCCAGCATGAATACCACTACCACCGTGTACCGCCATACCAGCCGGTTTATCAATAACAATTAGGCGGTTATCTTCATACAAAATAGTTGGTACTAATTGCTGTTGTTGAGTCACAGCAGGTGGTTTGGTCGAGGTCGGTTGAAAGTGAAGTGGCGGTAAACGAATAACATCGCCGCTTTGTAAACGGTAAGTTGGTTTTATGCGACTTTTATTCACACGCACTTCACCGGTACGTAAAATCCGATAAAGATGAGTTTTAGGTACGCCTTTTAGGTGAGTGTGTAAAAAATTATCAATCCGTTGCCCAGCTTGTTCGCTTGTAATTTGCAGGTAAGCAACTGTGTTCGGTTTTAAAATAGATGATTCCATAATTAAAATTATAACAGTTTGATACCCCTATCTAACACTGTTATAGTTGTGGTGGTATAACTTTTAATATATTGGGGTGATTAAACATGCATTAATAAATGCTTATTGAGCGATGACGTGTTATCAACCCCTAATGAAATGGATGTCTTTTGTGCAGGTACAAAGGTTATTGTGTAAGTTATTGAACTTAAATTGGTAAAACCAAAAAAATGCTGTTTAGGATGAAGAGGTCTAATAACAACTGACTCAATAACCACAAAATTATATCACACCAGGACAATCCATTAATTTGTAATCAATACAGTATTTGAATGATCGGCTCAGCGTGTTTGTTGGGAGGAACTTGGCTCTATCTTGAGTAACTATTAGATAGAAAGTGTTAGAGCGAATTACCTAAAGGTATTCTAAATGATTGGTAACCGGATTCAACTTAAAAACGGACCTAACCCAGTAAGAGAAGTCCCCTACACCAGTCAGTTGACTAACACCAGTTGGTGTGTAAGATGCGGCACCCGCCTTAGAACCACTCATCATCTTAGATACCGCTACCGTGTCTCAGAAGGTAATAGCGCGTTCCTGGCGTTAGCAACTGTTAACAAGCTAGAAAGTAAAGAATAAAGAATACTATTTCTGACTTTGAACGCTGAACTCCTACGTTGAGTGCTTTGATTCAAAAATAAGGATTAACAATATGAAGAGAATACTTATTAACGCCACCCAACCAGAAGAATTAAGGGTGGCTATGGTTGATGGCCAGAAATTACATAATTTCGATATTGAAACCATTGGACGCAGACAAACTAAATCGAATATTTACAAAGGTAAAATTACTCGCTTAGAACCGAGTTTAGAAGCCGCTTTTGTTGATTTTGGTGCGGATCGGCATGGTTTCTTACCACTGAAGGATATTACTCGGAGTTATTTTCAGCCTCAGTTACTTGATAAACTAGAAAACCCTGAAGCAGTCACAGCCGAAACCGAAATATTTAGTCGTACCAGTATTAAAGATGTTTTGAAAGAAGGACAAGAGATCATTATCCAAATCGATAAAGAAGAACGGGGTAACAAAGGTGCTGCCTTAACAACTTTTATTAGTTTAGCTGGACGTTATTTAGTTCTGATGCCTAATAATCCGAGAGCCGGTGGGGTATCACGTCGCAT
Source organism: Thioploca sp. (assembly GCA_012032555.1). Lineage (GTDB taxonomy): Bacteria > Pseudomonadota > Gammaproteobacteria > Beggiatoales > Beggiatoaceae > Thioploca. The sequence continues at coordinate 84,294 of JAAUSR010000008.1, forward strand.
TGAGGGAGAAGAGCGGAGTGAAGCGCGAGAAGCATTAAGCACTTTAGAAATACCGCCAAACATGGGCTTGATACTCCGTACTGCCGGTGTGAGTAAAACTGCGGAGGAATTACAATGGGATTTGGAATATCTTCTGCAACTATGGCAAGCAATAGAATCTTCTGCTCAACAACAACCGGCTCCTTTTTTAGTTTATCAGGAAAGTAATATTATTATTCGCGCTATTCGAGATTATTTGCGGGAAGATATTAGTGAAATTTTGGTTGATAACCAAGAGATTTACCAAGAAGCCTATGAATTCATGCAACGGGTCATGCCGCAACATCTCAGTAAAGTAAAATTATATCAGGATAAGGTACCACTGTTTACTCGCTACCAAATTGAAAGCCAAATCGAATCGGCTTTTCAACGTGAAGTTAAATTACCTTCGGGTGGTGCTATTGTCCTCGATCATACTGAAGCACTCTTGTCCATTGATATTAACTCCGCGCGCGCCACCAAGGGTGGTGATATAGAAGAAACCGCTCTCCAAACTAACCTGGAAGCAGTAGAAGAAATTGCTCGGCAACTTCGCCTCCGTGACTCTGGCGGACTAGTTGTTATTGATTTTATTGATATGCTGAGTCACAAACATCAACGCGAAGTTGAAAGCCGCATGAAAGAAGCACTGAGAATAGATAGAGCGCGAGTCCAAGTTGGACGTATTTCGCGCTTTGGGTTGTTAGAAATGTCGCGGCAACGACTAAGACCCTCTCTCGGTGAATCCAGTCATACGGTTTGTCCACGTTGTAATGGGCAAGGTACTATTCGGGCAGTGGAATCTTTATCGCTTTCTATCTTACGATTATTGGAAGAAGAAGCCATGAAAGAAAAAACCGTTAAAATCATTGCTCAAGTCCCGGTGGTTGTTGCTACTTATTTACTCAATGACAAGCGGTACACCGTACGCGAAATCGAAAAACGCCAAAAAATCAGTATTATAATTGTTCCAGATCCCCATATGGAAACACCACGCTATGAAGTACAACGGGTGCGACAGGATGATAAAAACGAATTCATCAACAACAAACCCAGTTATGATTTAATTATGCCACCGCCTGAACCAGTGCTTGATCACTATAAGACACCGACTCAACCAGAAATTCATGAAGAAGCTGCCGTAAAAGGGGTAGTTTATACTACTCCACCGAAGCCTCGTTTTAACTCAGCTGGGCAACAAATTAGTCTGATAAGACGTTTTTGGAATCGATTATTTCGGAAAAATCGAGAAGAGGAAACCCCGATTGCCGCTACGATAACATCCAAACAATCTCACTTTGAGAAATCGCCTACTAATCGATCTTTTAGACGTTTTCGCCATGCGCCTAGAACACGTAATCAATCACCAGCAGTTGAGTCAAGTCATAATTCAACTGAAGCCGAAATAATCAAAAAAGCAGATAATGGTCGAAATCCGACTTATGTGCGTCGTGGTCGTCGGCGTAAACGCCCAGAAATGACAAACCTAGAGACTGCTGCAGTCGCTAAGATCGTTGAGGTTACTAGCCGAGATAGCAATGAGTCAGTTGAATTAAAAAACAATCATCTCAAGGAAGAAATTCATTAATTTTTCATTCGGTCTAAATGCGAAAGCTTATTTAATAACATATTAATTATTAAATACAAATACTAATTATTGTAGCGGGTGGGCAACGGGATGTTTTTGCCCACCCAATTGGATTAAGGTATTTCAGTTGGTTTGTTTATAAGCTAAGGGGTGTCATCAATTAAGGCCTAGCTATGGAAATGGGTTAGATAAACCTCAACCATTTCAAATCATTACAACACACCACTCTAAATGAGTCATTTAGGTTAAATGAATCATCCGACTTATCTTTTAATCAGTTTAATCTTGTTCTTCATCCCCAAAATGAGTTAATTTGGGATTATTCTTAATTTTGCTTTCTTGTGTAAATTTTAACAATAACATGAAGGAGTCCATGACATGTCAGAGGTCAAAGTCTATGATGTTTTAGCTGATGCTGCTGCACAAGCACACATTAATGACAAACAATATCAAGCCATGTATGCTCATTCTATCTCCGATCCCGACGATTTTTGGGCACAACAAGCCAGAAATTTTATCACTTGGTTTCAAGAGTGGGATAAAGTCCAAGATGGAGATTATTACACTGGTAAAATTCGCTGGTTTGAAGGTGCTAAACTGAATATCTCGTACAATTGTTTAGATCGTCATCTGGCTTCAAGAGGCGATCAGGTTGCCATCATTTGGGAAGGTGATGATCCCCATGTCGATAAAAAAATCACTTATCGACAATTACATGAACAAGTCTGTCGCCTCGCTAATGTACTCAAAGGGCGTGGGGTCAATAAAGGTGATCGGGTTTGCATCTATTTGCCCATGATTCCAGAAGCAGCAGTAGCTATGTTAGCTTGTGCTCGGATTGGTGCGGTTCATTCGGTGGTATTTGGTGGATTTTCTCCGGAATCTTTGAAAGACCGCATCTTAGATTCCGGCTGTGAAGTAGTGATTACCGCTAATGAAGGGTTACGGGGGGGGCGTTCAGTTCCGCTTAAAGCCAATGTAGATAAGGCATTAACGAGCTGTCCTAGCGTACACACCGTGATTGTCGTTAAACATACTCCATCTCAACCTATATGGCAACCCGGTAAAGATATCTGGTACCACGAGGAAGTGGCTAAAGTAGTGGCCGATTGTCCGGCTGAGGAAATGGATGCGGAAGATCCCTTGTTTATTCTCTACACTTCTGGTTCTACCGGTAAACCCAAAGGCGTTTTACATACAAGTGGTGGTTATATTCTTTATACCGCGATGACGCATAAGTACATTTTTGATTATCATGATGGTGATATCTATTGGTGTACTGCCGATGTTGGTTGGGTTACTGGGCATTCTTATATTGTTTATGGTCCCCTTGCCAATGGTGCTATCACTTTGATGTTTGAAGGCGTACCGACTTATCCCGATGCGAGTCGATTTTGGCAAGTCGTAGATAAACACCAAGTTAATATTTTTTATACCGCACCCACAGCAATTCGGGCATTGATGGGTAAAGGTAATACTTTCGTTAAGCAGACGAGTCGAAACAGTTTACGCATTCTCGGTAGTGTGGGAGAACCCATTAACCCAGAAGCTTGGGAATGGTATTATCATGTCGTTGGCGAGGGACGGTGTCCGGTCGTTGATACATGGTGGCAAACCGAAACCGGTGGCATCTTGATTACTCCCTTACCTGGCGTTACCCCACTTAAACCGGGTTCCGCTACGCGTCCATTTTTTGGCATCGTACCGGCAATTGTCAACAATGAGGGCGATGTTCTCGACGGTGAAGCCGAAGGTAATTTAGTGATTACCCGTTCCTGGCCTTCTCAAATGCGGACTGTTTTTGGTGATCATCAACGTTTTATCGATACTTATTTAAAAACTTATCCGGGAAATTACTTTACTGGTGATGGTGCTCGTCGCGATAAGGATGGTTATTACTGGATTACCGGCCGAGTTGACGATGTGCTCAATGTTTCTGGACACCGGTTAGGAACCGCTGAGGTAGAAAGTGCTTTAGTCTTACATGAAAAAGTCGCCGAAGCAGCGGTAGTCGGTTATCCACATGACATTAAGGGGCAAGGCATTTACGCTTATGTTACGCTCATGGCCGATGTTCAACCGAGTGAAGAATTACGGAAAGAATTAATTAATTTAGTCCGTGCTGAAATTGGTGCCATCGCCACTCCTGATATTATTCAATGGGCACCGGGATTACCTAAAACGCGGTCTGGTAAAATTATGCGGCGAATTTTACGTAAAATTGCCGCTAATGAAATTAGTAATTTAGGTGATACCTCAACGTTAGCTGATCCGGGTGTTGTTAATAACTTGATTGAAAAGCGTTCCAATAAATAGCGGACTGTTGATTAACTTTAATTGGTGCTATTGCTAATAAATTGTTTAACTTAAGGAGTTGTGCTCGGTGTTATTGAAAATTTAACGCTGTTTTCATCTCCATCACACTAATTGGGATCTAAAAACTGGAACTGGAGGTAGTGACGTTGGATATTCGATGGATAATGATAGACTAACTGATAATTCACTGCCATTAAGTTAAGCATGGTTCTCCCCCTCCTTACCAAGGAGGGGCCGGGGGGTGGTAGTTAACATTTTGAATAAAAGAAACTTTCTAAACCACCCCCGTCCCCTCCTTACCAAGGAGGGGAGAAAGAAATGCTTAACTTGATGGCAGTGAACTGATAATCAGAATAGCATTGTTAATTTCTCAGCAAGTGATTGGCGTTAGGAAAAAATTTACCGGCCCGAGACAACAAAGAGAGAGATATCAACTAGTAAAAGCACACGTTTTAGTGAGACTGAGTGGACGGCAACTGAAGAGAAGTCGTCCGCTAACTCCTTCGGTTTTATTTGGAGGACCAACTAGAGCACCAACACTGGGATGACGGTGCTGATCAGGAACGCTATAGGTAATAGCCGTAGCATTTTGTGTTACCACAACGAGGACAAACCACCATAGCCATAAAAAATGGTGCTGCATATAACTCTCCGTATAATATACGTTACTAAAAATGCCTATCCTCGAACTCAAACCCACTCACAAAATAATTAAAGACTACTACCAAGAAATCAACCAGCTACCTTTGACTTCGCAATCGTTTAGTAAAGCCGAGTTTATTAAGCAGCATCAATTGGATAAGTTTTATACCGTCTTAGAACATGCCGCTGCAACGATTGACGATTATGGCGATAAGCAGACCTTTTTAAATACCGTGTATGAGCGGTTCTTTCAAGGCTTTGCGGTCAAAATCGCTGATACACATGGCATCGTTTACACACCGCAGCCGCTGGTGGAATTTATGGTCAAATCGGTCGAGGAAATTTTACAGCGGGAATTTGGAAAATCGTTGGCGAGTGAGGAGGTGCATATTATTGATCCGTTTGTGGGCACTGGAAATTTTATTGTCAGGATTTTGCGGGAGATTCGTCAGTTAGATGTCACGCAATTGAAGAATAAGTATCAGCAAGAGTTGCATTGTAATGAAGTGATGTTATTGCCCTATTACATTGCCTGTATGAATATCGAACATGCCTTTTATGAATTGACCGGAGAATATCAGCCGATTGAAGGCATTTGTTTAGTCGATACCTTTGAATTGATTGAGGATAGGCAGATGGAGATGTTTGTGCTAGAGAACACACAAAGGGTGCAGCAGCAAAAGGAAGCACCGATCTTTGTGATTATCGGGAATCCGCCGTATAACGTGGGGCAGCAGAATGAAAATGATAATAATAAGAATCGGAAGTATCCGAAGTTAGATCAGATGGTTTCTGAAACTTATGCTGCAAATTCTAAAGCGACCAATAAAAATGCGTTGTCGGATGTGTATGTGAAAGCGTTTAAGTGGGCGACGTGGCGATTAGAAAGAAGGAATGAAGGGATTATTGCATTTGTCAGTAATAACAGTTTTTTGGAGAATATTGCGTTTGACGGAATGCGCAGTTATTTAGAAAAGGAATTTTCAAAAATTTACGTTTTGGATTTAGGGGGTAATGTGAGAAAAAATCCTAAGTTATCGGGGACCACTCATAATGTCTTTGGCATTCAAGTAGGTGTGAGTATTACGATGTTAGTTAAGAAGGCAAAATCATGAGTATTGAACAGATTATTTTACAAAAATTGCATGAATTACCTTTCAATAAAAAATATAAATAATCAAAAGTTACTATGAAAATCTATTTTGATACCTGTAGTTTACAACGCCCATTAGATGATAAAAGTCAACTTCGTATTGCTCTCGAAGCAGAAGCCATTTTGGGTTTAATAACTTTGGTTGAAATGGAAACCTTGGAATTGATTTCTTCAGAAACCTTACTATTTGAAGTCCAAAAAACGCCCAATATTCATAGAAAACATTATATTTTGAGCGTGTTAAATAAAGGACGGACTTTTATTGTGTTAAATGATGACATCAAAAAACGAGCTCGTACCCTAAATCAAATCGGCATTAAATCAGTGGATGCTTTGCATTTAGCTTGTGCTGAAGCCGCCAAGGCCGATTATTTTTGTACTTGCGACGATACCTTGTTGAAAAAAGCCCAAGCATTAACCGATAATCAAATCAGAGCGGTTTCACCACTAGAATTAATTGAGGCCATTGAGATATGAAGATCCAAACCAAATCTTTAAATGACATTAACCAGGAAGCCATAACCTTCTTATGTCAACAAATGGGGTTAGTCAACACCGTACGTTTCATTAATCAGTTTACCACGGGCTATGGTAATTATACCGAAGAGCGAGAACAGTTGTTTGCCAAACTAACTTTAGATGAAGTCGTGTTAGAGATAGAAGAAATGAGAAATCAAGGTATTTTTACCGCTATGAGAAAATCGCACACCGTAGCCGAGTAGGGTGTGGCTTGCTAGCCCGTAGGTTTACTGCCATTAAGTTAAGCTCTTGACTTCCCCCTTTGGAAAAGGGGGAGAGAGGGGGATTTCTTGGAAAGTCAACCGCTTCAAATCCCCCCTAGCCCCCTTTGAAAAAGGGGGGAATCCTTAACTTAATAGCAGTGACACACCGCCAAGAAAACCTCACGAACTGGGCACTCAAACATTTCCAACGTCACTACCAAGACGACACGATTACTAAATGGGCGATTTTCTACTACATTTATGGACTTCTCCACCATTCCCATTATCGCGAGAAATACGCCGCTAACCTCAAGCGAGAACTGCCCAGAATTCCTTTGGCTCCTGATTTTTGGGCTTTCTCCAAAGCCGGCGAACGGCTGGCTGAACTTCATATTCACTATGAACAACAGTCTGAATATCCGCTTAAGAAAGTATTCAAGTCTGATACACGCCCGTCTTATCGCGTTGACAAGCTGCGTTTGACCAAAGAAAAAGACGCAATTATCTATAATGAGACGCTCACCTTAACAGGCATTCCTCCAGAAACCTTTTTTCAATATCGCTTAGGAACCGCTCGGCACTAGAGTGGGTGATAGACCAGTACCAAGTGAAAATTGATGGACATAGCGGCTCTCGCGATAAACTCGAAAAACTTAACGATTATCAATATAAAACCACCAAAGGAAGCGGTATCCTCAACGACCCGAATCGCTTAGATGATGAACAATACCTTTTGCGCTTGATTGGGCAGGTGATTACTGTGAGTTTAGAGACGGTAAGGATTGTAGAGGAGTTATCGGAATTGATTCGGTGTTAGTGTTATTTTTTTGAGTAAAGGAGGTAAAGATGCAAGTCAGTGTTGAGATAGATAAGGAATTGCTTGAACAGGCCATGTTACTCAGTCAAGCACAAAATGTTAGTGAACTTTTGCAGCAAGCTTTACAGACATTAGTTCATACTAGTTCTAAATCTACAGAAATATCTGCGCGGCAAGCTCTATTAGCAGAAATGTTGGCTATTGCAGAGCGGTGCGCGGCGTTACCCGATATCGATACTCGCCCAGAATCGGAAATTTTAGGATATAACGCACAGGGATTATTGACCCATGGTGATTGATACCTCCGTTTTGATTGCCATCTTCTTAAAAGAACCCGAAGCACTTCACTTGATGCAGGCGATTGTTGACAGTGAAAAACGGATCATGAGTGCTTTCTCGCTTTTAGAAACCAGCCTGGTGATTTTGGCCCGTAAGGGAGAATTAGGTTTGGCGGAACTCAACAAATTGTTGAAACTGATTAAGGTTGAAGTCATCTTTATTGCGATTTAAAACCCTTAAGTTGAGAACGGCTAAGAGCTTGGCTTCAACTATGCAAAATTGCTAGAATGAAATCTTTCACACCTAACCCCAATTTAGAATCTTACTTCTGTTCATCATTTAAGACGAGATCTCATGAAACTCGCTATTATTATCCTCGCCGCTGGGCTAGGTAAACGGATGCATTCAGACCTCCCCAAAGTCTTACATCGCCTAGCTAATAAGCCACTAATTCACCACGTGGTTGATACTGCATTAGCACTTCAGCCAGAAAGTATTCATATTGTTTATGGTCATGGTGGTCAACAAGTGCTTCAAGCTCTCGCACAGGTTCCCATCATTGGGGTAGAGCAAACTCAACAACTGGGTACGGGACATGCCGTGGCTCAAGCTATGCCACACATTACTGATGATGCGATGGTGTTAATTTTGTGTGGCGATGTCCCGCTCACTCGTCTGAATACCTTGCAAAAGCTTTGTGCTCAAATAACTAATTCTCACAGTCTGGGCATTCTCACCGTCAAGTTAGAACAACCACAAGGCTACGGTCGAATAGTCAGAAATAGTCAAGGACAAGTCACACAAATTGTCGAAGAAAAAGAAGCGGATGATACCATTAAGCAAATTAAGGAAGTCAATGCCGGTATTCTTATCGCGCCGGCGACCTATTTACGTCGTTGGTTAACGATGCTCAATAATAATAACGCACAAGGCGAATATTATTTGACTGATATCGTTGCCTTAGCTGTGCAGGAAAATTTGACGATTCATACCACTTGCTCAACGGATATCTATGAAGTCATGGGTGTCAATGATCGTCTACAATTAGCCACCTTAGAACGTTATTATCAACAACAACAAGCTACTCAATTAATGCAAGCTGGGGTAACGCTAATTGATCCAACTCGGCTAGATATACGAGGTACAGTCCAAGCCGGACGTGATGTGACAATTGATGTCAACGTTATTTTAGCCGGTGAAATTAAGCTAGGAAATCGAGTCAAGATTGGTCCCCATACAGTTATTCGGAACGCCCAAATTGCCGATGAGGTTGAAATTCTCTCTCATTGTGTGATTGAAGATGTCATCATTGGTCCCGGTTGTCGAATTGGGCCGTTTGCACGCTTACGTCCGGAAACGGTATTAGCCGAACAAGTCCACATTGGTAACTTCGTTGAAATTAAAAAATCCACCGTGGCTCACCACAGTAAGATTAGTCACCTAAGTTATATCGGTGACAGTGAAGTGGGTAGCGAAGTCAATATTGGTGCGGGAACCATCACTTGTAATTACGATGGTGCTAATAAATATAAAACGATTATCGGTGATCGTGCTTTCATTGGCTCTGATACGCAACTCGTTGCACCTGTCACCGTCGGTGCTGATGCGACGATTGGTGCTGGTTCTACCATTACTAGAAATACACCACCGGAGAGATTAACTTTAAGCCGTAGCCCACAACAAACCATTACGGGTTGGCAACGTCCACGGAAGAAATAACTTGTCCTATCAATCGGTGATTTCGGTAACGCGGTTCTTAGAAAATAAATGAATGATGGCAATCCAACAGTCAAATACCCGTCAAAAGAAAGAAAAAACAAGAATTGACTGCAGCGGATAAAAAATATAATCGACAATTGGCTTCTCTTCGTTATCCAATTGAGCAGGTTAATCGACGTTGTAAGATTTTTCGAGTTGGAATGCCGTGGTGGCAGCTTTTTTAGGTTAATGGCACAAGTTGAACACGCATGGGGCGTTAATCCCCATCCGATTTTGAGTCGGCGCCGTTATGATGGCTTTGGTATCTTTCCAGCGGTGGCTATTAAAATAACCCATCGTTACTATGGATCAAAGGTAATTTTTTCATAGACTTCCACCAGGAGTAATTGGCAAGCGAGTATGTCCAAATGGATCACGCCTTCGGTTCCTTTGGCTTCATTGAGTAGCCAACTATCTTTGTCGTAGCGTTGATAATGTTCAATATGGATTTCGTCTTGAGCGACCAACAAATAATCGTTCAGTGAATCCAAACTGCGGTAATGTTCAAACTTCTTGCCTCGATCATAACTCTCTGTGGATTCTGATAGAACTTCAATGAGTACGGCTGGGTTAAGCAGCGTATCCTTATGCTGGTCATCAAATTGCGGTGAACCACAAACAACCGCGAGATCCGGGTAAGTATACAAACCGGTCGCGCTGACTTTAACTCGCATATCGTTGGCATAAATTTCACAGGGTCGTTGACGCAATTGGTTGTAAAGCAAAGTTGCGATACTAATAACAATTAGGTTATGCGCCCGGCTCGCCCCGGTCATGGCGAAAATTTCACCTTGATAGTATTCGTGCTTGGTTGGCGCTTGGCGTTCAAATTGTAGATAATCGGCTAGCGTTAGGTCAGTTTTGGGTTGCACCGTCATGAGTACGTCGTTCCTGTTAGAATTTTTTCCGGTAGTATAAACCTGACCGATTTCAAAAACCGGTCAGTTTTTTTGGAAAAATCACTACTTTTTTAGCACTACCCGTCTTTAGGCTTGCGTATGTGCAACATACCGTTTGCTAACGGGTTAGCCATTGTTCTCCGGTCCATTCATTCCTCCCCGGTCGAGGGGTGATATAAATCTGACCAGAGGGAATTTCTTGGATTCCATAACACCCGTTGAGATTCACTGCAACAGCGGCGTGATAAACTTCCCCTTGAATTTCACTGCCTTTAGCCGGAATTGGTTTGGAAATAACGAGTTGTGGATTGGTAACCGCTTCACAAGTTCCAGCTACCACCGGTTCTGCTTGCCAAATATAGAATCCTTGAGTTCCGTATTCTGCTAGCGTTTCCCATCTAATCGCATCGGACTCGATAGTGAAAGATCCCAAGGTGGCTAAAGCGGGTTTCTGATATTCATAAGCGCCAATATCACAATGATTGCCGGCTGAACTTCCAAAGCGAGCCACACCACGTTGATCCAGACCATTTACAGGTTCAGCCGCACAAATCGTATCATCACCAACATCAATAGCGGGACTGCCTCGCAGTAAAGCGTGAGTGAAAGTTGGACCGCCGTTATTGGCTAATGGCCCTAATTTGGGATCGCCGGAGAAGGTGGGGTTACAACTGCCGTCGCCGATGAAGTTGTTGAGGTTGGTGTCAATAGTGCCCCAATCATCACAATCTCCATTGGTGTTGTTGGCGATGAGGGTGTTTTGAAGGTTTAAAATGCCTCTATTAAGAATACCACCACCCTCATCCTGTACAGATACGTTTTCTGATATAGTACTATTGGTAAGAGTTAAAGTGCCACCATCGTTATAGATCCCACCGCTCCTAGGCTCATCTGAGTTATCTTCGACTACATTTCTTGACACGGTACTATTGATAAGAGTTAAAGTGCCACCATTGTTATAGATCCCACCACTCCCAGGATTGTAGTTACTTTTGACTATATTCTCTGATACGGTACTATTGATAATAGTCAAAGTACCTCCATCATTGTTAATACCACCAGCAGGATCACCAGCGGAATTTTCTGACACAGTACTATCAGTAATGGTTAAAGTACCATCATTTATAATACCACCACCATTGTTCTTCACAGTACTATTGGTTAAAATTAAAGTACTACCATAAATGTTTTCAATACCAGTACCCTTATTTTTTAATATTTTACTATTGGTTATAGTTACAGTACCATGAAGATTACCGATGCCACGATCATCGTTTTCTGATACGGTACTACCGTTAACCGTTAAAGTTCCCTCATTATAGATGCTAAATTGTTCATTTCCTACCACCATAATGCGGATGATATCACTATTGTTTCCTAATATTACCTTATTTAAGGCCAAAATATCCCCGTTATCAATGTCAATAGTACACTCATAATAACCCTCATAAGTTTGTGACACCTGACTATTAGTAAGAGTTAAAGTACCAAGATTATGGATACCACCAGCAATTCCATTTTCATAACAATATGAGATGGCCTTTCCTTCAATAATCTTAACCCCATTAATTTTAACCGTTGCACCAGAGTCAATGTAGAAAACGTTAGTCTGAAAGTTGCCACTCAAAGTCAACTTCTCCGCCCCTGGCCCTTTCAAAATCAAATTGCTCGTAATCTTCAACTGAGCAGATAACGTGATAGTCCCATTTAATCCCACTAAATCAATCACATCATCACCACTGCCCGCCAAACAATCACCTACCCCAGCCGTATCTTGATTAGCATTGTCCAACGCTTCTCGTAAAGTACACTGACCGTCGGCTAGTGTTGTATCCTCTAAACTGTTGACGATTATAGTCGCAGCGAATAACGATTGACCTAAACCACTAAACATCAGTAACCCCGTGGCTAAATAGTGGTCTCTTAACCAGCGGGGAAGTTGGGTTAGATTCATAGTTTGAAACTCTCCTTTTTAGATTCGTAGGGTAGAACGAAGTGACAACCACTGTTATGGCGGGTTTCGCTGCGCTCTACCCACCCTACTTTAATAATTGCAGAACAAAATTAAGCCGGAGTATTGTGGCATACAATCAATTTTTTGTCTTTTACGCAAGTGTCCAATTAACGTAATAATTTGATAAATAACATTTTTCCATTTAATTTAATTATTAATGATGTGGTTTATTGCGGCGGAATTTGACGATGGTGTCAAATTGGACTATTTAAGAGGTAAAAAAATTTGACAAAAGTGTCAAATTGGACAAAGTTTATGCCAACTCATTTGACAGATCTGTCCAATAGCAAATTGAGTGTGGGAATTAATTTGTGATGAAATTTTTTTATTTATAGATAAATAAATGTTATAATTAATTAGTATAAAGTTCAGTTTCGCTCTTCTCACCCTACAAGATTACTGCTTTACTCCCCCTCCTTACTAAGGAGGGGGTCGGGGGGTGGTTAAGAAAATCAAGGCTATTTCACACCCCAACCCTCCTTAATTAAGGAGGGGAGAACAAAATGCTTAACTTAAAGGTAGAAATTTTCCCTTTGGCGGTATTTATTTTGCTAAGGGGTAAGCTATTCTGACATCCGACTTCATCCCTAGTTAAGGGGGTGAATTAAACAGCGATTTGGAATTCGATGAAGTCTCGATCTAACCGCCTAATTTAATCCCCATTTAACCCCATTGAAGGTAGGAATGTCATCACAAATCATGTTTTATTTGAAAGGTTTGACTATGAAAAATTCTTTTTATTTTGATTCACCTTCAACGACCAAAAGAAGGAATAGTACTCGGATAATATTTTTGCTGGTTTTATTATTAATATTAATCAGTTATATTGCAATTCCCCAAGTGATTAATTCGGCTCCAATAGCGGCTGTTGAAAATTCAACTACACAAGTGGTTAAAGTCATTCCATTACCGGATTTGAATAAAATAAAAATGGCCCAACAGCAAGTTGAATCCGAGCAGGAAGTAGCCCATTTATTACACCAACAACATCTGGATCCTTTGGCGAAGTATATTGAAATTAATCGTCTCAATGAAGCCAAAACTCCCTATGTTGAACAAGTTAAAATGGAATTGGCGCAAAGATGTAGCCAAGTTGAAAACCACTATCAATCGATGAAAACAGACCGGGTTACCTTAAAAAATTTGAAACAAGGGTATGGATATGCTTGCCCAGTGGTGGTTGAGCGGTTAACAAAAACCTTAACTAAATAATTTTAGTTAGGTAACCTGGCGTGTCGGCAACCCTTTGCCGACCGACATTCTTTTTTGTACACGGATAAAGCGATTTAGTGAGTAGGTAAATAAGTTTGTAAGTCATCAGGTGCATTGGGTAATCCACCTCGACCAGTTAAGATAAAACGACTCCATTGAGTAGTGGATCGATTGGCACATTGTTGTTTTATTAAATTACTGGCATCAAGAAATTCGATGGGTAAAGTACTGGGATCAACGCTATAAATATTATCAATTTTGACATCACCATCTAATCCGGTTTCCGATGAAGCTGTTATGGAACTCCTAATCAATTTCATAGGAGTAGCGGCAATAATCAACACCAGTCCACCATCTCCAGCGCTAGCATTGGCTATGATTTTGCTGTCCTGCAAGCGAAATAAAGCGGGACTCCCAATGGCCAAATTTCCCCCCTTGCCTTGACCGGCGCTGACTGTTGCACTGATTTGGCCATGATTCACCTCAACACGGTTATGCGCACCGATAACGATATTACCTCCTTTTGCTCTATCCGCTGCGGTAGAAATACGACCTTGGTCTATTGCTAAGATATTGGTATTAATATAAATGTTACCGGCGTTGCCGATTCCTTTACTATCCGCTGAAATAAAAGCATCATCACAGATACGTAGGGTATCACCCATTTGCAGATAAATACTACCGCCTTGTCCACGACCGGAAGTGCTGTTGTCCACTTTACTATTAACACCGCTCAAATTGAATTCTTTAGCACTAATAGCAATACGACCGGCGTTACCGGCTTGATCTTGATCGCCCTCTGAACTGGCTTGAATAGCCGCAGAAAAATCCGTGGTACTGGTTAGAGAAATATTATCACTCGCTTCAATAGTAATATTGCCTCCCCGCCCAGGACCAAAAGTAGTCGTGCTGATAGAACTATTTTCCAAATCTAAATCCTGCACTTTCAAGGTAACATCACCGGCATTACCGGACTGTGGTTTAGTTCCCAATGAACTAGTAACAATGGTACTATCTCCAGATAGTGTCGCTTTACCGTCAACTTCAATAGCAATTTGACCACCTTGTCCCGGACCGAACACGCGACTATCAATACTAGAACGATTGTTCAGATGCAATTCATTCGCTTTAATAGCGATGATGCCCCCGTTTTGGTCTGCTTCTGTATTAGCAATAATGGCACTATTATCGATTTCAAATTGACCACCACGAATGTAAATATCACCAGCACCTTGTTTACCGACATCAATAGCCGCATCGTTGGCCAAAGTAATTTTACCCAGTTGCTCTTGAGTATTGACGACTAAGTCATGCGGGGTGGTGGTTATCTGATTACCCGAATTAACAGCGGCTAAATTAATACGCCCAGAAATTGCCCGTAAGTGACCGCCATCAATATTAATATTACCGCCCAATAATGATAAACTTTTGCCCATACGCGTTACTAATTCACTCCCCTTAATTTCGATTGAACTCGGTATGGGATCTAAAAAACCAAAGGCGGAAGGTGGAGCACTGACTAAAAGACTCTGTGCTAATTGGCGAGTTTCAAGGGTACCAGTTTGACCTAAATATAGTTGAGTCGCGGTACTAATATGTAAAGCGCCCGGCAAATCCAATTGAGTGTGCGGTCCAAAAATAAAACCATCTGGGTTAATGAGATATAAATCTGCTTGCGGAATATCAGCCACGATTTTGCCATCAATAATAGAACGTTCGCCGCCGGTAATTCGACCAATAATATTTTCAACAGAGGGTGGTCCAGAAAAAGTAGCTATTTCTTCTTTATTTAAATTAAAGAATTTAAAACTGTGAAACAAATTACCCCCTTGTTGTTGTCCCAAGTCGGCGGTAATATCAAAACGGGGTCCAGGTAATGTTCTTGCTGGACCTAAAGTGCCATCAAATACAACTTCAGCTAACAATGAAGCGGTGTTTAACAGCAGTAATCCTAAGCTTATTCCCCAAGCTAGCCAATGAATGCGATTTCGCATGATAAATTAGAAAGGTATTAAAGATAAAGTTGAATTGATTTCATTTCATAACAAACCTATAACCCATTATCCTAAAAATAAGTTACTCATCATTGCCAATGACCGATTAACAAAAAAGGTGCCCATAAAGCCGGGTGTTGATAACGACTGTCCTGCAATAAAAATTGTTGTGCCAGTTGTAAAGACCTGGCTTTAGATTGTTTTTGTTGATGTAATTGGCGATAAAATTCCCTAATCAAAATCGCCGTCGCTTTATCATCAATGAGCCACAAAGTGGCCAAAGCACTTCTAGCGCCGGCTTTAAGGGCAATACCAGCTAATCCTAATGCCGCTTGTTCATCCCCAACCGCTGTTTGACAAGCACTTAAGGTTAATAATTCTACTGATTGATTGCGACGTTCGTGAAGTTGAATAAACTGTTTTAATTGATTAATGGTTAGTTTCCCATCATAAGTCAGTAAAAAAGTTTTTTGCGGATCGCTATCGAATTGACCATGAGAAGCGATATGTAGAATAGAATACGGCGTATTTTTTAAGGCTTTGCAAAATTGTCTACTGTAAATTCTTGATCCAGAAGCAAGGAAGCGTCTTCTTGATATAATTGTTGAATATCACGGGTTTCTGCAATGACATTCGCTAATGCCGGATAATCTTGTACACTTTGCGATAATCCACTAATGAGAATTTTCGCCGCCGCTGGGGAATTAGAATCGGGTGCCGCTAAAGTGAGACTCGGAAGAGTCGCTATGGCATATTGAGTAATCAAAAATTCTTGACCATCATGCAAAGCGGCCAACGGAATCGTGCGCAATACCCCATCTGGGACGATAATCAAAGTCGTTATTTGGTGAGTAGTTAACGTCGGTGTTAATGGTGCTATCAACCAACGGTATAAACGTTGGGCATACGGTAAAAAAGCCATCGTCTCCTGAGTTTCTAATTCAAACCGAAATTCATTGATTTCATCTTTTAAAATGGTCGCGGGAATAGGTATACTGACTCGTTGAATTAAACCCTTGCCTAAACTTAATAACCACTCAGTCCGATCGGCAAATAAAATGGGATAAAGTAAAGCCGTGTGCGCCGGTTGGAATTTTAAAATTGGTTGTTTATAATTATTCTGTGTGACACATTCATCACGAAAGTAATCTTGTAATTCAAAGGTTTTCATCAACTCTATCGTGTCAAGCACTTGCTTAAACCCAGGTTGAGGGTCGTTCGCTTGCTCAGCACGCTGCAACAGTAAATCAGCGAGTTCTAAATAAATGGGACCTAAACGTTCTCGAAAAGGTTGTGAGGTTTTACGGTAACCAATAGCTAATTCCTGGCGAACCGGTTGTAAACTATTAACAGCCTGTTGGTAAGCTTGAATGGCTTCTTCGAGTTGTTGCTGCTGTTTAAATAATCGTCCTAATTGCCACTGCCAACGATAAAGAATTTCTGAACCTTGTTCGGCTTGACTGAAGAAAGAATTTTTATCTTGTTTAGCATAGAAAATGGCTTGGCGAGTTAAACGTAAAGCTTCTGCATCGTGTTGTTCTATTTCATTTAAATGTCCTAGATAACCGTAAGCATAAGAAATAAGACGTGAATGTGCCAGTTGTTTGGCAATCTTTAGCCCAGCGGTTAAAGTATGATATGCTATTTCTTGTAAATCAGCTCGATTTTGAAGAGCCGTTGCCGGGAGTAACTTTAAAAAGCGATCACTTAATTGGCTATGGACCTGTTCAGCCCAAGCACCAATACTAATCAAACTAAAAGCTTTGTCGTAATTATCCGCAACCGGTTCTAGTTGTTGTTGAGCTAACTGTAAACTGGTTACCGCTTGATTCCATCGCGCTAATTTTAAATAAGCATAGGTTTTATTAGTGAGTATACGAGTAGCTAACAACCAGTCGCCAGCTTGTTTAGCTAAGTGGATACCTTGCTCATAAACAGCGAGTGCTTTAGCATAATAAGCTTCTGCTGCCAACACATTTCCTTCTTGATTCAAGAGGATAGCTTGTATTAACTGCGGTGTTTGAGAAGATAAGAGCGATTTGCCTTGATTAAGATATTGACGTGCGGCCTTATCTTGACGTTGAGCGAGTGATATATCGCTTAAGCTGATAAACAATTTCACCCCTATCTCAGCCAGTTCCTCTTTCATAGTGGTAGCGGTTGAGGTATCATTTTGAGCTGTTAGAAAAAGCGACTTAGCTTGTAAAAGGGTATCCAATGCGGATGGAGATAACCCTAATGCTTGATAAGCATTGCCAATTTGGATCCAAAGATTAATTTGTTGGGAAGGGTTCAAATTATCAGTCGTTAATAGCGATTGCCAATGGCGGATAGCTTGTTCAAATTGTCCCCGTTGTGAAGGAATCGTTCCCGGTTCCAACGCGGGATTTGCCAGTACAGATAAAACGAATAAACCATTGAAACCCAGTATCATTCCAACTTGATATGGCTTAAACATGAAAGCAAACCATTGAGATAATAAGTAAATCATTAATAATACGGCCAGGATTATCATGTTGTTTAGCAATCCTATGGTTTTCAAGCGAAAGTATGACACGATACCAAAAAAAAGATTATAATTCATTTGAACTAAAATCAGTTAAATTTCCTAACTGGCCATAAATTGGCATAAATTATTACGAGCGAATTATTTGCAAATCTTCATGAAGCGACTGGGTATTTTCTTAATGGGACCAACCGCAGCTGGCAAAACTGACCTAGCGATTACGCTCGTGAAACAGTTGCCGTGTGATATTATTAGCGTTGATTCGGCGATGATTTACCGAGAGATGAATATTGGCACCGCTAAGCCCAGTGCGGAAGTTCTTGCTCAAGCACCACATCGTCTAATTGATATCCGCGATCCGCTGGAATCTTATTCAGTCGCGCAATTTTGCCAAGAAGCATTGGCTGAAATTCAAGCGATTCAGTCGGTGGGTCGAATTCCCTTATTAGTGGGTGGCAGCATGCTCTATTTTCATAGTCTACAACAAGGGCTATCTCCGTTGCCACCAGCTGATTTGCCAGTACGGCAGCATCTGCAACGGGAAGCTGAAGAGTTGGGGTGGCCGGCTTTACATCAACGTCTGGTTCGGATTGATCCCCTGGCAGCACAACGGATTCATCCCAATGATTCTCAACGGATTCAACGGGCACTTGAGGTTTACGAAGTATCGGGCTATACCATGACTACATGGTATGCTCAAGCCGTCACTCAACCGCAGTTACAACCCCTGTTGAAATTAGTGCTTTGTCCAGAGCAACGTTCCGTTTTACATGCTAAAATAGCACAACGGTTTAATATGATGTTGGCTCAAGGTTTAATTGCCGAGGTAGATAATTTATTTCATCGTGGTGATCTAACAGCGGATTTACCCGCTATGCGTTGTGTGGGTTATCGACAAGTTTGGCGTTATTTGATGGGTCAGATCGATTATACCAACTTGGTAGAAGCAGCGATTAGCGCCACGCGTCAAATGGCCAAGCGGCAACTGACTTGGTTACGTACTCAAGCGGATGCGATTTGGTTTGATAGTCAACAATCACAAGTGAGCAAAAATATCTTGAATCAGATAGAAAAAAACGTTACTTTTTCCTAAACCGGTTAAAACAGCTACTTATTTAAGTGTACAATAAAACTGGGATAAATTAATGGGCATCAAGCAAAATTATGCGAGGGAAGTCGTTTCAATGATAATAATATGGAGAATATTATGAGTAAAGGGCAATCACTACAAGACCCTTTTTTAAATGCATTACGTAAAGAACGGGTACAAGTTTCTATTTATTTAGTCAATGGCATTAAGCTACAAGGTTATGTAGATTCATTTGACCAATTTGTCGTGTTACTTAAAAACTCAGTGAGTCAAATGGTATATAAACATGCTATTTCGACTATCGTACCCGCACGAAATGTCAAGATTAGCCATGAGGAAGAAGGCGGCACGCCGGCTGAAGAAGAAGTGTCACCACCGCCACCAACTCCTGAATGACGACGTGTTAGGAAATGTCACTTCATCAAACTTGAGGAGGAGGAAATTACTTGCTCTGGTGAAATTAACTAAGAGGTAATAAGTATGTTTGAGCGACCTCGCCAAGGTGAAAAGGCTATCTTAGTACATATGAATATGATAGGGATGTTTGAACCAGCAACGCTATCTGAATTTGAAGAGTTAGCCAGTGCGGCCGGGGTGATAACTGTCGGACAAATCACTGGAACACGTCAAAGTCCAGATCCCAGTTATTTTGTCGGTAAAGGTAAATTACAAGAAATAATAGCATTTGTTCAAGCACAACCAGTTGAAGTGGTGTTATTTAATCATACCTTAACCCCAACACAAGAACGTAATCTGGAACAGAGCCTCGGTTGTCGGGTGGTGGATCGCACGGGTGTTATCTTAGATATCTTTGCCCAGCGAGCTCGCTCTTTTGAAGGTAAATTACAAGTTGAGTTAGCCCAACTCAACTATTTATCTACTCGTTTAGTACGGGGTTGGACTCACTTGGAACGACAACGAGGGGGTATTGGTTTGCGCGGTCCAGGTGAAACCCAATTAGAAACCGACCGTCGTTTAATTGCGGAACGGATTAAAGCCATTAATAAACGCTTAGAGAAAGTTACCCAACAACGAAAATTGGGCAGAAAAGCTAGACAACGGGCACAACTGCCAGTGGTTGCTTTAGTGGGTTATACTAATGCAGGTAAATCGACTTTGTTTAATTGTCTAACCACGGCCAAAACTTATGTTGCTGATCAGTTATTTGCAACCTTGGATGCGACCTTACGTCGGGTTCAGTTGCCCAATAAAATAGGCGTGATTTTGGCGGATACAGTTGGTTTTATTCAACAATTACCTCATGATCTGATTGCCGCATTTCGAGCCACTTTAGAAGAGACCCGCCAAGCGAGTTTATTGCTGCATGTCGTTGATGCGAGTGATACTGACCGACAATGGCGCATAGAGCAAGTCAACCAAGTCCTGGCAGATATTGATGCGGCTGAAATACCGCAACTGATTATTTATAATAAAATTGATAAATTACCCCATTGTTTACCACATGATGAAAGTGGTAACAACGCCACTCAAGTAAGTAAAATCTGGTTGTCAGCCAGCCAAGGCAGTGGAATTAATTTGTTACAGACGGCATTAGCCAAATACTTTGATAAGGAAATGGTACATCACTGGGTAAAGGTGCCGGTACAAGCCGGTGAACTACGATCACGTTTATTTACTTTAGGAATAGTATTGCAAGAACAATATACTGATAATGGTGATAGTCTACTAGAAATACAAATGTCAGCAGTCTATTTTAACCAATTAATTAAAGCTGAACCGACCTTGCAACTTATTCAACCGCTTGCTAGTCTTTATCAAACTTCATAAAATCCACAGTGGGAAAACCTAAACTCACCGGCTTTGATGAATTAACTATGAGAAATCAAAGGTGATTTTCCTAAATGAGAGAAATACTTACTGTCACATTATTAGCTACATTAATATGAGCAAGCTTTAAGGAGTATACATGGCCTGGAATGAACCGGGTGGTAATGGGAGCAAAGATCCTTGGGGCCACCGTAAAAACGAACAAGGTCCCCCAGATTTAGATGAAGTGATTAAAAAAATGCGCGATAAATTCGGTGGCTGGTTTGGAGGCAAGCCCAATAAACCAACTGGCGGTGGCGGCGGGAATTTTAGTGGCTTAGCTATCACTACGGTCCTGGTGGTGTTATTCCCCCTCTGGCTGTTATTTGGCTTTTACATTGTACAACCCGCTGAGCGGGGAGTGGTTACTCGGTTTGGTCGTTATCAACAAACTACTGACCAAGGGTTACATTGGCATTTACCTTATCCAATTGAAAATGTTCAAAAAATTGACGTTCAGCAAGTCCGTGCGGTCAATCATAAAGCGTTGATGCTCACTGAAGATGAAAATATCGTGGAAATTGAACTAGTGGTCCAATACCGTGTGGGAGAAAATAAAGAGGATGCTAAGGATTATCTCTTCAATGTGTTGGAACCAGATAATACTTTACATCAAGCGACTGAAAGTGCTTTACGGGAAATTGTGGGGTCAAGTAATATGGATGCCGTATTAACTAATGAACGCGATCGCGTTGCCGCTGACGCTAAAAAATTAATTCAAACGATTGTAGATCATTACCAAACGGGTTTAAAAGTTATCAGTGTCAATATGCAAAATGCTCAACCACCGGAAGCAGTTCAATCTGCATTTGCCGATGTGATTAAAGCCCGTGAGGATGAAGAAAGAAGTAAAAATAAAGCTCAAGCCTATAAAAACGGCGTCGTTGAACAAGCGGGTGGTACTGCTGGTAAACTCATTGAGGAAGCTAAAGCTTATAAATCAATGGTCGTTGCCCATGCTCAAGGTGAAACTCAACGCTTTGCTAAAATTTTAACTGAATATGAAAAAGCGCCAATGATTACACGACAACGTTTATATTTAGAAGCGATGGAATCCGTGTTAAATAATACCAGTAAAATTCTCGTTGATGTCCCCGGAAATAATCTTATGGTATTACCATTGGATAAGATCTTTACTTCCTCCCAGTTGACTGAAGCTGCAAAACTAACACCGACTTCACCCTCAACGATGAACCGGTCTTCTCAATCAGAAGATAATAAAAAGAATGATCCCCGTAGTAGAGGAGATCGCTAATGATGTCAAAGCCAACTACACTCGGATTAATGGTGATAGTGCTCACGGTTGGATTAATGGCAGCCTTTATTGTCAAAGAAACCGAATTACCGCTGATATTGCGTTTAGGAAAAATCATTAGCCCCCAAATCATTGGTGTTGATGAATTAAGCCCAGGGCTACATTTCAAATGGCCCGTTTTTGACAAGGTGGTTAAATTTGATAAACGTATTCACAATTTGGATGTCCCATCAGAACATTTCTTAACCATTGAAAAGAAAAACCTCATTGTAGATTCTTTCATCAAATGGCGAATTGTGGATGTCATTGGCTATTTTAAAACCATGGGTGATAATCCTGAGCGTGCTGAACAACGTGCTAAACAACGCTTGGGAGAGGTTATTGCGGATGGATTACGTAATGAATTTGGTAAACGTACTATTAATGATGTCGTTTCTGGGGAGCGTTCCGAAATTATGGATCGGGTCACGACAATTGTTTCCGAACGTGCTAAAGAATTTGGAATGAAAATTATTGACGTCCGTATCAAACGGATCGAACTGCCTAAAGAAGTCAGTAGCTCAGTTTATCGACGAATGGAAGCAGAACGTGAACAATATGCCAAGCAATTACGTTCGCAAGGCGAAGCGGAGGCTGTTCGTATTCAAGCGAATGCTGACCGTGAAAGCATCGAAATTATTGCTAAAGCTGAACGTGACGCTCAGAAAATCCGAGGTGAAGGTGATGCGACCGCCGCTGAAATTTATGCCCAAGCCTTCAACCAAAATCAGGAATTTTATACCTTATATCGTAGTCTTAATGCTTACAAAACGATCTTTAACAATAAAAATGATATCTTACTGATTCAGCCACATTCTGATTTCTTTAATTATTTTAATAATATGGGAAGTGTCACTTCTTCCTTAACGACGGAATCGGCTGCTAAAACAGCCACGAGTCACCCGATTATTTTGCCTTCACCACCAACTGAGACTGATAAATAAGTCATTCATCACGAATAAATGCGATTAACTGTCAGTTAGTTTGAATTCTCAAAGGAACATTATGTGGGAACAATTTGGGATCGCTATCGCTTTATTGTTGGTGATTGAAGGTATAATTCCTTTCCTCAGTCCAACTGGATGGCGTAAAACCCTACAAGTTATTAGCGAAATGCCCGATGAGAAAGTCCGTTTAATCGGTCTGGTGAGTATGATATCTGGTGTAATACTTTTATATCTCATCCATTAAACTGCCCCCATGACAGCCATTAATTATTGATAACAAACATGAGCTATCAAGATCGTTGGTTATTACCGGCTGGCATTATCGACAGCTTACCAGAAGAATCGGCTCACTTAGAAAAATTACGTCGCCGATTGCTCGATGTTTATGCCACTTGGGGGTATGAACTCGTTATCCCACCACTGATGGAATACTTAGAATCTCTCTTAGTGGGTACCGGGCAAATACTCGATTTGCAAACCTTTAAATTAACTGATCAGTTTACCGGTCGGTTGATGGGAATTCGTGCTGATATGACACCACAAATAGCACGTATCGATGCCCACCGTCTGCGGCGAGAAGTACCCACTCGATTATGTTATTTAGGAACCGTATTACACACTCGTCCCAATTCATTTTCTGGTTCACGTTCTCCCTTGCAAGTTGGTGTAGAACTATTTGGTTATCAAGGGGTTGATAGTGATATTGAAATTCTCTCTTTAATGCTGGAAACGCTAGAAATAACCGGCATTACTGATTTCCATATCGATATAGGACATGTTGAAATTTATCGTCGTTTAATAGCACAAGCTAAACGCGAAATTAAACAAACACAACAACCTATCCCAACAACTATTCAAACAGACCGTGAAGAGGAAAACGAAGAACCGCTATTTGAATTTGAAGAACCATTGTTCGATGCGATTAAACGTAAAGCTAACACTGAGATAAAAACGTTATTATCTCAATGGAATATTTCCCAGCCGTTACGCCAAATGTTAAGTGAATTACCACAACTTCATGGTGATGCGCAAGTTTTGCAAGCTGCCCGTCGAATATTTAATCGGGCTCCACATGGTGTCCATACCGCTTTGGATGAATTAGAGCAACTACAAGCACAATGGCATGGAATACCGCTGCATTTCGATTTAGCTGAATTACGTGGTTATAGTTATCATATGGGCGTCATTTTCGCCGCTTATGTTTCCCAACATGGGCGAGCTATCGCTAAAGGTGGGCGTTACGATATTGGCAAATCTTTTGGCTGTTCTCGACCCGCTACCGGTTTCAGTACCAACTTAAGAACCATAGTGTCTCTTCAACCGGAGATACTTTCCACGAAACCGGCTGCCATTTTTGCGCCACCAACGCCGACTGATGCGCTTTTAGCGACGACCTTAGCCACAACTATTCGACAACTGCGCGAACAAGGAGAAGTGGTTATTAGTCGATTACCTCATCAAATTGGTGATGCCCAAGCGATGGGATGTGACCGTGAATTACGTTTAACTGCAACCGGGTGGCAAGTTACCCCATTATAAAAAAATCCTGATAATTGATAACTGATAACTGAAATTAGAGAGCGTAATTATGAGTAAAACTATCGTAGTCATTGGCGCACAATGGGGTGATGAAGGCAAAGGTAAAATCGTTGACTTGTTGACTGAACGTGCTGCAGCGGTGGTTCGTTTTCAGGGTGGACATAATGCCGGTCATACCTTAGTCATTGAAGGCCAAAAAACCATTTTACATTTAATTCCTTCCGGGATTTTACATACCGGCGTTCAGTGCTTTATTGGTAATGGTGTGGTATTGTCACCATCAGCCTTATTAGAAGAAATTCAACTGCTTGAATCTAATGGCATCCCGGTGCGAGAACGTTTGAGTATTAGTGAAGCTTGTCCGTTACTCTTACCTTATCACGTTACCCTCGATCAAGCTCGCGAACAAGCTCGAGGCGCTAGCAAAATTGGCACAACCGGTCGTGGGATTGGTCCCGCTTATGAAGATAAAGTAGCTAGACGAGGCTTACGGATTAATGATTTACTGTCACCATCACAATTTGCCGATAAACTCAAAGCGGTGCTTGATTATCATAATTTTGTTCTCCAACATTATCACCATACCGCTGCAGTTGATTTTCAAAAGATCTGCGATGAGACTTTAGCGATAGCCGATATTTTTAAACCGATGATAACCGATGTGGCTGAACGATTAGCCCAATTACAACAAGAGCAGAAGAATATTCTGTTTGAAGGTGCCCAAGGAACTTTATTAGATATCGATCAAGGCACTTATCCTTTTGTCACTTCTTCTAACACCACCGCTGGTGGCGCAGCGACCGGGAGTGGCATGGGACCACGCTATTTTGATAGCATTTTAGGTATTGCTAAGGCTTATTGCACTCGGGTTGGTTCTGGACCATTTCCAACGGAATTATTTGATGATGTTGGTAAACACTTATCAACCCAAGGTCATGAATACGGTGCTACCACGGGTCGTGCGCGCCGCTGTGGTTGGTTTGATGTCGTCGCTTTCCGACGTGCTCGTATCATTAACAGCTTAACTAGCGTCTGTATCACTAAATTAGACGTGCTCGATGGTCTTGATCCGGTACGGATCGGGATTGGTTATCAATATAATAATCAGGAATTAACAACTCCACCCATTAGTGCTGAAGCTCTCGCTCAGTGTCAACCAATTTATCTCGATCTGCCAGGCTGGCAACAATCCACCGTTGGAATCCGTGACTATAATCAATTACCCGCCAATGCGCGCGCTTATTTAGAAAAACTCGAAAGTTTAATTGCAACCCCCATTGAGATAATTTCCACCGGTGCTGAGCGAAATCAAACGATTATCAATCGGCATTTATTTGACTAACCATCACAAACGAAAATTAGGTAGGGTGGGCATTGCCCACCCTGATGGGTGATGGGTGTGCGGTGCACACGGGTTGTTGTTCCTAAATAATGCACCTTACTAGTTGAATAAGAAAAAATGTAGCCTTTCTTATTGTTACCATCAACGACGGATTACTCTATTTTGGTACTCATAAGCACCAATATCACAATGACTGCCAGTTAAACGATCAGAAACACGAGGAATACCACGTTGGTCCCGATTATTAACTGGTTTAGCTATACAAATCGCATCATCACCGTTATCAATAGCAATACTACCAGAAAGTAAAGCATGAGTTAGTGTGGGGCCACCATTATTAGCTAGGAGGCTAAGTTGGGGATCACCGCTCCAGGTGGGATTACAGCTACCGTCTTCAATTAAGGTGCTCCTAATGGTAAATTTATTACTGCTATTATAACAATCACCACCCTCGCTATTAGCAATAATACTGTTGGCAATTTGACTATTGCCCTCATTAAAAATACCACCGATAGTAGTAGCTTGATTGTTAGATAAAGTACTATTAATGACAGTTAAGTTATCTAGGTTATAAATACCGCCACCCCAAGAGGCACTATTACCTGATAGAGTCGAGTTAACAGTAATAACATCGCCGCCCGCATTATAAATGCCACCACCGTTGGAAGCCAAATTCGATGATAATTCGCTTTGATCAATGGTTATGGTACCTCCAGCCATATTAAGAATACCGCCACCATCATCTGTATTTTGAGCAATATTATTTAATAATCTACTTTTGGTGAGTGTTACATTGGCACCAAAGGGACCTAAATTGAAGATACCAGCACCGCCATTGTTAGCGTGGGTAACGTAAGCGCATTCAGTAGTGTTTCCCTGTAAGGTACTATTGGTAATATTTAAAGTACCCGCATTGAAAATGCCACCGCCACCACAGGGATGAAAACCATTATTATCTTCAGCAATATTGCTCAATAATTTGCTATTAGTGATAGTTAATTCGCCTTCGTTATCAATTCCACCACCAAGGTTAGCTGTATTACCAAATAAGATGCTATCGGTAATGCTTAAAATGCCATAATTTTCTATACCACCACCACCCATAGTCCAATAGTAATTAGCAAAACCATTAGCAATGGTCATTTTATTAATGCTAACAATCGCATTACTATTGATAACAAACACACGATTAATTCCTTCTCCGCTGATAGTTAACTTATCTGCACCGGGACCTTGAAAATCGATATTACTAGAGTTGTATCACGTTAAAAACCAATCAATTAGCTAAGTAAAAATTCCATAGTCCAGCACAGACACCAATTATTTCATCATATAAATCAATTGTATGAAATCTAATTTATTGACAAGTGTTCTGTAGCGTTTCATGCCAGAAATGCTATTTTCTACAAAAATTCGTTCTTTAGCTACCTTCTTGTTGCCATTTTTTTGATTTTTAGTTAATTTGCCATTTTTTTTACGTTTT
>JAAUSR010000039.1 GCA_012032555.1 Thioploca sp.
AGCCATTTTACTGAGTCAGGTATGGAATATGATGCCAAACGCACGACCTTTCTAAACGAAGTCGGTATTCAAGTGCTTCGCTTTACCAATAATGAAGTCTTGGAAAATTTAGAGAATGTCTTGGAAATAATTAGAAAAAACGTAACTACCTACCCGGTACATGCCAACAGATTACCCTAAAAAGATGTTAAATTTTAAAAATGGAAAATCTCCCAAACGACAGAGAAGCTCTGAAAGAAATAATCCGGCAACTGTTAGAGAAAATTCGGCGTCTGGAAACAGAGAATGCGGAATTCTGTCGTCGTTTGGGGATGGACAGCACCAATAGTCATCAGCCGCCAAGCAGTGATGGATACCGAAAGAAAACCACGCAGCCGGGCTTACCGAAAAACCAAGGTCAGGGACCGGGAGGGCCAAAAGGACATAAGGGAAGAACCTTAGAACGAGTAGAAAAACCAGACCATGTAGAAGTCCATCTACCCAACCAGTGTGACGGTTGTGGACGGCAATTTGGGAAGGAGGAAGAATACGAAATAATCCAAAGTAGACAAGTATTTGACTTACCAGAGCCGAAACGAGAAGTAACCGAACCTAGACTAGGGAAATAACTTGCTGTGGGCTAGAGCAAAAAGGGGAATATCCAGTAGAGGTAAAGACGGCAGTGCAATAGGGAGGTGGGGTGCGCGCTTTGATAGCGATGTTGTCAGTAGATTACAACATGCCGTTAGAGCAAATCAGCCGATTCTTTGCCGATATATTTGGTTATAAGCTCAATCGCCAAACGAGCTTAGAAGTCTTAGAACGAGGTGACGAACTATTGGCGCCGTTAGAAGAACCAATCAAAGCGACCTTAAGGTCTTCAGAAGTCGTTCATTTTGACGAAACCAAGATTCGTGTAGAAGGCCAACTGTATTGGCTACACACGGCTTCAAATGCAGAAAACACTCACTTATTCCTCCACGCCAGACGTGGAACCGAAGCACTCAACAGTGAAGAATCCGTATTGCCAAATTTTAGGGGTAGAGCAGTACATGATTGCTGGGCACCCTACTTTAGTTGTAATCAAGCCAAACCTTCCCTCGGTGGCGCACATCTGTTAAGAGAACTGAAAGGATTGATAGAAGAAGGCCGTCTCTGGGCTGCCGAAATGCACGAGTTGCTACTGGATGTGTACAACATGCCAAATTCAATGGTAGCGGGAGAAGAAATTCGTAAACATTACCTAATTATCCTTGACCACGCGGAACGGGAAGAGCCTCCACCTCAACCGGGTAACCGGGGTAGACCCAAACCATCACCTAGGCGAAATCGGCTCGACCGTCTGAGAACCCATCAAGACAGTGTACTGGCCTTCGCCTTAGAAGTCGGGGTCCCGTTCACCAATAACCCAGCGGAACGGGACTTACGCCCCGCCAAGGTAAAACTGAAAATCTGCGGCGGTTTTCGTACGGTCGAGGGAGGCGTTGTTTACGCTCGCATTCAGGCACTCATCTCCACGCTCCGTAACCGCGGTAGGAACGTTTTTTCTCAGTTACGAGATTTATTTTCGCTATGTCTTACTTCATTGGCATGAATTGGGTAGGTAGTTACGAAAAAACTTAGATAACCACCCCTAACCCCTCCTTGACAAGGAGGGGAATTACTCTCTAGCCTCTTTACTCCCCTCCTTAGTAAGGAGGGGCCGGGGGTGGTTAATTCTCACTGTTATCCCTGGCAAGGGTAAAACGTTGTCGAGGATTTTAGTTAGTGCTAGACTATAACTTATTGAAATTCTGCCTTATAAGGACTGAAAAACGATACAGGATTTTTCATGCCAACTCTACAGGTAACTGATATGACTGCTGTAAAAGATTTAACCACAGAAGAACTGCAAACTCTAATTAAAACCACCGTAGAAGAAACAATGCAGGAATTAATGGAAGATTTATTAGCTTTGAATAATCCTACTTATTTAGCTGCCATTGAAGAGGCGCGGAAAGATTATCAGGCAAGGCGTGTTAAGCGTTTCGAGGATGTGTTTCGTGTATGAAATTATCTTAACGAATAAAGCTGTCAAAGATCTAGAATACATTGATACACAAGAGAAACAAAAAATTGCAGATAAACTACGACAATATGCCCATGATCCAAAACACTATGCACGTAAATTAATCCACTCCCGTTTGGGCAACTACCGATTTCGCGTCGGTGACTACCGAGTCATTTTTGATATTGAAGGTGACCAACTAGTTATCCTCAGAATTGGTTTACGAAAAGATATTTACAAGTAGAGAACGTTTAGTATATCTGTTTGCGCCGTAACGCCATTCCTTCGGTTAAACCACCCCTAACCTCTCCTTGAAAAGGAGGAAAATTTGCTTTACTCCCCTCCTTACCAAGGAGGGGTTGGGGGTGGTTATATTTCAAGGAAAAACTCAAATGACTCAACTCAACAACCTAAAATACCTAAAACCAACTCGCAAAACCTTGCGAAACGACCCAACTCCTGCTGAAAAGCGGTTATGGAGCAAATTGCGAAACAGCCAATTAGCGGGGAAAAAATTTCGCCGACAACATAGTGTATACAACTACATCTTAGACTTCTACTGTCCTCAACACCAGCTAGCTATTGAATTAGACGGTGATAGCCATTTTACTGAGTCAGGTATGGAATATGATGCCAAACGCACGACCTTTCTAAACGAAGTCGGTATTCAAGTGCTTCGCTTTACCAATAATGAAGTCTTGGAAAATTTAGAGAATGTCTTGGAAAGAATTAGGGAAAACTTAGATAACCACCCCTAACCCCTCCTTGATAAGGAGGGGAACTCTAAAGAGAGGAACTCATAAAATTTTAGCATGATGTATAAATAACCGTTAACTTGCTAAGCTAAATTGGGTGTGATTCAAAACTCGTGTAGGTTGGGTTGAGGGACGAAACCCAGCTTCTGCTGCTGGACAAAAGGCGTTTTATGTTGGAATAAAGGGAATAAAAACAGAAGTTACGCATTGACAGCAAGAAAAAATTTGTAATCTAGACATTATGTGAAATTTTTGACCTCTCTCAATAAAATCAATCTATTAAAATATAAAAAACCGGCTTTTACATAATGTCTTTTATATAAGATATAAAGTGTTATAAACTTTGAAGCTATCATTTGTCAGATGATTGTATGATTTCTATCGCTAGTGGTGGTTCAATAATAGACATTATGTGAAAACAGCAGAACGCCAAAAATAATATAGGGAAAAGAGGAGTTAAAAAGCATTTCGGTGATAAACACGGAAATTACGCAAGAATTATGCAAGCCACAAGCTAATACCATGACCCAATTGTCAAACCCAGCAGAGGTGTTTCTAAAAATGTCCCTGACGATGCGGCAACGTTTTATACCAGCTATCACATGCTCTACGACGATACGTATTGGGGAAATGACCCGATGGAGATTTTTTTCTAGGTCGGTTAATTCGCCTCTTCGCGGCTTGTTTTGAGGCTGACCATGACAAGCGTCTGGGATTTCGAACCCTTCAAAGCCTTTATCTTTGACTAGAGTGGTATCGACTGGCGGGGTTAACTCCGACTCAGCGGCCAGTTTCTTATCGTGATTCTTCCCTCCTTCGGTTGAGGGTTGATTCTTTACAATGTAAGAAATGAGGGTAAAATTCTCATGAGGTAATCAAATTAGAGAAAGAAAACCAATAGCACAAATTATAGCATACCCAGGTAAAGAATTAGCCTGATAAGTGACCGTAAAATTGACGGGCAGTTTAACGAAGTCTAATAGATATTTCAATTCGCTCATTAATTGGCTTTTGCACTTTACTCGCCTTAAATTATTAACGATATTAGTAAGTTATTTCTAACTAACATTCTATATCTATCTATAATTTAAATTAGCGCGATCCCCTGACGACAACACCGATAAATGCTAGCTTATTTACTGCAAACCGTCTATGCTTTAAAGTTAAGACATTTTATTTTTAGCAGTGGGGATAAAAACCATGGCGGTTGCTAGTCATATCCAAGATATTAATAACACTGATCAATCCTTATCATCTCCAGAAACAATAACTGAAACTCAAATCATGAATTTAAATCATTCTGAAGCGATTGGTAAGATTGTCTCTATTGTAGAAGGACCGGTAACAGCAGAGACACCAGATGGCCAAACACATGCCCTCAAAGAAGGTGATCCAATTCATCTCGATGAAACCATTACTACCGCTGTAGAAAGCTATGTCAGGATGGTTTTAAATGATGGGACAGTATTTCAGCTAGGTCCGCAGTCTCGTGCTCGTTTAGATAAATATGCTTATGATCCGGCGGTGGTTGGGGGCGAGTTCGAATCTACGGTTTCTATCGGTACTTTCCGTTATATTAGTGGCAAAATTAGTGGTCATAATCAAGGGCAACATACACTCATTAAAACACCTTCGGCTCACATTGGTATTAGAGGAAGTGAAATCGATATTCAAGTTGATGAACAGGGTTCAACCACTGTACTCCACTTGTCTGGGTTAATCAGTGTAACCTCTCCATATCATGGTGGCGAACAAATCGTCTATGAACATGGTACGACAATACATATTTCCAGCGAAAGTACCGCAACGATGATATTTAACACCTTGACAGAATCTCAAATTCAACAAATTAATCAAAAATGGGATGTTTTTGGTAGCAGCGATTATGTGACTGATCCTCATGTATCATCACCAAAAGATGATAATTCAAAACTTTCTGAACCTCCCCCAGAATCTTCTTCACCACCGGATACCACCCCGACACCAAATTCTGATGCCGGTGCTAGAAATCCCTTTGCTCCAGCCACTAAAGATGTCAGTGTGGGTGAATCGATTGATGAACCGATTTCAAGTCATGAAACGCTTAGAGAATATGGTCAATTTACCGGTATAGCCAAATTGTCATGGATGCCGTCTCCTTCAGAAATAGCCATTACAGCACGTTTAGGAACAGCAATTGCTACGAACGGCGATAGCGATGATTTCATCACCACCGGATTAGCTAATGAATTTCAAGCGCAAAGAGAATTTGTTATTCCGGAACGATTAATCACCAATAACAATACCTCATTTGTTGAAGATGAACTGCTTCATTTAAAAGGTGAAATTATTCAACAAGAAGAGAATACTTCTGACAATAGACCGACTTCTGATGGTTCACCGTCTTCTACAGATAATTTGTTGCCGACTGATCAAAACCAATCTGATTCGAATCAAGGTTCATTACCGCCAATTGATGATTCATTGACACCACCCAGTTCCAACAATCAGGCACCAATAACTCAAAGTGATTTATTATTTCTTAACGATGAAATCAATGCACCAGTTAGTATTCCAGTAGCAACTTTACTTGAAAATGATCAAGACAGTGATGGTGATTCATTACAAGTTATTGCAGTAACTGAGTTTGCCAACGGTACAGCCCAGTTGGTGGATGAAACCGAAATTATCTTTACACCGCAAACTCCTTTTAGCCAAGGCGGTTTTAAATATCTCGTTAGCGATGGTAAAGCCACGACACCGGGTGAGGTGATTATCACTCATAATTTAGCACCGATTGCTCGTGATGATCAGCTAATCACTCCAGATCTTGCACCATTGACTATAAGCACTCGTCAGTTATTGGCTAATGATAGTGATCCCAATGCGGATGCGTTGAAAATTATCAGCGTAAGTCAAATCGGTTCCAATGGTAGCGTGGCTTTTAATCAGCAAGGTGATCTAGTTTTTACGCCGCACTCAAATTTTATTGCGGATGGTTTTGGTGAATTTACTTATGAAGTAAGCGACGGTCATGATAAATCAGCCATGGCTTCTGTTATCATTACTTTAGATAAATTTACTCCGCCTAACCCACTTATTAATTACCCCCCCATTCCCCAAAATGATCAAATAGAAATTAACCAACTTGAACCAACCCCGATAACAACCAGTCAATTATTGGCTAATGACCGTGATCCAGATAACGATAACTTAAGTATTATCAGCGTTCAAAATGGTTTAAATAGTCAGGTGACTTTAAATCAAGATAGTGGTGAGATCGTTTTTACGCCAACACCGACGTTCAATGGTTCTGAGCAATTTACTTATGAAATCAGTGATGGTTATGATCATCAGGTTAGCGCTACCGTTACAATCACTTTAATCAATTTACCCCCTGTTGCTGAGTCCGATGGTCCTTTTGACATGGCTTTTCAAGAGCAAATTTCTCTGTCTATCCAGGAACAATTGTTAATAAATGATACTGATCCTAATGGTGATCCGCTTACCTTGAGTCGTATTACAGAAAGTGTAAATGGTACTGCAACACTGGATGGTAAGGGCAATGTTATTTTCAATCGGAGTACTGATTTTCAAGGACAGGGAGGATTTACCTATGAAATTAATGATGGTAAGGGTGGTTCGACGACTACTCAAGTTGCTATAACGGGTAATTTACCATCACCTCCTCAACTCCAGTTCGATGAAGGAAAAACGAATAAAAATCAACCCTTAATATTGCCAATCGCTTTATTATTAGCCAACGATTTACCTCAAAACAAACTCACGATTACTGCTGTTAACAATGCGGTTCATGGTGAAGTTCAACTGGACCAAGCTAATAATCAGGTAGTATTTAAACCAGAATTAAACTTTAGTGGCCAAGCACATTTTGATTATATGGTTACCGATAATCAAGGTATTAATGCCAGCACTGTTGTCAATATTGAGGTCACTAATCGTAGGCCAATAGCCAATCCGGATCAATTTGATACGATAAGCAATACGCCTTTGCTTATTGCTAAAGCTGATTTATTAAAAAATGATACCGATCCGGATGGCGATATCGATAAATTAACAGTGATGAGTGTGGCAGCAATAGACCAGAGTACGGTTACTTTGAACGGTGATAATATTCTATTTATGCCGGTAAAAGATTTTGAGGGTCAAGCTCAATTTAGCTATACCATTACCGATACCAGTGGCAGTCTAGCAACTATACCCGTCACCGTCACCGTAGAACGGCTGGTTTCTGAAGATCATCTCAACACCACTAAAAACCTAAGTATTACAGTTGCAGCAAAAGATTTATTAGCCAATGATAAGGATCCTAATTTGACTTTAACGACGGTAAATCCAGTCGAACCGGGCACCGTTGTTCGAGACGCTGATGGTAATATTGTTTTCACCCCGGCACCTAACTTTGTTGGTGAAGCACAATTTCAATATTCGGTTACAGATGTCGCCGGTAGAACAGATAGTGCTTCAGTTAAAGTTACAGTAACAAATACACCACCAGTGGCTCAAGATGATACGGTTACCATGATAGCAAATTCGGTATTGACTATTCCTATCACGGAGTTATTGGCTAATGACAAGGATGCCGATCCGGGTGAGATCTTGACTCTTGAAATCGGTCAGACTAATCAAGGTAACGTAGAATTGAGTGAGAATGGCAATGAGATTCTATTTACCCCTGCAGAGGATGTAACCGGTGAAGCATCCTTAAATACACCATAACAGATACCAGTGATGCTCAAGCGACTGCCACGGTCAATATCATCATAACGCCTTCTCCTAATTTACCACCCGTCATTACCTTACCCAATAACCCAACTCCGCTTAGCTATCAGATACAAAATGAATCATTACTCATAGATAAAGCTGCTACAGTTAGTGATCCAGATTCTCTTGACTTTGCTAATGGAACCTTAGAAGTTGTCATTTCACCTCAGCGAAGTCCTTATGATATACTTGAAATTCAAGATCAGGGTTCTATCCAAGTTTCTAGTCCCAGTGGTGGTGAAATTAGTTTTAATGGTACGCCAATCGGTAGTTTTTTTACTATTTTTTCTACCCATATTCTGGTGGTAAAATTTAACGAGAACGCCAATCCAGATAATACTGAAGCCTTGTTACAAGCAATCGCTTATAAAAATATTGCCCCGACTCCTTTGACAGAAACGTTAACTGTTAAGATGACGCTGAGCGATGGTGACGGTGGCACGAGTGAGGTTGTTAGCCGTGATATTGAAATTGCAACCATTAATACGGCACCGGTGGCAGAAGATGATAGTGTGAGTCGGCCATTTAATACCCCAACAACGATTGCGATCACTGAATTATTACAAAATGATAAAGATATTAATCCGACCGATATTTTGAGTATCTCTGAAGTAACACCCATAAGTAATGGCGTACAAGCAAAATTAGTGGGTGGTGAAATTCAATTGTTCGTTGATGCTTTAGTCGATAACCAGTTTAAACCGGTCACTTTAGATTACCGGGTCACTGATGGTAATAACGGTGAAGATTCAGCTACGGTTACCATTATGCCCGACAATGTCATAACGGGTACGTCAGGTAATGATGACTTGGCGGGTACTTCAAAATTAGATATTATTCTAGGTCAGGCTGGGAATGATACCTTTAATGTTAGCAAAGGCTCGGATATTCTTATCGGTGGTGAAGGTGATGATTTATTTATTCTGGACCCCAAGATGGTTAATAGCGTATATATTGATGGTAATAGTGGAGTTAATACCCTGAGTCTGGATGGTAGCAACAATCAAATTCTTGATCTAATCACTAATCATCAATTACCCATTGATCAACAAGTTAACTTAGATAACATCGACAAAATTGATCTAGCCAGTGGGCATAACCAATTACGTCTAAGTATTGAAGATGTGTTGGATTTGTCTGATACCCATCAATTAATTATTGAAGGTGATGCAACGAGTATGGTGAATTCGGTTTCACAAGGTTGGCTTAATGAGGGTATTGATGATACTGGCTTATATAATCGCTATACTCATGAAAACGCCGAATTGTTAGTCAGTGTTGACATTAGTAACCAATTTATTTCTTAAAAGACCACCAAATAACATACGTACAGATACTTTAATTATCTTGTCATATTGAATAACAAAACTTGAGCAAAATCAGGGAGCATGATGGCTTGGTAAAAAAAGTGGCAGGTTTATCAAGACTTAAGGATAGAACATGATAAAATTGATTTATGGGTTATTGTTAATTAGTTTACCATCATGGCTACAAGCTGAAACTTTAACAACGGTCATTCAACAGACGTTAGAAACTAACCCAGAGGTTTTAATTACGATTAAAAATCTTCATATGGTTGAGCAACAATTACAACAAGCACAAGCAGGCTATCGACCAACGATAGATTTGATCGGCGGATATGGGCGAGAAACCAGTGATAATGTCTCAACTCGTCGTGCCGGTGGTGATGTTACCTTGACGCGTCGAGAAACGGGATTAAGCCTTTCTCAAATGTTATTTGATGGCTTTGAAGTTAAAAATAGTGTAAATAAACAGCAGTATCTGGTTAACTCAGCAGCCTATAAAGTTCAAGAAAGTAGTGAAAATACCGCGTTACTAACGGCAGAAGTTTACCTGGAAATATTACGACGTCGACAATTAGTTGAACTCAGTAAAGACAATGTCGTTATTCATCAAAAAATACTTGACCAAATTCGTACTTTGGCAAGTGGCGGTGCTGGACGTCAAGCTGATGTGCAACAAAGTTCCAGCCGATTGGCATTGGCAAAATCGAGCTTGGTCAATGCACAAGGCAATTTGCGTAATACTGAAATTACCTATCGACGAATCACCGGAGAATTACCCGATGCCTTAACTCAACCGGACTTTACTTCATTAGAAACAACTTTACCACAAAGTGAAGCAAAGGCTTTTGAAATAGCACTGAATAGTCATCCCGCATTACAAATGGCTTATGCAGAATTGGAAGCGGCACAAGCCGCACACCAGCAAGCTAACTCAACTTTTATGCCTCGGTTTAATTTAGAGTTGGGTATTACCGATAATCAAAATTTAGATGGTGTTGATGGCAACAATGATGATATGACAGCGATGTTAAGAATGCGTTATAACTTATATCGTGGCGGTGCTGACCAAGCCCGTCTACAGGAAGTTGCTCAGCAAGTGGGTGCCGCCCAAGAAATGATTCGCAAAATTCAGCGGCTGCTTGAAGAAGAAACCTTTTTGGCCTGGAATAGCCTAATCACAACCCGAGCACGTTTAGATCATCTGGAAAAACACGTCGAAGCTACTGCTGAAGTTCTTGAGTCCTATAAAGAACAATTTAAATTAGGACAACGTACTCTCTTGGATGTTTTAGATTCGGAAAGCGAACTATTTAATGCCCGTACCGCCCTCGTCTCAGCACAATATGCAGAAATGCTCAATATTTTACAAGTACTGAAGAGTATGGGAATTTTACTAAAAAGTATAGGCGTTGATTTACCCTCAGAATCTCAAATCACTTTTTAAATGACCCGTTTGTGTAGACTATTTTAATATTTAAACCTGATTATGTCTGCTTTAAATGCCGCTAGTCTTAGCTTGTTCGTTGGAATTATTGTTCTTTTACTCAAATGGTTAGCTTATTGGTGGACTGGCTCCGTTGCACTTTATTCAGATGCGTTAGAATCTTTTATTAACGTTGCCGCTGCTCTCGTGGCATTCATTGCCCTGAGGGTTTCTTATCAACCCGCTGACGATAATCATCCTTATGGTCACACTAAAGCAGAATATTTCTCAGCTGTGGTTGAAGGAGTATTAGTGGTATTAGCCGCTTTAGCTATTATACTAGCCGCTTGGGAACGTTTATTGACACCTATAGCCCTCACCTCAGTGAGTTCAGGAATTCTCATTTCCTTATTGGCTTCGTTGTGTAATGCCGCATTAGCTAGTTATTTGTTATATATCAGCAAACGAGCTAACTCGATTGCACTGAAAGCGGATGGTTTACACGTTTTAAGTGATGTCATTACTTCGGTAGGCGTACTTGTCGGGATAGGACTCGCTTGGTTGACCCATTGGTGGATGCTTGATCCACTCTTAGCGATTCTCGTTGCCATTAATATTCTCTGGATGGGATGGCAATTAGTTCGTGAATCAGTGGGAGGATTAATGGATGAAGGTTTGACACCGGAAAAACGAGCACCTTTATATGAAATTATTCGTAATCAGATGGGAACCGCTTTGCAGGCTCATGCGATTAAAACGCGTCGTGCGGGTCAACTCACCTTTATTGAATTTCATTTAGTGGTTCCTGATAATATGACTGTAAAAGAAGCCCATAATATTTGTGATCGTTTAGAAGAAGCATTATGCCAACAGATCCCTGAAGCTAAAGTCATGATTCATGTGGAACCAGAAAATAAGAGTGAATATTGGGGTGTTATTTTGTATCAAAAATAAAAAGTAGTTGTTTGTAAATTATATAGTTAGTCATTATAGCGAAGCGAATCTCAATGTGCTTCTTTTTGACAAAATCATACCCCCTTAGGATAACATTTATAGCTTACTGCGCTACCCTAAGTGTCTTCATCACGATTTTCATTCTCCATCCCCCTTTCCTGGTTTTATTTTTATTGAATTTGCCCATTATTTTATTAGTCTAAGAATTTTAGTTTGTTAAGCCAACTTCTTGTAGTAAATTAACTCGTTGACTTTGTAGTTCTTGATCGCTAGGGTTCTGACTAATCAGTTTTGATAATTGATCAATGGCATCGTACCACATACTATTTTCAGCATAGATAACCACTTGTTTTTTCTCATCAGTTTCCTTAGAGATTTGATTGGCCACTTTATCCGCCAGTGTTTGAGGAGCACGTTTAATCGTACCAGAGGCAACAATGTCATTAGAAGATTGTTGTTTATCCATAATAATAGATATTGACCACTGGTATTCCATCTCGGGAATTAGACCTTTATCTTTGGTTTTCCAATTGATGTTAGCTAAATCGATTGCTTGTATACCCGTATTTTGGGGCATTTTGATTTCAGTTTCGATGATTGGTTCCATTCCTAAAGTAAAGTTTGTGTAAGCCATGGTCAATTTAATCGGTTTATCTATCACTTTAGAAATTGACCAGTAAAGCGTGGGTTGGGAATAAATCGTATATCCCGTGTGATCGGGAGCCAACACACTCAGTACGGGCGCACTACCCTCTATACCACGACTCCCACGGCTGCCCCGACTACCTCCGCCTATTCGGGTATTAGGTGCACCTTTTACTAGCGGTTTATAAATTAATTTTGCCTCATCTGCTGCGGTAGAATTAAGAGGAGATAATATTATACACGTCATCGTTAAGGTCGTTAATAACACCATTGATTTGAGTTGATTACACATACGTATTTTCCTTATAATAAAAAGTTGAATAGCAATGATATAAACCGACTGCTTTCATTTCTTTCATAATGTTACTTATTTTATAAATTTCAAGTTGTTACCCGGTAGATAGTAATTTGCGATTGCTTGCCTTTCAAATTCACCTCACCAACGGGTTCCGTTTCTAAAGGATAACCTCTTATTAATCTTAGCGTAGATTCACCAATAAGAATGCGACAAAAATTGTCTGGTTCAATATTTTTATCAAAACTTTCTAATCGAGAAGCTGTATTAACAGTATCACCTAGTACGGTATATTCTTGACGTTCTATACTACCCAAACTCCCAACGATCACTTGACCCGTAAAAATACCTACCCGCATTCGAATTAAAGGTAACTCTTGTGCTTGCCATTGCTCAGTTAAACGTGCCATTTCACGACGCATAGTTACTGCACAATTAACCGCGTTGATAGCATCATGAGCAATTGCTTCCGGAGTGTTCCGTGGAATAGGAACACCAAATACGGCCATAATTCCATCACCAATAAATTTATTGACTTGACCCTGATATTGATTTTCAATGATATTAACCATTGTTGCCATATATTGATTAAGCCATTCTATCAGTACGTGCGGCTCCATTTGCTCAGAAACGGTAGTAAAATTTTGTAAATCCGTAAATAACACGGTTGCCGTCAGTCGTTGTGAGACTAGGCGACCAGCGGTTAAATACTGATCACGTTGTTTCCAAATTTCTTCTGCCACTGGTTTAGAAACATGCCGAGAAAAAATTTGCATTAATACTGCCCGTTGCTGTCTACCTTGTTGAGTTAAATAAGCCAACATTAACAAGAAAGAACTAATCCAACTAAGAGCCGGGGCGGCTACAATAATCCAAACATGATGAACAAATAGCATATAGTCTATTATAAATAATAATATAAATCCGACTATGAGAATTAAACTCAATCGCCATAGAGATTGGGCATATAAACATAACAACGCACTGAGTAAACTCCATAATCCTATCCAAGCAATTTCTTGATTCTCACTCCCAGTTTGTAGCGGTGATGATTTCCCCAGCGCCATGCGTAACAATTGGCTGGTTGCATAAGCATGGATCATCGCGCCGGGTATTCGTTGTTCATTAAAGTGATTTATTTTAAAAGGCGCATAGACAAAATCAGCAGTTGCTTGAGCATTGACACCGATAATGACAATCTTATCTTGTAACTGAGCCGGAGCAAATTGTCCGGTTAAAATTTGAGTGAAGTTAAGCCGTTGCGAAGGTTGCCAAGTACCAAAATAATCTAACGTGAATTGAAATCCACCGGCATCTAAATTAACGTAACCACCAAAATCAGGGCTTAAAGGAGATAAAACTGTTTTCCCCAGACGAAGAGCGGACGAATCATTCGGATCGGGTTGAGGAACAATGTTGTGCTGTGCTAAATAGTGAAGTGCCAGCCGTAAAGCTAAAGATTCAATGACCTGATCCTGTTTTTCATCATACATATACAATAAGTCACGACGAATAATGCCGTTAGTATCGGTCGGGACATCATTGAAACCCAGTTGATTTTTCTCTTTGAGTACTGGTGAAGGATCAACTCTCACCCCATAACGATCTTGATATTTAAAAATGCCTAAAATATTAGGAGAATTAGCAAATAGATGTTTTAATTGTTCATAACCACTACTACCTTCAATGGGAACCGGTAAATCACGATAGAGATCTAGTCCAATGACATTCGGATTATGAGCTAAAATGGTTGTTAACAATTGAACTAAGTGTTGATCTGATAATGGCCACCCCCACTGACGTTGATCCTCATCATTCGCTAGAATCATCACGATTCGATCATCAGTAAATACCTGGGAATGAGACTGCTGCCATAACAAAAGATCATAGATTTTTAATTCTAAAGGTTGTAACCAACCCAAGGCACGGCAACCCAGAATACTCAAAAATGTAATGTGTCCTATGACCAGGGCAACTATCACCATGGCGTGCTTGTCAACAAAGCGTTTAAGATAAATTCTCATGAGAATAACCGAATGATAAAATTCGCATCGATAAATCGGTTGCCTGTACATTCTTAGTTATAGCACCAACTGAAATATAGTCAACCCCCGTTTCAGCAATTGACCTGATGGTATCTAAAGTAATGCCACCGGAGGCTTCTAACTTCGCTTGACCTTGTACTTGAATCACCGCTTCGTGTAATTGATTGAGATTAAAATTATCTAGTAATAGGATGTCAGCACCGGCTTGCAGGGCTTCAGTAATTTGCTCAAGCGTTTCGATTTCAACTTCGATAAGTAACGGTGGGGTATGATGTCGAGCGGTCATTACCGCTTGGGTAATAGAACCTGCTGTTAAAATATGATTTTCTTTGATTAAAAAGGCATCATATAAACCCAGACGATGATTTTTACCTCCACCACAACGCACAGCATATTTTTGTGCACAACGCAATCCGGGCAAAGTTTTACGGGTGTCTAATATGCGGGTACGAGTTCCCTTGATAGCTGTGACATAAGATTGTGCTACGGTTGCCGTACCGGAAAGTAATTGTAAAAAATTTAAAGCGGTGCGTTCACCGGTTAATAAGACACGTGCGGTACCGCTTAGCTGACATAAGCGTTGCCTTGGTTGAATAGCTTCACCATCTTGAACAAACCAAGTTACTTGCACTTGGCTATCTAATTGCCTAAAAACTTCATTAAACCAAGCAGTACCACATAAAATAGCCGATTCACGACTAATTACTTGAGCTTGTGCTTGAGTGTCCACTGGAATCAGTTGACTCGTGATATCACCGCTACCAATATCTTCTTGTAAGGCACGTTGTACCGTTTCACTGATATCATTTGGCAAAGCGAGTTGATCCATATTATTCCTTATGATATTGACGAATAGTTAATTGATCACCCCGTTGAGTGAATTCCAATTGTTTAAGAAAACTCATTCCCAGTAAGACTTCTTCACTTTGCATTGCCGGATTGATACTAGCCCGTACTTCAGAGAGTTTAATCTCCCCTATAGCGATACTATCAATAATCGTGCTATAAGCTGTCACCGTACCGTTAGCTGTTTCCACTAGGAAAGGACTTCCACGTGGTAAATTGAGGCGAAGTGCGACTGATTCTGGAATAGATACGGTAGTGGCACCGGTATCGAGGAAAAAAACCACCGATTGATTATTAATGCTCCCATTGGTGACATAATGTCCGCTACGATTTCGTTGTAAAAGTACTTGTCGATAACCATCTTGATGATATTGTGTAACCGGCGCTTGGTTAGGATTATTTTGGTGCTCAATAAAGTGGTTAAAAAATAAAGTCAGCAAAATCAGTACTAATATCCATGCGGCATAAATCATGCCTTTGCCTAAGCGTTGTGGTGATTGAGTCATATCAATATTATTTTTATGTTCTGGTAAAAGAAAGTTGGAGGTTAATTATGGCGTTTATCTTTATCTACTTAATATCTAGGTAAATATTTATTCAAGCACGAGACGGCTGAGTAAAAAAACTGACTGGTTTAACCCTTTAACCGCTCTTCTGGGGGTAATCCCTTTAACCGCTCTTCTGGGGGTAACAAATGCAGATGTTCTCTCGTAAAGTTTTTCTCGAAATCTTCCATCGTATAAGGCATAACCACTTCTTCTCGTTGATATAATTCATACAGTTGATTGAGCACCGCTCGTTCGCTCGGTTGATGCCAATGATAATGCTGCTCGCCATACACAAACCCTTGCGCTTGGCCACTGAACAATAACCACAAGGCATTGTGGTTTTCTAAGGAAACTCGACTTAACACAATAAGCCGTATGAGACGAGTTCCCCACGTCACCTCCAACACACCCGGTTGAAGTTCCTGGAAATAGATTGGTTTGCTCAAAAGCTGTTGGGGATAGCGTGTACTTATGGCATACAATTGAAACTGATTAGTTGGCAATAATTCCTCTCCAGAGGGACTCACTCGCTTTCGATAATTGGTGTAATGTCCGATTAACTCTTCAATGGCCCACTCATCTAATGGTTCTCGCCAAGATTTATAAGTTAATAAATTATGCTCGGTTAAATTGTCTAGACCAACGGGGATTTCGGTCAAGGGC
Source organism: Thioploca sp. (assembly GCA_012032555.1). Taxonomy (GTDB): domain Bacteria; phylum Pseudomonadota; class Gammaproteobacteria; order Beggiatoales; family Beggiatoaceae; genus Thioploca. Next base: position 16,272 of record JAAUSR010000039.1, read on the forward strand.
TTACCGATGGTTTTTCTAATGATAACGACATCCAAATATTGTTTTTTGAGCGATAATTCTTTTTCTAATTCCACCTGATAGTTGGAATCGGCCAACAAATCCATTAAAGTGAGTCCGAAGAGACGATGCCAATTGATTTTGCTCATATTTTGATATACTAGATTATCTGGTCAAGATTTTCAATCGATCTGGGTAAGGTCATCACCATTAGGTGGTCTACCAAGCAGAGAAGAGGTCGGATTGTGTACCGCTAACCCAATACCAGACTGAGTATTTTGTCCACTATTCTTGAAACGAGATAGTAATGAGCCAAACCTCTAACGCACTTTCAGGTGGGTACTTGAACATCGAGTTGAAATCATTTGATTCTCTTCATACACTAAATATTAGAAATTCCTTATGTAAAAAACGACCAATAATTCTTGAATACAAAGGAGATCTAGTAGGCTGGGTTGATAAACCCAGCGAGCAAGAGTAGGCTGGGTTGATAAACCCAGCGAGTTTATCCAATTGATGGAATGACAAATAACCAAAATGTGATGGGGGTTGATCTGGAATAAACAAGCTGAGTTTCGTTCCTCAACCCAGCCTACTCAGTTAGCCTGGAGTATTGAGTTATATGTGATTATTGATATGAAGGCTTCTAAAGACAGACTTTGGATCAGCTTGAACTAATTTCAAGAGTACTTTCGCCGGACCGGTTGGATGACGATGACCTTGTTCCCAATTTTGAAGAGTACGTAAACTCACGCCAATTAACGAGGCGAACTGGGATTGAGAAAAACCTATGTGCTCACGAATCGCTTTGACATCCGGTTCCCCAATTTCATATACCCGCGAGGGTTGGAGTTCACCACGCCTAATTTTTCCAGCTTCTTTGACACTGGTTAATAATTCATTAAACTGTTCATCATTCATTATGTAACTCCTGCTCAACAAGCTTTTTGAGTACTAATAATTGCTCTTTCGTTAAATCACTACACTCATTCTTAGCATAGCCATACAGCATATAAATCTGGTTTTTGTTGGTGGCCCAATAATAAATCAGACGTGAACCGCCACGTTTTCCTTTGCCACAACCACCCCAACGAACCTTCCTTATTCCTCCGCTGCCTTGGATTATTTTCCCCGCTTTTGGATCAGCAATTAATTGGTTTTGAAGCTTTCGATAGCTTTCATCGTCCATTAACTTGCTGATTATATTGTGAAGGTCGGTGTTTCAATAATAACCATATTTATAAGTATACGTCATCGACGTAGCTTGTCAATGTCATACTGTATGATGTTAGTCAGCACATCCTACGCAGGCTCGTACTACAAACTAAGAAAAAACAAAAAGAAGTAGGTCGGGTTAGCCCGTAGGTTGGGCTGCACTGCCATTAAGTTAAGCGTAGTTTTCCCCCGCCTTACCAAGGAGGGGGTGAGGGGGTGGTAATTAACGAGTTGAATAAGAATAACTGTTTCAACCACCCCCAGCCCCTCCTTGTCAAGGCAGGGAGCAATGGTTCTTAACTTAATGGCAGTGGGGCTACGCCGCTAGTCCCCATTGTACTAAAGGGGTTGAATCTAAAGATTGGCTGGAGACACAGAAACCGGCCCTAAAAAATAACCCGCATCAACCGGTTATTAAAGCCCTTGAACCGTACCGAGCAGCCGATAATATTGAGGAGAGTCATGCCCCGGTACGCGCTGGTCATCGTTACTTATCCAATCGTACTGAACCACTTAATTACCAAACCGCCATCGAAACCGGTTTACCTATTGGCTCTGGAGAAATAGAAAGTGCTTACCGGTACGTTGTTCAAGAACGTCTGAAACTCCCCGGGGCATGGTGGAAAACCGAGCATGCCAATTCCAGGTTAGCTTGGCGGGTTGTTAGAGCCAACCAACCATGGGAGCAGTATTGAAGGCATACCAAGGCGGCTTAAAAATAATTCCAAACCCATTCACTTTTAATCACACCCGAAATATCACTCACAATTGACGAACTTTTATTTTCAATGTCTGAATGCGGTAAGCGATTTGTCGTGGCGTTATTCCCAGAAGTCGTGCTGCCTTAGCTTGCACCCAACCGGTTTTTTCTAAGGCGGCGATAACCCGTTCTCTTTCATCCAAATTAGGATCATTGAGATCAATATTTTGAGCATTACCATGACTAATTGAAATTCTTTCTTCAATCCCGGTGAAAAGAATCGCATCCCGATCGATAACCGTGGTTTTAGTCATGACTGCTGCACGTTCGAGGCAGTTTTCTAGTTCGCGAACATTGCCGGGCCAATCATGGTGCATCAAAATGCGGATAGCTGAATCCGTGAGCGTTAATTCACGTCCCTGCTGGTGAGAAATTTTATCGACTAGAAATTGGACAATCGAAGGAATATCTTCCATGCGCTCGCGTAGCGGTGGCAAGAAAATAGGCATGACATTAAGACGATAATACAAATCCTCACGAAATTTACCCGCTTCTACCTCGGTTTCGAGGTCTTGGTGGGTGGCAGCAATGATACGAACATCGACTTTAATGGTGCGGTTGCCGCCGACGCGTTCAAACTCTCTTCCTTGGATAACACGCAGTAATTTTGCTTGAAAGGTCGGTGAGATGTCACCAATCTCGTCTAAGAATAAAGTTCCCCCATCGGCTTGTTCAAAGCGACCCTTCCGTTGAGTGATTGCGCCAGTAAAAGCGCCTTTTTCGTGGCCAAATAATTCGGATTCTAATAAGTTTTCGGGTAAAGCCGCGCAATTGAGCCGAATAAATGGACCATGAGCACGAGAGGAATTGTAATGAACTGCACTGGCGATGAGATCTTTGCCCGTACCAGTTTCACCTCGAATTAGGACGGTGGTATTCCATTTGGCTACTTGGCGAACTTGCTCGAATACTTCACGCATAACTTTAGCATGGCCAATCACATTGTCAAAACCATATTGTCCTCTTACTGTCCGCAATAATTGGTCACGTTCATCAAGTAAATCCTGAAATTTGCGTTCGACTTCCCAGGCTAACCGTACATTTTGTCCAATGAGATTAGCTACCATTTCCAAAAATCGACCATACTCTGCTATTAAATATTCCGTTCCCGCCAGGGGTTGTGCTGCCAGGACACCAACAACTTGTTGGGCAATACGAATGGGCACACCGATAAAAGCACCTTGGGGATTATAGATACCCAGTCGACCCAGAAACCGAGGTTCGTTAGCAATACATTTAAGTAGTACGCTTTTCTCTTCTTGCATAATCATCCCCACAATGCCTTCGCCGAGGTGATAGCGAACCCCATTAGCCTGCAGCGGCAATCCGTGTACCGATGTCACTAATAGTCCCTTAGTTTCGGGTTCAAGTAGACTGACCATGCCGCTTTCTAAACCAGCATTTTCATGCAGTACTTTTAATACCGCATTCAACGTATCTTTCAGATCCAACGAATGCGAGAGGACTTGACTAACTTGATAGAGTGTTTCTAACTCAGCTTGCAGTAATTGCTGCCGTTCTGTCATCTATTTTTATCCTAGAGCATAACGGTTTAGGTTTCCATGAACAGTCTCAAGACTGGTATTAGCAGGTGAGATTGCGATTTACATGGCATAGAGTGGAAATTGTATGCGTATCCGACAACCTAGATGATAATTGGGATCAATGTCGATAATTCCACCATGTTGAGCAACAACTTCTTGGGCCATGGTAAGACCTAAACCCATATGCTGTTGTTTGGCACCTTTAGTGGTAAAAAAGGGTTCAAATATTTTAAGTCGCCATTCACTGGGGATTCCTGGACCGGTATCTTCTATCATAACTTCGATTCGATCCAAATAAGCCGTCGTCACAATCCGCAATTCGCGTTGTTCACCACGACTGTCATGGATAGCATCTATCGAGTTATCTACTAATTGTTTAAATAAACTCGATAATTGGGTTAATCGTCCCGCTAAGGAAGGTAGTACCGGCATGGGTTTCCACTCGACGATAATGCCTTTAGCTAATAACTGTGGAGTAGACAGTTGTAATACATTGCGGAGTATTTCATTGAGATTGACCGGTTGAGTTGGTTCTTCTACTCGACTGGGAATACAATCACGTAGTGTATCTAACATTTGTCGACTAGTTTTAATCGCTTCTTCGAGGATCAAAGATAATGATTCTGGACGACTGGTTTTTCACAACGTCCGAGTAATCGCTGCGCAGCAGAAAAGACGTTCAGTGGGCCTTCTAACTGGTAGAGTACACCTAACAACAGTTCGCGCAGACTTTGAATTCGTTCTTGTTCAGCCAATAACATTCGTAATCCATTCATTCGAATATCTTCTTGTTGGCGTTTTAAAGCGGTAACTTCTTGAATAACCATTAACAAGTAGGGTTGGCGTCTCGGTACAAAAAACGCATCAATACTGGGATCTTGTTCTTCAAACCAGGAAAGAGAACAAGAAAACCAACGTGGGGTTCGATCTGGCCAGTCATAACGGACTTCCTGAATTGAAATATTGTGTTTATCCCGCCAAGCCGATTCAAAATCTGCTCCCAGCTGAGCACGCAATACCGTAAGCAAATAATGCGCTAGTTCTTGACCAAAATCACCATTCAATTTTTGGTAAGCTTGGTTGTCGAGGATAACTTGTTCTTGCTCATCGAGTAGCACTATGGCTACTTGGGCAGAAGCGACTACCGATTCAATCAGGGCTTTTTGGTTTTGCACTTGACGCTCAAGACGGTGCATCTCCGTAACATCACGGTGCATACCCAGATAGTAAACAGTACGTCCTTCATTGTCCATAATAGGTGTAATGGTCAAATCAGCTAGATAACAATGACCGGCTTTATGACGATTCACCAAGATTCCATTCCAAGGTTGTTGGTGAGAAATCTGGGCCCATAAAGTGTCATAAACCGATTTTGGCGTCATTTGGTAAGATAAAATGGATTCGTTACAACCAATGATTTCTTCTGGTGTATAGCCCGTCACTCGCTGAAAAGCTGAATTAGCGTAAAGAATATTGGCTTTGGAATCGGTAATTGAGATAGCCAATGCGGATTGCTCTACTACCAAGCGAAAAACCGAAGCTGGCAAGGTGACGTTACCCTTAGATTTAACCGGATCGGTTCCCTCCGATAAGGAAAGAAGAGTCGATTTTCTCTTCATACTTGATATCCTAAGTTTTGTTAAATTCAGTACCACCGTTAGCCGAAATTATGGCAAAAGATGTGCCGATACTAGCTGAGCGAATTGATTGACTCTATTGCAATTTATCGTTGTAAGGATTACGACAACCCCTTAACCTTGTCCCACATCCAACACAGCAAGAAAGTGTTTGATAATGCGGTTCACTAAGATAATTCATGGATTTAACTTGTTCTCACTCGCTTAATTTAGACTGGCATATTTTCTGCCGTAGCATCATGAGGAGGCTAATAATCATGAGTGAATATTTTTTGCTATTACTCGGAACTGCCTTGGTGAATAACGTCGTATTAGTTAAATTCCTAGGTTTGTGCCCCTTCATGGGTGTGTCCAAGAAAATGGACAGCGCTTTGGGGATGGGGATGGCAACGACTTTTGTGATAACGTTGGCTAGTGCCGCAAGTTGGCTTTTGGAACATTACTTACTTAAGCCTTTAGGTATCACTTATCTACGGATTTTGGCTTTTATTTTAGTTATTGCAGCGGTAGTCCAATTTACCGAAATGGTTATTCGGAAAATCAGTCCGGTCTTGTACCAAATATTGGGTATTTATCTACCACTGATTACTACTAATTGTGCTGTTTTGGGAATTGCTTTACTTAATATTCAGGAAAAACATGCTTTTGTAATTAGTTTGTTGTATGGATTTGGTTCTGCCTTGGGATTTACGGTGGTGCTGCTGCTATTTGCTGGGTTACGTGAACGGCTCGCTTTAGCACAAGTACCAGCCGCTTTTACGGGTACGCCAATTGGTTTTATTACCGCTGGGCTATTATCGTTAGCCTTTATGGGTTTTGCTGGATTAGCTAAATGAGAGAAAAATGCAGATGATAGGGGTAGCTATTTTAAGTCTCACTTTACTGGGATTGGCGCTCGGATTTTTGCTGGGTACAGCCGCCTATTACCTGAAAGTAGAAGGCAATACTTTAGCGGCAGAGTTGGAAAAATTATTACCGGGTTCACAATGTGGACAGTGTGGTTTTCCAGGTTGTACCGCAGCAGCTCAAGCTTTAGCTAATGGTCAAGCAGCCGTTACCCTTTGTCCACCAGGGGGACGAGTATTGGTAGAAACGCTCGCAGCTAGACTGGGAGTAGAAGTGAATTTAGCTCAAGTAAAAGAGACTATTCCGATAATCGCTGAGGTACAAGAAGACTTATGTATTGGTTGTACTCGCTGTTTTAAAGTGTGTCCTACTGATGCGATTTTAGGTGCAGCTAAACAAATCCATGTGGTATTTCGTGAAGCTTGTACCGGTTGCAATCAGTGCATAGCCGTTTGCCCAACTGAATCATTACAACTCAAACCCGTGCCCGTTACCCTGCAATCTTGGTATTGGGAACGTCCTGCAATGACTGTGTAAGGAGAAATTGGTGAAACTTTTTCGTTTACAAGGCGGGATTCATCCTGATACTTGCAAGATACTGAGTGCTGAACAACCTATTCGTTCATTACCGCTACCCAATTGGTTACATATTCCTCTCCAACAACATATTGGTGCTTCTGCTAAACCAGTTGTTAAAGTTGGAGATAGGGTTTATAAGGGTCAAGTCATTGCCGTAAGCCAGGGTGCCGTTTCAGCATCGATCCATGCTTCAACCTCTGGTGAAATAGCCGCGATAGGTAATTATCCCGCACCGCATCCGTCGGGATTACCCATTTTTACCATTACCCTGAAACCGGATGGAGCAGATCGGTGGTTAGAACAAGAGGTACCCGATGAGCCGCTAACCTTATCCCCGGAAGCGATTGCGATGCGAGTTAATGCCGCCGGAATTGTGGGATTAGGTGGCGCTGCTTTCCCCTCAGCCGTGAAATTAAATGTCAGTCGTCGTAGTCAAGTACAAACTCTAATTATTAATGGTAGTGAATGTGAACCTTATTTGACCGGTGATGATCGGCTAATGCGTGAACGTACGTCAGCCGTTATTCAAGGTATTCGTTTGCTTCGTCATGCGGTGGGTGCTCAAGACGTTTTAGTGGGTATTGAAGATAACAAATCTCAAGCCATTACAGCTATGCAGTTTGCTGCCATGGGAACCGAAGTGCAAGTTATACCTATACCAACACTTTATCCTATGGGATCAGAAAAACAATTAGTTAAAGTCCTCACTGGTAAAGAAGTTCCAGCTAATGGGCGTCTGGCAGACATCAGTGTCCTTGTTCATAACGTGGGCACTGCTTATGCCGTGCGGCAAGCTATCTATTTAGGTCGACCTTTGGTGACTCGAGTGGTGACGGTTAGTGGTGGTGCAGTGGCTAAGCCCAGTAATTTAGAAGTACCGATTGGCACCTTGGTAGAAGAATTATTTCGATTTTGTGGTGGTTTCCGTGAGACACCAGTACGGTTACTGATGGGTGGTCCCATGATGGGAATTCAATTACCTAACACCCAAATACCCGTTGTTAAAGGAACCAGTGGCGTACTGGCTTTTACTGCGCAAGAAATCACGGGTAACCGTATTTCTCCTTGTATTCGTTGCGCAAGTTGCCTGAGAGCCTGTCCCATTGGGTTACAGCCGCTAGAAATGGTGGCTCGTATTCGTGCTCATGATTTAAATGGTGCTATTCGTCTCGGACTGAAAGATTGCATCGCATGTGGTTCTTGCTCCTACGTTTGCCCAGCGCATATTCCGCTGGTACATTATTTTAACTATGCTAAAGGCGAACTGGCTGCCCGAGAACGCATCAAACTCAAACAGGAAGCTACCCGCAAATTAGCTGAGGAACGAATGGAACGTCTTGCTCGTTTGGCACGAGAACGAGAAGCCGCTGCTGCTGCACGCCAAGCCGCCAAAGCAGCTAAAGAAAAGCAAGCTAATGTCTTAGCGGAGGCGATATGAATCTTCCTACCCATGCACCTCACATTCACTCACCAACTCACATTGGTCAGATAATGAATAACGTTATGTTGGCACTGATTCCAGCAACGGTATTGGGTTTCTGGCTTTATGGTTGGCCCGCAATCAATCTGTGGTTAGTTTGTGTGCTGGCTGCCTTGGCAACGGAAGCGTTAAGTCTCCATTTACGCGGATTAACAGTTCGTCCCACTCTCCTAGATGGTTCAGCGATGTTGACTGCTTGGCTACTGGCTTTATCTCTCCCGCCTTGGGCACCTTGGTGGATTGCCGTGATAGGTACTATCTTTGCCATATTAGTGGGCAAACAAGTTTTTGGGGGACTTGGTCAAAATGTTTTTAATCCAGCGATGATTGCTCGAGTAGTCTTACTGATCTCTTTTCCAGTTGAAATGACCACGTGGATTACGCCCATTACGCTGGGTAGTGAGCAAGCACCTCATTTTCTGGAAGGATTAGCTATTACATTTGGTAGTAGTGGAACCACGTTCGATGCAGTGACGAGCGCTTCTTTACTCGGTCATGTTAAAGTGGAGTTAAACCGTGGTGTTGATCTCCAAGCGGCTCTCACCGGTTATTTTATTCCTCACGATGCGGTTTGGGGTTGGCATTCGGGCAGTTTGGGGGAAACTTCAGCCGTGTTATTGTTCTTAGGTGGTTTGGTTTTGATAGTGAAACGCATTATTACTTGGCACATTCCGGTAGCTATGTTAATAGGTGTTCTGCTGCCAGCCGGCTTGATGCATGCGTTAAATCCTTCACACTACTTAGGCTTAGTCCCTCATTTACTGCATGGTGGATTGATGTTAGGTGCCTTTTTTATTGCCACTGATCCCGTAACCTCACCAAATACTGCAATTGGTCAGTGGATTTTTGGCTTGGGTTGTGGATTGTTAACCTATATTATTCGGACTTGGGGAAATTACCCGGAAGGTGTTGCCTTTGCTGTGTTGATTATGAACGCCACCACCCCTGTTATCGATCATTATCTCCGACCCCGAATTTATGGTCGAAACCACAAAGGTGAAGCACTATTGCCATAATGGCTATTGGAGAAATTGCGATGAAGCTTGCCAAACTTCGTGGAAAACTTTCCTATCAGACAATTCTATTGGGTAGCGTCACTTTATTGACCAGTGGGGTATTGGCGGTAGCCAATTATCTAACTCAGGAAGCTATTCAGGCAGCTGAAATGCAGGATATTAAACACACCCTGGTTCAAGTTTTACCCATTCAATATGACAATGATTTACTACAAGATACCGTAATTCTACCGGGAATTGATGGTAACTTGCTGACAGTTTATCGAGCACGTCAGCGTAAACAAGTTGTAGCGGTAGTATTTCAAGTCAGTCAATTCGGTTATGCGGGTCCGGTGGTATTAATGATGGGCATTTCTCGAACCGGGGAAGTGTTAGGTGTACGTGTGCTTAAACATAGTGAAACCCCAGGTTTGGGAGATAAAATTGAACTGGCTAAAAATAACTGGATTTTAAGCTTTAACGGTAGATCTTTAACTAACCCCGTAACAACACAATGGCAAGTCAAAAAAGACGGTGGCGTATTTGATCAATTCACCGGGGCGACGATTACTCCACGGGCTGTAGTACGAGCGGTTAAACAAGGGCTAGAATTTTTCACGGCTCATCAGGCTGAATTTTTATAATCATCCAGGTTAACTACTATGAATCAGAACTACTTAAATATTGCTCGTGAAGGTTTATGGGACAACAATGTTGTTTTTGTCCAAATGCTAGCGCTATGTCCAACGATGGCGGTGACCAGTACAGCAACTCATGGGTTAGGAATGGGATTGGCTACCATGGTGGTTTTGACTCTTTCCAATCTGCTAATTTCCGCTGTGCGTCATTGGGTAAGTCCAGAAGTACGTATTCCAGTCTATGTCGTTTTCATTGCGACACTCGTTACTTTGGTCGATATGAGTCTCAATGCTTGGGCACACGAATTACACAAAGTATTAGGGCTATTCATTGCCTTAATTGTCGTCAATTGTGCCATTCTAGGTCGAGCTGAAGCCTTTGCTTCCAAAGTTGGCATATCAGAAGCCATAGTTGATGGTCTGATGATGGGACTTGGTTTTACGCTGGCTTTAGTGACTATCGGCGCAGTAAGAGAAATATTGGGAAGTGGTACGCTGTTTACTGAAGCACATTTGTTATTGGGAGAAATGTTCGCTTTTTTGGAATTAACTTTAATTCATGAATATAAAGGATTTTTATTAATGATATTACCACCAGGCGGCTTTTTAACGCTAGGATTTTTGTTGGCAGGGAAACGAGTATTAGAAACCCGCTTATCAACCGTGGTTACGGTACCACAACAAGTTAGTGTTTAAACACTGGAGGAACCTATGCAAGTCGGTGTTGCTTATTCCGAACCCGTACAACAAGTTTGGCTACGGATCGAAGTGCCAGAAAACTGTACTGTCCAAGATGCCATTGAACGTTCTGGTATTCTTGAAACTTTTCCGAATATTGACTTATCGATACAAAAAGTAGGAATCTTTGGCAAACTCACCAAACCGAATGCAACGTTACGACCCGGTGACCGAGTGGAAATTTACCGAGAAATTATCGCCGACCCGAAAACCGTTCCACGACGCCGCATCAGTGAAGATAGTGATGACGAGTAGTAAAGAAACGGTAGCCTGGATGAAGCACGGCGGAATTTAGGCGCATGGTTTTCAGTCAATTATGGAATAAACTGCGTAACGCCTAGGATTAAAACAATTGTGCTATCCCGATAACTATATCGGTTGGGTTTGGATTATTCTGAATCGTAGGCAAATTTACTTCCGTAATCGGTGATGGCCATAACAGTCGACTCGGTTTCAAGTCAAACTGAGATAACGGATTTTTCCTCAGTTTATAAATGAAAAAATGGCTGGTTTGATCCACTTGCCGTAGCTCACAAGATTTTAGTAATTTACTCGCATCAATAAAAGCGGCTGGTAAGATGACTAAATCTTCTTCTAAGTTTACCTCCGGTGAGTCAATCACGATTTCGCCATCACGACCTAAAGTTGAGGAAGCCGTTATGACTTGGTCTATCGCTTCTCCAGAAAGATTATAAATACCGGTCGCAATAATTCTGATATTGCCACCATCACCTTCAAAAGCATTTGCTTTAATATGACTGTTATCTAGAACAATAAATACCGGTTGGAGAGTCATATTACCCCCACTGCCTTCTTCTCCACGAACACTGGTCGTCATGTCACTATCAGTTAAATACAGATAACAGGGTGAACTTATATTGATATCGCCACCGTTAGCAGTTTCAGCAGCCGTGGTTATAGATGAACCGGCCTGCATTCGCAAGGAATCTATTATAAATGCAAGCTCTCCCGCATCACCCTTGCCAAAACTTTTTACGGTGATTTCTCCATTATTCAGGTGAACATAACCAGCATTAATAATGATGTTACCACCTTTACTTGAAGTCGCTGTGATACTGTTAATTTTTCCTTGATGGTATAAGGCGAGCTTAGGAGTCGTTATGACAATATGTCCAGCTTCACCATTACTACGGGTAGAACTAGATATATTGCCTTGTACTTTTAAATGCGGTTTTTCTATAATCACCGCTTGGCGGGCATTGATACGAATATTACCGGCATGACCTTCAAAAACTTTGCTGCTTGAGTTTTCAGTTAAAGTACTGACAAATCCATTATTTATGTGCAATATCCCTACTTCTAGAAAAATTTGTCCACCATTGCTATTACTTTGAGTTCCAGCCTGAATAGTCCCGCCATTTTGTATTTCTAACCGAGGAGTTGACACAGTAATGGTACCACCATCACCACGACTAAAAGTATTACTAAACAAACCGCTAGACTCATCGTTAGGAGCATCGGTTATCAACGCTCCTTGTTTGGCTATAATCTTTATGGAACCACCTGTTCCTACATCACTGGGAGTGGTTGGTTGATGATTGATATTACCGGTACTGACATCAATTTTGGCACCTTCTTTCAAGGTTAGTGTATTCACTTGTAATGTAATCTTTCCGGCATCACCTAATCCGATCTTACTACCTGCACGAATCGTACTGCGGTTGGCTAAAGTTAAGCTTAGCGCCGAAACGGTTATTTGTCCCCCGGTTCCAGTACCGTGGGTATCACTTAATAAACCACTGCTAAAATTAAAAGGATATCCTTGAAAGGTGCCGGAAAAACCTCCGGTTATTTCTATGGCGTCTTTGGCAGTAACACTGATATGACCTGCCGCACCGGTAGTAAGAGCTGTGCTAACCAACTGCGAACCTTCACTTAATCGGATCTGTCCTGCTGCTACAGTAATATTACCTAAATTACCAGTCGCTTGCTCAATTTTTTCCGGATCATGTCCCGAAGTGATTCTTGAAGCGCGTTCTAGCACCAGTTCTTCGGTCGCCTTAACTGTAATTCCTTGACCGTTTTTCTCTCCATAGGTATCTGCAAACACATAACCATTATCTAATTTGATTTGCCCACCTTGGAGAAACACTGTACCACCACCAATACCACTCACATTAATATTAGTTCTGGTTCGGTCAAAATTAGCGGTTCCCTCAGTACTATCCGTAATCGTGATACTACCCCACTTATCAAAAGCGTTCTCAGATAGGGTGTTAGGTTCAATAGGTACTTCTCCCGATGATGCTACACTGATCAAATTAACCTGTCCATCAGGGACCTTCAAATCATTATCTTGTAAAGTTAAATCACCACCGATGAAAACAAACGTTGTTTCTGCCGGTAGTTGCAACACACTTTTATCTTGTAACATCTTTGCTGGTGAATCATCTAAAAACCCAAAAGCACTCGGTGGTGCCACTGTTAACTGACTATGCGCCGGCTGAGCGGCATCAAATCGCCCTAATTCACCTAAACGTAGATAATCAGCTGTACTAGTATACAATGAACCTTGAATATCTAAGCGAGCATGGGGTCCAAATACAATCCCGGCCGGATTCAAAAAGTACATATCCGCCTTGGGAATAGTCGATGTTAACTCACCATCAATTGAAGACATTTCACCACCGGTTACTCGGCTAATGATATGATTTACCGTATCCGGACCAGAAAAAGTAGCACTTTCACCGAGCGACAGGTTAAAGTTTTGAAAACTATGAAACAAATTATTACCCACTTGTTGACCTAAATCTGCTTCAACAGCGAAATTAGGTCCTGATAACACCTTGGCTGGACCTAAAGTACCATCCAACACAATTTCGGCACTAACTCGGATATTCATACCCAACATGATGATTAACAAAAATTTTTTAAAGTGGGCTTGCATATTATCTCTAAACCGGTTGTTTAAAACGTAACAATGTTTTCACGTAGGATGGGTAAAGAGAAGCGAAACCCATCCTACTACTTACTTAACGACAGGTATTATCAATCACCTGAAATTGAAGCGGCGACGTTCCCGGTTCCAGCCCCATCATCATTGAACAAGTTTGACTTTCCCAACCGACCGGACGAAAATCAATCACCGGTAAAAGCAGTTGACCAGTGGCAAAATCAAATGTCACTGAATTCTCAACGGTTTGTTGCGTTTCCTGTGGTCCAGTTATTAAGGTAAAAAGGTGTGATGATGTTTCCCGTAAAGTGCCTTGGTACTGAATACCGCCGACCTGAGCAACATAAATTTCCAACACCTCCCCTTCTAATCGAGCGGGCACCGGTGAAGTTAATGCCGTATTGGGATCACTGTGCTCGAGATAAAGTCCGAAATTAGTATTATCAGTGTAAAAAATCCATCCTGGCCCGTTACTAGTGGTTCTAGCACCAAACTGATCCACCGCTTCGACTTGCCAGTAGTAAGTCATTCCATCTTGGAGTCCTTTAGAGATTTCTTTAAATTCAAGGGTAACCAGTATTCTGATTCGCGCAACTCTTCTTGTCGATAAACCACGTGTTCAAAAGCCTCATCTTCGGCAATGATAAGCGTATAAGTCAATTTATCACCTTCATGGTCAGTGGTATCAGCCCAATTGAACCTCAAGCCAGTGAAGGTTTCACTACCGTTAACCGGTGTATACAACTCAAAAGGGGCCGGTGGTTGGTTACCGACTTTATTTTTATACACGACTGAGCGCCAGATCGGCGAAATGTCATGGGTTTCATTGTCAGTAACAAAATAATAGAGTTCATATTGACCGGGTTCATCAAATAGATTTTCTTGGAAATCATCACTATTTCTGGTACAACGCTTATCAAAATAACATAGCAAATTGATTTCTAATAAATCTTCGATTTCTCGTTGTTCCGCTGAACCTTGGCGTTGAGGCACTGGGGTTTCAAGTATCAGTGAGGGTCGACGGATATTGACAGTGGCATCCTTAACCCGGGAAACCTCATTAACCGTAACAAACAACTCCGCTGCTGATTCGGATTCCGACAAATATACCGTCTCCGTGACACTTAAAATATCTGCAGGATTACCCACAAAATTAGTATCATATTCTGCTCCTGCTCCCAATTGTAATTGGCTTAAATCAATATGATCAGAGGACACAGCAGAAAGAATATTCTGGCCTTGACCTCCATTTAAAGCTAAGAGCGGATGTTGAACTGCACCATCTCCAAATGGATCTTCCGCCGTATTACTCGAAGTCCCTCCACGACGGGTAAACTGTTCGGTTTCCGAAGTGGCCTGTTCAAAAGCCGATTGAAAAGAATCGCCTCGTCCTAATTGTTGAAATAATGCTTCCATAAAAAACTCCCCACTCCGAATACCATCACTTTCTTTAGTCCCTTTGTATGATTCTTCGGTAGCCGCCGCACTGGCAATCACAACTCGACCTGCCTGAGTTAAGGTCTCTAAGGCCTTACCAGAATAGCAAAAACCTAACATCACCATCCGCGGTTCTTGAAGGGCTTCTACACTTAATCCAGCTTCTAATTGATCGAGCCAATTCGCCCACTGGTTAGGGGTCACATATCCTGGTTCCTCCTGGCCAACATAAAAATGACCTTGGCGATCACCATGATCGATCAGAATCATATAAAATGGCGCTGGGGAACCATTCATGCGAGCTTGCAATTGCTCTGTTAACGTTACAAATTGAGCCGTGTTAGGTTGACCATCTATTTCGATGCCAGTTTGGTGAGGGTCATAACTGTTGTAATAATAAATATTTTCATCTTCAAAACTTCGTTCTTTTAAGGTCTTATAAATTCGATTAGTCGTTTTATTGTGGGCTTCTAAACCTTCACCATTGGCAATCCGACCTTGCACAATTACCGCATAACCAGCTGATTTACCCACTAAAACGGTTTGGGTTGACGAAACCGCCTCGGTCAGCAACTCATTGCCAGTGAAGTAAGCGGTTAATTTATACTGCCCAGACTGAGTGAAACCACCCAAATTTTGGAATTCATATTGGCCGATATTAGACAGAATGGTCGTTTCATGCATAGTCACCTGACCCAGTGGGTCTTCAATACTTAATTGAATAGGTAAACCTACGAGATCTTCTTCAATCTTAGGAAAACGCCGACTCACTAGAGTACCCGTACCATTAAGGGTTTTATTATTGGGCAAGGTAACTCGATCAAGTTTCAAAAATAAATCTGTACGCGCTTGTTCTACTTTGGAAATCGTAATTTCTTCAACGGTAGCATTGCCGGCGTTATCAATCGCACGCGCTTTGATCGTATAAGTTCCCAAGGGTAAAGAAACCGCACTTAAATCGTAGAACCACTTATTTTGAAAGGGTTGATTAACCAGCAGCCAGGTGAGTGTTTCGTTCAGTTCTGAAGTTTTATTATCCGTCAGATAAACTTGTTCTTGATTATTGATAATTTGTAATTCAAAACGCTCTAGTCCACTCCCTTCGTCAAGAGCAGTACCTTGAATTTCTGATAGTTCAGCTACCACACTTGGATTAACCAATTGGAAAATTATTTGAGGCGGCAATTTATCAAAAATATACCTTTCCGTGACAATCTGACTTAGATTTTCCTGTTCATCGACTGTAACAAATTTTAGGGTGGTATTTTCGGTAAGGTTAAAGGGGGTTGTAAATACTATTGAATCCCGAGTAGGTGTAGTACCGTCTAAGGTGTAGTAAATGGTTTTACATTGCAGACAACCTAAGGTGATCAGTCGTGGACTGTGGTAAAGCCCACCATTAGGTAACGCATAATTATCTGGTAAGGGATGGCTTTGATTATTGATATAGTAATGAATATTACCCTCTAAATCTCCGATGATAGCATCCTCATCGCCATCATTATCAAGATCAGCAAAGCTAGGTGCTGCATAACCTTTAATCTCACTAAAAGGATGATCAAGACGTTTTTCAAACTGCGGCTGGCTAGCATTACCGATATTTTCGTAATAATTGATGCCACGGTAAGAAGAGCCTATGATGGCATCTAAATCCCCATCATTATCGAGGTCGGTAAAGCTCGGAATTGTATAACTTATATTCACCTTACTAAAGGATGATCAAAACGTTCTTCAAACTGAGGCTGGCTAGCATTACCAACGTTTTCGTAATAATTGATGCCATAGGAAGAACCAATGATGGCATCTAAATCCCCATCATTATCGAGATCGGCAAAGCTAGGACTGGCATTACGCACTTTCACACCATTGAATGGATGATCAAGACGTTCTTCAAACCGGGGTTGGTTAGCATCACCAATATTCTCATAGTAATAAAGGGTATACCCAGAACCAATAACAGCATCCCAATCACCATCATTATCCAAATCGGTAAAGCTAATGGTTGCCTCATTACCTACATTCAAGTTGCATAAAGGATTGATACTGGTATAACATTCAAATTGTGGTTGATTGATATCACCAACATTTTGGTAATAATGGAAAGTGCCGTCAGCAGAACCAATGACAATATCTTGGTCCCCATCATTATCGAGATCAATGAAGCTAGGGCTTGCCTCACTACCTACAGCCATTAGAGGCTTATTCTCTATTTTATAGAGGAGACCACTATCCATAGTGATATCATCCCAGTCCTCGTTATTAAACTGAAACTGGGGCTGGTTAGCATTACCAATATTTTCATAGTAATGAACACTACCATCCCTATAACCGATAATAATATCCCAATCACCATCACTATCAAGATCAGCAAAATCGAGGTTAACATCGAAGTACTGGTCCCAATATATCGACTTACCTCCAAAGTACTGTTCAGGACGCCATTCAAATTGAGATTGGTTAGCATCACTGATATTTTCGTAGTAAATAAGCATCCTATCATAACCAACAAAGGCATCCCAATCACTATCATTATCAAGATCAACAAAACGAGGAGCTGCACTAAAAAAACTATCATTAGATCCATCGTTATCGAGATCGTAGTAGCCACGAGCTATATCTGCGCTAAAGACTAGGTACGCATCACTGAGAGGATGATCAAAACGTTTTTCAAACTGAGGTTGGTTAGCATTACCAACATTTTCATAATAATGGAGCTTGGCATCAGCAGAACCAATAAAGACATCCCAATCGTTATCATTATCAAGATCGACAAAGTCTGGATTTGCATTATTACCCACGTCCATACCACGAAAGGGTTGCTCGATACGCTCTGCAAACTGGGGTTGGTTAACATCACCAACATTCTCATAATAATGGAGCGCACCATCAGCAGAACCAATAACAGCATCTTCATCGCCGTCGTTATCCAGATCGACGAATTTAATGGTGGCATTATCCCCGACATCTACTTGACATAAAGGATTAATACTATTATGACATTTATCAAATTGGGGATGATTAGCGTCACCAATATTCTCATAATAACGGAGGCTGCCATCAGAAGAACCAATGAAAGCATCCCGATCACCGTCATTATCAAGATCGACAAGACTAGGGGTTGCTTTTCCTCCTGAATCACCTAAGCCTTTAGATGCTTTCACACCACTAAAAGGCTGGTTGAGAAGTTCTTTAAACTGAGGTTGGTTGGCATTACTGGTATTCCTGTAGTAATCAATAGAGTCATAATACCCAATGAAAGCATCCTCATCGCCATCATTGTCGATATCGACGAAGTTGAAGTTGGTGGAGTTTATGCTACTAAAAGGATGGTCGAAACGCTTTTCAAACTGAGGTTGGTTGGCATTACCAATATTTTCATAATAATTGGTGTCCCCTTGATTACTAATGAAGACATCCCAGTCGCCATCATGATCAAGATCAACAAAAGTAGGGTTAGTCTCATTACCTACCTCTATACCGCTGAAGGGATGGTTAGTACGTTTTTCAAACTGGGGCTGGTTAGCATCACCAACATTTTCGTAATAATAGAGGGTACCATTAACTCCAATAATAGTATCATCATTATCATTATTAAACCCAATAACGGCATCCCAATCGCCATCATTGTCAAGATCGATGAAGCTAGGGTTTGCATTTTGACCCTCATCCACTCCATTAAAAGGATGGTTAGTACGTTTTTCAAACTGAGGCTGTTTGGCGTTACCGATATTTTCATAATAATCAAGGGTACCATCCACATCTCCAATGACAGCGTCTAAATCCCCGTCATTGTTCAGATCGACAAAGCTAAGATTCCATTTCCGATTCCAGCTTGGAAGCCAGAAATTTAAGTCTATGAAAGAGGATAATGGTGATTCGGTATGCTTTTCAAATTGGGGATATTGAGCATCACCAATATTCTCGTAATAATCAGGCCCAATAAAGGCATCCCAATCGCCATCATTATCGAGATCGGCGAAATTGAGATCGTATAGGTCATTTACATCCACAATACCATTGAAAAACTGCTCAATACGCTCTTCAAATTGGGGTTGGTTAACATTACCAACATTTTCGTAGTAATGGAGACCATCTCTATCTCCAATGATGACGATATCCCGATCTCCATCATTATCGAGATCGACAAAGTTAGTAAATACATCTCCTATAAAAAATAGGCCTTTAAAAGGATGGTCAGTACACTTCTCAAATTTAGGTTGTTTCGCATCACCAATATTCTCGTAATAGTAGATGAGAAAAATAGAACTAGATGGGGCAAAAGATACAATGAAGGCATCCCAATCCCCATCATTATCAAAATCGGTGAAGCTTGAAGAAGTCGATTGCAAATTTAAATTATTGAAAGGATGGTTAGTATGTTCTTCATACTGAGGTCGATTGACGTCACCGATATTTTCATAGTAATGGAGACCATCTTTATCTCCAATGACAACATCCCAATCTCGGTCATTATCAAGATCGACAAAACTGGGAGTCGCATTGTTGCCTAAATCTAAACCCTTGAAGGGTTGGTCAGTACGCTCTTCAAACTGAGGTTGATTGGCATTGCCGATATTCTCATAGTAATGGATAGTCCCAACATCAGAGCCAATAGCCGCATCCCAATCCCCATCATTATCAAGATCAGCGAAGGAGGGGCTTGCAAAAGATCCCACATCCACGCCATTAAAGGGATTGGCTGTTTCCAAACGCTGCTCAAATGTAGGCATATTCGCATTTCCCACATTCTCATAATATTGGAGAGCACCATTATTTGAACCGATGATAATATCCAAATCCTTGTCATTATCTAGATCAACAAAACTAAAACCATTGACCTGATTTTCACCAAGAGGCGCTCTAAGGGGATTTTCATGCCAAGGCGCTTTTTCAAATTGAAATTCAAAGGCAAAGCTAAATTGACTAAGTAATAACAACGTGGTTGTAAAAACCTTGAATGCTATGTGTTTGGAATACCAATGGTCAGTGATGAACCATGGAGATAAAATCGCTCGAAGGGCTTGAAGTGGCAGGAAACTGGTCAATAGTGTTGGCTTTGGGACATTAGTCAAATTCTTTAGATAAGTTCTAGTTTTCATGAAATTTTTCCTCAATTCTTATTTTTTATATGATTAACTGCTGTTACGCAGTCCGCGCCATAAACAAATGGTTGGTGATTTGGAGATCCTACCGGCATGATAGCGACAATGAAGCCAATTGACACCTTTAACATAACGACCTTTAGAGTAGTCATAATGCCAACCAGTCGGTCTCATCCATCTCCAGCTTTTCGACTATACTATCGTCAAAAATGAGATAACCTTCTTCTAACTAGACTTAGCGTATGGTTGGTTTAACCAGTAACTATAAGTCTTTTGAGGGAGTTACTTGACCCGATAACGTTCAGGTCAGTTGATCATAGCTCACTTTTCCATCCAAGAGTTTAGATAAACTCGTAGCGGTTGCATAGCTAAATGTAACACTTAAGATAGTCGGTATAGCGGTCAAGGTAGTTTGATTTCATGCTCTGCAATATATTCAAATTTTATGGAATTGCGTAACATTAGTTATAAAAGATATTCATGTTCTTGCTGGCAAAATGGAAATGTCTACAAACTTGGCTTTAAAATGAGATTACCTCGATCTACCGCTTAACCGTTAACCAATATGAGTTTCTATACGAAAAAAGGTAAGTCTTGGGTAAGACCCACCGTGTGGTTAAAAGATGGTATTCTGTATGCTGAAACAGCCATATTGGTTCAAATACTTAGTCTGTTTTCCTATTGTCGACGCGTTAAAGTTTATCGGAAAGGTCGTTTTATTAAAATAGAAACGAGGTGGTTATGGTTTTTAACTGCACAAAAATTCATTACTTTCTCTAGAATTCGTCGGATTGAAACCGAATTCAGTACTACCCCGCTTAATATAGGAAATATAAGCTGGACTGATCGCTACGACGAGTTTAGTATCTTTTTACGGTTGCAAGATCCTTATGAATATTGTTGGCTAATTAGTTTTGGTGGAGAAAGTGTGGTTTTAACTCATTGGCAGGGGGTGTTATTAGATTTTCTAGATGTGTTATTAGGAAATTATCCCCTTATTGATAAGCAAGGTGATCAAGAAATCACGTTTCAAAATTATTATACGTTGTTAAAACAGTTTGTTGAACCCCATTGGACGCAAGATGTCGAGTAATTGAGTCGCTACAAATTAACGGTGCGTTGATAACACCTTCTAGATTATAAAAATTACTACTTAACTTTGAGGACAATACGATGAATTGGCAAGAATTATCCGCTCATTCACATTACCAAACGGCTTTAGCCATCCAAATGGAATTGCGCAAAGGCAATATTTCCGAAGCAAATAATGGCATTATGGAGTTAATTACCGCTTTGTCTCGTTCAGAAAAACGTGCACTCAAGAGCCAAGTGATTAGACTGATGAAGCACATTATCCAGTGGGAATCTCAACCGCAGAAACGCTCAAGAAGTTGGGTTGCTACCATTCATCACGCTAGAAATGAAATTAAAGATATTCAAGAAGAGACGCCCAGTCTCACCGCTGAGGTGATTCGGCAAATGTGGGATACTTGTTTAGCGGCTGCTATCGTCGAAGCAGAAGATGAAATGAATCAAGACACTCAAATTAATCAATTATCTTGGGAAGCGGTATGGGAAAAAGATTATTCATTGGCGGTGCAACCCAAATAACCGGTAGAAAGGAATTTTAGCCATACTATTGATGTTTTTCTCCAATTGGATACTCAATGCAAGTCAGCGGTTTTTCTTTTATTCGTAATGGTACTTTATTAGGTTATCCGTATCTTGAAAGTTTGCGTTCGCTACTACCGCTGTGCGATGAAGTTATTGTCGCTGTGGGTCAAGGGCAAGATGACACTTTAACCCGGCTTCAAACACTGGGCGAGCCAAAATTAAAGTTGATTGAAACCACCTGGAATGAATCCATGCAAGATCGCGGTTATGTTTATGCACAACAAAAAATGATTGCTCAATTTAATTGCCAAGGTGATTGGGCATTTTATTTAGAAGGAGATGAGGTTCTCCATGAGCAAGATTTAGCAACTCTGCAAGCCACGTTACAACAGTATGTTGATAATCCAAAGGTTGAGGCTTTAGTATTTGATTATTTTCACTTTTATGGTTCTCCTGATATGATGGCTACTAGTCCTGGTTGGTATCGGCGTGCCCCGCGAGTTATCCGTAATCACTTACGAAATTATTCTCCCGATGGTTTATTTTTTGTCATTATGGATAAAAATAAACAAGGACGTTACCCAAATGCAGCTTTAGCCAATATACCGATTTACCATTATGGACATGTTCGATCAGTAGCCAAAATGCAATCAAAAATTCAACAAGTGAGTCAATATTGGGGACACACCCCACCGACTTTTTCCAGTTATGGCAATATCGATCCGCACGCTTTATCGCCATTTACCGGCACACATCCAGCAGTGATGCAATCCTGGTTAGCACAACAAGCTGAACCCCATTTAATTCTCAATCCACATTATCAAATAACACCACGGGAGCGGCGTCATCGGTGGATGATGCGCTTAGAACAGTTATTCGGTTGGGAATTGAGTAAAAAACATTACCGTTTGATAAAAGCATGATAACTTTTTTTGCGTATACGCGACGTGGTTTAGTCGTCTTAATTGGTTTAGCTATTCCTATTTCAACAGCTTTAACGAATGTGTTATGTCCTTTAGCTATCTTACTCTTGTTAGCAGAAGGACAATATAAGCAGAAATTCAATACGCTTTGGCAACACCCATTGGCAGTTACTGCATTACTGTTATTTACCGTCATGAGTTTAGGTTTTTTATATACCCCAGTTAGTTTAGTTGAAGCCGGACGAATGCTAGATAAGTATCGCGAATTATTATATATACCATTGTTTATTTTGCTTTTTTCCGATGAAAAAACCCGTCGTTGGGGTCTGTATGCTTTTTTAGGTGCAATGGGCATCACTTTATTACTTTCTTATTTGATGATGTTAACCGGTTGGTCAATTGGTAAAGGAACGCCACAGAACGCTTTTGTTTTCAAGAATTACATTACGCAAGGATTATTACTCGCATTAGCCGCTTATTTTTTAGCGGTGTACGCGTGGCAACAACGACGCTGGTATTGGCTGCTAATTATATTGTTAGCCCTTTACAACATTTTATTTTTGAGTGAAGGACGTACCGGTTACCTAATCGTGTTTGGTTTAATTTTATTATTTGCTTATCAAACTTACCAATTTCGAGGTCTTATCTTCGGTAGCCTATTGTTAATATTGCTAAGTAGTCTGATTTATAGTTATTCAGCAGTAGTTAAAAAACGGGTTGATAGTGCTTCGGCTAATCTACATAGCTATCAGCAAGGTGAAACGGATACCTCGGTGGGCTTACGGTTAGAATTTTATAAAAATAGTTTGATATTAATTACCCAACAACCGCTGTGGGGTCATGGTACCGGGAGTTTTAGTTATGAGTATCAACAATTGGCTGAAAAACAAGGAATTGTTGCTACAACTAATCCACATAACGAATATCTCATGATAGGGGTTCAATGGGGATTAATCGGGATGGGATTATTTATCTATTTATTGTATCAACTGGGAATGTTAGCGATTCATTTACCGTTACCACAAAGCTGGATGGTACAAGGATTGATCGTTACCATCGCAGTGGGTTGCTTAGTGAATTCGTTACTACTTGATACCACAGAAGGACATTTATTTGCTTATTTAATTGGCGTTTTAGTGAGTGGCTTAAATTCTCCTAAAGCCATTTTCTTATGGAGAAGGGGTAAACAGAGTGAACTTGCGAACTCCAATTGTCAGCCCAACCTACGTGCTAAATAGATTTTCATATCAAGCTATGATAGAGCGAAGTCGTTGGAAATACCATTGAGTTTTAAGGTATCAGTTAATTGATTTTGTGATATGATTACTTCAAATCACCAACCGCATCGAGGTGAATAATCATGGCCAGTTTAGTTGAACTAGCATTTCCAGAAATCGAATACCCAGAAGCGGACGGACAACCCATCGGCGAGACCGATTTTCATATTACGGCGACTTTACTATTGCTACAAATGCTTCGGGATCACTTTGAAAATAATCCCCAAGTTTATGTTGCCAGTGATTTAATGTTTTATTATGAACCCGGCAATCCACGCGCAGTTAAAGCCCCAGATATTTTAGTAGTAAAAGGGGTAGGGAAACATAAACGCCGGGTTTATAAGCTTTGGGAAGAAGTTGCTGTCCCTTGTACCCTTTTTGAAATCACTTCTAAGCAAACCGCTCAAGCCGATTTAACCACTAAATATCAATTATATGAACGGCTAGGTATTAAAGAGTATTTTTTATTTGACCCGTTGGATGAGTATTTACAGCCACGCTTGCAAGGTTTTACTTTAGTTCAAGGACGTTATCAGGCTTTGCCTTTATCTGCTGAAAATGAATTGATTAGCCGGGAGTTAGGCTTGATTTTACGACCACAAGGGGATTTATTGAGATTGATTGATTCTTATACTGGGCAGATGTTAGCGACTTCTAAAGAATATGCTCGACAAGTAGAATTGGCAGAGCAGAAAGCTCAGTTGGAGGAGAAACGAGCTAGTGTTGAGGCTCAACGAGCTAATTCTGAAACTCAACGAGCCAATTTAGCTGAAGCTAAGATTATTGAATTACAACAAGAATTAGAAAGATTACGTCAAAAAAAGAACTGATATGTCGAGTTACAGCTTTAATGGTGGGCAACAATACGTTGCCCACCCTACCTGGCTGTCACCCCAACCGTTCAAACGCAGTTTAGAAAATTTAGAGGTTACGGATCCCATATTAAATTTCGAGGTAATACCGGGAATGGGTGGGACTTATACCTTTTATGCTTTATTGGTTCAGGAAGGAACTAATCCTTCTATAGACGGATTTAGTGTACAACGTTCTAATCTGGCTATCATCAGTACTACTTTAGCTGACTAACTCGATGTGCAACTTTACCTCGTTCCCACGCGGGAGTGCTCATCCTTATACACATTTTTCTCGTTGTCTAGCATAAGCGATGGACGTGGCGATCTAATAACTCTGAATTGCCCACATATAGCTGAACTAGCTCGTAGGTTGGAGTGAGCTTGCGAACTCCAACATTAAAAGATAGCAGACCATCACGAAAGGTTGGGCTTCCTAGTCGTCAATCCAACCGACGTGCGGTTAACCTCAACTTCTTCAACCGGCGCACCTACACAGCTAAACCACTCCACCACAGCCTTTTCTCCTTTTTCATCGAAGTGGCTTACTCACCTGAGTTGCTATGATTTTTCTTATTCAACTCTTTCTCCACTTTGCCATCGTAAAAATTATATAAAGGTCTTTTAAAGTGATACCAATAAGTAAGGGGATTTTCTTGAGTCAGTGTACTAATTAATTCCCATTCATCTTCCCCTAACATAGCCAGTATTTTGGGCCATTCGTCTGCACCATGCGCTATTTTTTGCCAAACATATTGGGTACCGGCTATCGTGATATAAATATCATCTTCTTTATTCCAACAAACTTGACAATATTGCCATTTAGCCATGCTGTACTCCACCAGGTTTAAGAAAATAGAATCATTTTACCAATTCATTGCCATTCGCCGTGGATTTAAAATCAAGCGGGGATCAAATTGTTCTTTTAGGCGACGATGGAGTTTTTCTAATTCATTAGCTAAGGGATGAAAAACTTCGCTGGTTCGATCACCCCCTCTAAACAAGGTTGCATGTCCACCCACCTGAGCTACTATAGCTCGAATCGTTTCTGCCGGTAAATCACTGCGTAACCAGCGTAAGGCGCCACCCCATTCAATTAACTGTTTTTCTTCAGATAATTCCAGTGGTGGTGTGGTAGGTGGTACGGATAATCGCCAAAGCGGTGGTCCAGCCGCCGTGAAAAAAGGTAAACGTTGTTCACGTAACTCGATCCAAAATAGATTGCCTTCGTTCCATACCTCTGCCGGTATTTTCTGTTGAGCGGGTTGGATAGCGATACCGCCAAGCCGAAATAAGAGTTTCTCACCATCAAAACAACTCGCCGTCAACGGTACAGTTTGATTACCCCAAAAGATCATTTGCGCTAGTGCTTCTTTTTCTGAAGTCATTGGTTTGACTAAAGTGATTTCTTCTGCGGGTAGTGGTAATACTTTACAGGAAATTTCTAATAATACGCCCAGCGTACCTAATGCCCCAACCATTAGCCGTGAAACATCGTAACCAGCGACGTTTTTCATAACTTGACCGCCAAATCTTAAGATTTCACCTTTACCATTTAAACATTTAACGCCCAGCACAAAATCACGAGCAGCACCTTGATAGGGACGCGCTGGACCAGATAATCCACAAGCAATCGTTCCTCCCCAAGTCGCGGTTTCACCAAAATGAGGGGGATCAAAAGCTAAACATTGTCCTTGAGCAGCTAGCGTTTGGGAAATTTCTTGTAAGGGGGTTCCGGCACGAGCTGTAATTACCAGTTCACTCGGTTCATAACTGATAATGCCTTGATGCCCAGCAATTGAAAGGATTTGCCCCTCCATCGCACGACCGTAAAAAGCTTTACTCTGACCACCTACAATTTTCAGTGGTACCGATTGTGTCATAGCCGTTTGAACCGATTCTTGTAATTGTGCAGAAATATCGCTAGACATGTCGAAGCGTGATCCGATTAGTGGGTAGGCCATACTGACCTACCCAAAATACCTGATGAAAAAATTAATTAAACATACAAACAGATATCAGAAGTCCCCGCAAACTCAAAAAAGGTTGCGGCACCACCATATTCTATTCCATCAATAAATTCACTGGTATTAAATTCAAATAAATCGACTGTCATTTGACAGGCAATCATTTTAACATCCGCTTCCAAACAGAGACTGCGTAGTTCTTCAACGCTGGCGACACCTTTAGATTTCATTTTACTTTTCATCATACTGCTCATGAAGCTCTGCATTCCCGGTAAGGCTTGAATCAAAACCGGAACGGGCATCGGCATCGGCATTGCCGGATTACCCAATGGACTCACTTTCAAATTCAGTTTTTTACGTAATAATTGTAATCCATAAAAAGTAAAGAAAATTTGGGTTTCATAGCCCAATGCTGATGCCGTTGAAGCTAGAATAAAAGGGGGGTACGCCCAATCGAGAGTCCCTTTCGTTGCAATGATCGCTAGCTTTTTTTCCTCCATAGCGAAGTCCTCTTAGTTGAGTGAATATTTAAGCTTTCTTGATAAAGAATATATATTTACCACCCTCCTCCGTGGATTCAAGCAACTCATTGCCAGTTTGTTTAGCAAACGCTTCAAAATCTTTTACTGAACCCGGGTCAGTGGCAATGATTCGTAAGATTTTCCCACTTTCCATTCCGGTTAGCGCTTTTTTCGCGCGTAAAATAGGAAGGGGACAATTTAAACCACTTGCATCTAATTCTTGGTCAAAGTCAGGCATTTGTTATATCTCCGCAGATACATATAGAAATTAAACAAATAGATACTAAACAACTTTAGTAATCCAGCTTATTCTTATATACTAATCTTACTTATTAAGCAAGTGCTGGCAGCATAGCATAAACTCTTTTTAACTATCAATTAAGTATATTAAGTTTACCATTATATGGATTTCTTACCTATCTTTTTAAATATCCGCAAGCAACCTTGTCTGGTAGTTGGAGGGGGTGCCACTGCAACTCGTAAAGTGGAATTATTGCTCCGTGCCCAAGCTCAAGTGAGTGTGGTCGCCCCCAACCTAACTCCACAACTCATGCAATGGAGTCAAAGTGGTCGCGTCACTCATCATGCGAGTTGGTTTGTTCCCAGCGATTTAGAAAACTGTCGTTTAGTTATTGCCGCAACCAATGATAAAACCGTTAATGAACAGGTATCTATACTAGCTCAAGCTAAAGGGATTCCGGTCAATGTGGTTGATCAACCTCAGCTATGCAGTTTTATCATGCCTTCTCTTATTGATCGTTCGCCAGTCCAAATTGCGGTATCAACCGGCGGTGCTTCACCGGTTTTAGCCAGATTGTTACGTGCGCGGTTAGAGGCTTTGATTCCAAGTGCTTATGGTAAATTAGCTGAATTTGTGGCGCGGTTTCGAGATCAAGTTAAACAGCGATTATCCGCTCAGGAGCGGCGGCGCTTTTGGGAAACCGTATTACAAGGCCCGATTGCGGAAATGTTAATGTCAGGACATACCCAAGCGGCTACACAAGCCTTAGAAAATTTGTTAACCGCCACAGCGGCTACTGCCTCGCTAACTTATGGAGAAGTTTATTTAGTCGGTGGTGGACCCGGTGATCCGGACTTATTAACTTTGCGAGCACTACGACTGATGCAACAAGCTGATGTCGTTTTATATGATCGATTAGTTTCTGATGAAGTCCTTGATCTGGTGAGACGCGATGCGGAACGAATTTATGTTGGCAAACAACCGACTTATCATCCGGTTCCGCAAGCAGATATTAATCAACGTTTGATTCAATTAGCGAAGGAAGGTAAACGGGTATTACGTTTAAAAGGGGGCGATCCGTTTCTATTTGGTAGGGGTGGTGAAGAAATTGAAACCTTAATGGAGGAAGGTATTCCTTTCCAAGTTGTGCCTGGTATTACAGCGGCTATTGGAACCTCTGCTTATGCTGGCATTCCACTTACTCATCGAGATTACGCTCAATCTTGTATTTTCGTGACCGGTCATCGTAAAGACGATGAAAGTTTAGATCTCAACTGGGAAGTACTCGCCCAACCCAATCAAACTGTGGTGATTTACATGGGAATGCGAACTTTACCCACCGTTGCCAATGAATTAATTAAACGCGGCATGTCACCGCACCAACCAGCCGCTTTAGTCCAAAAAGCCACGACTGCTGATCAGCAAGTTCTGGTCGGCACTTTAGCCACTTTGCCCGGCTTGGTTGATGCCGCTAATCTCAAATTAGCCAGTATTATTATTATCGGTGAAGTGGTTAAATTACATAAGAAATTAGCTTGGTTTACGCCGTTACCCCGTTCTGGCGATATTCAAACCAACGCATGAAAAACCGGTGTCGGATTATTTCAAACCTGACCCGTCTTGAAGACCAGTCAGGTTGACCGGCGCGAATAATCGGATTTATTGGCAGCACATGGTAATAGTGCTTCGATTATGGCCTGTGGATTGTGTTCAATAACTTTAAGTAAGACTTTTGCCGTACCTCTTGGCGTGCGTAACCTTGCTCCACTGCCCTTAAGTTAAGGATTCTTCTCCCCCTCCTTACTAAGGAGGGGGCTGGG
>JAAUSR010000009.1 GCA_012032555.1 Thioploca sp.
CATTTGCGCTCAGTTGTGAGTTCTGTCAATTGCATTTTCATACCCGGTTTCCTAAGTTTTCAAAACTTGTTCTTTCTTATATTCTCCTTTTAGCAAAATAGCATTTTAAATTTCGTGATACAACTCTAAAGCAAATAGGCTTATTTGATCATTATAAAGTAATATTATTAAAAGTGTGACTCAAGTCTTTATTAATATCTAGGAGGTACCATGCCAGAAGCAGCCAGAATCAATGATACGCACAATTACCCTCAGCAAGATCATGCTAGCAGCACGATTGTCACCGGGCAAGCTACCGTGCTCATCTGTGGCCAACCCACCGCTAGAATCAGCGATACCACTAGTTGCGGTGCGGCAATTGCGTCTGGAGAAGTGAGTGTCATAATCGGTGGCATGCCCGCTGCACGCCAAGGTGATTTTACAAATCATGGTGGCTATATTACTTCGGGTTGTTCCACCGTGCTTATCGGCAAACCAGCCCAAGCTGAATGCTTGGGTACAGATAAACCATTAGTAGATTCATCGGCACCGGCTGGCGAACCACCAGCAACCACCGGCCAAACCACATCTTCAGTACCAACTGCAGCATCGCCTTCTTTATTGGAGCAAATCCAACAGGCTATGAAAGATACTCCGCTTGAGAAATTAACGGATGCCATTTTAACCGGCAAAAAAGAACTATTCGCTCTGGTTGGTGGTGTTGAGAATTTTCAGTTAGTCAACCAATCTTTGAATGTGGTTAGCATGGTAAGTAGCGCGATGGGTAAAGCAAATCCTTTAGGTGATTTGGGTAGCGCATTGAATTTATTAGATCCCGGTCATAATGCTTTGACCCAAGTCGGTAGTCTGTTGGCGCTATCTGGAGAGGAAAAATGTGGTGGTGCTTTAAGTTTGCTGGGTGGTGCCGTCGGGGGTGGCCAACCCATGACTTTACTGGCCAGTACCGCTTATCTCGTGGGAGAAGAGAAACTAGCCAGCCTTTGTACGTTAGGTAGTGGCAATATCAGTCATGCGATTCAGGATGTTAATACCCTGTTACCGGATCAAGAACCCGCATCTAACCCCTTCCAAGGGACTAGCACGGTTCAAGTCAAAGGAGACGCGATTGAAAATCAGTCAGCCGATCATACCGCTGCTCAAAATATTTTTAACGCCCTAGCTCAGAAAGGAGAACCCGTTGAAGAACAACTAGAAGAGCAGAACGCTCCAACAACTTTAACACCCAATGACGATAACAATCCCTTTATCTAGCCACCATGATTACTTTACCGCCTGATCAAACCCTGCCACCGATCCTTTTCAAAGCTTTGTTTGTGCAAAGTCAAATAACACCGGCTTCTAACCCAGAATTGGCTTATACGCTTAAACAACCCAAACCTTGGTTCGCCAAAAACCATGAATTGACAAACCCTCTGGAACTCACCTGGCTGGGCAGTATCACCGATGCCGAGCAAGCCACTGTTTCTATACAAGCCACGTCACTTGACCGAGAAATCAGCGCTGGTGATTGGCTCAAATATTATGCCTTAACCTTAGGTAAGCAAATACTTACCTTCCAGCCTACTTCCACTGACTTAGCTCAAGGCCTACTACAATTTGAGTATTCTAGCGATGTATGGATAGAAAGAGCCCACACTGTGATTCATGGACAATGGTTAGTTTTAATATCTGGTTTAGCAGCTAAAGCTGTTTATCACCATTTAGCTAGCACCTTTAAGCAGATCATCACATCTTTTCGCCTACTCAATCCGCCGGTTGAACCGACCATTGAGCCACGCACAACCTATCGATTGAAACCTTATCAATTCCGCTGTCCAACTCGTTGGCAATATCAAGTAGTTGCAAAAAATACGGGGGTACTTTCCCATCCATTGGGTTTAGTTAAGATCACCGTGTTGAGTCAAATCAATACGCAAGCAGAATGGCTGGAACAACAGTTAGATGATTTTCCTCAACTAACCCTTCAAAATCTCTTGCATCATGCCCCCCTATCCAGTCCTAACTCACAGCTTCCTCATGGACATCTAATGATTTACCAAGGGATTCAATCGGGAGAACCAAAAGAACTGTGGTTGAGTCGTTTTAAGGATCGCGTCCACTGGGTAACGGTTGCTCTGCTCACTCCCACTCGAACACTCGCTTTCCATTCTTGGGCTATTAATAAGCGCACTTACGGAATTATTCTCGCCTCACTACAAGAAGAGAAATGACCCATATGCCCAGACCCGGTTTATTAGCCGTTCTTACTGGCCCCAATCAAGGCCGCACCTTTTTCATTCCCCTTTATGAGACCATTTCCATTGGCTCAGCCTTTGATGCTTGGGCTTCTTTACCACACGATCTGCGCCTCTCAGACCACCATTGTACTATCCATTATGATGGTGAATACTTTCAGCTGCGTGATCTCAATAGTCAGCATGGTACTTTGGTTTATGGGATTAACATTGCTGCTATCGGTTCGGTACCTTTACCGGTGGGCGAACGTTTTACGGCGGGAGACAGTACCTTTCAAGTGCGATGGTGGCCCCCGGAAGTTTTGCGCACCTTACGAGAGCAATCCGAACCGTTATTGGCTTTAATTGATGCCTCTCGAGACAAAGAAATTTGGCCACTATTAAGCCATTCAGCGGCTCATTATAGTTGTTTATTGGCAGGCGCCCGAGCGCAATCGTTGGCCGCTTGGGCACCCTATTTAGTCTCATTACCTCCATCATCCGCATTGTTAGAATCGCTAGTACAGGCAGGTTGGGGGAAGCATTGGGGCGTGTATTTAACCAGTTTGGCACCGTTTGAAACTATATTGGCACATCTGCGGCAGTGGCTGTGGGTGCAGACGGCAGCGGGAGAAAAGTTGTATTTTCGGTTTTATGATCCAAGGACTTTGCGGGTGTTTTTACCGACTTTGACGCTTGCAGAACAACAGCGGTTTTTGGGGCCGGTGAGACGGTGGTTAGTCGAGGATGGGGGTGAGGGGGAGGTGTTGGAGTATGTGCCAGAATCCGGTGCTTTAGCATCTTGGGGCGTGCATAGTCCTTTTGTCATCCGCCAAGAACAGATGAGACAGTTTGAAAAAATGATTGACACTCAGTTTAAGGTATATGCTTATAATTTACTAAGTAAATATTTATCGCAATCTGGAGAAGGGCTTGAACAGCAGTGGTTGCGATCATTTATTGAAACCGGTGTCAGTCATGCGAAGCGGTATGGTTTTGAAACTAATTGGCAGATCATTCAGTTTTTATTGGTGAGATTGAAGTGGGGAGAGAATTTTGACCAGCGTTATGAGTGGGCAGCCAAGATATTAAGGGATTCGCGCTTAAGCTTAGCTGTTAAAATCGAGCAATTAATGGCGGCAACCAAATAGGAGGTACCGGATGACTAAGTCGTTAGGAGATAGAGCAGAAGAAATCGCTGCTCGATGCGCCGAGGATATTTCTTATGCTAGGAGTAGAACCGAAGCATGTCATGATATTTACCAAACTGCTCGAAAAGAAATGAAAGAGGAGAAATTAAATTCTGCGGTTGAACGTTGTTGGGAAAGCTTAAATAAGCCGCAAATTGACTGTGAGGTTCCAAAAGGTTCTTCGAAGGCAGAATTTCTTGAGCAGATAAAAGCGCGTTTAAAAGTGATCAGTGAAACGTTAAAACAAGCAGGGAGACCTGGTTTAACAGACGCGCAGATTGATGAAATTGTGCGGAGTATCGATGAGCGGATGCCTCAGTGGTGGACGGATCCACTGGCGAGGGGGTTAGGGGTTTTACAAGTTGTGGGTAGTGGTTTTGAAGTAATTATTGGAGGGAGCGCAATCGCTGCCCCCGACCTGACTTTAGTTACTAAAGCATTGGGGGGCGCCGTGGTTTTGCATGGTATTGATGGTATGTGGGTTGGGATAAAACAAATCGATTCTGGGAAGTTTCATGAATCTTATACTGTCTCTTTTCTGGAAGGGATCGGCATAGATCCAACCATCGCTATGTTGTTAGATATCGGTTTTGGTGTAGCTGGGCCTATAAAATTAAACCGATTAGTATTGTCGAACCAATACCAAACCGCAACACAGTTAGCAAATAATCATAAAGGTTCTGTTTTTAAACTCGATTTTGAGGGCACTATAAAGGAAATTAACGATATAGCTGAACTTGAAAAGCTGACTGGGATGAGGTTAGAACATATACAAAATCTAAGTGAGCTTGCTCAGCAGGAAGGGTGGACAATCGTTTTTCGAGCCAGTAATTCAGAGAGTCTTAGATACCAAGGGATACCAGGGTTTGTTCCAAAAGGCTATGAAGTTAAATTAAAAACTGGAAAAGCTGCTGATATGGGGGGGTATCCAGTAGAATTAACCATAATGACACCGACAATCTCACTACGTGAAGATACCAAGCAACGATCCGCAGATCCAGCGCGTATTGAATAAGGCCCTTATTCCAGAAGTGCGAGAATTAACACAAGTTATGTGTCAACATGGGTGTAACGACAATTTTTTTAAAATCAATATACTTGGAAAGCTTTTTAATCATGAACCACCCCCTATTGATTTTCAACCTAATACTTTCAACCGCGTGGGGTTGTATATGGGGCGTCAACCCGGCGCTGATGAAGATTTCATTATATGGACTTCAACGGGAGGAGTCATGGTGGCAAAGGAAACTAAAACCTTACAAGCATTCTATGGTTCTCAGGGGATACGTTGGCCATATCAATCTTATGTGGAGTTTACTCTAGTGGAAACCCTTACGACTTTGCGGGCACCCAATGAGCTTGTTCCGTATTTAGGAACAGAGATAGAAATACCCAACGAACTGATTCCGTATTTGGATTCAGAAGCAGAATCAAAGGACTAAACTGATTAAAGACAACATATTTTGCCTTAGAATGAATAATGTTTTATCATTTTTATACATTTTCTTTGGTTAAGGTGTAACAAATACTATGGCTGATGATACTCAAGCTCGCCCATTTTCAGGCTATCAAGAATGGTCGCAATTTTTAAATAAGTACTACGAGATTGATGATCAAATCGACACCTTATGGAAAGAGGGTAAAAAGGAAGAGGTAAAAAAAATTCGAAATATACTGGATGAACTTCGTGAAGAATATATCAGACGCCTCCCGGTTCTGCCATTGAGCCGTTGTCCTTTCTGTGGCAGTTTGTTTAAGTTTCTATTCGATCCCTGGGGGTTAGAGGGATTTTGGTGGAATAATTGGGGGGGAGGTATTTCACATTGGGATTATAGTCCCAAACCCTGTAAACACTTTATTTTGCTGTTAGGTGCTTTGAACCTTAATGGGTTGCCACCAAAAGGCGGCAAGGGAGAATGTCGTCCAGGCCCAGAGATTCCTTATGTGATTGCCAGAATCCTCAATGCCCATCGAAGTCGGGTTGCTGTCATTTCATCTATTCCGATACATAATGGCTATACCGCTTATCCAATTGCTTATTTTACTCGTGAATGGTCGGTTTCTGTAGGTTCTATAACCGCCCATTGGATGTACGAAACGATAAATATAGGTGCATACTGGACGGATAAACCTGAAGATGTCTTCGATTATGAATTACTGCCTTGGGTACAAAAAGGCAAAATAAAATGGATTGAACCGAACGACGAGACCTGTACGATCAGTAATAATCCTAAATTTCCCTATGCGAATTTACCGGGAAGACGTAAAGAACTGATCATTCGGGAAGATAAATTGAGAACGGTGTATATTGACGAGCCTATACAAATGGATGAGATATGGTCATATCTTAAAAAAAAGTAAGAGACATTAGTTATGGGTGTTTATCTTGTTCCTACATGCTACGTGGGAATACAGTCAAGATGTGCTTGCGTCTCTTATTAGCATTACTGCATTTCCTCTATCCAACCCATTGGTAATATCTTGTTCTCACGTGCTACGTGGGAATACAGTCAAGACGCGCTTGCGTCTCTTATTACCATTAATGCATTTCCACGTTGGCGCATGAGAACGAGAAATTCTTGGGCTGTCAATAAGCGCACTGACGGGATTATTCTCGCCTCACTACAAGAAGAGAAATGACCCACATGCCTAGACCCGGTTTACTAGTCATTCTAACCGGCCCCAACCAAGGCCGCACCTTCTTTATTCCCCTTGATAAAACCATCTCCATCGGCTCAGCCTTTGACGCCTGGGCTTCCTTACCCCACGATCTACACCTCTCAGACTACCACTGTACTCTCCATTATGACGGCGAATACTTTCATCTGACTGATCTGAATAGTCAGCAGGGTACCCAGGTTCATGGAATTGACATCGCCACTATCGGCTCGGTGCCTTTACCAGTGGGCGAATGTTTTACGGCGGGAGACAGTACCCTGCAAGTGCAACTATGGCCCCCTGAAGTCTTGCGTACTTTAAGCGAGCAATCCGAACCGCTATTGGCTGTAATCGATGCATCTCGGGATGAAAGCATTTGGCCGTTGTTAAGTCGTTCAAAGGCTTATTATAGTTGCTTATTTGAAGGCACCCGAGCGCAATCGTTAGCCGCTTGGGCACCCTATTTAGTCTCATTATCCCCCTCATCCGCCTTGTTAAAATCGTTGGTACAGGCAGGTTGGGGAAAGCATTGGGGGGTGTATTTAACCAGTTTGGCACCGTTTGAAACGATATTAGCACATCTGCGGCAGTGGTTATGGGTGCAGATAGAAACGGGAGAAAAGTTATATTTTCGGTTTTATGATCCGAGGACTTTACGGGTGTTTTTACCGACTTTGACGCTGGCAGAGCAGCAGCGGTTTTTTGGGCCCATCCGATCTTATCTCATGGAAGATGAACTCCCAGAGCACATTATGAAATGGACACCCGAATCGGTTCTTGAAAAATGGCCCTCTTTAGGAAAGCAGTTATTGGCATGGCATCCCTCAGATAAGAAATCAGTTTTTAATTTACGTCAAGAGCAGATAGCGGTATTTCATCGACAAATTGAACAAGATTTGCTCAGGCAAATAATGCAGCAGTTGCGAGAAAAACACCCAACGAAGATTGAAGCGCTATCCAATGAAGAATTACGCAGCCAGGTATACGATGGTATCAATCGCGCCAAGCGTTATGGGTTAATGGATCCAGCCAGTCTCGCTACTTTTGTGGTCTTGAGATTTGAGATCGCGTTTCGTTTTGATGAGCAAGTGAATATTCAGCGGGCCTTATCAAATGAAAAAGTACCTCTTCATGCGCGTATCACTTGGATGTTGAAAGGCACTTCTGAGGCTGATTGGTTAGAAGCCAAGCAAAATCACAATGAAAGGAGGAGATGACCGATGACTAATTGGAAAAAGAGAGCACAAGAAATTCATGCCGAATGCCAACGTCGGTTTGGGAAGCAGTCGCTGAGTCCGATTGAATCATGTGACTTTAGAGGTGTGGAGAAGCAGAAAATTTATGATTGTAGTCTGGCTTGGGTGGAAACCGATGAGGCAGTAGAGGAGTTAATGGGGATAGCCGATCCCATCGCACGGAATCAGGCTTTTAATGCTGCTTATGCTCAGCTTTATCTGGATCATAAGGAGTTGCGTTGGAGTGGGGTGGTGGCTTTTGCGTCTAAGCAGGTGGGGTGTGGGATGCAGGACGCGCAGGCGTTGATGAATGATTATGTGCCGGATTTGGATATGCCGGATGCGGTTTATAGGGCATTGGTTAAAGGAAATAAAGCTATTTTTAAACAGACTTATCCGGCACTTCGGTTCTATGGTGAATATGGTCTAGAGGGGTTGCGTCAGTGTGCGAAGGCTCATAAGCCTCCTGTTAAGAAAGAATTTTTGGAGAGCTTTGACTTGGTTGCGCAAGGGAAATTAGGGGAAGGTGCTGAAGAAATGCTGAAATATGAGCAATTAGACTTACTTCCCAAAGAAGTCTATAAGGACGAAGAATTTGTAAAAGCAGTGCGTTTAAACCAATCTATCGTAAAAACAGTGGGCGAGATACCCGCAATCGGTGTCAAAAAATTGAAAGTGGCTTTTTCAGCCGATTGCGAAGGGGGGCCTGAAGTCGTGTTTGACGGGTGGCATTTAGATGATGATGAACAACGCTGGCCTTATGCGAAACAGGTTGGGGAAACTTTTCAATCTTTAGTGGAACAACAAAGTGTTTTTATGTATGGACAGTTGCAGAAAATAGTGAACTATCAGCAACCGGTTTATGAAATGTTTGATGAGTTTGGTCATCCTGGCTTGGAATTAACCACAATCAAATTTGACGTTGATACGAAACCATCTGAGGTTGATACCAATACTGATGATTAAACGAGATTGCAATGAAGGAACTATCTAATTTCTTTAGGTATACCAAACCAATTACATGGGTTATTTTAGTATTGGCACTGATACTAATCATTCATCATAGTTATTCTCAAAGGGGTAATATGGAATCACATCAACAAGATCTTCCAGTAGTCGGATTAACCATAGGTGATTCATTTGAACAAGTGCGATCTCAGTCGAGTTACCATTTTAAGGTTAAATCATTACTGGAGAGTGACCTCATTGTTGTCAAGCAACCATTCATATTCAAATATATAAATAAGAAACACCATTTTAGCTTGCCACCGGGATTATTTCTAGGGATAAGTATTAATCGAGAGCATGTCACATATGTACACGTTTTTCCTCATCTGAGATATATCAATTTGGAGGAAATGTTAACTTTACTTAGAACCCTCCAGCAATTATTCAAACAAAGTGGTTGGCAAGTCTCTCATATTTATCATTCTCTTGAAGAAGTTAGGGCGCAATTTACTGATACTAAAGAAGATATTCTTGGTTTCCAAGAATGGCAGAATAGCCAAGGAGATGAGATTTATATTGAATTAGAGAAAGGTTGGGAGGCAGACGAGATATTGCCAAAATTGTCGGGACGAAATGAAGATTATTTTACGGTTCGAGTAGTTATTAATAATACCAAGATATTTCGTCAATATAGGGGCTTAGATTAAGTCAAGTTCATCTCCTCTGGAGAGATTCTTCCTAGCCCGCGTAGGCTGGGTTGAAGAATGAAACCCAGCTTATCCAAATAAACATCAATGATATTTAGCGGGGTTTACCAATCCAACCTACTCTTGCTTTCTCAACCGATTGTGAAGGGGGGGGTGAAGTCGTGTTTGACGGGTGGCATTTAGATGATCCTCAAGAACGCTGGCCTTATGCGAAACAAGTTGGGGAAACTTTTCAATCTTTAGTGGAACAACAAAGCGTTTTCATGTACGGATAGTTGCAGAAAATAGTTAATTACCAACAACCGGTTTATGAAATGTTTGATGAATTGGGTCACCCTGGTTTGGAACCAACTCCAATTAAATTGGATGTGGATGCCAGTACCGACGATTAAGAAGGATTATGATGAAGAAATTACCCAGTTTGTTTAAGCATGCCAAACCAATTGCACTAATTATTTTAGTGTTGGTACTGATATTAACCATTTATCATAATTATTTTCAAAGAGGCAACATGGAACAATTTCAAAAAGACTTTCCGGTAATTGGATTAACCCTAGGTGATTCCTTTGAACAAGTACGGTCTCAGTCAAATTATCATTTTAAGGTTAGATCATTACTAGAGAGTGATCTCATTGTGGTTAAAAAACCATTCATTTTTAAATATACCAGTAAAGAGTATAGTTTTAGCTTGCCACCAGGATTATTTCTAGGAATAAGTATTGATCTAGAACATGTCACCTCAATAGATGTTTCCCCTCATCTTGAATATATTAACTTAGAAGACATGTTGACTTTGCTCAGAACTCTCCAGCAATTATTCGAACAAAGTGGTTGGCAAGTGTCTTATATTTATAATTCTCTCGAAGAAGTTAGGGCACAATTTACTGATACCAAAGAAGATATCCTTGGTTTCCAAGAATGGCAGAATAGCCAAGGAGATGAGATTTATATCGAATTAGAACGGACCTGGGAAGCGGATGACGTATTGCCAAAACTTTTAGGAAAGCCGGAGGATTTATTTCTGGTTCGAGTGGTTATCTATAACAAAGGTGTTTCTAAGAAATACATCTTTTTAGAAGATACAGGGGATTAATTTGAATCTAATACAGCATCATTAACCAAGATTTTCTCGTTCCCACGCTACGGCGCACTGCCATTAAGCCCGCATAGGCTGGGTTGAAGAATGAAACCCAGCTTATCCAAATAAACATCAATGACATTTAGCTAGGTTTACCAACCCAACCTACTCTTGCTTTCTCAGCCGATTGTGAAGGGGGGGCTGAAGTCGTGTTTGACGGGTGGCATTTAGATGATCCTCAAGAACGCTGGCCTTATGCGAAACAGGTTGGGGAAACTTTTCAATCTTTTAGTGGAACAACAAAGCGTTTTTATGTATGGACAGTTGCAGAGAATAGTGAACTATCAGCAACCGGTTTATAGGATGTTTGATGAGTTTGGTCATCCTAGCTTGGAATCATTTCCAATTAAAATAGATATGGATGCCAGTACCGACGATTAATAGGAATTATGATGAAAAGGTTACTTAATTTCTCTTCCTATACCCAATTTCTTGTTCTGGGCTTCTTGGTATTGACCTTGACACTAATTATTTACTTTAACTATTTAACAAGAGGAAGCATGGGACAATATCAAGAGGATTTTTATATTATAAAATTAACTTTAGATGATTCATTTGACCGCTTACAATCGCAATCAAGTTATGATTTTGGTGTCAAGTCACTCGGAAATATTGAATTATTAGTTGTTGCTAAACCCTTTATTTTTAAATATATACATCCAAAATATGGCTTCATTTTACCCCCAGGGTTATTTTTAGGTATCAGTCTCGATAATAAACATGTCACCTCAGTAGATGTTTTCCCTCATCTGAGATATATCAATATGGAGGAAATGTTAACTTTGCTTAGAACCCTCCAGCAATTATTTGAACAAAGCGGTTGGCAAGTCTCTCATGTTTATCATTCTCTTGAAGAAGTTAGAATTCAATTTACTGATACTAAACGACCTTGGTACAAAAATATAGTTGGTTTTCAAGAATGGCAGAATAGCCAAGGAGATGAGATTTATATCAAAATAGAAAGAAATTGGAAAGCCGATGAATTTTTACCCAAATTTTCTGGGCAAAATGAAGATTACTTTACGGTTCGAGTAGTTATTAATAATACCAAGATATTTCGTCAATATAGGGGCTTAGAGTAAATCAAGCCCGCGTAGGCTGGGTTGAAGAATGAAACCCAGCTTATCCAAATAAACATCAATGACATTTAGCCCGCGTAGGTTGGGCTGAGGTACGAAGCCCAACATTCATGGATTGATGATGCCCCCAAATAAATGTTGGGCTTCCTTACGTCAGCCCAACCTACTGGCTTACGGAATTATTCTCGCCTCACTACAAGAAGAGAAATGACCCACATGCCTAGACCCGGTTTATTAGCCATTCTAACCGGCCCCAATCAAGGCCGCACCTTTTTTATTCCCCTTTATGAGACCGTTTCTATCGGCTCAGCCTTTGATGCTTGGGCTTCATTACCACATGATCTCCGCCTTTCTGGTCACCATTGTACTATCCGTTATGATGGTGAATACTTTCATCTGACTGATCTTAATAGTCAGCAGGGTACCTTGGTTTATGGGATTAACATTGCCACTATCGGCTCGGTGCCTTTACCAGTGGGCGAATGTTTTACGGCGGGAGACAGCACCTTGCAAGTGCGATTATGGCCCCCTGAGGTTTTGCGCACCTTAAGCGAGCAATCCGAACCGTTATTGGCTGTAATCGATGCCTCTCGGGATGAAAGCATTTGGCCGTTGCTAAACCGTTCAAAGGCTTATTATAGTTGTTTATTTGAAGGCACCCGAGCGCAATCGTTAGCCGCTTGGGCACCCTATTTAGTCTCATTATCCCCCTCATCCGCCTTGTTAAAATCGTTGGTACAGGCAGGTTGGGGGAAGCATTGGGGGGTGTATTTAACCAGTTTGGCACCGTTTGAAACTATATTAGCACATCTGCGGCAGTGGTTATGGGTGCAGACGGCAGCCGGGGAAAAGTTGTATTTTCGATTTTATGATCCAAAAAGTTTGCGGGTGTTTTTACCGACTTTGACGCTTGCAGAACAACAGCGGTTTTTTGGGTCGGTGAGACGGTGGTTAGTCGAGGCGGATAGTGAGGGGGAGGTGTTGGAGTATGTGCCAGAATCAGGTATTTGGCCAGGTAGAAATTTGGCGAGACCGGGAGAAGGTGAACTATTTACCATCCGTTCCGTACAACTAAAGCAGTTTGAAATAGCGGTTAATACTCGGTTTAAGGAACAGGCTTATCAGTTGTTATATAAACATCTCTCACGACCAAGCGGAAAAGAGCTTGAACTGCCTTGGCTACGTTCGTTTATTGAAGTCGGTATCAATCATGCGGAACGGTATGGATTAACCACTAATTGGCAAATTATCCAGTTTTTGTTGGTGAGGCTAAAGTGGGGAGCAAATTTTGACCAGCGGTATATATGGGCTAAGAAGGTATTAAGCGATCCCCATTTAACCGCTATTTTTAAAATGAGTCAATTGATAGCAACTGCTAAACAGAAAGTAATAAAATGACTGATTCCTACCAATCAAAAGAAGCGCTAGCTGCGGACTGTGCCGAGAATTACTCCTTTGCTTTTATAGATGCCTGCCACGAAGTTGAGCAAGTATTCCCCAGAGAAGAAACCTTGAATTGGGCGATAGAACGTTGTTTAACTAGCTTAACAATTCCCCCTATCACTTGTGAAGTGCCCAGCGGTTTTTCCAAGGCAGCTTTACTAGCTGGAATCCGAGTACGATTACAAGAAGTGAGCCAAGGATTAAGACAAGGAGGAATGCCTAGCCTCACTGAGGAACAACTTGACCAAGTCATATTAGCTATCGATAAGCAGATAGATAGTGAACGTTGGTGGCTAGATCCATTAGCCAGAGGAACCGGTCTATTGCAAGTCGTGGGCGGCGGCTTTGAAATGGTTATTGGTAGTACAGCCTTGTTAAGTCCAGAACCGATCACAACCAAGGTTCTCGGTGGAGCAATTGCGTTGCATGGTATCGATAGTATTTGGGTGGGAATAAAGCAAATTGGTACGGGAACCTTTCATGAGACTTATGCTATCTCTTTATTAGAAGCAGCCGGAGTCAATCCGATTATAGCT
The DNA here is from genome assembly GCA_012032555.1 of Thioploca sp. Classification (GTDB taxonomy): domain Bacteria; phylum Pseudomonadota; class Gammaproteobacteria; order Beggiatoales; family Beggiatoaceae; genus Thioploca. Next base: position 13,148 of record JAAUSR010000009.1, read on the forward strand.
ATGTCATTGGATATTGGTTTTAGTTTTGCTGGCCCGCTGAAACTGCAAAAAATGATGCTCACTAAAACCGGAACCGTCGAAACAGTTGAAGAAGAGGTGGTGGAAACCGGCGTTGATGAAGCAGCGTTAAATTCTCAGAAAACGGTCGAGGTTGGAAAGGTGGATGAAGTTTCAGAGAACCTTCCTTTGGAATCACCGTCTGCTGCTGCCCTGGCTCGGCAAGCCGCTATCGAGAATTCTCATATGGTGCCGGCACATGCGGAAGCGTTCTTACAGGTGGCCATAAGGCGAGATGAAGTGATTATCATGCGCCCTGTCAATCCTTATGCCACCGAACGCATTGCCCAGAACAGTTCCACTAAGTCAATGTTTGTTCATGGTAAATCCTCAGATTGGGGAAAACATTCGGGTTATATTCCTCGCGATCAAAAGTATAGTAAATTAGGTAACCCAGAGAAAGGTGAACCGGATTGGAACAAGATTAACAAATATAATGCCGAAAACGAAGAAGCGATTGCTAAAGGCGTCGTGATCACGGTTGAAGTTGAAGGACCTGGAGGAATAAAAATTGAGGTTTTAGCTGACCCCCATACCAAACGTCCTCTCACAGCCGATTATGATTTATTAGCGATGGGTTCACAGGGGTCAAAAGGGGAGATGTTTTTTGATCCGGCTATGGGGAGTATTACTGAAGGACAGAAAAAGACTATTGATAATTTAAATGAAGCTGTTCAGGGTACTGGATATGAAGGAGGTACAATTGTCCATCATGGTCCAGAAAGTCAAAATCCTCATACCGAAGGACCGGATTGCCTTCCCAAGGCCCCTTGTACGGCTTATACCCCAGATGGCCAAATTATCACCCTAACCAATGAGCAATTAAAAGATTTCTTTAAAATCTGGCAAGAGAAAGGCTATAACTTAGAACCCCACGAGAAATGGGGGTGGTAAACTAAATTCATTAGGAAATGATAGTATGAGAATTCTTACTCGAACTGAACGAGATCAATTGCTTGAGCAAATCAAACTAATTGATAAAAAAACTTTAACTCCAGGAGCTATGCAACGGTTTTCTATAGAGGAAATGCGAGCTATGGGAACACAAGCAAAAAAATTAGAAGATCTTTATCTACTCGGTTTACCGCGAATCCCAATAGCCCGTTGTCCCTTTACGAACGAAATTGTAACTAAGGCGATAGATATCTATGGATTGGAAGGCCCGTGGTGGAATGAATTTTATGCCGATATCTTACCCCAAGGAAGTCCTTATGTGGTCACTTACTGTGGTGCCCTCAACTTCACTGGCAAAAAAATCCTCCGCGCTAGTGACTCTTCCGTTCATGAAGTGTTGATAGGCCCAGAAGTGCCTTATGTGATTCCTTACTTACTCGACTTTCCTCAAGTGAAATGCGTTATTTACTCCACCCTGTTGCTGGAAGAAGCTTTCCCGGTTTATTTTATGACCTACTTTGCCAATCCTAAACTTCCTCCTTCTCAGTCTTACCAAAGGTGGCTACGTAGTGATTTTTTGTATCAAAATGAAACCGGGCACACGCTTTGGGAAAGACGTAATGACGTTTGGGATTTCAACTTAGCCCCCTGGCTAGAACCACCGGGAAAATTACTGTGGATACATCCCAGTGATCCTCAAATGAAACTGTGTACTGAACCACCGAGCGACTTTCCTTACTTAAATCTGCAAGGACGGCAGAAGTTTTTAATGCTTCGCGAGGGAAAAATCATTGAAATGCCTATTCCTAATGGTCGAGCTTATGAGTATGGAGATTTTTTTGATCCTTAAACCGGTTAAAGCGCAATGCCATGAAGTTAATATCCTGATTTTTCACCAATAGCTAGGTAGGATGGGCAACGTGTTGTTGCCCACCGTTAAAAATGAACTAAATGTCAGATGCTGTGGTTTTATTTATGTTGCCATAAAAAAATGATGAATTTTATTAAATCATCAACCAGAGGGGAAATGACTAACCTGCCCAGACCCGGTTTATTAGCCGTTATTATTAGTGGCCCTAATCAAGGTCGCATTTTTTTCTACCCCTCCATAAGACGGTTTCTATCGGCTCAGCCTTTGATGCCTAGGCTTCTTTACCATATGACTCACGTCTTTCAGATTACTATTGTACTATCCGTTGTGATGGCGAATACTTTCATTTGAGTGATCTCAATAGTCAGCATGGTACCTTGGTTTATGGAATTAACATCGCTTCCAGCGGCTCGGTGCCCTTGCTGATTGGCGAATGTTTTACGGTTGGAGACAGTACCTTTCAAGTGCGATGGTGGTCCCCGGAAGTCTTACGAATTTTACATGAGCAGTCTGAACCATTGTTAGCTTTAATCGATGCGTCTCGAGACAAAAGAATCTGGCCGCTATCAAGCCATTCAGAGGCGCATTATAGATGTTTGATGTTTATTGAAAGGCAGCCGGGCACAATCGTTGGCAGCCTGGGCACCGTATTTAGTACGGTTACCAAAATCGTCAGTGTTATTGGAAATGTTGGTACGGGAGGGTTCACTGCCATTAAGTTAAGGCTTGTTTAAGCCAAGCTAGAGAGTAATTGTATTTGAGTAACAAGGGGTTGCAACCACCTTGTTATCAGAAAAATTGCTTAACTTAATGGCAGTGGTCCCAGCGAGTAGGTTCGATTTTCTGTATTGGGTTGGTACGCTCCAAGTCGGCTATCCATTCGTACAATAGTAGATGAGAACTCGGTTTACCCACGACTAAGACCTCAAAGCCTTGCTCAATAGCCTCTTGGCAAAATGGCTGATGGCAGTAAAGGTCATCATCCCCAATAGTGATTCGCCAAGCAGAATAAGGTGTGCCCCAAGCCGTTAACCAGCGTTGGGATGCTGCAATTTCGCCATCTGGCTTCTCTTGAGGTGTCACCAATCCCGGTGGTAGCGGCACGACCGGCGCGGATTTGGGAGCGACAATGACCGGCGTGATGTCGGTATAGCGTGTTACCATGGTGGAGCGTTGGTTTGCTACAGCAAGGGCAAGATATTTTTGGCGACCCAAAGAAGTCGGTCCCGTCAATGGGCATCAACAGCGTGTCATTGACCGAACGCATTGATGCTAGATAGCCGTTTTGGTATAACCCATCGCTAATCTCAGCCATCAGTGGAGATACGGTCTCTGGCAGTACGGGGTCAAGCAAATTACGAATTTGGTTTGCACTGGGAAGGTAATGCACGCCTAAAATCGATTGAGCATGGTTTCTTCCCAATTTCTTTGACCTTCGCGGTTGATAGTCTAAAAACGACGGACTTTGGGTGAAAAACACTGAAAATGCGCTTAACGCGGCATCGGCAATTGTGTAGTTGAGGTTGTTGGCGGTCTTTTTCTTGCGAATGTCTGGTAATTCGCTAAAAAGAATGCGCGTTTTGTTAATGAGACTGCTAGCATTAAAAGTTGATTGAGTCGATGCTTCAAATGGTGTGGTCATGACCGGTTTCTCAATGAGTGGCAAAATGCCATTATCTCATCATGGTTTTAAATTGAGAATTGCTGGCGTTAAATTAATATTCTTGGAAAACCAATAAAAGTATTTTAAAATAACTTACTATTTGCTTTATCAAAAGTAACACCATGACAAATAAACGTTTAAAAATCCCGCCGACCAAAAGCGCGCTACTTACCCTGAAAAGAAAAGTCGCTTTTTTAGAACAGGGATATACCCTCCTGGAGCGCAAGAAAGAACTCTTAACTCGGTTAGTCTATGAGCGTTTAAAACAGTATCGTGTTCTTCGCCAAGAAGCGAAAGTGGCTTTAGAAAAGGCCTATTTTTGGTTGGGAATCACGCAGTTACGCATGGGAAGTTTGGCTTTACAGCAATCGGCTTTGGGATTAAAACCGCCTTTAGAGGTTAAAATACTGCCTCGTAGTAGTATTGGCGTTCAGTACCCTATAGTAAACGCGAAAAGTTTGCTATTACAACCCGTCGGTTTAATGAGTACCGATACCAGTTTTGATGAAACTCGTCGTCATTTGACTGATATGGTACTATTATTAGCACGTTTAGGTGAAGCAGAAACGGCTTTATGGCGCTTGCTAGAAGAACAACGTAAAACTCAAAAACGGGTTAATGCGCTAAAATATAATGTTATTCCGCAATACCATGCGACGATTCACTTTATTAAATTAACGCTCGAAGAGGAAGAACGTAATACTTTATTCCAAATCAAGGTATTAAGAGAGCAACCTACCTCAGTTATCTGAATAACCCATAAGGAAAGACATTTTATGAGCAGTACCAATTGGTTTGGAGAAGTTCAGCAACAATTTCCTTTTCCATAACGAAAAAAATTTGCTATTTTCCTAATGCAACCTTACCAACAAGCCTTTATAGATTTTATTATCCATGAAAATATTCTTCGCTTTGGGCAATTTACTCTTAAATCGGGACGACAGAGTCCTTATTTTTTTAATGCGGGTTTATTTAATACCGGTCATGCTTTAGCTCAATTAGGTCGTTTTTACGCGCAAACAATACAAAGTACTCCATTATCCTTTGATATGCTATTTGGTCCAGCTTATAAAGGCATTCCACTAGTGACTGCCACCGCAATTGCCCTCGCTAATGACTATCAACGTAATGTACCCTATTGTTTTAATCGTAAAGAAACTAAAGATCATGGTGAAGGCGGAAATTTGGTTGGTGCGCCATTGAATGGACAAGTGTTACTGATTGATGATGTTATCACGGCTGGTACTGCTATACGTGAAGTCATGCCCATTATTGAAACCGCTGGTGCTCAATTGGTCGGAATCATCATTGCGCTGGACCGTCAAGAACAAGGACAAACCGAAAAATCCGCCATTGCTGAGATAGAACATCTTTATGGAATAGCCGTAAAAAGCATTATCAATTTAAACACTTTAATGAGCTATTTAAAATTAAAATCCAATAATCCCGCTTTATTAAAAGCGATGCAAACCTATCAAGAACAATATGGTGCGCCATAAAAATTCTTCATCTAGTCACTTTCACTGAGAAAAGTACCACTATCCATGATGAGAAATTTGTCACTTTTAACTGATAACTGAATAACTATTTATGTGGGACCTTTTACATCAATTTGCTTCACCAAAATATTTCTATTATTTATCTAAACGTTTAATTTTATGGTTTGGCTGGTTATGTCTCGTTTTTATGCTGATAGGATTATATTATAGTTTATTTGTCGCACCACCAGATTACCAACAAGGGGAAAGTTATCGGATTATGTTTATCCATGTTCCCGCTGCTTGGATGTCGATGTTTGTTTACATGGTGATGGCTATTAGCGGCGGTATTGGGCTTATTTGGCGAATCAAATTAGCTGAAGTCATAGCAGCAAGCTCTGCACCATTAGGCGCTTCGTTTACTTTTTTAGCCTTAGTTACCGGTTCATTATGGGGTAAACCGATGTGGGGTACTTGGTGGGTTTGGGATGCCCGGTTAACTTCAGAATTAATTTTATTATTTTTGTACTTAGGTGTCATTGCCCTTAACTCGGCTATCGAAGATAAGCGCACCGCTGCTCGGGCGAGTGCCGTTTTAGCCTTAGTTGGTGTTGTCAATATTCCTATTATTCATTATTCAGTGGAGTGGTGGAATACGCTTCATCAAGGTCCAACTATAACTAAGTTTGATGCACCTTCTATTCATATTTCTATGTTAATTCCTTTACTGTTGATGGCGATTGCCTTTAAATTATATTACCTAACAGTAGTACTGATACGAGCACGTTGTGAAGTATTAGAAAGAGAGAGGAATACCAGTTGGGTACAAGAATTGGTTAGTAACCATAATGGTAGTGAGTGAGAGATTAGCTATATTGTAACTTGAAGTTAAAACGTCGAGTTACACTAACTTTTCATTTCTACTCCCCCGGTTGAAACCTTCGCCTTTTAGGCGAACTGATTGATGAATATTATGATGAATGAAAGTCAATAAAGTTTAAATTTAATTGATAACACCTGGAGGATGTAGATGATAAGGAATACTCCAAATGGGACCAATTTTGCTAAAAAAGAAGAGGCTGCGCCTGGCAGTCCGCTAGCCGCTACTGCAACTTTATCAATCCAGTGGAAACCAAAGATATCCAACCTTATTGCGTCGACGCCAGAACAAACTGAACCGGCTGATGCGCAGCGTATTAATAGAGCCTCACAAGCACGTCGTACCGTAAGAAACTACATGATGGGTGCGATGGCAACCGGTTTAATTCCCTTGCCTTTAGTTGATATGATAGCTGTAACGGCTATTCAAATTAAGACGATACATAGTCTGGCTAAACAGTATGAAGTGCCATTTTCTCACAACCTGGTTAAATCATTGCTCATGTCTTTGTTAGGTGGGACTATCACCTTAACGACGACAGTTCTAGCTAAATCGTTTCCCATCATAGGTCAAGCTACTGGGATTATTAGTGCCGTGATTATAGGCGGCGCTACCACCTATGCTGTTGGTAAAATTTTTATCGAACATTTTGAATCCGGTGGGACTTTTCTCGATTTCGATCCTGAAAAAATGCAGGATCATTTTCAGGAACTCTATGAAGAAGGGAAACAACTCGCTACCCAACCCCCTAAAGAGCCTCTGAGCGAAACTTAAGCTGTTTTGTGGGAGGAGAGCCTCCACGCTCGCCGATCTGGTTGGGAGGGACGACACAGCTGCAGCGATTTTTGGTTAACAGCGGTCTCTCGTAAAGAGATCATCAGGCGCGAAGCGTCTATTTTTCAAATTCTTTAATGGGTGACACGCCCTCGAGTTTAGGATTGACTTAGTCAATAAATTCTTTTATTTTCTACTTTTGTGTCAAATTGATTTAACAGTTCATTAATCCCGTTTTAAATTTAAATTTACATTCTTCCCATGATGACAGTTTTCTTATAATTCACTTATAAATCTATACGAAGTTATCTAATTAATATCAAAATGACATGGATAAGAAGCTAAAAGAACAACGGTTACCTTGGAAAATACTTATTGTCGATGATGAGCCTGATATTCATACATTGACACGGTTAGGTCTAAATAATTTTGAATTTGCTACCAGACCTCTACAGCTATTTGAAGCTTTATCAGCACAAACAGCTCGGGAAATTTTAGTGACTGAAGCCGATATCGCTGTAGCGATCATTGATATTGTTATGGAAACGGATGATGCCGGCTTAAAGTTAATTGATTTTATTCGTAAAGAACTTAATAACCGGTTAACTCGATTAATTATCCGTACCGGCCAACAAGAAGTTGCACCGGCCAAAGAAATTATTGAACACTACGATATTGATGATTATAAAGATAAAACCGAACTCACTATCCACAAGCTTTATACCACGATTCGTTCAGCTTTAAAGTCTTATCATGATTTGAGTACTTTGGATACTAATCGTAAAGCGTTGAAAAAAATTTTAGATGTTGCTCCGGAATTATATCATCCACAATCGATCCACCAGTTTTTTAGTGGTGTGCTTGAGCAGATTATTGGACTTTGCAATTTAGGCAAACATAGTTTAATTTCTACGGTGAGTCATGGCTTATTGATAACCACTGCTGATACGCAAAATTTTACGATTCAATCGCGCGCTGGTCGCTTTATTCAAACGGCAGATAGCGAAGCCAAAATGATTTCAAAAATCTGTCTAGACTATCTTTATGGTAACCTGACGGAAACTTCATTCTCAGCTAATGCGGTTGTCATTCCATTAAAAGGACATAATCAATTGATTGGTTTCGTTTATTTAGAAAATGCGCAGCATTTAAGCCAAGCGGATTATGATCTCATTCACATCATGACTAACCAATGTACAGCGGCATTAGAAAATTTAAAACTGTATTTTGAACTCAAAGAAGCCAACCAGCAAACTTCATATATGCTCACTATAGCTGAACAAGCGCGTAAAATGGCAGAAGCCGCTAACCAAGCTAAAAGTACTTTTTTGGCTAAAATGAGCCATGAGTTACGCACACCGCTCAACGCCATTATTGGATATAGCGATATGATTCAAGAAGAAGCTATCGACTCTGGTTGTGAAGAACTCCTTCCCGATTTGGATAAAGTTCATCTGGCTGGTCAACAATTATTAGATGTGATTAGTAATATTCTAGATATTTCTAAAATAGAAGCCGGTAAGTTAGAACTAAATTTGACAGAATTTCCGGTAGCCACACTCTTATCGGAAGTGATTTCGACTATGCATCCTCTTATGAAAATAGAAGGTAATGTATTACAGGTAGAATTTAGCCAGGAATTAGGTCTGTTATATGCGGATTACCATAAATTGAGGCAAATTTTATTAAACATACTTAACAATGCCGCTAAATTTACTAAACAGGGTCAAATTGCTTTAAAGGTTACTCGTCAAACTCTGCCTACATCAGTTACCGGGGATAACGCTACTATTAACCCACCATTATCTGAATGGTTCTTTTTCCAAATTACGGATACCGGTATTGGCATCGCACCGGACAAGTTAAATGTCATTTTTGAAGCATTTGCCCAAGCAGATAATTCTTTTACTCGAGAGTATGATGGTACTGGTTTAGGTCTTACTATCAGTGAATATTTTTGTCGAGCTATGGGTGGTCAGATTTTTGTTTCGAGTATTCCTGGTAAAGGTTCAACTTTTACGGTGCAACTACCCAGTCGAGTGGTTTCAACTAATCAAACCATTGATTTTTAATTCTTCAGTCAAACGTTCTCATTTATCCCAATCACCGCTCTTTAAGGTCAGGAGGTGAAAGATTAATATGCCGTACCGTCTGTTCAGTTATTTCTTGATTATTACCGGTTTCATAATCGAATTAGTTGGTTGTCTTGGTGGCGGTGGTGGTGGTGATTCTCAAAGTGTTTTTAATACGACAACCGAAGTCACTGATGAAAGAGTAGCCACGGCTAAGTTGCTAGTAACCAATGACTTTCAAAGTGCCGATGGTCTATCGACCATTGTATTGACTGTCATTGCTAGAGATACAACCAATACACCACTGGTCGGTGTAGAAGTCAGTCTCACCAGTAATTCTGACTTTGCCGTATTGGTTACCCCAAAGGGAGTTACCGGTGAAGATGGTCGTTTTACTACCGGTGTCGTTAGTAGCGTAGCAGAAACTTTTCAAGTCATGGCTATTGCTGGTGGTGTTCCAAGCCAACCGGTGGAAGTCAATTTTATTGCCCCAGTTGATCTCATTAAATTAGTCGCTACCGAACCGGTTCTAGCTATTAAGGAAACGACTACCGTAACGGTAACGCTGCGTGAAGAAGAAACTCAAGATCCTTTACCTAATGCATCGTTTAATGTCAGCGTGTCGGGTTCTGCTCAACTGGGTAAGCTACCTACCGAAACTGATATCAGGGGTCAAGCTAGTTTCACGGTTACCGATAGTACTGCAGAAACCGTTACGGTTACCGTCACCAGCGGTTCTCTCAGCCAATCGCTACCTTTATATTTTGGCGCTACTTTAAAGTTATTACCGGTGCTAAGCAATGCAATTGATGATACAACTTTGACGGCATTGCTAAAAGATGCGACTGATACCCCCATTGTTGGACAACCAGTTAGTTTTAATTTTGTTGATGATAATCAGGCCACTTTAATACCTACCATAGCGATTACTGGTGAAGATGGGACAGCCGCAGTAAAAATTATTGATTTAGTAAAAGAAGCTAGTGAGGTGGTTGTTAATGCGAGTAGTGGTACTTTAACAGCAACAGCTACAGTACGATTTGGGGAACTCTTAGAAGATATAAGGGTAGCGACAGTTAAGCTTGCTGTTATAGATGATTTTCAACGTGCTGATGGTAAATCAGAGATTACTTTATCCGTTGTGGTACGTGATGCTGATGGAATACCCTTGGTTGGGATACCAGTGAGTTTACTCAGTACTTCTGATTCCGCCTTTTTTACTACTTTAAGTGGTCTTACTGGAGCAGATGGCTATTTTACAACTTCATTGAATAGTCGAACTGCCCAAACTTTTACGGTTACAGCAACCGCTGGAGGAATAAAAGGAGAACCCGTTAATGTGACCTTTATTGCCCCGACAGAATCTATTGAATTAACTGCTGCAGAAATAGTTTTACCCGTAGGAAAAACCACTACTGTAACCGTGACTCTTCATAGTTTAAAATTTGAAATCTTAAGAGAAGTCTGGGAATTAAAACTATTACCTAATGCTACTTTTAAAGTTAATGCCTCTGGTAATGCGGTATTAGGAGCAGTTCCACCCATGACCAATGCTGAGGGTCAAGCCAGTTTCACCATTACTGATGATACCCCAGAACGGGTCGTTATCACCGCTATCAGTGGATTGGAAACTCAAACACTATCACTTTATTTTGGTGCCAGTTTGGAGTTGTTACCTAAAGAACTTAATACGATTGATGAAGCTAAACTGATCGCCGTATTAAAAGACGGAAAAAATACCCCGCTTGAAGGCCAATTAATCACTTTTGGTTTTGTTAATAGTAACAACGAAACTTTATCACCTCCCACTGTCGTCACGCAGGAAGATGGAACTGCAGAAGTCACTGTAACTGATTTAGACCAAAATGGTGGAACCGCTGTGGTTAAAGCGACTAGTGGCTTACTCAACGCCGAAGCAATTGTCCAGTTTAAATCGAATTTTGGTGGGAATCGCCGGTTAGTCGCAACAACCTCAGCAACTGTATTAAACGTAGGCCAATCTGCTACGATCACCGCTCAAATTACAGACGATAAAGATCTACCCATTATCGGCCAAACGGTTAATTTTTTGGTGACAACGGTTAATGGAATAGCTACTGATGCTCAACTCTCTTCCTCAAGTGGGATAAGTGATGAAAACGGCGAAGTCAAAACCATGATTTCCAGTTTTTCAGGAGAAAACGTGATAGTGACCGTCCAAGCAGACACTGCTAAACAAGAGATTCCCCTATACTTTGGGGCAAATCTCACTTTATTACCGACTCAAGCAGAAGGAATAGCTGATGGTAAGACAGCTATTCCTTTAACGATTATCCTTAAAGATGCTATGGGGGTGGGTATTCAAAATAGACCCATCACTTTGCGCATGCCTACTGGACAAGCTCTATTAACCGATTTTCATCCCCACACGAATGAACTTGGACGTGCTCAAATTGAAGTCAGTAGTATCTACCCCGAAGCGGTTACGATTGAAACTCAAGTAGATACATTAGTCCCAATCGCAACGACTCACTTGGTGTTTAAGCCGAGTGAACCGGCTCAAATTATACTAAGCAGTAGTACCGGTGTAGTCCCACTGTCACTTAATGGTAAAGCAACTATTGTTGCAGAAGTTAAGGATAATCAGGGTAATCCAGTTAAAGATGGTACTCAGGTCAGTTTTTCCACGACCGGAGGTGGCGTGATTACTGAATTAACCTTAACTAAAAATGGTCAAGCTCAAGCCAATTTTAGTGCGACTAATCAAGCTGGATTGGTGACTATTACCGCCACTACCGGAACGGTAAAAGAAAGTATAACTTTAACGATCGAAGCTGGAAATGTTGGTGTTATTGAAATCAGTAAAATTGAACCGAAAATAATCGGTATTATTGGCAGTGGTGTTGCACAAATTGCTACCATCGAATTCTTAGTAAAGGATAATTTAGGTAATCCAATTGTTGATGGTACTAAAGTTAACTTTACTTTAGGTAACACGATTTTAGGGGGCGGTGAAACGATTACGACTCAAGGTCAAAGTGGCGAAACCGCAATCGGAACGACTAATAATGGGTTAGTTAAAGTTGCGCTAAAAAGCGGTCGAATCGCGGGTAACATCGATGTCGTTGCTACGGTAAATGAAAGCATCAGTACTGCTGCAAAAGTGACTATTGTCGGTGGTGAACCAGAGGCAAAACATCTCTCTTTAGCTGCAGAATTTTATAACATAGCGGGGGGAATTACTTTTGGATTACTTGACCAGATTACGGCTTATGTTGGTGACCGTTTTGGTAACATTGTACCAGATGGTACGGCGGTAACTTTTATGAGTGAGGGCGGCACAATTGGTAGTAGTATTGGTGGTGGTGCTTTTACAAACACGACCCAATTAGGACAAGCAACGGCTCTGTTACAAACAGCCGGACCGACTGTTCCGCTATTAGGTGGGATACCAACTTTTCGCCATGATGGTTATCAATGCAGTGGTGACTATAGCCAAATGGGATCTTCACCGAATGTACCTCTTTGCGGTAATCCTGGACTGGTTACTATTCTGGCTTTTACCACCGGTACTGAAAGTTTTACTGATGTTAATGGTAATGGTCAGTATGATATCAGTGAACCCTATGAAGATTTAAGTGAACCTTATATTGATAGTAATGATAATAAACAATTTGACGTTGGTGAGTTTTATGTTGATGTCAATGGTGATCACCAATTTAGTGAAGGTAATTACCAATTCGATGGTCCGGGTGGTCTATTACCTAATACTATTATCTGGCAAAGCTTGAAAATCTTATTCTCAACTCGTACTGCAGATTTTCAAGTAGAACCGACTAATTTTTATATTCCTGATGGAAGTAGTCAAAGCTTTTCAATTAAAAATGTCGGTGATATTTATGGTAACTCTTTAGTTGCGGGCACTAAGTTACAAATAACGACTAATAATGGCATTTTAGGTGGTGAAACCAATTATACCTTCGGAGATGCTAATGAACGTGGAATTAATTCAATTCAATTTACTTTAGCCAGTCAACCCGCTCAACAAGTTACTTCTGTTGTAGATGGTAAGGAAAAGACATCATTAGAATATCCACCCACTTCCTCTGCAACAATTACAATCAGCCTTGAGTCACCTTTCGCAGATAAAACTCCAGGAGGTAATGGGAGTAAATCTTTTATAATTGAAGGAGAAATCAACGTTAAATAAACATCTTAAAAATAAAGCTTTTTTTAATAAGTATGTGGATCCATCTGCAATGCTTAAGCACAATAAAGGGGGATTTTTCAACAAAATCCCCCGGTGAGCAAAGCTTTATTTTTATGCTTTTTTAAGGGTAATTCAATGCTGAACCTAACAATTTAGCAGTGAGATCAACAATAGGGATAACACGTTCATAAGGCATACGAGTGGGACCAATAATCCCTAATACACCAATAACTTCACCTTTAACTCGGTAAGGAGAAGTAATCACGCTACAATCTCCAAGTACTTCATAACCGGATTCTTCGCCAATGAAGATCTGCATTCTTTGAGCCTTAATTGCTTGGTCAAGTAAGTGTAAAATATCACTTTTTTGATTAAAGGCCACAAATAAATCACGCAATTTCTCTACACTAGAAGATAATTCAGCTACGCTCATCAAGTTAGTTTGTCCGGCCATGATGAAATCACCTTCTTCTTCCTCTTCAAACGCCTTATCAGCTACCTCGATGACAGTTTGCATAATACTATCCAGGTGTTGACGCGTTTCTCGTAGTTCACTGAGTAAATCTTCTCGTACCGCTTTTATCTCTTTACCAACAAAAGCATTATTTAAATAATTCGCCGCATATTGCAATTCCGCCGGTGAGTAACGACGTGATGTGTGTATAATACGATTTTCTACGTCATATTTATTAAAAACTAAAATGACTAACACCCGTTTCTTAGAAAGCGGTAAAAATTCGACATGACGTAGTGCTTTAGAGTTATGTCGCGGTAACATAACTACACTGGCTAAATGAGTCACCTCTGAAAGTAAGTTGGAAGTCTGCTCCCATACATTTTGTTCATAATAACTTTGGGCAAATAAACGTCGTAAGTGATGCTCTTCCTCGGTGTTTAACGGTTTAATTTGTAATAATGTATCAACAAACAGTCGATAACCTCTTACAGTTGGAATGCGACCAGCAGAAGTATGTGGTGAGGAAATCAGTCCCATTTCTTCTAGATCAGCCATGACATTACGAATTGTTGCCGGACTCAAATCGAGATCCGTTTCTCGTGATAAAGTACGTGAACCAACTGGTTGTCCATCACGAATATAACGATCTACTAGTATTTTCAGTAGATACTGAGCACGTTCACTCATTTGGTGATGGCTCGACTTATGATGATTAGACATCTAGCACCACCCCATTGACTTCTTTATGGTTAAAATTTATTACTATAACGTCGATAGTGTCAAAACCGGTAAAACCAAATACAAAGTTATTGCTGAAAAACTAACTTTTTTATAAGTTCTTATTTAATAATAGTATTTAAATATAATCAAGCTGATATGTTGGGATTTAATAATCCTTTTTTATACTTTCTTTTAACAGAAAGAATCGGGTGTTAGTTTTACCAAGATATCTAGATATACTAGTACTGCATTTCTTACCCAATTTAGGATACTTATGTTTAAAAGTATAGGGATTATAAGCAAACTTGGTAATGCTCAAGTACAAGATTGCTTAGAACGCTTAGTTAAGTTTTTACGTAACCGATCTTTGGAGGTAATAATTGATGTGACTAGTGCACAACAACTATTATCTTCTTCTCATCATGAGTTAAATATTGTAGCTGATCTGGATGTATTAGGCAGTCGTTGTGACTTAGTTATTGTTATTGGTGGAGACGGTACCTTGTTGCAATCGGCTCGTTTATTAGCCAAGTATGATATTTGCCTGTTAGGAATTAATCTAGGACGGTTGGGTTTTTTAACTGACATTAGTCCAAGTGACATGGAAGAATATCTCAGTAACATTTTAAATGGTGCCTTTCTTGAAGAAGATCGGTTTTTAATTTATGCTGAAGTTTATCGTGATAACCAACGCCTATCTTATACAAATGCTTTAAATGATATTGTAGTACATCGTTGGAATATGTCACATATGCTGACTTTTGAAACGACAATTAATGGACATTTTCTTAACCAACAACGTGCTGATGGTTTAGTCGTGGCGACACCAACCGGTTCGACCGCTTATGCTTTATCTGCTGGTGGACCAATTATACATCCTTCTTTAAATGCCTTAGTACTGGTAACAATTTGTCCTCATACCCTCACTAGTCGCCCTATCGTGGTAGATGGAGATAGTTGCATTCAAATCACTATTAATTTCGAGCAAACCGGTGAAGCACAACTGAATAGTGATGGTGTGCTTCGCCAAACACTGCAACCTGGTGATCGGATTACCATTGAAAACACCAACATATTCGACTTATCCACCCCCAATCTCACGACCATTATACTACTTTACGGGCTAAATTAGATTGGGGAAAACTAGTTTAAGTTATCCGTTATCAAGTTGATAACAACCGATAACTGACAAGTACTTAAACTAAATCAATGAGATGTGAAAAATTTTCTCTATCCCCCTTTTATCAAGATACTTAAACTGATAACTGATAAAACCGTGTTGCAATCCCTGTATATTGAAAACTTTACAATTGTCAAACAACTCGATTTACATCTTGACAGTGGTTTAACTATCATCAGTGGTGAAACCGGTGCCGGTAAATCGATTTTAATTGATGCTCTAGGCTTAATCCTTGGTGAAAGAGCAGATACGAGTGTAATCCGAGAAGGATGTGAGATGGCACAGGTTAAGGCACGATTTAAATTATTGCCAACTACCCAAATTTGGCTACAACAACATCATTTAGATAATCAAGAGAATACCTGTTTAGTTTGTCGAGAAGTCAATCAAAATGGGCGCTCCCGTGGTTATATTAACCGACAACCCGTTGCTATTCAAATGTTACGGCAATTGAGTGAGCAGCTTGTTGATATTCATGGACAACATGCACATCAATCTTTATTAAAATCCGAGACACAACGCCGTTTGCTTGATGAATTAGCGATGGATAAAACCGTGTTAGAACGGGTTAAACAAGCGTATCAACAGTGGAAAGCTTTAGTCATTGCTTTAAACGATTTGGGTGGGGAAGATCGTGAAGCTAAAATAGCATTCTTACGCTATCAAATTAGCGAATTGGGCGCGTTTGAATTAACTACTCAAACTTTAGAACGCTTGGCAGAAGAACATCATCGTCTAGCTAATGCACATAAATTATTAGAAAACACCCAACGTGCTCTAGCGTTACTTGATAATGATGAAACGGGGTCCATTTTAGCTTACCTAAGCCAAGCTAATCATATTTTAGAGGAAGTGCAACCACATGATTATCAGCTTAAAACTATTATCACCTTGTTAGATAATGCCATCATCCAAACTCAGGAGGCTGTGAGTCAATTACGTCATTATTGGCACCATTTAGATACGGATCCTATTCGGTTACAGGAAATACAGCAACAATTGATATTGCTGCAAGACTTAGCGCGTAAACATCGGATCAGTTTACCCGAATTACCCGCTCATTTTGAAAATCTGATGAAGCAACTACATGAATTAGAAAATTACGAAGAACATGCTAACCGCTTAATAACCCAAATTGATACCGCCTTACAAAATTATCGTCTAGTAACGGAAGCCTTATATCAACAACGCTACCAAACGGCACAATGTTTAGCTGAACAAATTATGCAACAGTTGCAGCAATTAGGTATGCCCGGTAGCCAGTTCGTTATTGCGGTAACAGCCGACGAAGAAGCGCCACCGAGTGCAATTGGAACTGACATCATTGAATTTTTAGTAACGACCAATCCCGGACAATCTCCTAAATTACTACATAAAGTCGTTTCTGGTGGTGAACTGTCTCGAATTAGTCTAGCGATTCAAGTCATTACGGCTCAAAGTAGTGGCGTTCCCATTTTAGTATTTGATGAAGTTGATGTCGGTATTGGTGGGCGGGTAGCGGAAATTGTTGGACAGTTACTGAATCAATTAGGACAACAACGTCAAGTGTTATGTATAACACATTTACCCCAAGTTGCTTGTCAAGGACATCATCATTTACGTGTCAGTAAAACCATTGACCAACACACTACGCATACTTGCATTAGTTGGTTAGATCCAAAACAACGTATAGAAGAAGTGGCACGCATGTTAGGTGGAGTAGAAATTACTTCACAAACTTTAGCACACGCTCAAGAAATGTTACAACGAAGCCATCAGTCAAGTCATTCGCCTTACAATTAAAGCAGTGCGATAGGGTACATTACGGCTGACGCCTAGCCCACCCGACTGGTTTGCTTTAAAAGTATCTGACCTTAAAAAGTGAAATAGGGTTGTCGAAAACGCCTAATTACATTAATATATAAAAAATCTCAAATATTCTGCTCCAAAATAGTTCATTATGTTAACTCCTGTCATTTTATCGGGTGGTGCTGGTAGTCGCCTATGGCCATTATCTCGTGAACATTATCCTAAGCAATTATTAGCTTTAATTGGCGAAGATACTTTATTGCAGACAACGGTTAAACGTCTTATTGGCTTAGCGGAGCAATTTGCTCCCTTGATGGTCTGTAATGAAACACATCGTTTTCTCGTGGCGGAACAATTACGTCGAATTGGCGTTTCTCCCAGTCATATTATTTTGGAACCCATCGGACGTAATACTGCACCGGCAACCGCAGTAGCCGCCTTGATATCAATGAGTTATCGCCCAGAGACCTTATTGTTAATCTTACCCGCTGATCATCTAATTACTCAGGTTGACCGCTTTCAAAATGCCGTCAAAGCCGGTATTCCATTAGCTCAAGCGGGTTATTTAGTGACTTTTGGGGTGATACCCACTCATCCTGAAACCGGATACGGTTATATTAATGCGCGGGAATCGATAGAAGATACCGTGGTTTTATCGGTGGATCGCTTTGTAGAAAAGCCCGATTTTGACACCGCTAAACAGTATGTTGATTCCGGTGAATATTATTGGAATAGTGGGATGTTTTTGTTTAAAGCTAGCCGCTATTTAGAAGAATTAGAAAAATTTGCGCCTGATATTGTCGGTGCTTGTCGGCAAGCAATTGATAATGCTCTAGAAGATAAAGATTTTTTGCGCTTGGATCCCGCTGCTTTTAAGGCCTGTCCAAGCAACTCCATTGACTATGCCGTGATGGAACACACTCATGCTGCTGCTCTGGTTCCTTTAGATGCCGGTTGGAATGATGTCGGTGCTTGGTCATCTCTCTGGGAGGTGAGTGAACAAGATGGCAGTGGTAATGTCATTATCGGTGATGTTTTGTTGGAAAATGTCCGCAATTGTTATTTACGAGCCGACAATCGGTTACTCGCCGCTATTGGTGTCGAAGATCAAATCATTGTGGAAACCGCTGATGCCATTTTAGTTGTTCACAAAGATCAAGTTCAATCGGTCAAAAATATTGTCTCACGCTTAAAAGCGGCTGATCGCCCAGAAGCCCATTTACATCGTAAAGTTTATCGACCTTGGGGTAGTTATGAAGGGATTGATAATGAATCTCGCTTTCAGGTTAAACATATCACTGTTAACCCTGGTGCTAGTCTATCTTTGCAAATGCACTATCATCGATCCGAACATTGGGTAGTGGTTAAAGGGACTGCTCAAATTACTCGCGGTGAGGACACTTTTATTTTATCTGAAAATCAATCAACTTATATTCCTTTAGGTGTTAAGCATCGTTTAGCTAATCCCGGTAAATTGCCTTTGGAGATTATTGAAATCCAATCGGGCAGTTATTTAGGTGAAGATGATATTGTCCGTTACGAAGATGTTTATGGGCGAGAATAACCTGATGTAGCATGAGTAACACTTTTGCTAGCCGCTGGAACTAAACGGTAACGATTATTTATAGTGATTTATATTGAAAGGAACAAGTAATGGGAAAAACAACTGGCTTCATGGAAATTACCCGGCAGGATCGTAAATATGCACCAGCCGCTGACCGTATTCACCATTATCAAGAATTTATTATCCCGCTTACTGAAGCGAGCGTGAGTAGACAAGGTGCTCGCTGCATGGATTGTGGTATTCCTTTCTGTCATCAAGGTTGCCCAATTAATAATATCATTCCGGATTGGAATGACTTGGTTTATCACGGTCGTTGGCGTGAAGCCTTGGCAGTATTACATAGTACCAATAATTTTCCAGAATTTACGGGGCGAATTTGCCCCGCACCTTGTGAAGCTGCTTGCACATTGAATTTGAATGACGAACCGGTCACGATTAAAACGATTGAGTGCGCCATTATTGATAAAGCTTGGGAAGAAGCCTGGATTATTCCACAAATTCCGAGTCATCGAAGCGGTAAACGAGTGGCTATTGTCGGTTCTGGTCCGGCGGGATTGGCTTGTGCCCAACAATTAGCTCGGATTGGACATGAAGTGGTTGTGTATGAAAAAAATGACCGGATTGGTGGTTTACTTCGTTACGGCATTCCCGATTTTAAAATGGAAAAACAGCTAATTGATCGTCGTATGGCGCAAATGCAAGCTGAAGGCGTTAAATTCCGTCCGAGTACGCATATTGGTGTTGATATGCCGGCCTTACGTTTGGTCGAAGAATTTGATGCCGTTGTTCTGACCGGTGGTGCTGAAAAACCGCGTGATTTGGCTATACCCGGTCGAGAGTTACTCGGTGTTTACTTTGCCATGGAATTCTTACCGCAACAAAATCGCCGCGTTGCTGGGGACGAACTGCTTGAAGAACTCACGATTAGTGCTACTAATAAACACGTCATTGTCATTGGTGGTGGCGATACGGGTTCTGACTGTATTGGTACTTCAGTTCGACAAGGTGCGAGCTCAGTAACCCAATTAGAAATTTTGCCCAAGCCCCCGGTAAAAGAAAATAAAGAATTAACTTGGCCCAATTGGCCTAATAAACTACGGTCATCTTCTTCTCATGAGGAAGGTTGCCAACGTGATTGGAGTGTGGCTACCAAAGCTTTTAGCGGTCGCCAGGGTCAGGTCAATAAAGTGCAATTAGTTCGCGTTAATTGGCAACAAGATGAACAAGGTCGTTGGGTGATGACCGAAATACCTGGAAGTGAATTCGAATTGAAAGCCGATTTAGTTCTACTCGCGATGGGATTTGTGCATCCCGTACACGAAGGCATGTTGCAAGAACTGGGTGTGGCTTTAGATGGACGCGGTAATGTCCAAGCTAATACCCAGCATCATCAAACTTCTGTCGATAAAGTATTTGTTGCCGGTGATATGCGGCGAGGACAATCTTTAGTCGTTTGGGCGATTCGAGAAGGGCGACAAGCGGCTCGAGCGGTGGATGAATTTTTAATGGGCTATTCGGAGTTACCTGGCTATTAGCATTGAACATTTCAGTTCGTGTAAACTATAGCCTTTTTTATATCAGTTGAGCACAAGGACGGATTATGTCACGAGTCTATAATTTTAGTGCTGGTCCAGCGATGTTACCGGAACCAGTTTTACAACAAGCGCAAGCAGAATTACTTGATTGGCAAAATTCTGGTATGTCGGTGATGGAAATGAGTCATCGTGGCAAAGAATTTATGGCGATTGCCGAACAAGCCGAAGCCGATTTACGCGAATTATTAGCGATTCCGGCTAACTATAAAGTATTATTTTTGCAAGGTGGTGCTTCTTTGCAATTTGCGATGGTACCGTTGAATTTATTACGGGGTGGTAATGAAGCGGATTATCTGAATACTGGTTTATGGTCGAAAAAAGCCATTGCTGAAGCCAAAAAATATTGTCAAGTTCATCTCGTCATTAACGCGGAACCGAATAATTTTACGACCCTACCGGCTTATGATTCTTCAAAATTTAATCCTTATGCCGCTTATGTTCACTATACCCCGAATGAAACGATTAACGGTTTAGAATTTCATACTATTCCAGATGTAGGTGATAGGCCGCTGGTAGCTGATATGTCATCAACGATTTTATCGCGTCCATTAGACATATCTAAATATGGGTTAATCTATGCGGGGGCACAAAAAAATATTGGTCCCGCGGGGCTAACTATCGTCATCGTTCGGGAAGATTTGACTGATAATACGATGCCCGGAACACCGACACTATTGACCTATAAAACCCACCTAGATAATCAATCCATGTACAATACGCCACCCACTTATGCTTGGTACATCGCTGGATTGGTATTCAAATGGCTTAAAGACCAAGGTGGTTTAGCCGCGATGGGTGAACGTAATCAGCGTAAAGCAGAGCTGCTCTATGCAGCTATTGACCAATCTGAATTTTATGGTAATCCGGTTGAACCGCGCTATCGTTCGTGGATGAATGTGCCTTTTACCCTAAAAAATCCTGATCTGGAAAAACCTTTCTTAGCAGAAGCTAAAGCGGTTGGTTTGGTCAGCTTAGCGGGACATCGTTCAGTGGGTGGTATGCGTGCCAGTATTTATAATGCTATGCCCGAAGCGGGTGTGCAGGCGTTGATTGAGTTTATGAATGACTTTGCTAAACGGAATGGATAATGTTTAAGATATTAACTTTAAATAATATTTCTATATTAGGCTTAGAACGGTTGCCACGGGATCGGTATGAAGTCGCTTCAGAAATTCAACATCCCGATGCGGTATTATTACGTTCTTTCAAAATGCACGATTGGGACATTCCCAGCACACTAAAAGCGGTTGGACGTGCCGGTGCCGGGGTTAATAATATTCCCGTTGATAAAATGACTAAACTGGGTATCCCCGTATTTAATGCACCTGGAGCTAATGCTAATGCAGTCAAAGAGTTAGCGTTAGGGGCGATGCTGTTAGCTTCACGGAACTTATTACCAGCTTGGGATTATGTGCGGGGCTTACAAGGGACAGATGCCGAGATTTCTAAACAAGTTGAAGCGGGAAAAAAACAATTCGTCGGTTCTGAATTAGTTAATCGCACTTTAGGTGTAATTGGTTTAGGAGCGATTGGCGTAAAAGTCGCCAATGCAGCTCAATCGCTGGGAATGCAGGTTATTGGCTATGATCCGCATATTACTGTTAAAAATGCTTGGCAATTATCGTCACAGGTTAAACAAGCTTCTAGTGTAGAAGATTTATTATCCCAAGTGGAATTTGTAACGGTGCATGTGCCTTTGTCGGATGCGACGCGTCACATCATTAATGCTGAACGCCTGCAAATAGCCCGTCAAGATTTGATCATATTAAATTTTTCTCGTGACAGCATTATTGATGATGCTGCCGTGAGTGAAGCCATTAAAGCTCAGCGGGTAAAGGGATATATAACCGATTTCCCCACTAACCTACTCATCAAACATGAGCGGGTGATTGCCTTACCCCACCTTGGAGCGTCTACTCAAGAAGCCGAAGAAAATTGCGCTATTATGGTAGCCAACCAAGTACGTGACTATTTAGAAAATGCAACTATACATAATTCGGTTAATTTTCCGGAAATAGAAATGCCCCGAATGGGGAGTGAAAATCGCCTATTAGTAGTCAATTCCAATGTTCCCCACATGATTGAACGGATTTCTTCGGTTATTTCTAATGCCGCTCTTAATATCAGTAATATGGTAAATCGTTCTCGTGGCGAAATCGCTTGTACTTTAGTAGATGTTGATAAAACTATCCCTCCTTCAGTAGTAGATGATCTTCGCGCGAAGGAAGGTGTTTTAACGGTACGGATATTATAAACTTATTTTACGCACCAGCTAGGTAGGGTAGTCGGTATTGCCTACCTTACTATTTAAAACCAGAACGGATTAAAAGATTAACTGGATTCATAACGGCGGTTAATCATCAGAAAATAAGCCACCTAAAGACTTTGGCACAGCGTGATAAGTAACCCATCAGATAATCTATGTAATCTTGTTCTAAACCCGTTGGCGAAAGTCAATAAACCCTTGACAACAATCTTTTATTTCACTAGCATTAAAAAATTAATTACATCATGATTATTTCAATACCACAATAATTGTCATGTAAATATAAAAATCTTAATGTTTACATAAGCTAACTGAATAAATTATATTCTCATGTGACCAAAATTTTCGAGTGAATGAAACTCACTCTTCCATTCCTCTCCTCCTTCCTTTGGTGGCTTGGGACGCCTTTTAAATAGCGTCCCTTTTTATTAATGAATAATCATCCCAGCGAAAAAATCAGTCACCTAATTCTTTAAAAGTGTATACTGATTTGTTATCCTTTTACTTAGTTGAAGAATAAACCCTTGACCCCAACACCGAAAAAATACTCAAAGTTGGGCTTGGAAACTTCTCATCCAAATAGAAATAAAGTTAAATCATACTACTCATTGATTAATTCATTTAACTATCTTAATTACAAGGAGTTTTATCATGCGTGATAAAATTAAGTTGATCTCATCAGCCGGTACGGGTCATTTTTATACTACTACTAAAAACAAGCGTACCACCCCAGATAAATTAATCTTAAAGAAATATGATCCTGTTGTACGTAAACATGTGGAATACAAAGAAGGTAAAATCAAATAATTGATAATCATCATCCCAAAAACAAAGGAGTGTTAATATGCCCATCATCAAAATGACCGATTTAAACTTGGCCGGTAAACGGGTTTTAATTCGGGAAGATCTCAATGTCCCCTTGAAAGATGGCAAAGTGGCTAGCGATATTCGTATTCAGGCTTCTTTACCGACTATTAAATTGGCACTGGAAGCCGGTGCTAAGGTCATGTTAATGTCTCATTTGGGGCGTCCCAAAGAAGGTGAATTTGATCCAGCGGCTTCAATGGCACCGGTTGCTGAGCATCTTGGTAAATTGCTTAGTAGACCAGTGAAAGTGGTTAAAGATTGGATCAATGGGATAGATATCGCTGCTGGTGAAGTCGTACTCTGTGAAAATGTGCGCTTCAATAAAGGTGAAAAGAAAGATGATGAAGAATTATCTAAAAAAATGGCAGCATTATGCGATGTTTACGTCATGGATGCCTTCGGTACCGCACACCGCGCCCAAGCTTCTACGCATGGTGTTGCTCGCTATGCGCCAATTGCCTGTGCTGGACCTTTACTCGCTGCAGAATTAGAAGCTTTAGGTAAAGCCCTAGATAACCCCGCACGTCCGCTGGTAGCCATAGTTGGTGGTTCCAAAGTATCAACAAAATTGACGGTGTTAGAATCACTTTCTCAAGTGGTTGATCAATTGATTGTTGGTGGTGGTATTGCGAATACCTTTATTGCTGCTGCGGGTCATAATGTGGGTAAATCTTTGTATGAAGCCGATTTAGTTGCCGAGGCAAAAAGACTTACTGCAGCGGCTCAATCACGCGGTGGTGATATCCCAGTTCCCACCGATGTGGTCGTCAGTTCAGCTAACCCATTTGAACAAGCTAATGCCCCAGCTACGCTTAAAGCCGTCAATACGGTTGCTGATGATGAAATGATTTATGATGTTGGGCCTCAAACATCCGTAAAATTTGCGGAGATACTGAAGCAGGCTGGCACCATTGTTTGGAATGGCCCAGTTGGTGTATTCGAATTTGATCAATTTGGCATTGGAACTAAAGCCTTAGCTGAAGCGATTGCCAACAGCAGTGCTTTCTCTATTGCTGGGGGCGGTGATACCTTAGCGGCAGTAGATAAATATGGGATTGCTGATAAAATCTCTTATATTTCTACTGGTGGCGGTGCCTTTTTAGAATTTCTCGAAGGTAAAAAACTTCCAGCCGTGGTTATTCTTGAGGAGCGAGGCCAATAATTACTTTAAATAACCGTTGGAACGGTTCTCTTACCCTAACCATCAGCCAGTTAGATAATTAAGCGGTTAAAGTAAGAGTGAATATGTTGCGACGAACTAAGATTATTGCTACTTTAGGGCCATCAACGGATGATCCTAAGATATTAGATAAAATTATCCAAGCCGGTGTTGATGTGGTGCGGTTGAATTTCTCTCATGAAACAGCAGAAATTCATCAACGTCGGCTTGATCAAGTGCGTAATTGTGCTAACGCGTATGGGCGCACGATTGGAGTAATGGTTGATCTACAAGGGCCTAAAATTCGTATTGAAGGTTTTAGTCAGGGTCAAATTACGCTGAATGAAGGTGATAAATTCATCTTGGATGCCACTTGTCCTAGCCAAGCGGGGAATCAAGAACGAGTTGGAATAACTTACAAACAATTACCTAAAGATGTCCAACGGGGAGATACTTTATTATTGGACGATGGGCGTATCGTTCTTAGTATTAAAGCGGTACTGGATACTCAAGTTCACTGTAAAGTCATTATCGGTGGTCGATTAACCAATAATAAGGGCATTAATCGCCAAGGTGGTGGTCTCTCCGCCGGCGCCTTAACTTATAAAGATCGAGCAGATATTGCTATTGCAGCGGCGATGCCGGTAGACTATGTCGCCGTTTTCTTTTTGCGGAGTGCAGAAGATGTGCATGAAGCCAGACGTCTACTCCAATCGGCGGGTGGTAGTGGGGGAATTATCGCGAAGATCGAACGTGCTGAAGCCCTCAGCAATCATGAAGAAATTATTCAGGCTGCTGATGCCATTATGGTCGCTCGTGGCGATTTAGGCGTAGAAATCGGTGATGCCCATTTGCCACCGACGCAAAAATTATTGATAAAAAAAGCGCGTGATTTAAATAAAGTGGTGATTACAGCGACTCAAATGATGGAATCCATGATCAACAATCCGATTCCAACTCGTGCTGAAGTTTCTGATGTAGCTAACGCTGTATTTGATGGTACTGATGCCGTGATGTTATCAGCAGAAACGGCTGCCGGTAAATACCCGGATCGAGCCGTTATTGCGATGGATAGAGTGTGCTGTGAAGCCGAAAAACAACCGGTAACCCGACTTTCTGACCATCGAATCACGAATCAATTTGGTCGCATTGATGAAGCGATTGCTATGGCAGCGATGTATATTGCTAACCACCTGAATATTACGGCTATTGCGAGTTTAACTGAATCCGGCTCGACGCCTTTGTGGTTATCCCGGATTAATTCAGCTATACCCATTTTTGCTTTATCGCGTCATACCAGTACCCGCAGCAAAATTACGCTCTATCGAGGGGTGTATCCAATTGAATTTGAAGAACTCTCTCCATTGGATAGTCCTCAAGCGAACCAACTTGTGATTGCAGAATTACAGCGACGGGGTGCTATCAGTGAAGGTGATTTAGTGATTATCACCAAAGGCGATTTAAAAGGAATTTCCGGCGGAACCAATGTCATGAAAATTGTGACTGTGGGAAGTTAAATTTGTTTATGAAAATCTGTTTCACCTCATTTTGATTATTTATTATTATCCTGAATAAGGATTAATCCATTTGATAGACAACTTTGTTATTAACCAGGAGGTTTTACATGCTTATTTCTATGCGTCAACTGCTCGATCATGCGGCAGAGCACGGTTATGGACTACCGGCATTTAATGTCAATAACATGGAACAAATTCACGCGATCATGCAAGCGGCTGATGCAACGGATAGTCCTGTTATTATGCAAGGTTCAGCTGGAGCACGTTCGTATGCGGGTGAAGCCTTTCTACGGCATTTAATTCTGGCTGCTTTAGAAATGTATCCACATCTGCCTATCGTTATGCACCAAGATCATGGTTCGGAACCGTCAGTTTGTTTACGTTCTATCCAAAGCGGTTTTAGTTCGGTGATGATGGATGGCTCATTGATGGCCGATATGAAAACGCCCTCTACTTATGAATATAATGTCGACGTCACTAAGCAAGTTGTCGCTATGGCACATGCGGGTGGTGTTTCAGTTGAAGGCGAACTGGGTTGTTTAGGCTCATTAGAAAGCGGGATGGCAGGTGAAGAAGATGGTTCTGGTGCCGAAGGTAAACTCTCTCATGATCAATTACTCACTGATCCAGAACAAGCCGCTGATTTTGTCAAAAAAACCAGTGTAGATGCTTTAGCAATTGCGATTGGCACCAGTCATGGTGCGTATAAATTTACTCGTCCACCAACGGGTGATATTTTAGCTATCAATCGGATCAAAGAAATTCATGCCCGTATCCCAGATACGCACTTAGTCATGCATGGTTCTTCTTCCGTACCGCAAGATTGGTTGAAAATTATCAATAGCTACGGTGGTGATATGGGACAAACTTATGGTGTCCCCGTCGAAGAAATTGTTGAAGGCATTAAACACGGTGTTCGTAAAATCAACATTGATACTGATTTACGGATGGCTTCAACCGGCTCTATCCGTAAATTTTTACATGAAAATCCGGCGGTTTTCGATCCACGCAAATTTCTCAAAGAAGCAACTAAAGGTATGACATCCATTTGTAAGGCACGGTATGAAGCCTTTGGTTGCGCTGGAATGGCATCAAAGATCAAACCGCTATCTTTAGAAGCCATGTTTAAACGTTATGCGAAAGGGGAATTGGCACCCCGGGTCAATTAATCCAATGTAAGTACCTAATATAACCAGCCGTGATGTCCTTCGTGTTGTTGTGATGTCAAAAAAAACACTTCAACTACACGAAGGCATAATATCAAAACAGTTAAGGAAAAAGTTAGACCGCGATGTGAATACAGCTATCAACAGATATACCGCTAGTTCAGCGGAAATTAACGCACGTGGACTAAACGTGCAATGATTCTTTAGAATAGTTAGCAACCCGTTAGGTTGAAACGTGAACCATACCGTGTGAGTATATTTTTACACAAAATGGATAACAGAATCCAATGACTGATAAAATTTATAAAGTCGTTCTTCTCGGTAAAATTGCAAAAGGGTATGATGTCGAAATAGCCCAGGAAAAACTGGCCATTATTTTTGATATAGACCTTAAAAAAATACCTAAACTATTAAAAAAACCGATTGTTATTAGGAAAAATTTAACATCAGCGGTGGCGGTTAAATATAAAAATGGTTTAGAAAAAATTGGGGTGTTATGTGAAATCCATCCTGCCTTAACAAGGGGTTTCACCATTGAAGAAAACATACCACCGAGCAACACAGAAATATCCTCTCTTCCGGCTGAAGAAGCCGCCGAACTCTCCTCGACCCCTACGCTTAACGATAAAATTTCGCCGACCCAAGAACCTCAAAATTTTTCCCTATTAGATAAGCAAAAAAGTTTGGTGTTTTCCCAAGAAACACTTCGTGTCATCAACATTAGAATGTCGTGGTGGTCACTGACTAGATTTTCGATTAAGTGGATATTGGCTTCTATTCCAGCCATTATTGTTTTAGCTGCGATAATTTATCTGGTCACCAAAGTGATAGAAGTAATTGGATTGTTGTAACAAAATAATTTTTAAAAAAATACAAAAGGTATCAGACAATGGAAAACGATAGTCAAAATGTTATTATCACCGACATTAAAATGCCGTTTTTCTCTATGGTCATCTTTATGATCAAATGGGTATTTGCGATTATCCCAGCGGCTATTATCATCGTTGCGGTAATTGCTATTTTAGTGTTTGGAGCTAACGAATTAGCTAGTATACTGGGAATTGATTTAAGTGGCTTTATGCCCACTTCACCCTAATTTCTTCACCGTTCATTTATTTATTACTTCACTTTCTTTATTTTATTACCACTCTCAGAACTGACCTAATTTCACCTGACCGTTTGGCGAAATAACGAGAACGAATGGATTCCCCCCTATTCCAAAGGGGGGGGTAAGTGGGATTTTAACGAAGCAGAAACGGAACACGTCAGTTCATTCAAATTTTTTGGCACCGATTAGTAGGAAATGAGTACAATTCAGTTTGAAGTAAATATTTAAATTTAAACACATCAATTTAACTTAATATCATTTTGCTTTAGAATACTAGTATTAAATTATCAGTAAATTAGCTGGAAGAGCAATTTTTCTATCGGGTTAGGTTCAGAAATAAGTTCTAAATATGGTAACAAGTGTTTTACGACTTCGCGTCTGGCGACCTTGTCGTTGGGAAAGAGAGTATTTGGATGTGAATAAACAGCGTCCAGCAGAGGTCACTTTTTTTCAGGAATGTATTTATTCGTGGGAACCTTTCAGTAACCTATCAGATTCAATCATTCACATTGAACCGACTGAAACGCTGGGGGAAATATTGGAAAATTTCGCACCAACACACGCTCCTGAAAAACGTGAAGTTGGGAAACTTAAAAGGGTGATAAAAGCCTTAGACAATATAATCAAAGACAAGAATAGCTCAGATTGGGTAGATTCCCAAAGAGAGTTAAGACAACTTCCTGAGGGGGAAAGTTTAAATCTACGAGAACACCCACTATTAGCATTGCGGCAACACCTTCAGTGGGTATATGACACATTTAAAAGTATTCCCCATGTCAACGTAACCTTCCGCTAAAATGACAGCCGTCATGAATTTGAAATTGCTTAGTAAAGAAGACGTTCTTCAATACATTAAAGAAATAGGTCACGAAGGGCAAGTTTTTGAAATCTCTCTGGGTGAAGATATTTGTTTTGGTCATCAATGGGTCAATGTTGGCAGTATTTCTCTCAAGCCACATAATCAATCAAGCAGTGAAACTGAAATTCGATATGATGAATGCTATGCGGCAAAATTTGGCGGTTTTGAATGGCAATTACCCACCTTAACAGAACTCAATCAGAATATCTCTAACTCTCTCACCGAATCAAAAGCTTACGAAAAAGCAATTCAAAAAGCTTTTCGGGAAGGGTTACAAGATGTTATCCGCCGAACGCGTTTGCTCTTACCGGTTTTCGATGTGGAAGCGATGGCTAACATGCCATTACGAAAGCCAATGACTATTGTTCCCGATACGAGTGCAGTTCAACAAGGTGCCTTAGATTTTGTCTGCCACTTTCTCATCCCTTGGGCGAGAATAAAAGTACCGGCTATCGTTCATATGGAAGTCCTCACCCAAGTAGATAATTATTTAGGGATTCGTTGGAACGATAAGAAAAAAAGCAAGCACAAAATCACCCCGCCGTACT
Source organism: Thioploca sp. (assembly GCA_012032555.1). Lineage (GTDB taxonomy): Bacteria > Pseudomonadota > Gammaproteobacteria > Beggiatoales > Beggiatoaceae > Thioploca. The sequence continues at coordinate 42,820 of JAAUSR010000009.1, forward strand.
TCGATATCACCTGCTCAGCCAAGGAGGACAAAGAACTTTATTGCGCATTGAATTACACCCCGACGCAGAGATGGAACGGGGAGATTTTGGCGCTGATCCATTACGTGGCGTAGTCACACCCAGTAGCGATCCGGAAGATAAAGCACTGGGGTTACAACAAATCACGCGCAGTTTTGCCGACCGCCTCATTGTCGAAACAGCTCGGCGTGTTCAAACGCAAGTTCGTCCCGATCATCCTTTAGCGCTTCTCACCAGCGATCAGGGAATGGCTCGAATGGCGATGGCGGAGGGAATCGAGGTCTTTTTTTCCAATCGCGCGCTGTGCCTGAATTGGCCGGAAGAACGCTGACGGGTACGCTTTTTCATCCGTTCAAACGGGAGATTTATACCATCGCCTTAACGGATGTGCTGTGGGAATTAGCGGTGTCTTTTGGTGCGCTTCGCCTCTATAATCCTGACAATAAAAATTCGTTGGAATTATATGGAATCGGGGGTTCTGAAGAAGTCACTTGGCAACCGCTTTGCGCTAAAGACGATCTGCTGTGGGGCCAGTTTGAGTCGAATCATTCACCCACCGTTGTGGCAACCGCTCCTGATAACATTAAAAGTCAGACTCAAAACAGAAAACAACTCGCTGGGGCATACACATTCAACCCAGGTAAAATGCTTCAGCTAATTAATCAATTAGCCGATAAAAAACAACTTACTCATCAGGAAGTTAAACAATTAATTGCCGTAAATAATGATGATTATTATGCGGAATATCGAAAATTTCTTTACAGTGGTCAATTCATAGATCTCGATGAGAATACGCTTATCGCCACAGAAAATCTCAGCTTATTTAATCAAGCGTTGCTTAAAAAAGATTATGCTCAGTTTCTAGCTTGGCTAAGAAAAATTCCTTCGTTTAGCCTCTTACATGATTATGTATGTGAAAAAGAATTCATTCAAGACCAGAGCAACTTGCCTATTCCTAAACGTCCTCAAAAAAATTATTTGGTTCTGGGTGAAGCTGCTGGCGCATGGCTAATTATTGAAAATAAAGAAATCATCTCAACTATCCGTGACTTGCCTGAAATAAAAGAGTTTATTCGCGATGCCCTAAGTGTCTATCATACCATTCGTACTCGAGGAGAAACGGAATGGATTTTGACCGGTCAATGGTTAGAAGAATTCGCTCGCCAACACCACATTCATCCCGTCATGGCGAGGAAATGTTTACAAGATGCACACACTCAAAATTTATTACATTTCTATGCGGAAGGGTCTACACCCGATACCCGTTTTGAAAAACATTGGATGTGGACTTTGAAAGTGACAGAGGGAGAACCACAACTCGATAAAGTTTTCCTCTATCATGGTGATTTTCTAATGCCGAGTGTAGCTGCTGTGCGTTTCAAGATAGAAGGAACTCATCATGCCGCTTGACAATTTATTCTCAGATGAGACCACGACGCCGGAAAATCAGCAAAAGAAATTATATGAACAATTCGGTGTTCTCAGTAATCCCTTTCCGAGCGCCGGACAAACGAGTGGCCATCCCCACATGCCCACAGCAGCTGACCAAAAAGTCGATGCAGCAGTAAAAACATTTTATCGTGACCGCAAATCTCATGTGATGGCGATTACAGCAACGCAAGGCATTGGCAAAACCAACCTGCTCAACGCTTATGAAATTGCCCTCCGCGAGAAACTTAGCGCACGTGGTTTCTTCATTATTCGCTATATTCCTGACCCGGAACCGTCTTTTGATCCCCTCATTAAGTTAATTTTTGAGTCGCTGGGAGAAGACTATTTACGCCATTCCATTAATAAACTCGCTGCTGAACCCAATCAGAAAGTAAGCGAATCTCTTCGTACAGCAGAAGTTAAGCAAATATTACAAGCCCTATTACAAGCCAAGCAAAAATCAGAAGAGCAGTTAAATTCACGGTTATTTCTGGTTCATCAATGGTTCATGGGATTACCAGTCAGAAAAAAGCATCAAGATGAATTGGGCGTCTATTTTCGTCTCGATACGGTGGAATCAAAAACTAGGGCATTACGTGATATAGTCTATTTTGGCGCGGAAATAGGAACTTTACAGGGAATTTTCCTGCTGCTGGATGAATTAGAAAAACAAGGTTCTAGTCTTTCCAAAACGTTTGTTTTACGCTATTTGTCAGCATTACGTGCATTAATTGATGCCCTTCCCAGATATTTGTTCTTAATGACAGCATTAACTACGGATGCGCTGGAACGCTATAAAGAAATGTTACCGGCGCTAAGAGGTCGTCTTGCCCACGAAGTCCAACTTTTGCCGCTAAGAAACGAAGCTGATGCGGTGGGTTTATGGAAATTCTATCTTCAACAAGCACAAGATGAAGCCAGTCACTTTACGCGTGATAAAGGGTGGAAAAGTGAAAAAACTATTCTTGTTAATGAACAAGATGCCCGAGATATTTTTAACCGATCATTAAAAGTAAGTACTATTCAAGGCGTTCGCCAACGTGAATATCTTCATAGGCTACACGATAAAGCGAATTCTGTCTTTTCAGTTCAGAGCAAGAATAAATCATCTTCTTGACACCGGCTTAACGATCGGTAACAACGACGGAAACACAGTTTCTGAGTCTGAAGTCAATGGCAATGAGGTTAAACGTTGCCAAGTGTGTCAGGTAAATCGGGTTAAATTTTTTCTTTATTTAGGATTTTATATGATTTCGGATAACGGTCTTTTTAATTAAGATCGGTTTGATTGATAAACGGTAAAACTATAAGGGTGTGCATTACGTGAATCTGCTGGATAATCTTTTTTGTCAATTAATTGCCATTTTTCAATCGGGTAATCTGGAAAATAAGTATCTCCTCTACTTTGAGTATGTACCCAAGTAATATACATGCGTTGTATTTTTGGTAAGAAGGCTTCATAAATTGTAGCGCCCCCAATAACAACACTTTCTTCGTAGTGTTGACTTAATGTTAATACTTCATCCAGCTGATGCAACACTTGACAATCAGGAATAGTTAAATGGGGATTGTGAGTTAATATAATATTGTAACGACCCGCTAAGGGATGACCAATGGACTCATAAGTTTTACGTCCCATAATAATCGGTTTACCCAGGGTTAATGTTTTAAAATGTTTTAAATCAGCAGGCAAGTACCATGGTAAAGCGTTACCGCAACCGATTAATCTATTTTGGTCCATAGCGACACACAAGCTAAGCATTTTCAATAACGGGGTTTACTTTAATTTAAATAACGAATGGTAAGTTATTAAAAAACTGGAATTAGAGCTATATCCAAACTATTTAGCAGAATAAACCAGGTTATGTTATCCAAAAGTTTGTTTTTCCTGAATTTCATGTCGTTCTTGACAATCGACACATTTAGTTGCTGTTGGTCTGGCTTCTAGTCGACGAAGACCAATTTCAATACCACAAGTTTCACAAAAACCATATTCACCGACTTCAATGCCTTTTAGTGCTTCATCAATTTTCTTAATTAATTTACGTTCTCGATCTCTGGCGCGTAATTCCAAGGTAAATTCTTCTTCTTGAGTTGCTCTATCATTCAAATCAGCAAAGTTCACTGCTTCATCTTGCATATGATGTCGGGTACGTTTCACCTCTGCTATTAATTGTTCTTTCCATTGCAATAAAATATGCCGAAAATGTTCAAGTTGTTGGTCATTCATATATTCTTCCCCTTGTCGCAATGGGTAAGGGGTAAAGTTCAATTCATTCATTTTAGTTTCAGACATACTTTAAGTTCCTTTTTCCAATTAAAATAGGCGGTCTTCTATACCAGAAACTTCTCCAACACGCAAGGAAAAATTGTCAGTAACCTAGTTAAACTAATACAAACTCAGGTACTTAGTTATTTATGATTGATTTGCTAGTGAAGTGAACAGAGTTGAGAAGAATAATGCTTAAATTTAATCAAGTGTCGTATCAAGTTGAACGTACAATTGTGGGAGATTAAATTCAAATTTTACTTCTCCAATTGTTATTTTATTATTTATCTGTTTGTTTTTCAATGATTCAACTCCTTGTACCACCTTATTTATAAACTAATAATACTAATACTCAGTTCGTTAAAAACATTTACAATTACAATAAAAAAATAGTAGTCTATTTTGAATAAAAATATAAATTCAATATATTAGTAAATATACGCTTGCAGTACCACCGCATTAAAATTATTATTCAAACTGCGCGTTAGCATGGTAACGGCTATTTTATCTGACCGGACTTCTAAGGCGACTTGGGTTATCGAGGTTTAACTCAATACCGAAATTTAATATTGAATTAGCGCTCATCATATCTACTTCGCGGTGTTAATATAAACTTTAATGCAGTGGGCCCTGCGGTGAGGAAAAACGATAGGTATCCAGCAAGTAAACCATGCTATTATATAGTTTGATGATATCACTCAACAACAAAAAGCAATTTGAGTTGAGGAAGTTGCTACAGCTAGTGCTAGTACGACGATGAAAGAACCGGCGCAATATCCAAAAGAACAAGTGACTTTTTTCAGGAGATCTCCGGAAAAAAATCGTTTTGTTCCTTTAAAAGAACAAACACCATCACCATCGGCAATTTATTCTTCGGCTAGAAAAGTGATTAATAAAGTCACTTCATCAGTTTTACTTTCCTAAGTACCAAAATTCTCTAAAAATTAAAATATTTTTAGTTTTAATAAATGATTTAGCTTGATTAATTAAGCTCAATAATGGTCGGTAAAACTATCGCTAAATCGGTTACTCAATCCAATTATTGATTTGATATCAATTGCAAGATTTCAGTACGTGAAATTTCTGCTACATTTCTTTGCATATTGGGAATACGACTAACAGAACGATATTTAATTTGCCCGGCAATATAGTCAATATAAAATATTCTACTACCACAAAAAGCTGCTATTTCATGAATTTGTGCCATTTCATCTAATCTATTTAAAATAGAATGAGCTTGTTGTTGAGTAATATTTTCGCGAATAGTAATAAAATTCATAAATTGTTTTCTCAAAAGGATATTTAATACTGATAATGGTGGGTTAAAATTTTAATTTTAGTTTATGACTTTATTGTGACAAGATCATGAATTTTAGATGATATTTTTAAATTTATGAGAAGCATAATTAATTTTTTTGTCAATTATTAGTATTCTAATACCATTTTGGTGTTTTAATTTTTTAAGCTTGGTCTTTAATAAAGAATCCATTATTCCAATTTGACAAAATGAGTAACCCGGCTTATGGAAAGTTAACTATCTTAGAAAGGAATAATTACCTAATCAATTTTGAGATGAAGAATTTGATTATTATCAAGGTAAGTTGTAGTGCATTTGAGTGTGACCAGCACTCAATGCACTTCACCATAATTCAAACTAGGTAGGAGTAGTTTAATTATGGCTATCTACCCTATGCAATATGAGTTCCAATTTTAATCTCTGGTGTGTACCGGCTATCTTCAAATTTTTTGCTGAGCGTATAGTAAACCGTATCGGTCAATTTTGCTCATTTATCCTGATACCGGTGTGTTATTACATTCCCAATAACAAGAAAATCAGGATTAGCTGCTCCAATTTTTAGCACTAATTGGCGTCCAATGAGAATGAATGTTGGTTGGCAACCCTCGTATTTAAAACGATATCTTTCTGATTTCTAGTAATTAATAATTTTAGTTAAATAGTCCAGCGATAAACTGTCACCCCTGTTAGTTTTAAGACAGCTATTTATTTAGGGGTTAATAGTTATTAATGCTATGATCTATCTAATATTTTATATAAAATTTTTGCTGTTTCTTGGGGGTTTTCTAGCATGGGAAAATGGTTAGCATGGGAAACAAAATATAAAGCAATTTTATTTAGTAATTCTGATGACCATCTTAACTGTGAGGTAAGCTGTTTCAAGTCTGAATAACCCCTATCACCATAGAGTGCGGTAATTTTGCAATTAAGTTGAGAAAATAAATGGCTTAAGTTGATCGCTCTTAGGTTATCTGGTAATTTTGGGGAATAATGTTCCCTTTCAAGATTAAGCATATTAATAATTTGATTTTGTAACTCTTTTGAAATAGAAGGTTCAAAGCGGTTTTGAAAGAAACGCGTGGGGGGTGTAACAAACGAATCAAGCAAAATGATTTGCTCTATTTTGGGTAGAAAGGCAGCTATTTGAATCGCTATAACACCTCCCATACTATGTCCGAGAATAAAATCATAGTGATAATTCTTTATTTTCTCATCCTGAATGAGCCAGTTAACAAAATCGCTTACCTGATGAAAATGAGGTAATAAAGCGGTTGGCCAAGTCACTAATTGCAAATCGAATGGTGGAGTGAGATATTGAATTAAGCGGTGCCAAATCCAAGGTGTACAGGCATAGCCACAAAGACCCAGTCCGGTTTTCATAAGGTAATAACTAATGTTTTAGTAAATATTGTTCTACTAAATTGTCCCGGTATTGACTCAACTTGATAAGTTTTTGTTTATAAGTTTCAATCTTTTCTTTGATCGGATTATCAGCTTGGTAAAATTTCTCAATTAATGATAGTGGATCAATACTCTTATCTTTGATTTTAATTTCAAAGTGTAATTGTGGTGAAATTGCATTACCAGCAGCACCATCAATACGTCCTATCACCTCACCCCGTTTAATAAATTGACCTTTTTTAACTAAGGATTGATTAAGATGAACATAAACGGTAGTGAGATGGTTATCATGATTAAGTTTAATGTATAAGCCCGCTTGATAACTTTTGCCAACTCGACTGACAACACCAGGTGCAGCAGCAATAACATCTACTTTATCAATATAAATATCATACCCAAGGTGCTTTCTCGTTTTTCTTTTCCAATCATCACGCTTAGAGCCAAAATGAGGTAATCCATCTCTAACCAGATCACGAGGAATAAAACCAATAGAACGATCAAGCCATTCTGCTATCAACATCTGTTTTAAAGGAATTTGAAATAAGATATTTTCCAATGAAAACAGGAACATCTGAGATTGAGTTAATTTTTCTAGTTCTTCGGGGGATAGTTTCGGCTTGCACGATGTTACCAAACAAACGATGTATTTATCAGGAGAAAAAACCATTTCAAATTGATAATCTGTTAAGAAAGTAACTACTATCCATACCGTTGTCGGATCGTGTTGTGCCCAATGAATCTGTTTCAGATTTTCCGTTGATAAGGGTATTTTACCAGCGCTACTCGCACAATCCTCCAAAGGTAAGATAAGTTTTTTACTTGATCTAATCGGCTGTTTCAAGTCACAATTCTGGTGATAAATAATGAGTTTACCCTCATTAAAAAGTATATTAGTTATTTTACCCGCTTGACCTGTAACTGGAAAAAACAGTAACAACATAAGAAATAATTTATTCATTTTTCTCAACGGGTTTCTTTGGTTGACAATCTCGATCACTTCTCATCAGGTAATAAGAATTAACCCACCCGGCTACCTCTTTGTAAGCGACTTTTACCCAGACATGCTTACCGACAAAGCGTAATTGTCCTCCACCTAAATACTCAACACATTTTTCATCTTTAGGTATTTTACCGACAATTTTATTTAGATGACCCGGAAATTCTCGAATGTTTAAAAAACCATCATTTTCTGGTACGTTGGTAATATCGTAATAACGAAATTCTTCAAAATTAATTTCTTGTTTACCCAAGATTTCCGGTTCAAAACGCCTAGCTACTTCTATCAGGGCTTGTGCTTGCCGATAGTCGATTTCAACTTCTTTACGACGTTGCTTTTCGAGGTTGAATCTTTTTTCAACCAATTTTAATTTTTCTTCGGTTTGTTGGCGGGCAATTTGTTCTTTTCCAAGGGCGGCAGTTGTTTCTTGACGGATACGTTCTACAGCAATTTGTATTTCATGGTCTTGTTGTTGCCATAATATACCGATAGTAACTAAAAGCAATAATATGATGATTATACTGGCTAAGTTAAGGAAAGTCCAACACGGTGGAGATAACTTATCTGCTGGTCCAAGCGCAAAAGCATCCGGATCAGTGCAAATCTTTTCTCGCCATTGTTCTACACTTTGAGGTCGGTCTTCACCACTGAGTTTTAATGCCCAATCAATAGCCTGTAACAAATTTTTACTGTATTGACCTTCGCCAATTTTGATTGCCGGAAGCATGGGATCTTTTCTGACACGACGAGTTGCCGCCGGCGGTGCTTCACCACTAATAAGACAGTACATCACTGCCCCAAGTGCATAAATATCAGTCCAGGCACCTTGTTCATTCAACTCAGTATCATATTGTTCTAGGGGAGCATAACCTGGTGTGACAATACTAGTAACACTACGACTTTTTTGACCAACCGCATAACGAGCCGACCCAAAATCCAACAACACCGGCATTTTGTCTTCTCGAATATAAATATTGTTGGGTTTGATATCACGATGTAAAAAACCGGCTTTGTGGATTTCTTCAAGACCATCTAAGAGAGGTAAAATAATGGTTAGTAATTCTTTTTCGGGTAAAATGCCACCTTGTTTTAAATAATCCGAAAGACACTTACCTTGTTGATATTCCATTACCATGTAGGCAGTGCCATTGGCTTCAAAAAAACGTAATACCCTTACAATACTATGGTGGTTAAAGCGAGCCAGAACCCGTGCCTCTTCAATAAAGCACTTTAATCCCCATTGAAACGATTCTTCATAAGAAGAAGATCGTACATAAACAGTACTTCTACCTTCACGTATGGCAAATTCACTTGGCAAATATTCTTTAATAGCAACCAATTGTCGCAAATGCGTATCAGTTGCCAAATAAGTGATTCCAAAACCACCTGGCTTTCCCAGTACGGTCTCAATTTGATATTCATTGAGCCAAAACCCTTTCGGGAGAGTATTACGGTGTTGTTGCTCTTCCAAGGCTAACGTTATAATCCTATTGTTTAGGCAACGAAATAATGTAAAGAGATCGTGCTGTTTACCTGCAAATGGTATATAGGCTTTCCCAAAATGAACTCATTACTCCACGGGCATTATATTGACAGTCATCTTCCTTAGCTACTGGGCACATTTTATTGAGGAACTTTCAAAATCACAACGGTATAACATTGATGTTGAAATTGTCTATAAACATAGTGTTATGAAGCGTTATTCTCTGAGAAATGAAAACTCTACCGGTTATCATTGTTTATGATAATTGCATTTAACAGCTTAGGTTTAGACTAAAATCACGATAATTATCGCCAGTTAATCGTCTTTGTTTAAATGAAATAAGCTATTGCTACTCGCTGTTAAGATGATAAGTATTTTCTCCTGTCTGTATAGAGTGCGTCAATGCTATTTTATTAATTTATTTTACATCTATAAAAATGTTACGGGAATAAAAATCGTTAGTTTTCAATAAAAAATTATTTTAATCTAATAAATTATTCTTTAATAATTAATTGAGGATAATTTTTTAATAATTTAATAAGTTAAACATTAACAGCATTCCTTCAGTATCATTTTATTCACTTAGTTTCAAAGGTTTATTAGTTATCAAGTCGTTATTGTTATTTCATTAAGAGAATATAGATTTATAGTGATGTCATGTTATGTTATCAGGAAAATCGAAAACTAATTTTAGTTTAGTTTACTGGCACAGACTTTGCCGATTTGCTATTGAAGAAATAGAAAAAGTAAGCATCATTATTCTTAATATGGCAATATAGTGGATAACTTTATGAGTGATATCAGTAAATTAAGTATGAATAATCTGGATAAACTTAAAATGACTAATAAATGTGGTGGTTGTCATCTAAGGGGAGTTGATTTGAGTGAAACTAACTTAAATGGTGCTGACTTAAGCTATGCCGATTTAGCGGGTGCTGATTTGAGTCAAGCTTATTTGTTTAAAGCTAACTTAAGTGCTGCTAATTTAATGGGTACCGATTTAAGCTGGGCGGATCTCAGTAATGCTGATTTAAGAGAAGCTAATTTGAAAGCAGCCGGTTTAAAGAAGGCTGATTTAAGTGAATCTGACCTAAGTAAAACCGATTTGAGCGAAGCAGATTTGAGCGAAGCAGATTTAAGGTGGGCTGATTTATATCAGGCAAAATTGCGGGGTGCTGATCTGAGTCACGCTGATTTAAGTGGAGCTGACCTAACTGAGGCAGATTTAAGTGATGCTAACCTAACTGGAGCTAATTTAAGTCGTGCTGACTTAACTGATGCTATTTTAACAAACACAAATCTGAGTGAAGCGATTTTAATTCATACGATTGGATCATAACTGACTTAATACGAGAATAAATTTACGTTATTATATCATTTGCTAAAAATAAATTGCTTATTGTTAACTACCCTCCATTGACTAACTTCATAAATAACTCCTATCTGGATAGGGTATTGACTTTTTTTCGGAGTCTATTTTAACTCCATTAAAAATGATTGTAGATTAATTTGTCACTTTAAAATAAAAAATGAGTTAATTTTTAAAAATCAATCACGCCAATAACTTCCGGGTAGAGAATCCAACCTAAATAGTCAGTTTTTCAGATATAAGTCTCACAATAAAAAAATATTTTTTAATTTGCTAATTCATTAAAGTGATATTAAATAGCATTGACAAGATAATCGATGCTGGGTCAATTTTATCTACAAATTTGATCATTATATTACAATCAGCAGATTGATACTCAATCTATTTACGTTTGAAAACTAGAGATTAAGTATTAGAAAGACAATAAAATGCGGTTTAAATCAAAAAATGCTTTACTACTTAATGATTTTAGGGTAATTTTCTCCTCTTATTAACTTACCATTATGAGTTGAATCACTTATCAGAACAACTATTAAATAGTTATTATTGGTAACGCTGTGTGCAACTTTTTACAAAACATTGATTTTAAACTACTCAATTTTACTAGACTAAGCTATTTAATTATTTAAAATCAATATTTTATTAAATAAAATCACACAGCGTTTATTGATATTTAATACCGATTAAAATCAAAGTAAAAATATTTTTAAGACTTATCAATAAGCAAAATTTAGTATACGATTCATTGTACGTGTGGGCAATTACTTAGTTATATCACCATAAAATAACCTTGAATAACTTAAAATGGACGATTTATTAAATTTATTAAATAATCTTACCAAGACAGAGGATTTTGATAGAATTTGTATCGGCTTAGCTTCTCCAGATAAGATCCGTTCGTGGTCCTATGGAGAGGTTAAAACGCCAGAAACGATTAATTATCGAACTTTCAAACCTGAACATGAAGGATTGTTTTGTGCACGAATTTTTGGTCCAGTCAAAGACTATGAATGTGTTTGTGGTAGATATAAGTTACTGAAATACCAAGGTACTGTTTGCGAAAAATGTGGTGTTGAAGTTACTCAGGCGAAAGTACGTCGGGAACGGATGGGACACATTGAACTATCAAGTCCAGTGGCTCATATTTGGTATTTAAAATCATTACCTTCTCGTATTGGGCTACTTTTGGATATGTCTTTGCGTGATATTGAACGTATCCTCTATTTTGAAGCTTATGTTGTTATTAATCCTGGAATAACTGCTTTAAAGCCCTTTCAATTATTGTCAGAAGAGACTTATCTTGAAGCTTTAGAAGAATATGGACAAGAATTTGATGCCCGAATGGGTGGGGAGGCTATCTATGATTTGCTGCGTTCTTTAAATTTGGCAGAGATGGAAAATCAACTTCGTCAACAATTGGAAATAACTCAATCCGATTTGTTGCTTAAAAAAGTAAGAAAACGCTTAAAACTGATCCAGCATTTACGTCAATCTGGCAATCAACCCGAATGGATGGTTTTAAAGGTATTACCCGTTTTGCCGCCAGATTTACGCCCTTTAGTCCCACTCGATGGTGGTCGTTTTGCTTCTTCGGATTTGAATGATTTGTATCGTCAAGTGATTAACCGTAATAACCGCATTAATCGTTTACAGGAACTGAAGGCACCTGATGTTATTGTCCGTAATGAAAAGCGTATGTTACAAGAAGCTGTAGACGCCTTACTGGATAATGGGCGTCGTGGTCGAGTAGTCACCGGTGCGAATAAATTGCCATTGCATTCTTTATCTGATTTGATCAAAGGTAAACAGGGTCGTTTTCGCCAAAACTTGCTTGGCAAGCGGGTAGATTATTCCGGTCGTTCGGTGGTCGTCGTGGGACCAACTTTAAAATTACATCAATGTGGTTTGCCCAAAGAAATGGCCTTAGAGTTATTCAAACCATTTCTATTAAATTTACTACAACAACGGGGTATCGCTCCTACTATCAAAATAGCCTATGAGGAAGTTGAAAAAAGATCGCCGGTCATTTGGGACTTGCTCCAAGAGGTTATTCGTGAACATCCGATATTACTTAACCGCGCGCCGACTTTGTATCGCTTAGGAATACAAGCTTTTGAACCGGTCTTGATAGAGGGTAAAGCTATTCAATTACACCCACTTGTCTGTAAGGCTTTTAATGCGAATTTTGGCGGTGATCAGATGGCTATCTATGTTCCTTTATCTTTAGAAGCTCAGCTTGAAGCACGGGTGTTAATGATGTCTTCTAATAATATTCTTTCTCCAGCTAACGGCGAGCCTTTGATCGTTCCTACTCAAGAAATCGTCTTTGGTTTGTATTTTTTAACCCACGCGGTATCCGGTGCACGTGGTGAAGGAATGATATTTGCTGATGTTAATGAGGTTCATCGTGCTTATGAGAATCGTATTGTGAGTTTACAGACTCAAATTGAAGTCAGGATTCCTTTACCAGTCACGGTTAGTTCTTTTCACCACGCCGAAATAGACCCAGTCTTAACTCGCTCAGCTAACCAGAGTAATCAGCGGGTAAAAACCACAGTTGGTCGTACTTTACTCATACCCATTTTACCGGCTAGATTTCCCTTCGAGTTGGTAAATCGCTGTTTAACGGCTCAGGCTATTTTTGAATTAATTTGTTTCTGCTATCAGCATTTTGGAACTAAACCAACTGTTATTCTAGCTGATCAATTGATGATGATGGGGTTTTGTTATGCGACTCGTGCTGGTATTACTTTAAACATTGATGATTTTGCTATTCCCAATCAAAAACCACAGTTGATTTCAGAAGCCTTTGTTGCGGTTGATAAGGTCCAAAAACAATATTTAGATGGCTTGATAACAGATAACCAAAGATATCAGAAGGTCATTGATATTTGGACATATTATACTGATACCATAGCGCAAGCCATGATGGAACAATTATCTAGTCATTCTTCATCAAACAGTTCGTCAAAAAATGAGAATGCTTTGTATATGATAATACAAGCTGGCATAAAAAATTTACTTCAAGTTCGTCAGTTGGCGGGAATGCGTGGATTAATGGCCAAACCGGATGGATCTATTATTGAAATGCCAGTGACAGCTAATTTTCGTGAAGGGTTAGATGTTCATCAATATTTCATTTCTACCCACGGAACTCGTAAAGGCTTGGCAGATACTGCTCTGAAAACCGCTAATGCTGGTTATCTAACTCGACGTCTTATTGATGTTGCACAGGATGTCATTATTACTGAACTGAATTGTGGTACAGATGACGGTTTAACACTCACTGTCTTACAAAAAGGTGAGAAATTGATTGAATCATTAGCGGATCGACTATTAGGACGGATTACCGCAGAGGATATTTTTATTCATGGTCTTCACCAACTCGTGATACCTAAAGGAACATTACTCGACAAAAATGCGCTAGAACGTCTAGAAAAGTATGGCATAACCCAGGTTAAAGTCCGATCACCAGTAACCTGTCAGGCCAAAATCGGTATTTGTAGGCAATGTTATGGACAAGATTTAGGTCGTGGTGAATTAGTCAGTATTGGAGAAGCCGTTGGGGTGGTTGCTGCTCAATCAATTGGTGAATCGGGTACTCAACTGACTATGCGTACTCATCATACCGGGGGAGTAGCAACTCGCCAAACGTCTACTAATCATATTAAAGCTAAAGTGAAAGGTATTATTCGCTTTCATCATTTCAAATTCATTTCATTATCAAGCCCTAATCCTCACTCGGTGATTTTTCCTCTCTCATTATCAGAATACCAAGATGAATCAACCACATTTAGTCCACCACCACGTTCTGATAGTGATTTATTGATAACGCTTTCTCATAATAGTGAACTCAGTATTAGCAACGAATTTGACAATCAACAACATCGTTACTCAATACCTTATGGTGCTATATTGACTGTCCATGAAGGTGAAACCGTTGCAATTGGTCAAATAATCGCTTATTGGGATCCACATACCTATCCCATCATTAGTCAGGTCAGTGGTTACGTCCGTTTTGTCGATATAGTAGAAGGCGTAACGATTACCCATCAACATGATGAGGTGACTGGGCTTTATCGACAAATTGTTTCTGCTCTTTCGCAACGACCCAGTCATGCCAAAGATTTCTATCCTATGATTAAATTGGTAGATGAAAATGGTAATGAATTAATCATTGCCGGTACCCAATTGGCGGTCGCTTATCCGTTGCCTCCCGGTGCTATAATCAATGTTGAGGAAGGGGTAAAAGTCAGCGCTGGTGAGATTATTGCTCGTGTTCCCTTTGATACGCCCAAAATGCCAGATATTACCAATAGTTTACCTCGGGTAGCGGACTTATTGGAAGCGCGTGTTCCTAAAGAATCCGCTATTTTATCTCGATGCCATGGGACCATTCGCTTAGGTAAACGCAATAAAACTAAACAGCAAATTCTCATTATTGATGAGCAAGGTCAACAAGATGAATTAATGATTCATAATTGGCAATTTCTCAATGTAGTTGAAGGTCAATCCATTCTAAAAGGTGAGGTTATCGTTGAAGGTGAGCTTAATCCACATGATATACTCAATTTAAAAGGGATTCATGAACTCGCCGATTACCTCGTTAAAGAATTACAAGAAATCTATCGTTGTCAAGATGTTAAAATAAACGATAAACATTTTGAAGTCATTATTAGGCAGATGTTACGTACTGTTACCATTGTCGATCCGGGTGATACACCATTCTTATCAGGAGAACAACTAGAACTTAACCAATTATTGAAAGAAAATCAAAAAATTACTCAAACCGGCCCAACTAATCGGCATAAAAAATTAGCGACTTGGAAAACGACTTTATTAGGGATTACTAAGGCTTCTTTAGCCACAAATTCTTTTATTTCAGCCGCTTCATTTATTGATACAACTCGGGTTTTATTGGCTAGTTCGATAAATGGCCAATGTGATGAATTGAGGGGTCTTAAGGAAAATGTCATTATTGGTCGATTAATTCCAGCTGGAACGGGTTTTCTTTATCATAAAAATCGATAAATAGAATATTATGGTGGCACTGCTCAAGTTAACTGTTTGACTTAATTCAGTTAACTTTAAGGTTAAGTTAAATCATGACCGAGGTAATCAGTTCATTCCGGTCTAATAATAAGAAGTCATCGAGTCATCGCTAAATTTGGATTGATAACGATCGCTATAAAAGTTAATAACTTATAGATATGATAACGGATAACTATTCACTGATAACGGAGTCGTCGTTAGATTCTCGTTAGAATAATTGACTCAATGATATAATTATTATTAGTTATATGAAAAAATGACACTCGCTAACTAACAAGTAATGGTACTAATAATTTGATATCATTTAATTTAGATAAAAACGTCAGTCGAGGTATGGTAGTAAGTGAAATGGAGTCATCGATTTTCTCATATCGTATTCAATTTATTAATCTAATCAATAGGTTGATTGTAAATTATCTAACTCCTACACTTTAATTTTAAAACATGACACATCAGTTGACACTCACTCAATTACAATCCGAACAAATATTAACTTCCTGCTCTCGACGTTTATTAAGTAGCCACTATAATGAAGATCCGCTCACTGGGGTTCTCGCTGATTTACAACTCACTTTATTAGTGAGTCGAGTGAGTTTATTTGTTAACGTGGAGGAGATTGAAGCAGAATTAAGTGCTCATTGTACTCATCAAGTGACTTCTCATTCAAATTCGCTTAGTGGTTTTCTTAATCTACGTTTAGTTTATCAACCGGTATTGAGTCGTTGGTTAACTTTACTTTCACAAGGTCAAATCATTCAAGGTCATGTTTCCCAATTTCCCATTGACGAACAAAGTGTGTTACAAGCTTTAAATATCACTCAGGTATTAATTATACCGCTAGAAGTAAAAAAGCAATGGTATGGTTTTCTTGAACTGGATGATGTTGATAGAAAATGGCAAGACCATGAAATTCGGTTACTAAAACGGGTTACTGAATTAATTGGTATTTATCTCACCCATCGTCAACAAGAAACTTATTATCGCGAACATGAAAATCGTTACCATTCAGTGGTAACTGCGATGCAGGAAGGTGTTGTCTTACAATACGCCAATGGTCAGGTGGGTGCCTGTAATGTGAGTGCGCAACAGATCCTAGAAATATCCGCTGAGCAATTGATTGGATTAACCGCAATTGACCCTAGCTGGCGAATTATTTATGAAAATGGTACGCCCTTTCCAGAATCAGAAATGCCATCCCGGATTACTTTGCACACTGGTCAATCTTGTTCCAATGTCATTCTGGGTGTTCATAAGCCCAATGGTAAATTGATTTGGCTATCCGTTAATACCCAACCGTTATGGCAAGAAGGAAATAACCAACCCTATGCAGTCGTTTCAACCTTTACCGATATCACCGAACGTAAACGAATAGAAGACGCTTTAGCTTTGAGCGAACAACGGTTTCGCACTATTTTCAATAATGCACCGGTGGCTTTTGCGCTAACTAATCAGCAGGGACAGTTGCTGCAATTTAATACAACTTGGCTCAAATTGCTGGGATATACCGAGCCGGAAATGCATTCAAAGAGAATCTTTGATTTATGTCATCCACAAGAAGTAAAACCATTTCAAGCCTTGGTTCAAGAGCTAAACCAGGGGCGAATTGAACAATACCAAACAGAAATCCGCTTGCTTCACCAAGATGGACGTATGCTCTGGGGAAACCTGACGGCTTCGACCTTACGTAATAGCCATGATAACCATGAAGTGGTTATTAATATCATTATGGATATGACCGAACGTAAACAAATAGAAGAAGAACGTGACCGATTATTTAATTTATCATTCGATATGCAATGCGTAGTCGGATTCGATGGCTTTTTTAAACAAATCAATCCTGCTTGGGAACATACCTTAGGATGGGATAAAACCCAAATACTCAGTCAATCTTTCTTAGCTTATGTCCATCCAGATGATCAAATGGCCACTCAAAGCATGTTTCAACAATTGGTGCAAGGCCAAACGATGCTTGGTTTTGAAAATCGTTATCGTTGTCAAAATAATAATTATCGTTGGCTCTCTTGGAATGCTTATCCATTAGTAGAACAGCAGAAATTTTATGCCATTATCCGTGATATTACTGAACGGAAACATAATGAAGTCGCACTGACCGAAGCTCATGAACGGTTATTAACGATACTAGATAGCTTAGATTCCTTAGTCTATGTTGTTGATATAAACAATAGTGAATTACTTTATCTCAATAAATATGGACAACAAACCTTCGGAGAAGTAGATGGACGACTTTGCTGGGAAAACCTCTATCAAGGAAGAGAGAGAACCGGTGAGGCTTGCAGTGATACTGACCGGTTGGCCCCAGCCGGTGAACCAACGGGAGTGTGTTCTTATGAAGTTCAAGATCAAGCCACCGGTAAGTGGTATCTCACCCGAGATCGGATTATTCGTTGGGTTGATGGCCGACTGGTTTGTCTACAAATTGCCACCGACATTACTGAGCGTAAACGCACAGAAGAAGCCCTGAAAATTAGCGAGCAACGCTACAAAGCGATTGTACAAGATCAAACTGAGCTCATTTGTCGCTACTGGCCAGATGGCCACCTCAGTTTCGTTAATGAAGCATACTGTCGTTATTTCAAAGTCACCGAAGCTGAATTAATTGGCAGTCAATTTAGCCCGTTTATCTCCAACAACATGCAAGATGTTATCAGAGAGATGATGGATAGCTTAAGATTAGACAAACCGGTGGTAGAAATGGAAAACCGTGCAGTATTAGCCAATGATGAAGTTCGCTGGCAACATTGGATAGGTCGAGCCATGATTAATGAACATAACAAAATAGTTGAATACCAAGTGGTTGGTAGAGATATTACCGAACGGAAACAAGCCGAAGCTGAATTACTTCATGCTAAAGAAACCGCCGAAGCCGCTACCCGCGCGAAAAGTGAATTTCTCGCTAACATGAGCCATGAAATCCGAACCCCTATGAATGGGGTAGTCGGCATGACCGAATTACTCCTTAACATGGATTTAACCCCCAAACAACGTGAATATGCCGAAATTATTCACCAATCCACCGATGCTTTACAAACCCTGATTAACGATATCCTCGACTTCTCTAAAATTGAAGCCGGTAAATTAACATTAGAACTAGCCGCCTTTGACCTAGAATCATCGGTTTTAGAAGTCGCTCGGCTGCTAGCTATGACCGCAGAAGCCAAGGGATTTGAACTTATTGTCCGCTATGCTCCTGATACCCCTCGTTATGTCGTGGGTGATGCCGGACGAATTCGCCAAATACTCACTAATCTAGTTGGAAACGCTATTAAATTTACCCAACAAGGGCATGTCCTCATTGATGTTGATTCACCACAACCGGTGACTGAATTCGCTCATATCCACATTCGTATTGAAGATACTGGCATTGGCATACCACCGGATAAACTAGATATTATTTTCGATGAATTTACTCAAGCTGATTCTACTACTACCCGTAAATTTGGCGGAACTGGCCTTGGCTTAGCGATTAGTCGCCAGTTAGTCAAAATGATGAATGGAGAAATTAGCGTCGTGAGCCAGATTGATCGCGGATCAATTTTTACCTTTACCTTGCCATTACCAATCGCTTCATCTGAAGAAATCGCTACTCTGGCTACCCACATTCATCCCAATACCTTAACCTTACCGCATTTAACTGACTTAATTCGGTTACAACATACTCGAATACTGATTGTAGATGACAATCCAGTCAACCAACGTATTTTAAAAGAACAACTAGAAGATCTGAAAATTCGCTGTACCACGGCAGATAGTGGTCGGTCTGCTCTTTATGCCTTGCATAAGGCGCAACAGCAACAGGATCCTTATTGGTTAGCTATTGTAGATTACTTGATGCCGGAGATGGATGGTGAACAACTCGGTAAACAAATAAAAGCAGATAATCGCATTCAAGACACGATATTAATGATGCTATCTTCAGCGGGTTATCAAAAAGAAAGTAAGCAATTACAACAAGTTGGATTTGCCGCTCATCTCATTAAACCTTTACCCCAGCGTCAACTACAACAGACCCTTTTAAAACTACATGCTGCTTTTGAGCAGACACAACAATCCTTGGAATTTATTACCACTGAAAGAATCAATCCATTTCAGTTTAAACGCCATCATGATATATTTCCTCATTTACCAATACTACTAGTGGAAGATAACGAAGTTAACCAAATGGTAGCGGTTAACATGTTAGAACAACTCGGTTGCTTAGTCACCACAGTGACAACTGGAATACAAGCCTTAGATAAACTAGAACAACAACAGTTTGAATTAATATTTATGGATATCCAGATGCCAGAAATGGATGGTTTTGAAGCCACTCAGCGGATTCGTGATCGCGAAACTGAAACACCTCCGGAGAAACCCGCAGTAATTGTAGCTATGACTGCCAATGCGATGCAGGGAGATGAAGAACGTTGTTTGGCCGCCGGTATGAATGACTATATTGCTAAACCCATTAGCTTAGAACGATTGCTCGAGATTTTAGAAAAATACTGTGCCGCTAACCAACTAACCGTTGCCATCAACAAAAACTTAACGATAAAGAATACCTATAATTCAAAATCGCCTCCACCCTCACCATCGGAGAATATGGCACATCAAAGATTGATTTCTCCTACCTTAACCCCTATTTCGACAGAGAGAGATAAAACTGAAAACAAGAAAATACTATTAGTAGAAGATAATCGAGTTAATAGTATGATTGCTATTAACATGTTAGAAGAACTTGGCTATATTGTTAACTTAGTCGAAAATGGCAAATCAGCAGTTGATATATTGGCGAATGAGCACTATGACCTTGTACTAATGGATATCCGCATGCCAGTGATGGATGGTATCCAAGCAACCCAAATAATTCGACAAAAATATAACCCCAATATCCCTATCATTGCGATGACCGCTAACTATCAGCCTGGGGATGTTAGACGATACCTCGCAGCTGGTATGAATGACTGCATTCCTAAACCAGTGAAAAGAGAACGACTACATTTCATTGTAGAAAAATACACTTCTACCACCGTTTTTAATATAAATCCCAACCTAGAAAATGAAACACACCAGACTACTCAAACTCTAGTAGAACGCCAAGCTCAAAAAATAAAACAAATTTTTTCCTCACCCCGACAGGAGAAGGCTTTACCGCCAGAACAAATTAGCGAACAACCTCTACTTAATTTTGGAAAGGAAAACCAAACAATAATGAATGAGCACGGATCTGCTTTGTTGGAGATACCGATTTTTGATGTTGATCAAGCTAAGCGAATATCAATTGGAAATCCAGATATTTTGAAGAGAGTTGTTAATCGCTTTGCTCAAGATACGCCCAAACAAATTGAAAAACTTCAAACGGCTATACAAGCGGACCACCAAAATGATGCTGAGCGACTGGCTCACTCCTTAAAAGGTAGTGCACGTAGTGTAGGTGCATTACGGTTGGGAGAAGTTGCTTTTATTGCGGAAACTGTGGCTAAACAAGGAGATTTATCCCAGATAAAACCGCTTATTACACTATTGGTTCAAGAATTTCAACAATTACAAGCGTTATGGGAAAAAACCAACTGGGAGATTTTATTTTGAAGTACCGCTATTCAAACTTTCAATATTTCGTGGTGATCAAGTGAGTTTGATAAATTAAATTTTTTAGTAATTTAAGTTCTGCAAATTAATGTAAACAATGATATAATTATTATTATCAGCTTAGTTCAATAAATAAAAAATTGCCTTGATAATCAAGATGGTATATGCGATTAGTGGCATGATAGTAATAAATTTATTGTTCAATTTTTTAAGAAGGTGATGAATTAATAAGGTGATTAATTTGGAACAGTTGTCAACTGCATACATGATATTTGTTATGTTTAAAAGCTTTATAGTTAATTTCTTAACCCATTTTTAATCAATTTTCTATCCTGGTTCTATTCCATTGCTGCTGCGTAATCTCAGTCACTTGAGTTGACGCCTCCAAAACTTAGATTTATTACCCCGTTTTGCAAATTAAACTGATAATTATCGCTTTGATTAACTAAGATAACGAATTGATTTTAAATATCAGATTCTGTTCAATTCTGGAAATGCGTAATTATCTCAAAACAGATTTATAGGATAAAAATTTCATTAAATCATAATATGATTTCCATTAATGGGTAATGATGACAAACTATAACAACGCAACCAAATCGGTTAAAAATTTTTCATAATAGGAGAATAACCAATGTGGATTAAGCCAACGATTGGAGAACAACGTAAAGTATTGATAACGTTAATTGAACCACCAATGCTCAATTTGTCTAAGCAATGCACCACCTTATGGTCAGATCTGGAAGCACTAGATCAACTGTTAAGCAAACATTTTGCTTCTATTCCTTATTGCCAATTACTTTATATCATTGATAAATTTGGTAAACAAATTACTTCTAATGTCAGTGCCCATATCATTGATTCTCAGTATCGAGAGCAAGATTTATCCCGACGTCCTTATTCGGTCAGTTTATATCCCAAACGCCATTTTATATTATCTTCAGTTTATATTAGCCAAACCAATCGACGTCCTTGTATGAGTGCTGTTCATCCTATTATTAGTAATGAACAGCAATTTTTAGGTTTTTTAGTCGCTGATTTTGATATCAGCTATCTGCCACTATCGACTACATCAGATAATAAGGCTTCAGCATTCTGGTTACAATCCAGTTGCTTACTTCAACGTTATCCTCTACAACAGCGGATAAAAAAATTTAATCAACCGAGCAGTGCTATTCAGACAAATCTATATCAGTTAATTAGCGAATATGGCTTATTTCAATATACTTTACACTATTCTACAGAACAAATTACTTTATCTCGGGTGGATGACCCCTGTCGATACCACGTGTATACTGTAGAACAGTTACTTTCAGATAACATTTTTATGAATTTTTCTCCTCATTCCTACCCGGTTGATGCTGAAATTTCTTTACAACAAGTTCAGCAAGTGTTAGAACGGGTTAATGATTTACGCTTGGTTGATGGTGATTTTTATTTGCGTGCTAACTCGCTTAACATCATGAATGGTATAGTAGAATTAGATTTTTCTTACGACGGTTACCAACAATATTTACCGGTAGAGAAATTTTTGAACGAAGATTGGTCTTCTTGGTTTGGGCAAATCGCTGTCAATGCTAACTAACTTAGCTTCAATCGTCCAATAACAGCCGTTTATGTTTCTAGACAGATTGTTATTTATTATTTCTTGATGAGGTGATGATAAAAAAAACAATTTTTTTATGGGCTATATCTTTTTTAAGAATAGCAGTTGTTTACTTAAAAAAAAACCGAATTTAGAGATAATGACAATCTAGTTAAAATATTTTAATTTCAACTAGAATCAATTAAATAATCCTTTCTACACTTCCCCAGATTCCAGCCAACGATTCTTTAAATTAGAGCTTGATATAGATCAAGGCATCTTTAGAAGAGCTAAAACATACTTTATTGGCTTTATTAAATGGCTGTTAGTGTGTATGCTGTTAGGCTGCCCTATTCTTATTCTCTTACCGTTTAGTTTGATTTAATGAGACCAAGGGTTATCGGCAACCGGGGCAAATTCTGAGTGGTTTAAAAATTATTGTGAGGATGAAACAGATGAGAAATGTATTTACTTGGACAGCAATAGTCGCTTCTTTATTAATCATGCAATTAGCACAAGCTGCATCGATCTGTGATGTCAAAATGGGATTGCAAACTGCGCGTGAAAATTTGGTAGCCATGTTGGATGTTGCAGATAAGGCTGCTCAAGAGGACTTGAAAAAGAAAGTTGATGAAGCTTCAACAGCCCTAGAAACTGCGTTGGAAGCTATGCTAAGTGATGCAACGACTTCTGAAGATAACAAAGGTAAACTTAACCAATTCAAAGAAACCTGGACGGCACTTAAAGAAACTCGGGAAAAAGAAATCGTACCAGCTATTTATGCCGGCAAAAAAGAAGATGCTAAAGCCCTAGTAACTGGAGTTCAAGCAGAACGGATGACAACTATGAAAGATTTAATTAAGGAATTAGGTGGTGATGATTGCAAAGCTGATAAATAGAGTAACTAGTTACTCTATTTTTTTACTATTACCTGCAAAAGGTGATTTTTGAAAAGGCGTTAGTCCCACTTTTTAAAAAGTGGGACGAGATGTTAATGTAATGCCTTAATTATTTCTAAAATTTAAAAATTAAATTCTCTTCTAAAAAACACTTAACCAAAATTAGCTATTTTTTTTAGCAAAACCTACATTAAAATATACCAATCAAGAGGATATTTATAATGAGTAGTGAGATATTCACTAAATCGATGGCACGCAATATTTATTATGGCGGTTCGCTGTTTTTTATTTTATTGTTTTTGGCCTTAACTTTTGATACTAGCAGAGCCCTACCCAATCGCGATCATCGGGAAAACCTTACCCCTGAAGTCATCAAAGGTAAGGCGGTATGGGAAGAAAATAACTGTATTGGTTGCCATACTTTACTAGGGGAAGGTGCTTATTATGCACCAGAACTCGGCAATGTTTACTTACGTCGCGGTGGTGATCAAGGTGGCACTGATTTCATTAAAGCTTGGATTAAGGCGATGCCCACCGGTGCCCCAGGGCGCCGTCAGATGCCGCAATTTAATCTCACTGACGAAGAATTAGACGCCATTACTGCATTTTTAAAGTGGACTTCACAAATCAATACCGCCAACTGGCCACCGAATCGTGAAGGTTAACAATCCGCTGGAGAAAAACAACATGCAATATTCCTCACAAGCTGTCGCTAAACCGTATTTTATTGCCGCTATTGGTCTGTTTGTAGGACAAATTTTATTTGGTCTTATTATGGGTTTACAGTATGTCGTTGGTGATTTTTTGTTCCCAGCGATACCTTTTAATATTGCCCGGATGGTTCATACCAACTTATTGATCGTTTGGGTATTATTTGGGTTTATGGGAGCTGCCTACTACCTGATTCCAGAAGAAGCAGAAAAGGAATTACACAGTCCCTTGTTAGCCATCGTCCTATT
This sequence comes from Thioploca sp., assembly GCA_012032555.1. Classification (GTDB taxonomy): domain Bacteria; phylum Pseudomonadota; class Gammaproteobacteria; order Beggiatoales; family Beggiatoaceae; genus Thioploca. The sequence continues at coordinate 67,166 of JAAUSR010000009.1, forward strand.
TTGGACATTTTTAATTGCTGGAGTATTGACAATTTTAGGCTATCTCTTGATGTCATATGCGAAATTAGCTGCTTTTACGGGAAATAGTTTTTTACCCACGATGGGACGAGAATTCCTGGAACAACCGACTATCACTAAGATTGGGATTGTTATTGTGGCGTTGGGTTTCATCTATAATGTGGGCATGACGGTGCTACAAGGTCGAAAAACCGTCGTCAATCTGGTCTTAATGACCGGGTTAATTGGTTTAGCGGTGATGTTCCTCTTTTCTTTCTATAATCCTTCCAACTTAGTGCTAGATAAATACTATTGGTGGTGGGTAGTTCACCTTTGGGTAGAAGGCGTATGGGAATTGATTTTAGGAAGCATTTTAGCCTTTGTTCTAATTAAAATAACCGGTGTGGATCGTGAAGTGATTGAAAAGTGGCTTTATGTGATTATTGCCATGGCGCTGATTACTGGGATTATTGGTACGGGACATCATTATTATTGGATTGGTACTCCCGAATATTGGCAATGGTGGGGTTCCGTTTTTTCTGCTTTAGAACCGCTGCCGTTCTTTTTAATGACCGTATTTGCTTTTAATATGGTTAATCGCCGGCGGCGTGAACATCCCAATAAAGCAGCCACTTTGTGGGCATTAGGAACCGCAGTTATGGCTTTTTTGGGTGCTGGGGTATGGGGATTTTTACACACCCTCGCCCCAATTAATTACTACACGCATGGTACTCAGATTACGGCAGCTCACGGTCATATGGCGTTTTATGGTGCTTATGTCATGATTGTACTCACTATCATTTCTTATGCGATGCCGTTGTTACGTGGACGTGCCGCTAATAGTAATAAAGCCCAAGTTTTAGAAATGTGGTCGTTTTGGTTAATGAGTATTGCAATGGTTTTCATTACCCTATTTCTCACCGCTGCGGGTATTTTGCAAGTGTATTTACAACGTGCTACGGATACCCCACTGGCTTTTATGGCGGTTCAAGAGAAAGTGGCCTTATTCTACTGGTTACGTGAAACTGCCGGCTTGGTATTTTTTATTGGGTTAGTGATTTATCTCATCAGCTTCTTTGTGACGGGTGAACAGAAATTAGCCGTGCCGGCAGGTGCTACTGCAATGAATTAACTTCACTTATTTCCCTTCATCCTCGCCCCCAATAAACCCATATGGGGGTGATTTTTTGATCTCACTCGCTAATAATTTATAATTAATGCTTGATGAGTAACACTTTTTAAAATCTTGAAATGGTTGTGGTGGGTTTCGCTTCGCTCTACCCACCCTACATAACTACATAACTAACTCAAAGGCTATCAATGGGCATAGCGGAAAATTTAGCGGCGCTACCGATTCAAAGTACAGCCGATCTTCCCTATTATCGACCGATTGGTCATGAAGTCACGCTATTTGAATATGCTTATCGTCACCAATTGCCGGTTTTAATTAAGGGTCCGACCGGCTGTGGCAAAACGCGTTTTGTGAGTTATATGGCGGCTCGGTTAGGTCGTTCGCTGTATACTGTGGCTTGCCATGATGATTTAGCCGCAGCCGATCTCGTCGGACGATATTTAATTGGTCATAATTCCACTTACTGGAGTGATGGGCCACTCACGCGTGCTGTGCGTGAGGGTGCGATTTGTTATCTCGATGAAATCGTGGAAGCACGTAAAGATACCACGGTGGTGTTGCATCCCCTTACCGATGACCGCCGGATTTTGCCCATTGATCGGACTAATGAATTGCTGCAAGCACCACCCGAATTTATGCTCGTCGTTTCTTATAATCCCGGTTATCAAAATTTACTCAAAGGGATGAAACCTAGTACTCGTCAACGATTTATCGCTTTGCGTTTCGATTATCCGCCTCGTCAACTCGAGCAGGAAATTCTTTTGGGTGAAACGCAAATAGATAATGCCCTCGCGGTGCGTTTGGTCAATTTAGCGCAGGCGTTACGGGCACTTAAAGATCATGATATCGAAGAAGCGGTTTCTACTCGGCTACTGGTTTATACTGCGACATTGATCAAAAATGGTTTTGATCCGGTAGCCGCTTGTCAAGCCGCTCTGGTTGAACCACTGAGTGATGATAAAGAAACCATAACCGCACTGATGGAAGTTGTATTAGCTGCTTTTGGGAGGTGAATCCGATGACTCAAACCATTCAAGAACCTTTTCAAGTTCCCGGTTATACCTTAGCCGTGTTAGCCGAATCGCTTTACCTCATTAATTTATTACTGCTGCCTGGATTAACATTTATCATTTTACTCTGGCTGTATGTTAAACATGAAAATCACTCTCCACCTTTAGCGAGTTGCCATCTGCGACAAACTCTTGTTGCCAGTGTTTGGGCAGGGTTATTATTGATTCTAATCAATGGAATTATCATCGCCATGGGCGGTTACAAGGCACCTTATACTTGGGTCATTGCGATTTTGTATTTTACCACTTGCCATTCCCTGTTAGTGTTACTGGGTATATTGGGTCTCGCTAAAGCGATGGCCGGTAAATTATTTCGTTATCCCTTAATTGGACCCGTAGAATTAAGATGATATCTCTACAACAACAACGGTTGGTGTGGCGAAGTAGTTTTTTTCTGCTTTTTATTTTGGCACCGCCTTTAGATTTGTTGCGGTTAGATTTGACTTTAGGACATTTCATTCTCTTCGGTCAAAATTGGACTTTGGGTCTAGAATCATTGGTAAAAGGTGAGGTGAGTCCACTACAAGCAGCAATTAATTTGATTTGGCGGGGTTTTATTCCCTTAGCACTCGTAGTGGGTGGTGGTATCGGGGTAGCGTGGAAATATGGACGACTTTATTGTGGTTGGCTTTGTCCTCATTTTTCAGTGGTAGAAATAATTAATAGCTTAATGCGGCGCGCTTCCGGTAAACCCACGTTATGGGAGTCTAAACCTTTACCGGTAGAACTGCCTAATGGGAAGAAAATTCAACTGCAGCGTCACTACTGGCTACTAGTATTTATCGCCATTATCGGTTTTGCTTTTTTATGGGGGTTAACCTTACTCACTTATTTATTACCACCCACCGAAATCTATTACAACTTGTGGCATGGGCAACTCACTCGTAATCAGACGATTTTTCTCAGTGTGAGTACCACTGTTTTTACCTTGGAATTTCTCCTCGCTCGGCATTTATTTTGTCGCTTTGGTTGTGCAGTCGGTTTATTCAAGAGTCTCGCTTGGATGGGCAATCACCAAGCCATGGTAGTTGATTTTGATCGCCAACGGGCGCGTCTCTGTGCCGAGTGCCAGAGTGCTTGTGATAATGCTTGTCCGATGCGCTTGAAACCCCGCTCGATCAAACGCAAAAAATTCACTTGTACTCAATGTGCTCAATGTATCAGTGCTTGTGCGCAGGTGCAAATTAATCATCCGCAAGGTTCATTATTAACTTGGGCACAAGATGAAAAAGCTTTGAATACCCTCGGCTATGATTGCCAATCCCTAAAATATTATCCCGCTCATTTAATGCTGACTGAGCCGTGGAAGAACAAGTAGGTCAACTTTGGCACCGCTTTATCACCCGTGCGGCTGCGACACACTACCCCGTAGCAACCATGGAATTGACCACCGTGAGTCGCACGGTAGGCATATTATTTCGTGCAAGTGGCGGTGATGCCGGCTTACGAATCGAAGCAACTACCGCGACAACCCACGGTGCTAGGCGAAGTTGGTTACAACGCTTAGCCGGCAGTCATCAACGAGTGGAATTATGCTGGCGTGATACCGAAGCTTTGCGTTTACCGGCACAAATTAATTGGTTTCCAGAACGACAACTGAATTATGACTTATACTTATGGCTCGCCGTATTAGCAGCGGGACCAATTAATCTCAGTTTACCTTGGTTCTCCCTGAATCAACAACTCACCCAAAACCAACTTACCTGCTTTCCAGGCTTACAGGCCCGTTATGATCGGCTAGTTGCGGCACAATTGGCATTACGTCCCGATCCGCAGCAGTTGCCAACAGATGAGGCGGCTCAAGAACTAGCCATTCAACAGGCTTTACGTCGACCCGGCAGTGTGAACGAGTTACCCCTGGCTAAACGTCCTCATCAGCCGGTTTATCTTTGGTTACATCCTTCACCACCTCTTATTTCCTCCAATCATTCAAATAAAACCTCTACTCCAGCAGCAACGAGTACACCCCAAACCCGTAACAATACTCAAAAGGTGAATCGCCGTCGCCGTGGTGAGTACACCCCCATGCCGGATGGTAAAACAGGCTTACTCGCTTTTCGCTTAGAAAGCCTATTTACGTTAGCTGAATATGTCAAAGTCGATCGTTGCACCGATGAAGAAGAAGATACCCAAGCGGCTAAACAAGCCTTAGATGACCTGGAACAAGTGAGTGTAGCGCGAGATAACCAAACGGCTGCAGCCTCGTTACGTTTTGACCTCGATTTACCGGCACCAACGCATGACAACACGTTGATTGGTGAAGGGATTTTATTGCCAGAATGGGATTATAATCGGCAACAATTACGTCCCGATTACTGTTGTCTGCAACCGATGCTAGCCGCCGCTGCACCTCCCATAGAATTACCCCCGCACTTAAGACGAACCGCACAACGATTACGCCACCAATTTGAAGCCTTAATTCCGACTCGAACTTGGCATAAAAATCAACCCGAAGGCAGTGAAATTGATTTAGACGCTTACTTACAACAACTCACTGAATATCGCCAAGGAAAAATGAATGCTGAACGTGGACTTTACCGTGATTTTCGCTGTGGTTCTCGCGATTTAGCTTGCTTATTACTGGCCGATCTATCACTATCTACCGATGCGTGGATTAACAATACCGCTAGAGTCATTGACATCATTCGAGATAGTTTATTCTTATTTGCCGAGACACTAGCTACTACCGGAGATAAATTTGCTCTATACGGTTTTTCCTCTTGTCGTCGCAATCACATTCGCTTTCACATCCTCAAAGAATTTACTCAAACTTACAATGCCCTTATTCGCGGTCGAATTCAGGCGATTAAACCCGATTTTTATACGCGTATGGGGGCAGCTATCCGTCATGCGAGTAGCCTACTCAGTCAACAACCCGCTTCCCAACACCTGTTACTGCTTTTAACCGATGGCAAACCCAATGATCTCGATCAATACGAAGGTCGTTATGGAATAGAAGACACGCGCATGGCTTTGCACGAAGCCCGTAAACAAGGATTACAACCTTTTTGTGTCACTATTGATGAAACCGCGAGTGATTATTTACCCCATCTGTTTGGTACCCAGAGCTATGTCGTCATCCATAAACCCTCTGATTTACCAAGAGAATTGCCGCTGTTGTATGCACGGTTAACACAAGCGAAGTAAGTGAAACCGATAGATTCGATAGGAGTCTATTGTGAGTGTGCTATAAGGTGTATTCTATCCCGATCGATTTTGAGAAAGATTTAAACCATCTATTCCTGAATTTTTTTCGCTTCACTTAAGCTACATCTATCGATCGATGTAAAAATAATGAACACAACTTTATTAAATTCTGATTCTGGCATGATAGGCTGTCTTATGTGTGATAGCCTTTACGTCAAGGCTAATGGTGAATTACCTTGCTGGGATGATGTGGGAGAAGCCTTAATTTTGCGTACCGTTGATAGCCCAGCGCTACTTATGCAGCAAGAATCATCTTTATTTGACTTCCCGGCTCTCGTCAAAATAAGACAAGCTTTTCTCGCCGGTAGCAATCCCCATCAACACTTATGTTCACATTGTGCGGTGCGTGGACATGGCTTGGTCACTTCGCTTTACCCAAAAATAATGAGAGTGTTACATATTGAACCTTCTTACCTTTGTCAACTCGCTTGTCCACAATGTATCGAACCCCAATCTCGCCGCCATCTCAAAAAACCACCTTATAATATGAGTTTATCGTTTTACCAAGCCCTCTTACAACAACTCCATCAAGAAGGAATTTTAACTATTCGTCTGGTTCATTTTGAAGGACGTGGAGAACCCTTATTAAATAATAATCTGGGTCAAATAATTGATTGTACTAAAGAATATTATCCAAATGCGTTTACGAAGGTAACAAGTCATGGCAATTTTCCCTTTCAAGCTTGGATGTTAGAAAGTGGTCTTGATTTGCTACGACTTTCCGTTGATGGTGCTTTTGAAGAAAGTTATGTGAAATATCGAATTGGTGGCAATCTACCTAAAGTATTTGAACTCATGCGCACTATTCGTGACCATAAACGCTACTCTAATAGCCGGTTGCGAGTCGAATGGAAGTATATTCTCTTTGAATGGAATGATAGCGACGAGGAAATTGGTGCAGCGGCTCGCTTGGCGGATGAATTAGAAGTTGACCTGCGGTTTTGCCTGACCCATTCTCCGGGCAAATCAACCCGCTTTTACAGTATGGCGGTGTTGAAAGATGCTTTAGCGAAGCTGGCACCACACGCGACTTTATCACTGACCTTTCAATTAAAATCAGAGCCAAATGATGCTGATATTGGACACTTGATAGCGGAGCATTCCGAAGCGTTGTTACTTTCAGCACTAAGACATTTTCGCGGCGGTGAAACACAAGCCGGTCAAGCCAGTTTAATTGAAGCTTTAACTTTTGATCCAGGTTTACCAGCGACTCAATTAGCAACCGACGTTGATAACCTGCTTAAAGCACATCTTCAGCCTATCCTTTCCACAGTTAAATATCCAAGTACTTTAAGTGCGCTAGCTAACATTGCCTTAGTTTTTAACGATTGGAAGGCTGCTGAACAATTATTTCAAGGGTATCTCAATCTAGCGCCACAAGCATCTGATCGCCACAAAATTGCGCAAAAGTTACTTGAATTAAAAGCAAATAACAATAAATAGCGTGCAACCGTCAGGTCCCAAGCACATTTATTCGTGCTATAACGCACCTCACGTTGGTTATTTCTAACTATCCTCGGTTACCCTTTTGATTGTAATTTTACACTTGTTATCCCTCAGCAATTCTCGAATTAAGACCCTGAAGTGTAGCCCGGTAGGGTGCATTCCATGCACCACAACCAATGTTGAATAGGGTCATGAAATTCAAGGTGAAACCAACCAGTGATGAAGCAAGGGGACGTTAGGCACCCACCGTAACGCACCAACTTTTTTGCAGGTTCTGACCGATTTCAAAGGAAAGGTGCGTGACGCTACGCTAACACCTCCTACAGCAATTCCGTTGGACTCACGCCTGTCAATTCGCAGATCTCTTCCACGGAATAGACCTTGTCGCGCATCTTTCGGGCGGTTTCCAAACGCTCTTCTTTTCGGCCTTCTTCCCGTCCCTTCTTCATCCCTATCGCCATTCCCTCTTCCAACCCTTCCTCTTGATACCGCTGCACTGCTTTGACCCAAGCTGCTTCATCTTTAAGTTGCGCCAGCAACCCAGGGTCTAGGTTTTCCGTATAAATATCCCCCAAAATCCGCCGGAATGACTTGTCAGGATACACACTTTCTTCCATTTTGCCATCCAGCGAATCTTGAATAAAATCTAGCCATTTTCTCACTTTAGGCGCGTTTGTTCATTGACCAAACGCGGACATAAAAACACCAGCCGATGCGGATACAGATTAATTGTTTCGCCCTGTTCGCTAAGCGGATTCATCTCGCTTACCGCACAGCTAAAATTCACACTGCCATCACGTGGCACACTGGTAAGGACAATAATCGTATACACGGCGCGATTAAAGTGATATTCATTGGAGTCATTGATTTGTTCCACTAAACTAATCAGATGGTAATATAAAAACCGGTCAAAAAAATCTTCTTCCTTGATATGCTGAATTTCGACAATAATCCGTTGTTGAGGGTCTTCGGCAAATAAATCATAGCGGCTGCGGACAAAGCCTACCGGTTTAGGGTATTCATATTCAGTATGGACCTGATCAATTTCAATGGTAAGATCCAACACATCGTTGACAAATTCTTGAAACACTTCCGGGCGGCTAAATGCCCGTTTAAATATGACTCCGGAACTCAGGGGAATTACTTTCATCATCGTTTTCTCCTTTTCCTCGACAAGTAAAAATTGCTTGATGGATTATAGCAAGTGTAATCCATTATCAATAGTGTTGCGCTATGAATACGAGGCCAATAATCGGCTCAGCGTCAGGCGACGGACCAATCAGTTGGGAAAGTGCGAATTAAAAAACGGCCTTGCTAAATGGGTCAAAATTCGTATCTAGGTAGGGTGGGCAAGGTTCTTTTGTTGCCCACCATTCATGTTATGACATTCTGGTGAGATTTGGTGGGCAACGGTAAACCGAGCCCACCCTACTTGGCTAAACCTTAGTTTAAATAATATCTGAACCCATAAATTAACCCGCTCAGCCCGCATATTCCAATTACACTAATAATGTTTATCTTATAGCGAAAGAGCGCAATAAACGCAGCAATACTTAGCAGAGCAGCAAACCATTCAAATTGACCAGAAAAACCTTGTGGCCAAAGGACGTGGTAAGCGAAAAAGACTGCTAAATTGAGAACAACACCAACTACCGCAGCAGTGATAGCTGTAAGCGGTGCATTAAATTTTATCTCGTGGCGTGTTGCTTCTACGACCGGAGCACCAAGTAGAATAAATAAAAAAGAAGGAAGAAAGGTAAAAAAAGTGGCTGTGATAGCGCCACTAATTCCTGCTAGGGCTAACTGTGGATAAGGAATGGCCATCTCACTAGTCCACCCACCGATGAAACCGACAAAGGCCACTATCATAATAAGCGGACCCGGAGTAGTTTCTCCTAAAGCTAAACCATCGATCATCTGAGAACCAGTGAGCCAACCATAATGTTCTACTCCGCCCTGATAGACGTAGGGAAGAACTGCATAAGCACCCCCAAAAGTCAGTAAGGCTGCTTTAGTGAAGAACCAACCCATTTGTGTTAGGGGCCAATTATTGTTAGCACCATAGTAGGATAAAATGCCCATAATGCTGAACCAGATAACTAGTCCTACGATCAAAAAAAGGAAGAAACGACTTTTTTTGAAGCGAGCATATTCTGGGGGAGGCGTATTATCATCGATCAAAGCTGGGCCATAACCGGTGTGGCCTTCGCTGTGATGCCCGCCAGTACGAAATTTTCCGGGAACAATATGGGCGCCCAAATAGCCGACTAGACCCGCGCCTATAACGATGTAGGGAAAAGGAATCTTCAGTAGGAAGATGGCAATAAACGCTAAAGCTGCTATCATCCACAATAATTCGTTTTTTAGTGTCCGCGAGCCAATACGATAAGCGGCAAGCACAACAATAGCCGTGACAGCTGGTTTGATACCATATAAAATGCCCGCAACTGCATTGACTTGGCCAAATACGAGATAGATCCAAGTGAGCGCTATTAAGAGAATGAGAGATGGTAAAATAAATAGTACTCCAGCAATGATACCTCCCAGAGTACCGTGCATCAACCAACCAATATAGGTGGCCAACTGTTGGGCTTCTGGACCTGGTAATACCATGCAATAGTTTAGTGCATGTAAGAATCGGTGTTCAGAAATCCAACGTCGTTTTTCCACGAGATCTTGGTGCATCATGCTGATTTGGCCAGCCGGGCCACCAAAACTGATGAAGCCTAATTTAAGCCAGTATAAAAATGCTTCCCAAAGAGAAACTGCTTGTGGAGTGGTATTAGGCATTTTTGGATTGCTCATAAATGTCCTCTATGATTCATAGCGAGATGTGACACCAAGTATATAGTGCATCATAAATAATCAAGCCTGGTTTTAATAATTCATGGTCGTTAGTAAAACGATGTGATAATCCCAAAGAAATAGCTAATAATCCTGCCGCTTGAGGCGCTAGATCAAGTTTGCCGGTATCGGCTGCTCGTACAATGGTAGCTAATCGTTGCAGCACTGGATCGTGTAATGTAGGATAGGTAGAAACATATTTTTTCAAGAAGGCATCGAAACTACATTGATCTCCTTTATGTCCCAGCTCTACGTTAGGTATGTCATAAGGAATCGCTCCGGTAACTTCAGCCATTTTAAGCACTTCATTAGCCGGGACAAAAAGAAATTCTGGTTCCGGATCAATGAATCGAGTAATGAGCCAGGGACAGGCAATACGATCAATTTTAGGACGCTCACGAGTAATCCATTTCATAAATATTAACTCTTTTAAGTCAATCTAATTGTTACGAACTCTACAAAAATGTAGCATATATTACAATGAACCCAAATTCAAGTTCCACTTGGTTGATTTTCATCATTGCCCTGCCAACTCAAAGTAATACACTACGAATGCGCGTTTGGCGAACGCTAAAAGGGTTAGGTGCAGCCGTATTACGGGATGGTGTTTACCTATTACCCGACTATGATCACTTTAAGACCGTTCTCGAGCAACAACAGAAAGAAATCCGCGAAATAACCGGAAATAGTTGGCTATTTAGAGTAGATGAACAAACGCCTGAACAGCAGGTATCCTTACGATCATTGTTTGATCGTAGTAAGGAATATACTGCTTTATTGAAGGCTATCGAGGCGTTCAAGATAGCCTTGTCGGCAGGGGAAGGAGTAGAAGCGCGAAAACGCTTGCGACAGTTGCAACGTGATTTAGCAACATTAATAACGATAGATTTTTTTCCTGATGCTACGCAATCACAAGTTCAATATGCCTTAAATCAAGCAGAAGTAGCTATGAATACGTTATTTTCTCCGGGAGAACCCCAATCTACTACCTCTGCCGCAATCATTCCTCAACGTGACCGAAAGGATTATCAGGGAAAATTTTGGGTAACTCGTGAACATTTATGGATAGATAGACTAGCGAGTGCTTGGCTTATTCAACGTTTCATTGATTCTCAAGCACGTTTTATCTGGTCAGAAAATCCCCATGAGGATGTTGAAGGTACTATAGGATTCGATTTCGACGGAGCGGCTTTCACGCATACCGGTGCGCTAGTAACCTTTGAAGTATTATTAGCGAGTTTTAGCTTAGATGCGAATCCCGCGTTGCAACAATTAGGTAAATTGGTACATTATTTAGATGTAGGAGGTGTGTCAATGCCGGAAGCAGCCGGCTTGGAACAAATCTTAAAGGGTATACAACAACAATATACAGCAGATGATGACTTGTTAAAAGAAGCCAGTAAAATTTTTAATTATCTATATACTGCTCTTAGCAAATAATCATAATTTCAAATTTATTTCCAAGTGATTCGTACTGCTTTTGATGAACTTTAGTTGCTTAGAGCTAAGTAACATCCGTTGTTAAATTAACCATCTAAATCTAAGTAAGTTTAGTAGCCATTTACTCAAGATAATACCCTTACGGAAGAAAAAACTTTGGAGGATACCGATATGTTAAAATTAGAGGAACGTGTAGATAGTTTAGAAGCGATATTTGGACGCTTTATTATTAATAATGATAGGACTATACGCCGCCTGGAACAAATGATGACTAATATGCGTCATCAGGCGGACCAAGACCGTGAGCAGACCAATCAAATTTTAGCTGAAATGCGCCAGCAAGCGGACCAAGACCGTGAGCAGACCAATCAAATTTTGGCTGAAATGCGCCAGCAAGCGGCACAAGATCGCGAACAAACCGATCAAAGATTTGCACAGATGCAGCAGCAAGCCGAACGAGATCGCCGTGAATTGAATAAGAAATGGGGTGAATTAGCTAATCGGTTAGGAACAGTAGCGGAGGATATAGTTGCTCCCAATCTCCCCCGCATTGCCCGAGAACAATTTGGCTGTCCAGCGGAACCGGATGATTTTATGGTCCGACGTTGGGTCAGACATAAACTTGATAATAGTAAACAACGTGATTTTGATGTCATCGTGGTTTATCCTGATATCGTCTTGATTAATGAAACCAAAGCGACCCCCAGACTCAATTATGTTGATGATTTCATTGAAGTTATTTCGGAAATTCAGGGTTATTTTCCTGAATATCAGGGTAAGACGATTATTCCCATTTTTGCGGGCTTATTTATCCCAGATAATTTGCTACGTTATTTAACCAAACATCGGATTTATGCTTTAGGGATGGGAACTGAGACGATGGAATTATTAAATTGGGAACAGTTAACTTCAGCTAAATTTACCTAGCGTGCCGGCAAATTTCTCGTTCCCACCGTCTCGGACCACTGCCATTAAGTTAAGGCTTAGTTAAGCCGGGTTATAGAGTAATTGTACTTGAGTAACAAGGGTTGCAACCCCTTGTTATTAGGAAAATCGTTTAACTTAATGGCAGTGACGCGCTGATGAGTAATAATATCGGTATATATTAGTTTATGGCGAAATTCACCCTAATTTTTGCTTGTAGGAGGTATTCAATGAAATCCCTTTCCATAGTCATTTTGCTATTAAGTCTCTTACCTAGTCTAAGCCAATCTTCTCCAATCTGCATTTTTGATGATTTTGAAAACGATAATTCTGTCTGTTGGGAACCAGCCGATAACTGGGGAAACGGTCCACCTTTTTGGAACGGCTGGCGTGCTGATCATATTAAATTTAATTCCGGAATAATGCGTTTACGCCTTGATGATCAACCTTGTGTGACCGATTTAGCCACTTGTTCAAATCAACCTTATGCGTCTGGTGAGTATCGCAGTCGTGAGTTGTATCGTTATGGTCGTTTTGAAACGCGCTTAAAAGCAGCTAAACAGAGTGGTGTGGTCACGGCTTTCTTTATTTATAATGATAATCCTCATGATGAGATCGATATTGAGATATTAGGTCTGGATCCAACTCAGATGCAAGTTAATTATTTTACTCATGGTGTGGGTGGTCATGAAAAAATGATCCCCTTAGGATTTGATGCTGCAGCGGCATTTCATACTTATGCGATTGAATGGCTACCCAATGTGATTAGATGGTATGTCGATGACCAGTTGGTTCACACTGAAATAGACTCACAAGGTAATTTGCCAACGACACCCGGCAAAGTCATGATGAATTTTTGGCCGGTTACAGTTGACGTTGAGCAATGGGCTGGTCGATTTACTTATTCTTTACCTATTGATGCCCAGTATGAATGGTTTAAGTATCTACCTTCATATGGAGTAGAGTTCACCTTGACTACTAATAAAGTTACATTAAGCCAAGGAGATACATTGTCTCTATCCGGTACTATGATGCCTACCAATATTGGGCGTGTGCAGAAAGACATCTATGTTACTGTTGCCTTGCCGGGTGATAAGGGTGTGTTCTCGCTTGATTCTAATTTTACTTGGAAACCAGGATGGGTACCAATACTACAACAGGTGTTTCTGCTAGCTAGTATAGAATTCCCTAATTTCTATTCCTTACTATTACCAACTGGTCTACCGCTCGGGAAATACACCTTCTCTTTAATTGCCGTTCCAGTGGGTGCAGACCCTCTCAATAATACTACTTGGCTTGGTTTTACAAGTACCCAAGTTTTTCTTACACCTCCTTTAACTGTATTTGGTGCTTTCCCCCAATTTTCGAAGGCACGTGCTCAACCGTATCTTAATAAAGCACCAGATGCTAGTTTAAGCGGTGACGAATGTAAAGATCCAGCTTGTTTGCGCCAAAATAGTTATGCCTTAAAGCTAGATTATACGATGCCATCAGGTACTTGGGGTAGTGATAACCTCGATTTATCTCATTTTGATGTCAGTAAAGCCACTTATTTAACTTTATGGACTAAAGGTGCTGTTGGTGGGGAACGGTTGGGAATAGTATTGTGGAGTGATTGCGTGGCTGGTTTTCCCGGACGTCCTGATAGTGCCTTAATCTCGGTCGAGCCAAATTGGCGGCAACACCAGATTTTGTTGGCAGACTTTCAATCTTACGTGGATTTGTCTTCCTTATGTCGATTGAGTATCGATTTTAATGATGCGATACATCCACAAGGGACTATTTATTTAGATGGAATTGCTTTTACTGATGCTCATGGTAAGCTGATTTATACACCAGATGAAGTTTCGTTAGCGACTTACAACAGTATCCTAGCCATGATTGAACCGACCACCGGGTTGCCCATGATAGATTTAGTGCCTTATTATTTGATATCTTGCCACAATTTACCTCTTTACGAGTCTTACCACAAACAGCGACGGCTTCGGGAGCAAGGCTGGAAAAAGTTTATTGCACCGAGCCAGAGTGCCGCTACAGTGGCAAATATGGACTCAAACTTATCTATGCTATGCCAGCAGGTACTTGGGGTACTTACAACATCGAACCAGCACGTTTTAATGTCAAGCAAGCCGAATACTTAGAATTCTGGACTAAAGGTGAACAAGGTAATGAACGTTTTGAAGTGGTACTCTGGAGTGATTGTACTGGTGATTTTCCTGGACGTCCAGAAAGTGCTTTAATTTCGGTGAGTCAATCTTGGGCACGGCAACGCATTCCGTTAGTTGATTTTCAATCTTACGTCGATTTATCTTCTTTATGTCGATTGAGCCTTGGCTTTAATGATGCTATTCACCCCGGCGGTACGATTTATTTTGATCAAATTGCATTGCTTGATGCTGAAGGCAACCGGGTGCCCATTCCTTTGGATGAAGATACTAATGTGACTAATATCGGTCTTTACCTAGCCGATTTAATCGGTGCTTTAGAATTAGGATGGCAAGATAATGAGGATATCTTCGCCAGATTAGATCAAACCTTGACCAGTATTGAAGCTTTGCCAAAATCCCATGGTTTTCCGCACACCCATAATCATGTCGTGTCATTAACTCCAAAACAAACATTTAGTCCTGATGATCGGTGTAGAGAACCCGGTACACCGCTACTGGCGGAACCCAATTTATTTTCCACAGTGGATCTCAGTAATCTCGCCGCTGGTCTAATTCTATTACGACAACGGATTCCGGAACTGGCTGAACGTGCCACCGCTTTATTAGACGCGATGGAATGGGATTGGTTGTATGATAACCAATTAGGATTACTTTATGGTTGTCGTGCTCACGATGGTAATCCTTCAACCTGGTGGCATTACGATTGGCTTGCTGCTGACGCACGATTAGCTTACTTTATTGGCATTGGTAAGGGTGACATACCACCCCAAGCTTGGCAAAAGCTCAATCGCGATCCGGAAGAACCTAAATGTACTGATGTTTCACATTTAAAGCCAGGTTGGGAGGGTGGCGGTTTATTCATGGCTTTTCTACCTGGTATTTTCATAGATGAAACTACCAACGAATTGGGTATTTCTGCTTGCAACTTTGCTCGCGATCAAATCTGTGTAGCTGAACAAATTGGCGCACCGGTGTGGGGGTGGTCAGCAACGGTATTACCTCCACATGGTGAAGAATATTGTGGTTACGGTTGTGAAAATTTAGATGTGGTGGTACCCCATGCCAGTATATTAGCGGCAGAATGTGTTACGCCAGAACAACTCAGTCAAAACTTATTAGCACTGGAAGCATTGGAAGCGCGAGAATGGGTTACGGATGGTGAGCAACAGTTTGATTTTGGTTTCCGCGCCTCAGTTGATTGGGAAAGAGCTAAGAATAAAAAACCCGACGCAGTAGCTACAACCTACTTATTTTTAGACCAAAGTATGGCTTTTTTGAGCTTAGTCAATGAAATAACCAACGGACGGCTTCGTGAATTATTTCACCAAGATGAAATGGTCAAATCAGCTACTGCTCAAATTGCAGATTATGCCAAGTGTACTGGTGAGCCAATCAGCCTTTATACTTCGTCCAATTTAGCTGGTCACACGGTAGCAGCGGAATGTAATCCCGGTGGTGTTACCGCTTGTCCGTGTTCTGAAGCCGATGTCAGTATCACTTCATTAGCAGATCAGGGTATCGTGACTTCCAATCCCCATGGCAACAATACTTGGGTCAATGCGATTGGTTATAAAAAATTCACTGAACAACTTCCCAATAATCAACCGATTAGCTTAGGTATTTATCAATATCAAGGACAATTCAGGTTGCCACAGATACCAACTCAAGACATTACCCAAAACAATCCAGAAGCTATGCATTTGATGATTCAGTTATGGGATGGTCGCAATGAATTGCTTCAAGTAAATAAACAAACTTTAGAAGGTGCGCTTTATTGGGAATTAAGTCCTTGGCATGATGATTACCAAAAGCTAAAAGTTTATATCTCTGAACCAACCAATTCACCACCGTTAGCTTTAGTAGATACTGGCATTAGCCTGGAACCTGATACTAATTGGCATAATTTTGCATTGGTAGTCGATTTGGCAAAACAAGAATACCGGTCGGTAACAATTGATGGTGAAACCAAGGCTTTGAATGGAATTAAATTAGCCCAAGTTCATCAGGACTGGGGAGAAGACGTATCCCTCAGCATCATTACCGAATCACAAGCTACTTGGCCTCAAGAAGATTGTTCGCTTATTTTTCAATGGCCTACTCATTTCAGAAACTTAGAATTTAGTTGCTTGCCTTCCTGCTCAGTAGTTAACATGGACAGTCCACCTTCACGTCCGATTTCATCCCCTTTTCAAGTGACATGGGAACCACCAGAGGATATGGTGTTACAAATTTACCAAGATGGTTATTTAATCTACGACGAAAAACGTCCAGCCGGTACTTCATTTACGCTTAGCCCAGGGCGTTTTGAAGTCAAAGTGTGGAACCGTGGTGAGGCACCTTATGCGAGTGTGTGGATAGAAGTTATTGAGACTAGTTCTTCTTGTTCTCAGGAAGCGGTTATTCCATTGCTGGCTCGTCAGTAAATAAAATCGGGTGGGATCTGAGAAAACAACTCTCAGATTTCACTATGTTTCATCAGGGTTACGCTCCCTTAAATAAAAAATCATTGTATTCAATCGCTTTGCATTAAATTAGATAATATGAGTGATTTATATAAAGAAAAAACAAGCCGGTCACAAGCAAAAATATGGTTATACTCTGTGGTTTTTCAGTATGAAAAACTATTAGATATATTGAAGCAAAGTCCAATTCCAAATGAATTACGGATGCTTGAAGAACATTTCTTCTCATTATCTTTAAAGCATTCAATAGAATGGTTACAAGAAGCAGAGAGATATAACACCTCTCTTCGTGATGATTCAAAACGATTTAGAAAATCTATTGACGAAAAACTAGTGACAAAAGTAAGAAATATGCGAGAACATTACATTGAATATTTTAGAGGAAAAGACAACTCAGACATGATCACAGAAAAAACAGTAGAAGGAATGAAAATTAAAGTTGATGCGTCTTCTACAATTATATTGGGTAACACACTTGGTGGAATAGAAATAGGATCAATTGTCGAATCAGCAAAGTATTTGCTTAAAAAAATTGTGCAAATAGAAGCATCTAAATTAAGCCTTTAAAAGGATTTCGGCTTGGTAGTGTTTGCTATCGAGATCGGCTTGGTCTTCCTT
This sequence comes from Thioploca sp., assembly GCA_012032555.1. GTDB lineage: Bacteria > Pseudomonadota > Gammaproteobacteria > Beggiatoales > Beggiatoaceae > Thioploca. The sequence continues at coordinate 84,474 of JAAUSR010000009.1, forward strand.
GCGAGGCCGGGCTTGGTGTCACTGTTTGGAACTGGCTCCTCTTGTTCTCATGAAACGGTTATTCCATTGCTTGCGAGTTAGTCGTTTAAATAAAATCAGTGAAGAGTGAAGAGTAGGCTGGGTTTATCAACCCAGCTAACGGTGTTTACTTGGCTTAAGTGACACTAAGTACTATACTTTTTCAATGAGAATATTTAAAACTAAATCGGTTAATCAATGGGCTATCAAGGAAAAGATAACTGATAGTGAATTATTACAAGCAATTAGAGAAATAGAACAAGGTCTGATTGATGCTGATTTAGGTGGTAACGTTTACAAGAAACGTGTTAGTTATCAAGATCGTGGTAAGCGGAGTGGCGCTCGTACTTTTATTGCATTCAAAGTAAAGGATAAAGCATTTTATGTTTACGGCTTTGCTAAGAATCAATAAGATAATATTAACCAACGTGAATTGAAAGCCTTAAAAAAATTGGCAAAAGAACTACTACGGTATGATGACGAAAAATTAGGAAATGCTATGGCAGTAGGTGAATTGCTCGAGGTGTTAGGCTATGAGTAAATCGATACTAGAAGTGGTGCATGAAACTGCTGAAGGGTTACATAAAGCTGGTGTGATGAACACTCAAACGATGCGAGAATTTGATGCATTGTGCTTAACGCCGGTCAAAAGTTATACCCCTGAACAAATCAAAAGTATTAGACTAAAAAATAAGGTTAGCCAAGCCGTTTTTGCAAACTATCTTAATACCAGTTCAACAACCGTTAAAAACTGGGAACAAGGCCGGAATAAGCCTAAGAGGTTAGCCTTGAGGCTGTTGAGTCTTATAGAGCGTAAAGGGCTTGAGGTGTTGGTTAGTTAAGGGGTAAATTAATAAATTCTACTATGAACTTTTTTTGCGAGTTCCCACACTCCCGCGTCATTGCCATTAAGTTAAGCTCAAACAAGTTCTAGAGTAGGATGGGTAGAGCGTTAGCGAAACCCATCAAGGGGTTGATGATATGAATAACCGATGGGTTTTCGCTCCGTTCTACCTATTCTACCAAATTGCTTAACTTAATGGCAATGACGCGGGAGCGTGGGAACAAGAAATTGCCCTGACTCCTTAACACCCAATCGCTCATATAACTGATATTAGTTGTTAAATCCGCTTGAGCTGTTTGCTTGAAAGTGATTTCAAAGATCGTACACGAAACAGCCGATTCTTCCACAGTTTCTCGTTTCTACGCACCGGCGTGGGAACAAGAGTCACCGTTGTTGTCAAGCTGCTAAAAAAAACTTGATAATCGAGTGAGACAACGTGAACGTGGTGCCATCACGTAGACAAAATTGTGCGCAGTTTCAATCCCATGATTGAGTTGGGCATAGTCTTCACCGTCCGGAATGTTGACTTTATCAAACCAAGCGTCGTAACCGGCGAGTTTAAGTTGTTGGTGTAGGTGTCCCAGCCGAGATTTTCACGACGACTATAGGAAATAAATAAGTCTTTGGTAAGCATCGTTATCGTTCTAAATTAATTGGCAGCATAATAAACCTAACAAGAATCGGTAATTAAACGATAAACAATTCTTCTAAAGACAAAACCACTTCTGGCAAAACTAGTGGCGATAATTGAGCTGGGCTGGCTAAAGTTTGTAATGTAGCATAACCAGATGGTTGTGGATCATGGTAAACTTCAACCACGGCACGTTGTAAATCAAATAACCACGTTTCTATGATGCCATGACGTGCATACAAAGGAACTTTAACCTGTTTATCGTATTGAAATGAAGAATCGGCGACTTCAATTAGAAGTAATACATCACTGGGAATGGCCCAACGGTTGGCATAATCTTTGGGTCGTCCTCGCAAAATGACGAGATCTGGCTGTGGTTCCGAACGGTCGTGTAAGCGGATCGAACCTTGTACCCGGACTGTGGCTACTGAACGTACCTTGGGTACCAGTAAATCGTTTAAATTATCAATATACATCAAATGCCGATTACCGATGGGTGCCATATCAAGAATGTCTCCTTCAATTAGTTCAACTCGAGTATCTTCGCTAAACACTGCTGTCATGTTTTGGAATTCTTCGGCAGTGAAGTTATGCTTGGGTATGGATAGGGTATTCATTATTTGTATTACTCCAAATCATCTTAGGGTTTAGAATTTAGTTGCCTACCTTTCTGTTCAGTGGTTAATGTGGACAATCCACCTTCACGTCAGATTTCATCACCTTTTCAAGTGACATGGGAGCCACCAGAAGACATGGTGTTACCAATTTACCAGGATGGTCATTTAATTTATGATGAAAAACGTTCGGTCGGTACTTCATTTACGCTTAGCCCAGGACGTTTTGAAGTCAAAGTATGGAACCGTGGTGAGGAACCTTATGCGAGTGTATGGATAGATGTTACTGAAATTGGTCCTTCTTGTTCTCAGGAAGCGGTTATTCCATTGCTAGCTAATTAGTAATTTATTCGCTGAAGTTCTCACCGCATCCTACATGGACTTATATCGAACTTCGGTTAGCTACGCTTAAGCCAGTGTTGTTGCCGTACCCCGGGTGCTCTCGTTTCAAATAGGGGTTCACTGGGCTGCATAAGCTTTAGCTCTAAAGCAGCTGCAATCCGTTGACGTTGTAGTCCAGTGGCAAGTACTTGTTGACAATGTTGAATTGTAATCGGTTTACCTAATAAATAACGTGTTTTAGAATGATACTCGGCTTGATGTTCTCGCCACCAAGCTTGTATTAAGGCTGGTTTAGGCCAAGGTAGGTCTTCGTCTGGGTCTAAATCAACCGATTCATCTTCCGGGTCTTCGGTCGGATGGGTAACTTTGTTTTCTGGCTCATCACCCTCTAAATCTTGGTCAGCTAAATTGACCCCGGTGATAAAAGTAAAAGTTTCTCCGGCAAGCCGAGCAACTTCCGGGTCATTCATTTGGGTGATAACCCAGGGGATATGACCGGGATCACCCACGATACCCATACCTATGATTAAATACCGGAGTCGTTTATGATCTTGGGCAATGACTCTTAACCACTCAGTAGCTTGGTTGATATCGAGGCTGCGCAATAGGATTGATAGAGCACGTTGGTTAAAAACAGAAGGAGATAGTGAGACCATTTTTAAGATTTCTAAGGCTTGTTCACGATCCCCCAGTAATGTAGCTGACCAAGCTGCCCAAAAACGAGTGGCTTCATCTGCTGCTTGGCACTGCTGTAAAAGTTGGGGAAGTAAGTCCTGACGACCTAGTTCGCCAGCAGCACGGAGGGAACGCGTCCGTAAGTTAATATTCTCATCCCAGATAGCGTTGTTTAAACGATAACCCGGATCGACTCGATGAATAGCCAGTGCAGCTATACCCAAATATCGCTGTTCTGCATCAGTGGCTTCTAAAAGTTGATTAATGAAATAATTCACTTTATTAATAGCAGGCCAACCCAGTGCCGAAATGATAGCGCGGGTGAGTTCCGGTTGGCTCAGACCAGCAGCTAATACTGCTTGAAATTTCTCAATTTCACTGGATTCAATAGCGAGTACAGCCGCGGTAAAGACTTCGCCAGGTTCTTCCCAGCTTAATGCGGCTTGAGCTGTTTCCCAACCCGTATTATTTGCCAAGCGTAGACCATCTAAATGCGCTTCAATGCGCTCATCAAGTTCCACTAGATCTTCCAAATCGTAATGGGGTTGATAAATAGCGGCATCACGTAACAACCACAGGAAAGCAGCTTCTTCAGCGTGTTGTTCAATAATTGATGGAATAATCGGTGTCAATGGGTTTATCTTTAATAGTTGAATGCGGGAGTGAAGTTGATTTTACTTTAATTAATTTTACTATTTTTATTTCATTTTGTCTGAATCAGAATTTTCAAGTTGTCTGAATCAAAATTTTCAAAATTAAAAAATTGACAGAATAAGATAGCAAAACTTCAATTCAATTTGGTGAATTCTTTCATTCTGAGAATTCTGATTCAGACATCGGCTATCCACTTGTTAAAATAATTTATGCTAAGGTAAAAAAGGTTTAACTATTTTGGCAACTGGAAGGAGTACTTACATGCCCAAAATTGCTCATCCTACCCATCCATTGGCAGATGTTAATATTTTGCTAAAACCAGATGGCACCTATGAGATTGTTGTTTGTTTTATGCCCGATCCCGTTCTTATTGTGGGAGAAGGGAATTCTAACGCGTTGTTAGCGCTAGATGCTTCCGCTTCATTACGCAGTGAATATGGTTATGGTGGTGCTTTTGGAGGAACACCTAATTTTGTCGAATGGTGGCTCGCAAAATGGGTGCGTTATTAACCGAAATCACTAAATCTGGAAAAGCACGTGGTATTTATTGGGCAGTCAGTCATGATGGTAGCCAATTAGAAAATATTGGTGAATTTGATCAAGCCGGTTGGGAACAAGTCACTATTTCCGGACCGCGCAAACAAGTTTGGGGAAAGGGGACTAAATTATTACCCGCGCTTCGCTATTGTGTTGAAAAAATAGCGCATCATTCTGATTGGACCATTGGCGTATTTATTACCGATGGCATTATTGAAGATGAGGTTGCCTGCCTCGATTATTGTATGAAAATCGGTCAAGAAATTGGGGCGGGTAAACGTACCACTTTAAAGCTGGTTCTTATTGGGGTTGGTAAACAAATTGACCAAGGGCAATTAGAACGATTTGATAATATGTTTGAAAATAGCTCGATTCATATCGATTTGTGGTCGACGGGGATAGCTTACTCGATGCGAGATGAAGCGGATATTTTAAATGTCCTCTATGGTGAATTAATGGATGCGGAAACCATTGTCGCACCCAGCGGTGAAGTGAGAGATAGTAGCGGTAATATACTGAAATCCTGGACAGATGGGTTACCAGGTAAATTTCGTTTTCTGCTACCGGCAGGTGCAACGCAATTTATCATTACGGTCGGTGAGCACCAAATTATTCAAGACATCACTGAAGCGGTAGGAAATACAGCAAGTACCTTAAAATTTTAAGGATAAGAATATGTCTATTTTTAATCATTATTTTGGCAAATCCCCTCATTTGGCTCAAGACTATACCTTGGCAGCACATGATACAGTTAAGGAATTGGGTAAAGTTTATGTTCGTAAGCGAGCAGATAAACTCCAAGTTCAATTTACTATTTTAATGGCACCACAGGGTGCAGCCGCTGAAGGTTGGCAAACGGGTGTCGCTTTAGATGCGAGTTCTTCGATGACTTCTGCTTATGGTAGAGAATTAAAAGGTGAATTAGCGGCGAAAGTGATCAAACAATATGAACAACAAGGTTGGATCAAGCATGAAGAAGAAGATGGCCAACGGTTTAGAATTTTTGAAAAAGTCGCTGTAGAAGATGCCTTAGCTAAAGGCTATTTTAAATATAGTGATAACGTTGTCGAACCTATTGCCAGAAAATTTATTGCTTATTTAGCGCGTGAACTGGACATAGCGGGTCGTACTACGGTGATTTACTGGGCTTGTGGTGATGGTTCTCAATATGAGGAAATTGGTGACATTCAAGCAGAAGACTGTGATAGCCTCACTATTACCGGACCAAAAACGATTCGTTTTGGGGTGAATACGCAATTAACGCCAGCGATGAAATATTATGTCAATCGGTTCACCCAAGCACAACGCAGTATGTATATTTTTATTACCGATGGCTATATTAATGATCTAGAAACGGTAAAACACTATACTACCCAATTAGCTAAAGCAATTGCTACGGGTAAACGTTATTTAATTAAATGTGTTTTAATTGGTATTGGTAGTGAAATTGATGAAAACCAGTTGATCGAATTGGATGACTTGGATACTGGGACGGATATCGATATTTGGGATCATAAAATGGCTATGGATATGCGCGATTTAATGGAAATATTTGCTGAATTAGTGGATGAAAATCAGATTGTTGCACCGATAGCGTCAATTTATGGCTCGGATGGTCAATTAGTCAAACGATTTGCAGATGGGTTACCGGCTAAAGTGGTTTTAGATTTGCCGGCTAACACCCAATGGTTTGAATTAGAAGTATTCGGACAACGAATTCGACAATCACTGTTACCCGCAATTGCTTAATTTATTAATTAATATATGGTACGACAACCTCACGATCAATTCGCTAAGCAGATTCTGACTGATTTACTCGATCCACTCGGTCACGTGAGAATCAATCATGAAGTTCATGGAGAAAGTCATTATGTTGACCTGTATTTTTCTCCGTTTGACACAGCTCAAACCGATTTATCCCAATTAGGTTTATTAGGACGGATGGCTTCCCGTCCTTGCTTACTAGAACCTTTTCGCAATCAACCGACTAAAAGTGATGTTCGCAATTGTTTGCTAAAATTATTTTCTATCCAAAATGATTTACAACGTCGTCAACTACGACAGGGTAACAAACCGCTATTAGAAGAGGAATTACCATTTTATGGATTTTGGCAACTTCGGTTTCTGAAATATTATTAGCTAGTTGTTGTGCTCAACCAGAGCAATCCGCTTGGTGTCCAGGGGTTTATTTTTTGGGTGAGACTTTAAAATCAGCGATAGTTGCTATTAATCAATTGCCAGTGGTACCAGAAACGCTGTTTTTAAGAATTTTAGGTAAAGGCAATACTCAACAACAAGCGATTAACGAACTCTTTACTTTTCCTCCCAGTAATTCATTACGCAACTATGCGATGGAATTACTTTCTATGTATCATATTTATATGAAGACAGAGGAAAATTTAATTGAAGATGATCAGGAGTTACTTATGAATACATTATCGGCTTATCTTAAGTGGCGAGAAGAAGTGTTACAACAAGGTTTACAGGAAGGCTTACAACAAGGTTTACAACAGGGTCTACAACAGGGCTTACAACAGGGCTTACAACGAGGTCTACAACAAGGTTTACAAGAAGGTAAATTAGCAGAGCGTCGATTATTGGTAGAAAATTTGCTGTTATCTCGTTTTGGTAGTATTGATGAAGCACTATCACAGATTATTGATGCTTTATTACCGTTACCACCCATAGAATTATCCAAGTTGCTGACTCAATTATCTCGGGATGAATTGTTAGCCAAGTTTATTAAATAGGAGCCAGTTATGTCTTTACGTCGGTTACCCGTTTATCTGCTGCTCGATTGTTCTTCTTCTATGACTGGGCAACCTATCGAACAGGTTCGGCAAGGATTAAGAGCATTATTAGACGATTTGAGCACCGAACCAATGGCCGTTGAAACGGTCTATTTGTCCGTGATTACTTTTAACAGTACGGCACAACAAGTTATCCCGTTAACCGAATTAATGCAATTTAAAGAACCACAAATTCAGGCCAGTGGTGCCACCGCTTTAGGTGCGGCTTTGCTGTTACTAACCGATTGTTTGGAAAAGGAAGTCCGCAAAAATACGATTAATCAAAAAGGGGATTGGAAACCACTGGTATTTTTAATGACGGATGGCATGCCTACTGATGCTTGGGAAGTTGCAGCAGATGCCCTTAAACAACAGAAAATTGCTAATTTAATTGCTTTTGCGGCGGGTCCCGGTGCCGAGGTGAATAATCTGAAAAGAATTACTGATATTGTATTGAAATCAGATGAATTATCGCCTGGCGCACTCAAAGCATTTTTCCAATGGATGAGTCAATCGATTTTGCGTACTGGCAAAAGTGTACAAATCATGGCGACCGAAAGTCCGGTCAATTTACCACCGCCACCACCCCAAATTCAAATCGTACCCTGATTGCTTTTACGCAGCTAACTCTCTTCGGGATATCACATCAAGGAGAAATTGAATGACTGTTGATGAGATAATGGCTGGTCTGATCTGGAAACTTGAATTAGATTATCCCGGTTTCGATCCACAACAGGCTTTTCAATATGAGCAAGCTGTCCAGGCTTATCTTCACGAGCATCATGGCGTAGATAACTTGGTTGCGGTTATAGCGAGTGTCCTCACGACTACTGAATTGCAAGTGCTGTTTAATCCCCACAATCAACAGAGTAAAACTTATACTGAAGCTTTTTCTCATTGGATTACGCTGCTTGATTTTATTAAACGAGAAAAAACTACTATAACTAATCTTATTAATCAACAAGCCACCACTTTTATTCTCAAAAATTGTATGACGGCCAATGATTCTGCTAACCTTGTTTCGCCAGAGCTGATTTTATCTCAGTTGCGAAAAAAATTGTATTGGTGGCATGAATATGTTGAGCATTCAAAAGATTGGCAATATTTAGAAATTTGTTTAAATAATCATCCGGATAAGCTCAATCAACTAATAGCAGAAATGAGCAAACCGATCATTGCTTCAGAATTAAAATTACTGTTAACTGCCCCAATGGACTCCCCACAACGAATTCGAGCAAAACAATATTGGGAAAATCTGCTTCAATATATTAAAACCCGCTATAATCCCCAAATTTTCGAGCGGATCATTCATGAAGCCACGACCTTTATAGCTAAACAATCTAATCATCAATTACCTAATCACACCATGATTCGAGAACCGAACTATTATCCTCAATCTTTATGGCGTTGGCGTCCAATTTTGCCGGGTGAGGAAAATCATCCCGAATGGGCTTGTCAAAGTGAGACATTGCCACATGGTTTTAAGATAATAGCTGCTCGAGTTCGGGGTAAAAAACACAAACATGAAGGTACTAATTGTGATGATTGGTTTGAAATCGCGCGCAGTGGCGAATGGGGTATTATTGCGGTTGCGGATGGTGCCGGTTCAAAAATGTTTTCTCGGATTGGGGCACGGGAGGCTTGCCAAGCCGCCAGTCGCTACTTGGTGGCGCAATTACAAGAGCATCATCTGACCAACCGTGATACTTGGTCTACTGAAACTTTTGCACGCAACGAAATTTATCAATTCAAAGAACCTGATATTGAATTAACTCAAAATTTTTTACATGAAGCGATGCGAATCGCTTATGAAGCAGTTGAAAAAGCTTATTATGACCGTGATAATTCAAAATATTATTATAAGGCATTAGGTAATCGTGATTTAACCCTTAATGATTTTTCGACAACTTTATTACTAGCTATTCATACGGTTATAACCTATAAAGCCACGCATTATAGTTTAGTGCTAAGCTGCCAAATCGGTGATGGAATAGCCGCCGCTATTTACAAAAATAAAGCAGTAACTAGTGTGTTAGGAGAAATCGAACCCAATGGGTTTAGTGGTGAAACCCAATTTTTAACGTCGACTAAACCGCCATTAGCTACAAATTATTTATGTACGAAAACTTTCCCGTTTTTTAGCCCATTGCGTGCATTGATGGTTATGACCGATGGCGTAGCTGATGATCATTTTCCACCAATAACCGGTATGCTACGTTTATTTGGGGATATGATTCTCAATGGAATTATTCCAATCACCGATTCAGTCGGTCTTTCCCAAGAAGAACAAGACCTGATCAAGGCCAAACAAAGTGATTATGTCAAGGTACAAGAATACCTGACTGAACAAGGAACCCGTGTTACTTGCATGAGTTCAGTGGCAGAATATGCCCAAATTGTTAACCAAACCCTAGAAGAACTGATTACGATTCCAACTCGCTTGGCGGCAGGAATTCCAGCGGAAATAGCCACTCAGCTCGATCTAACTCCAGAAAATCGCCTCCAATTATGGTTAGAAACCTATCATGTTAGAGGTTCCTTTGATGATCGAACGCTGGTTATCCTGTTTGAGGAACAACAAACCACCTAATTGATAGTCGTGTTGATTAATCAATGCAAGCAACGATGATGAAGCAAGCACAATTAGAAGATGGACGACTCATTGAATACTTCCCACAAACGATAGGGGAAGGCACAATGAAAGAAGTTTATTTGACTGTGGATAAAGATGCCGTATTGTGTTTTTATAAAGGTGAAATTGGTCAAACCGACCCTCATCGGCTGCGGCGATTACGTAAAATTTTAACTGAATTTAATCCGACCGTAGATAATAAAAAAAATGCCGAATATTGGACGGGATTATTTTGTTGGCCAACCGGTATCATTGTTAAGCCAAGGTTAGGCGTGATGACACCGATTTATCCGAACCATTATTTTTTTAGTACGGGTCGCTGGAGCGGGAAAGAAAAAAAAGGTCGTTGGTTTGTTAGCCCTAAATTACGTCGTTATTTACCCCCAGAAGAACAAGGCACTTGGATTAATTACTTTAAAATAGGTATTTTGTTAGCACGTGCGGTTAATCGGCTACATTTAGCGGGTTTGGCTCACTCTGATTTATCCGATAACAATGTATTAATTGATCCGATCTCCGGACAACTTATTGTTATTGATATTGATTCTCTCGTGGTTCCACAGATATTTCCGCCAGATGTGGATGGTACCCCAGGTTACATTGCCCCAGAAGTATTAGCGACGGCGGCTTTAGCGAGCGATCATCCGCAGAAACAATTCGCTAGTATTCGCACGGATCAACATGCTTTAGCGGTGTTAATTTATGAATATTTACTTAACCGTCATCCGCTACGTGGCCCCAAGATACATTCTATTCGTTCAGCCGAGGAAGATGAACAATTAAGTATGGGAGAGAAAGCCTTATTTATTGAACATCCTGATGACACTTCTAACCATCTTAGAGAAGATCAGTTAGTCCCTTTAACCGCCTTGGGTCATACTTTAACTGAATTGTTTTACAAAGCTTTTATTACCGGGTTACACTCACCTTATAAAAGACCCAGTGCCTATGAATGGGAAAGCAGCTTAATAAAAACTTGGAATATGCTTTACCCTTGTCCTAATCCCCATTGTAGCCACCAGTGGTTCATCGTTAATCCTGAAGCTAAATCAATGGATTGCTCGTTTTGTCATACACCTATTACCACCACTTTTCCACTTTTAATTAGACGGAGTGAAAAACGCGCAGGACAATGGCTACCTGATGGACAACTCGTTATTTATGATGGCCAACGTTTATTTAAGTGGCATGTTTTTGATAATATTTTTCCTGGCCCAGCGGTTGATAAAACCCCACAAGCCTATTGTGTTTTTTATCAGAATAAGTGGCTGTTAATTAATCAAATGTTAACTTCGTTAACGTCTCCGAATGGCAATCGAGTGGACATTAATCAAGCGGTTGAATTAAAGGTCGGTACTCAAATACGTCTTTCTCAAGAGCCACATGGTTGTATTGTTGAAGTAAATATGCTTAATATTTAACTTAATTTATGATAACTACCCATTATGTTAGTAAAACTTTTTCATCGGTTTCTCTCCAGCCATAAAATCGGCTATGATAATCAAGCCGTTTTTCCAAAACAGACCCCTTTGGAAAACAGCTTCGTTGCTCAACGAAACCATCCATTTAGCTTGAAAAGCCGTGTCGCGATAACGCCAAATAATAGGAATAAATTGGGTGAAACCATGCGAATATTACCACGAACTAGAGTGATTGAACCGGTTGATTTCAAAGGATTTGATCGAGTTGAAACCCCGTCACTTCCCCGCTCACTCCATGAAAAAACGCATCGCTGGTTACAAACACAGTTAGATAATCCTTTGGGAGCGATGATAAAACTGTTACCCCAAGAATATGCCGGTCCTTTTGTTATTAATAAGCCGATTATTCTAGATGGTCAAGGTGCAACGCTATGGGCATTTAAAGGTCCAGTGTTGCAAATCCATTCACCTACGCTCACTTTAAAAAACCTAAATATTGAAGTCACGGGTGAATCTTTTAATCACGCCGAAGAGGAATGTGCTATTCAGGTTAGCTCTGCAACCGGTGTGCATTGTGAGAATGTGCAAGTCCGTGGTCAAGTGATTGGTCTTGAAGGAGAAACTGGCGTATGGCACTATCCCTATTCTTTTCACTTAGGTCAATTGGCACAACGTACCTCCCATCAATTTTTTATCCACATACAGGTTCCAATACCTTGTCAGTTGGAATCTGCTATTGCCGGGGTACACGTAATCCCGCAACAACTCGAAGCCGGTTACCAAAAAGTCAGGTTGACCATTGAACCACTCGCTGATGATATTTCACTTTGTGGTAATCTTTATATTAAAACAGCTCACCTTAAACGACGAATTCAACTCACAGCGCATATTTCATCAACCATCGGTTCAAAAACTCATCCACATCCACTGGTTTGGTGTCCATCCGGTGAAAAATCGTTACCACCCCATGAGTCACTGCCGCTAGCCCCACCGCAGACGGATAAACTCACACTATCATCACCGCCAACTACTGATATTCACCCAAAACCAGCTAAACTCATGTCATCAACCCATGAAAATCATTTAAGTCAGCTAGAAAAATCTGTTTTTTTCACTAAAAATACGCCCCAAAATTTAGACCAAACCACAACGACCACCCGTGTTCCTCCGGTTAATTCGCATGATGTTTCAACTAAAAACGTATTTTTCAAGCAACATCAGAATAAGTAAGTTAATTACGTTTATTAGCCTCTGGAATTATTGTCTTTCATGATCTCCACTTATTAAAATGAGTATTTTGGTTTTAATTGGCCCGGTACCCGATTTTTTAAAGAATAAATAGAGGTCGATAATCATTTGCTGATCGGCGTGACTAATTTTTTAAAAGCGACTTTTACCGTATAAAAATCAACCCGTATAACTCAATCGTCAGGAGAAAATTATGATGATAGCCGATACTAAAGTTCTTATTGTTGATGATAATGAAGCCAACCGTAATGTTCTCCATGATTTTGTGAGCGCGATTGGCTACACACCTATTTTGGCAGAGAATGGTTTTGTCGCTTTAGATTATATTCAAGCACAACTACCGGATCTTATCTTGCTTGATATTCTCATGCCTAACATGGATGGATATGAAGTATTAGATAATTTAAAAACACGCTTTACTTTACGTCATACCCCCGTCATCATGATTTCAGCCGTTGAAGAAATGGAGAGTGTGGTACGATGTATCAAGCTTGGCGCAGATGATTACCTCGTTAAACCTTTTAATTTTACGCTACTCAAAGCTAGAATTGGGGCTTGTTTAGAAAGAAAACGCTTGCTGGATCAAGAAGCTAAATATCGGCAACAAATTGAAAATTACAATAAAACTTTAGAACAGCGTGTTCAGGAAAAGACGCATGAGTTAGCAGAAGCGCATGAACGACTTAAAATTCTTGATAAAAGTAAGGGTGATTTCTTAAAACTGATTTCTCATGAATTGCGAACCCCCTTAAGTGGTATCATGGGATTGTCAGAAATTTTGCTTGAACATGAGTTAGATAATCAACATTACCAAGAATACAAAACACTGTTTAAGGCTTCCTTAGATCGCTTACTGGAAATTATCAAGCAAGCTTTATTGCTTACGCAAATTGAAGTATCTGCAGATATATTTCCACTAGTAAACAATGATTTAGATTCTATTCTTGATGCCGCTGCTGAATTAGCTTTTGACTTTGCCCAATCTCGACAGGTTACTCTGGCGCCACTGCCAAGATGTAACGCCAACATTCTCAGTGAAGCCGGATTATTGACTAATGCATTAGCTGCTCTACTGAAAACGGCGATAAAATTTTCTAAGCCAGGTAATACCGTGCAGGTATCAAACGAACTTCAAACCAGTGAAATTATCATAACCATTGCGGCTACCGGTTGGACTATTCCAACCGAATACCTTTCTCAATTCTTTGAAGTATTTTCAGTCGGTGAATCCATTACACCCGGTGGCGATATTGGACTGGGACCACCCGTTGCTGAACGCATTATTCATCTATTCAAAGGAACGGTTACTGTAGCTAATCGAGAGGCCAGCGGCATACTTTTCACCGTCAGGTTACAGTTGGCAGAATCTCAACACGATTGATAAAAATAACTGGCGGATAAAGGTCATTTTTTGGTGATAGTTCAACGTGTCAAATGGCAAAGCCGATTTTGGAGCATTAAAACCCAATTTATTATCACTTTTAGCTTGGTTTTCATAACCGTGTTGTTTTTACTAGAGGGAATCAAATTAATTGGCATTCCCTTCACGGCTTATCCTGGTACGTTAACGCAAATGAAGTTGGAGGCGTTTACCGGACTTAATCTGATTGCTGATCTCAAAAAAGAACGTTTACTCCATTGGTTAAAGGAACGACGCAATAACCTCCAACTGACTGTCGCTAATGAACGTATTATCGATAGTGTTAACCGAATTTTGCATGATATCCAACAATTGACCCGGTCGGAAGTCACCGGAACTACTTTATGGCCACTATTACGTCAACAGGACAGTTATCAAACTTTATTTCGTTGTTTGGACACCATTCGCTCCGTTTATGAAATTTACAATAACATTCAAATACTGGATGCTAGAACGGGTATAGTCATCATTTCAACGACCGAAACCAACCAAGGTCGGGATTGGTCACAACAAGATTATTTCCGAATCGCCTTAAATCATCCTCAAGAAAGCTATATCAGTGATATTGTATCGGTTGATACTCAAGCACGACCTGTAATTTATTTCAGTTATGCCCTTAAAAATCAGGCCAATGAAGTTTTGGCCGTGTTAGTGATGGAAGGAGACAGTCAGGATATTATTCAACCATTACAACACCTGGGGCAAGGACTCGGTGAAACCTTATTAGTTAATCAAGAAAACGTCTTGTTAACGCCCCTTAAACCCCATAAGCCACTACTAGAACACTCTACTCAGTTAATCGCTCAAGGCCAACTAGAGGGAATCACCGCAATGGATGATTATCAGGGTAAACCGGTGTTAGCGGCTTACCGGTACATTCCATTGAGTTCAGCCAGTGGTTGGTGGTTGATTGTTCAACGTGATCGGGCAGAATTATTCGCCCCCCTGCGCCAGGAATTGTTCTATTATTCCCTAATTAGTTTATTAGGTATGGTTTTGTCTATTGGAATTATTACTCTCCTAACCCCAAAACTCACTTACTCATTGCGTTTGTTAACCCAGACGGCGAGTCAAGTTATTCAAGGTCATTTTCAGGTTCGTGCTCCGGTTATTAAGACTGACGAAATTGGGCTGTTGGCAACGACTTTTAATGCCATGTTACATCAGCTACAAAATTGGTATGAAGAATTGGAAAAGCAAGTAGCCGCACGTACCATTGCACTTAATCAGGCTAATGAACAACTGCAAACCGAAATTAACCAGCATCAACAAACTGAAAGAGAGTTACAACAACGAACCCAAGACCTGAGCAAACGAGTCAAAGAATTGAATTGTCTTTATGAAATTTCCTATTTAACCGAAGAATACAATTATCTCCCTTATTTACGAAATAAATTTTGTCAAGAAATTGTTAATCTGATGACGGTCGCGTGGCAATATCCTGAAATCACTTGTGTGAGATTAATACTTAACGAAAAAACGTTTATTTCAAGTCATTTTCAAGCCACACCCTGGAAACAAAGTTGTGAAATTTGGGCACATGAACAAAAAATGGGTTGCTTAGAAGTTTATTACCGGGAAGAAAAACCGTTTAGTGATGAAGGCCCTTTTTTAACAGAAGAAAGAAATTTATTAAATCTCATTGTAGAACGCTTAAGTCGAATCTTAGAACGTCAACACGCTGACGTGGCTTTGCGTGAAAGTGAAACCCGCTATCGAACCTTATTGGAAACTATTCCCTATGGTATTATAGAGCATGATATTAATGGAATCATTACTTTTAGTAATAAGGCACACGCTAGGCTGTTGGGCGTAGCACCTGGTGAACGAGTTGGCAAACCCATTTGGGAATTAATCGATTCAGCGGCTGAACGCCAACAATTACCTCATTTTTTAGCAACGCTGGCCACAGAACAACCCACGCCAAAACCCCATTTCACCACTTTACGGGTTCACACTGGACAGTTGATTGAGATACAAGTTGATTGGAATTACAAACGCAACTCAGCCGGACAAGTGGTTGGTTTTATTTCGGTTTTAACTGATATCACGGTACGCCGGCGAACTGAGGAGAAATTGCGTAAACTCTCCCGCGCCGTTGAACAAAGTCCGAGTGTAGTCGTTATTACTGATACTAATGCCAATATCGAATATGTCAATCCTAAATTTACCGAAATTACCGGTTATGCTTTTGAAGAGGTTATCGGCAAGAAACCAAACCTATTAAAATCTAAAGAAACACCGCTTGAAGAATATCAGCGACTGTGGAAAACCATTATACAGGGTGGCGAGTGGCGTGGCGAATTCCATAATAAGAAAAAAAATGGGGAACTCTATTGGGAATCAGCGTCTATCTCGCCTATCTTTGATGCCGAAGGGATGATTACCCATTATTTAGCCGTTAAAGAAGATATTACTAAACGCAAGTATATTGAAGAAAAATTAGCCGAAGAACGGCATAATTTAGAAAATACCGTTGCTATCCGCACTCAGGAATTACGCTTAACTTTGCAGCAAGTGGAAGAAGCTAATTTGCGTTTAGAAGCGGCTAATCAAGCAAAATCACGGTTTTTATCCTCAATGAGTCATGAGTTACGCACGCCACTGACGGCCATTTTAGGTTTTGCTGAATTATTAGCTGAACAATTTTTTGGGCAACTCAATGAAAAACAATTGAGTTATGTCGCTCAAATTGACAGCAGTGGTAAACATTTGTTAAATCTTATCAATGACCTATTAAATGTGGCTAAAATTGATGCCGGTGCTATGGAACTGGAATTAGAACCCGCTGCAGTAAATGATTTTATTCAACCCACCGTCGCGATGATGGCGAGCCAATTTAAGAAGAAAGCCATTCAGGTTATTACTCAGTTTGATCCTAATCTACCGAGTGGTGCGGTTGATATCAAAAAGTGTAAGCAAATTATGCTTAACTTGCTATCGAATGCTTTAAAGTACACCCCACCAAAGGGAAAGGTTGAAATTCGAGCTAGTCAAGAGAATAATCAATTTCAAATTGCGGTGATTGATACCGGTATTGGCATTGGTACCCATGAAATCAACAAAATTTTTGCTGAATTTTACCAAGCCGACCGAGTACGTGATGCGCAAATGGGAGGTACTGGAATTGGATTGGCTTTAACGCGACGGTTAGTTGAATTGCATGGTGGTAAAATCGAAGTCAATAGTGAAATTGGCGTTGGCAGTACTTTTAGATTTACGATACCCATTAAAGCACTCCCCATCGTGACTAAAATTGATAATCAGGAAATAGAATTTTTTGGAACCATTCCGCGTGGTCATCGTATTCTCGTGGTAGAAGATAATGAAGTAAATCGGTTAATGATTGTTGATTTGTTAAGTGTTTACGATCACCAAGTGATTGTCGCTACGAATGGTCAGGAAGCAATCGAATTAGCTCAAGTTCACCAACCGGAATTAATCTTCATGGATATTCGGATGCCCATCATGGATGGTTTAGAAGCAACTCGACGACTTCGCGAAATAGCGGCGTTTAGTCATGTTCCGATTATTGCTTTAACCGCTAGTGTTGGTTTAGAAGCTGAAGAACGTCAAGTTGCTATGGGTTGTACTGAACATATTGCTAAACCCATTCAATCAAAGGAACTTATTGCGGTGCTACGGCGTTATTTAATTCCCAAAAGTAAGACTTGATTTACCCACCAAAGTAAGTTAACTTCTTGACTAAAGTTCATGACAATTTCAATTTTTATAACCGTCCAGTCTCAGTCAGAATTTTTTTCCAAATAAGTGACTTGATGAGGCAATTCCATGATAAGTACCGAATTTCAAGCTAGAACTGGTCGTATCGGGTTAGCGACGAAACTACTCAGTAATTCATCGCGATTATATCGTTATCCTAGATTCCACTGTTTGCTATCTAGACTATTCCAGCTTAGATGACAAACCAACGAGTCAACTGATTAAGTTAAATTCATGATGAAAACAGATGCTATTATCATTAATCCTCCCCAAACGGCTACAGCTAGCGTGATCTGGTTACATGGTTTGGGCGCCAACGGACATGATTTTGAACCCATTGTCTCAGAATTACCAAAAGAAATTACCCGTTGTACCCGGTTTATTTTTCCCCATGCACCTTCACGTCCGATTACGATTAATGGGGGCATGATCATGCCTGGCTGGTATGATGTTTTAGGTATGGATTTAACTGCACAACAAGATGTTCAAGGCATTCGTGAGTCCGAACAAATTGTGCGTCATTATCTCGCTCAAGAAATTGAACAAGGGCTATCTACTCAAAAAATTATTTTGGCCGGTTTTTCACAAGGTGGTGCGATAGTTTTACAAACCGGGTTACGTTACCACCAGCCGCTGGCAGGGATAATGGCACTGTCAACTTATTTACCTCTAATAGATACCGTTGCTCAAGAACGCCACCCAGCTAATCAACTCACACCGATTTTCTTTGCACATGGACAAGAAGATACCGTTATCGCATTGTTACATGCGCAGCGTAGTCGTGATTATTTAGAACAACTCGGTTACCGAGTAGAATGGCATGATTATCCTATGGCACATCAAGTCAATGCAGCAGAAATAAGAGATATTAGCCATTGGTTACAAGCTAGTCTCGCTTAAAGGTTGGTAATCAATTTCAACGTGACCAAACCGATTATTACTATTTTAAAATAAGAAGGGCTTCGTTATGGAGAAATTTAAAAAGAACATTCGCAAAGCCGTTTTCCCTGTGGCTGGCTTAGGAACTCGGTTTTTACCCGCTACTAAAGCTAGCCCCAAAGAAATGTTACCCATTGTAGATAAGCCACTTATTCAATATGCGGCTGAAGAAGCGGTAACCGCTGGGATTGAACAACTGATCTTTGTAACCAGTAGCAGTAAACGCGCTATTGAAGATCATTTTGATAAAAATCAAGAATTAGAAGATGAACTGTCCCGACGCGGTAAATATAACTTATTGACGATGACCAAACATATTGTCCCTGAAGGGGTTTCATGTATTTACATTCGTCAAGCTGAACCACTGGGATTAGGTCATGCCGTACTATCAGCTAAGCCGGTTGTGGGTGATGAACCCTTCGCTGTCATTTTAGCAGATGATCTGATTGATGGTGAAGAAAGCCCTTGTTTGTCCCAAATGATTAGCATTTACGAAAAACAACATTGCAGTGTCATTGCGGTTGAAAACATTGATCGCTCTGAAACCGATAAGTATGGCATCATTGAACCTGAAAAGTTATACGAAGGTGTTAATAAAATCAAAAGCATTATAGAAAAACCTTCCCCGGAACGTGCGCCTTCTACCTTAGGTGTCGTTGGGCGTTATGTGCTGACACCAACGATTTTTGAATATTTAGAAAAAATTGGTCGCGGTGCTGGTGGTGAAATTCAATTAACCGATGCTATTGCTCAGTTATTATTGAAGGAACCCATTTTAGCCTATGAATTTCAAGGTACCCGATATGATTGTGGGAGTAAGTTGGGGTATTTAATTGCTACTATTGATTATGCTTTACAACATCCTAATTTACGCGAATCTTTCAAGGCACATTTAATGACTGTATGTAAAAGGTATAGTGGATGAAAAAGTTTTTAGTGCTGAGTTATGGTGCTAGCTGTTACTTACTTTTTCAGGGTGTTTTTATCTATTTTATTGCTTTTACAGGTGATTTTTTTGTTCCCAAAACGGTGGATTCTGGCGTTCCAGTTCCATGGGTTCAAGGCTTAATTGTCAATCTCTTATTAATTACGCTATTTGGGTTGCAGCATTCCCTCATGGCACGACCGAAATTTAAGCAATGGTGGCTAAAAATAATCCCTATTCCGATAGAACGGAGCACCTATGTCTTGTTTTCCAGTATGGCTTTAATTTTACTTTGTTGGTTATGGCAACCCATGCCAATCATCGTTTGGCAAATAACGCATCTAGCTGGCTATGGTGTATTACAGGGATTATTTTGGTTTGGTTGGTTACTCTCTTTATTTGCTACTTTTCTAATTAGTCACTTCGACTTATTAGGAATACGGCAAGTTTATTTATATTGGCAGGATCAGCCTTACTCACCCGTTCCCTTTAAAGAAATATTGATTTATAAACAGATCCGCCATCCAATTATGTTAGGTACATTAATTGGTCTTTGGGCAACCCCGATTATGACGGTAGGACATTTAGTGCTGGCGCTGGGTTTTAGCAGTTACATTTTTATCGGTATTCGTCTTGAAGAACAAGATATGTTGAATATTTATGGGGAATTTTACGCAAAATATCGCCAGAAAACCTCCATGATTATGTTTCCTTTTTAGAAAGTCATTAAGAATGGAAATTAATTCATGATAACAAAGGGTTACTTTTAATCGCTACCGGTTACGCCATATCGAGAGATTATTATGCAATTAACCTTCAATCAAATCGTTATTCCACCAGGACGGAATTTATTATTAAAAGACATTGACTGGTCAACTTTGGAAGAATTATTAGCAGAATTAGGAGAAACCCGTGCTGCAAGAATTTCTTACAGTCGAGGAATGTTAGAAGTTATGGTTCCACTCGCTCAACATGAAAGTGACAAGGAGATCATTGGTAATTTAGTAGAAACGCTTTTGGAAGAACTTGACATCGATTTTTGGGCATTAGGTTCTACTACCTTTAAGAATGAACCTATGGCAAGAGCCATTGAACCAGATAAATGTCTCTACATTCAACATGAAGCGGTGGTTCGGGGTAAAAAGCGGATTGACTTAACCATCGATCCGCCACCCGATTTAGCGATTGAAATTGATATCAGTTCCCGAACCCACTTTGATAATTACGAAAAATTAGGCGTACCGGAACTGTGGCGCTATGATGGAGAACATCTAGAAATCAATGTATTACAAAACAATCGCTATGTTACCTCAACAACGAGTGTCCACTTTCCCCAATTTCCTCTCGTAGAAGCGATCCCCCAATATGTAAAACAAAGTCAAATTGTGGGACGAAATGCGATGATAAAAGCTTTTCGCGCTTGGGTGAGAAGTTATTTAAGCTAAAATGATTAACCGCAATTGTTGGTAAAAATCACTATGCAATTAACCTTCAATCAAATCGTTATTCCACCAGGACAGAATTTATTATTGAAAGGTATTGATTGGTTAACCTTAGAAAAATTATTAGAAGAGTTAGGAGAAACCCGTGCTGCACGAATTTCTTACAGTCGAGGGATGTTAGAAGTTATGGTTCCACTCGCCGAGCATGAAGATGGGAAAGAAATTATTGGCGATTTAGTCAAGATTATTTTGGAAGAAATGAATATCGAGTTTCGCGCTTTGGGTTCAACTACTTTTAAAAACGAACAAATGGCTCAAGCCATAGAAGCCGATGCGTGTTTTTATATCCACCACGAAGCGATGGTTCGGGGTAAAAAACGGATCGATTTAATCGTCGATCCACCACCCGATTTAGCAATTGAAATTGATATCAGTTCCCGAACCCACTTTGATAATTATGAAAAATTAGGCGTACCGGAACTGTGGCGCTATGATGGAGAACATCTAGAAATCAATGTATTACAAAATGGTCGCTATGTTACCTCAACAACCAGTGTCCACTTTCCCCAACTTCCTCTCGTAGAAGCAATTCCGCAATACGTGAAACAAAGTCAAAGCGTAGGTCGAAATGTGACAATGAAAGCCTTTCGCGCTTGGGTGAGAAACCCGTTAGGCTAGAATTATAAGTAATGTAGGGTGTGTTAGCGTAGCGTAACACACCTTTTCCTTTCTTTATCTTAATTTGCTGGCATAACGTTATCCTGACAAACGCCGGCTTGATAAGTACCCACTTGGCGGATGATTTCAGTTTCATTCGGTTCCAACCGTTGTCCAGCTAATTCACTGGCAATAACACGACTGATGAGTTGATCTAAGCGAGTAACCACGTAACAAGCTACTTTTGGCTCAGCATGGGAATAACCGACACCAGAATCATCAGTGAGAAACAGATAACGAGATTGCGTTAATAATGACGCGACTCGTAACATCCATTCAGCGGTATCAGCTACTCCGCTGGCAGCGAGTGAATAGATTCGCAAACCTTTTTGACGCGCATAACGAACTTGCGTTAACATCGCCGCTAAATTTTCATCGTGAGGCGGTGCATCAGCGACTAAAAATAATAAGCGGGCGGTGTTGCCATCACGCCATTGCATATTAACCGCTGTAGCCAATGCTTGTTCCATCGCTTCCGGATAATCGCCACCCGCTTGAGCGCGTTGTTCACTTAACTGAATTTGCATCAAGTTTAAAGAATCAGTGAAATCAAAGGATTTGACCACATATTCGTCTCCTTCATCACGATAAACGACTAAGCCAAACCGAATAAATACTGACGGGTGATGATCATGTACCTGACTGATAATATCTCGAATTTCGGTGGTGAGATAATGTAATTCATCTGCCATGCTTCCGGTGGTATCAATAACAAATAGGAGATCCAAAGCGGGTGGTAGTTGAGAATGGGCATCTGGCAAAGTAACAGTAATAACCTGATGGGGATCAAGTTGTTCTAGATCTAAGGTGGTATTAATAGCCGTAGTTGGTGAAGCTAACACGTCTTCTGGTTCTAGATTTAAAAGGTAGTCGTGGTAGTGGGTGAAGCCAAAACATCTTGCGGGGGACTAATTTGTAAATTAAGCCGCGCATAATTGAGGTTATCAAATTGAGGAAATAGATAAAAGTAACCATTAGAACCGGTAACCGCGTTCATAACGGGGCTAGTTTGTCCGACGGGGTTGAGACGAATTCGGGCGTGATTAATACCTTGTCCTTGGGCGTTCACTACCTGCAGGGTTAGTCGGTCAGATACCTTGACGATAGGTAAAGTTTTATTATTATCCGCTTGATCTGACTTATCAAGATAGCGTTGGAAAGCGGTAAAATTTAAATTATCATCGATGTCACCAGCGGTTAATGTTCCCGATTGTACAGGGATATCTGCGGTTATCGGTAAGCTCGGTTTGGTTGGTAAATCAATGGGAGAGGAAGGAAATATCGTCACACTCTCATCACGACTGACTTCATATTCTCCAGAATCATCAGAATAGTCTGCATAAGAAGGTGGTGCAGCGGCTGCTGTGGGTATATTTCCGTCAACTGATGAAGTCGTTATAGTGGTTTTTGAAGACATGAACTCGCTTGCTGTGGTATTCGCTTCAAGTATATTTTCACTATCATTGTTAATTAATGCCACCGGTGCACTTGTATTAGCAATCCAATTAGCCGGTTGTGCCACGTCTTGATTAATTTGACATAAGGTTAGATACCACTTGTAGGTACCTACCGGTAATTTTTTAGGTACCTCCAGAGAAATTAAAGTCATTGGCGATAAAGTTTGGATATTCCAACCCCTAACCAAGGGAACAATCTGATTTTTAGTACTGATAGCTTCAGGACTGTGAAAATAATACAGCGAGCCGTCGGGAAATTGAACGGCGAGGTAAACATCAGCAACAGCGGCAGCAATCTCCTCACGATTAGCCGTAACTGCAACTTCTAGCTGTTCACCAACACTAACCGTCGCTTGGTTAAGAAATAAGGAAATACTTTGGGCATAGCCATGGTGAGATAAAATCAATAAACCTAAGCCTAAGATGAGGCTAATTGGGGTGTGAATCATCATAAATCCTCCTAACAAAAAATCTATCTTCAAACTTCCAGTATTTTTCCAAATTCCGTTGTTCAAAAAATAGGGCCAATTACTAAAGCGCAATTTGGGGATAAGTTCTTTAGGTGAGTATAGATTATTTTCTCAAAATGGTTCTTAACAACTAACATTCCGTTAATACTAAAAAATAGATTTTATGTCTAAAAGTTCTTGCCAATATTTTATTATTCGTGTAAAATATTGTTTGTACTGTTTAAAATAGATAGTACGGTAGGAATAGTAAAAACTATCTCAACTCAGTTTAATAAACTGAAAAACACATCTTAATCAATGACCAAGTGATGGAGAATGACAATGAACCTGAAAATAATGTTGGCCCCGGCTATTACCGGAATGGCGTTCATGGGTTTAATGAGTACAGTCAATGTAGCGTTTGCGCAAGAAATCGATCTGGGGTCGCTATCTGCCGAAGAGATTATGTCCATGGAGTTGGATGAGACTGATACGGTGGTGATGGATGAAGGAGTTGACAGTGTTTTAGCATTACCAGTCGCAACAAATTGTACAGAATGCGCGGACAATGTTGCAGTAAGAATAATCAATGTAGTTAATAAAACTAACAACTGCAACAATAGAGAAGCTAATTTAGAGTTGTGGCGAGCCTACTGTAAAACCCATCCCAATCCAGGTCCCATTCCTAACCCCGTAACTTTTAAAGTGAAATGCGATCAAATATGGAGTCCGATAAAAGGTCAGCCTAATTTTTACCTTAATAAGTTAGATCAACGTCAGACTTGTCGTGATCAATTGCAAGTACTCGTTAATAAAAAGAATCAGGAAGAACAAAAGTGTTATGGTGCACCACTTTATTGTGGTATGGACCCGAGTTGGCCCTACTAAGCCTGATCTCATAACCTAATCTCCGGTTAGGATAACCAACCGGTTGGTTGTTAAGCCAGCCGGTTTTGCTATGAGCATATAGCCTCTTTTCACCTTACCCCTACAAAACTTCTCGACTAACCTTTTTGCGTAGTTACCTTACTATTTTCGTGATACTTCGTATTTAGCTACGTGACCAGCGAGTGAGTTAGAGTGAACTTAACTATAATAGCTACGCTTCACGGCTAAGTTAAAGATTTATTTTGCAAAATAAACCATTTTTTAATGGTCCTAACTAATAGAATAAATCCAATATTCCGTTAATACTAAAAAATAGATTTTATGTCTAAAAGTTCTTGCCAATATTTTATTATTCGTGTAAAATATTGTTTGTACTGTTTAAAATAGATAGTACGGTAGGAATAGTAAAAACTATCCCAACTCAGCTTAATAAACTGAAAAACACATCTTAATCAATAACCAAGTGATGGAGAATGACAATGAACCTGAAAATAATGTTGGCCCCCGCGATTATGGGAATGGCATTCATGGGTTTAATAAGTACAGTCAATATAGTAGTTGCGGATGAAGTGGATGATATGGCTGCTCAGTTACAGTCAGCCCTTGACCAAGCATCGGCCTTGGACAACGATGCACTAGACCAGTCGATGGGTTGGTGGAATTTAACACCCTGTGAAAAATGTGCCGGTAAGGTTGCATTCGCAATCGGCGTTGTGAGTTTCACCAGTGACCTCTGCAATATAATGGAAGACAAATTGAATGTTTGGAGAGAACAGTGTAAGCAAGCCAAAGGTGTAACACCCAGTTCACCATTCAAAGACAAGTGCGATGCGGTAACGAATGGTAAATATACGCGTCTTTTAGATAAACGTCAGGATTGTCGTGATGGGTTAGGGTATTTAGTTACCTGGAGAAATGGAGTAGAACATAGTTGTTATGGCGCACCACTTTATTGTGGTATGGACCCGGGTTGGCCCTACTAAGCCTGATCTCCTAACCTAATCTCCGGTTAGGATAACCAACCGGTTGGTTGTTAAGCCAACCGGTTTTGCTATGAGCATATAGCCTCTTTTCACCTTACCCCTATAAAGCTTTCTGATTAACCTTTTCGCCGGTGTCTTTGGTAACGTTGTAGGAAAATCAACCCGCCGATTTGCTACTATGTTGATAAACATCAATACGATGTAAATCTTTTCAAAATAGGATTAGAATATTACCGGATAATTTCTGCTATTTCACTTCGGTTTTTAAATTGAGACGAGCAAAAATAGCTAGTCTTACCTCTCAAGAATAGCAAAGTAAACAAGTACTAAACAACGTTAACTGGAATAATTAAAAGGAGGCCATAGTGCATATTCCTGACGCCATGTTACACGGAGCTATTTGTCCGGTCACTGGGGTGGTAAGCGTGTTAGGCGTAGCTGGGGCAAGCTATCTTGCGTTAAAATCCCCAACTAAACCGACTGCAACCCAATTTGGTACGATAAGCGCGTTAATATTTGCCGGGCAAATGATAAATTTTCCCATTGCAGATGGAACTTCAGGTCATTTACTCGGTGGAGTACTGGCATCTGCTCTCATGGGATATCCATTCGGTATTTTAGCCCTAGCGTTGGTGGTGACTATTCAAAGCTTGGTGTTTTCCGATGGTGGGCTGAGTGTCTTGGGAACTAATATTCTTAACATGGCACTCATTGGTGCTGGATTAGGGGGTATTATTCATTCCATCTTGATTAAAAAATCAACCTCAACCGGTTTCAATTACTTTTTTTTAGGGATAGCCGCCTGGATATCGGTGCTATTAGCGGCTGTCGCGGTCAGTTTTGAATTGGCTATCTCCGGCACTATTGCATTGACTAAAGTGATTACGGCCATG
The DNA here is from genome assembly GCA_012032555.1 of Thioploca sp. Classification (GTDB taxonomy): domain Bacteria; phylum Pseudomonadota; class Gammaproteobacteria; order Beggiatoales; family Beggiatoaceae; genus Thioploca. The sequence goes on from JAAUSR010000009.1 coordinate 110,715, forward strand.
CTGAGTACCCATATGTTAATTGGCTTGGGAGAAGTTTTAATTACAGTCGGTTGTTATAGGTTGCTGGTAAGAAATAACAACGTTGAAAATAATAACTGGAATATTATGACGCCATTGATGGCTTCAATGATCATAGCGCTAATGCTCAGTCCGTTTGCTTCTGGGTTTCCAGATGGTTTGGAATGGGTAGCGGCAAAATATCAGTTTCTTCATCAATCCGCACCAACTTTTGTCGCGCCGCTTGCTAATTACACGGTACCTTGGTTAAATCAGGAAATATTTTCTACCGGAATAGCTGGATTAATGGGCGTTCTGGTCACCTTTAGCATCGCGTGGTTAATTGGAAGTTTAATCAATCCTACCCATGTGAGAAAGTTAGCCTAAAAATCTCAGACCATTTAAAAAATCATTTTTCAATTAGTTCAAATCGGTGCGTTACGGCTATCGCCTAACGCACCCTACCACCCCACTGCCATTA
>JAAUSR010000040.1 GCA_012032555.1 Thioploca sp.
GGTAACATTTTTTAACCACCCCCTAGCCCCCTCCTTGAGAAGGAGGGGGAATGATCTCTTAACTTAATGGCAGTGCCCGGTAGGGTGGGCAACATGCCGTCCGTTGAACTGAATTGAGATACGGGACTAACACGGCATGTTGCCCACCACTCCATCAACGAAATAGAATAATGGTGGGCAACACTTCACTTTTGCCCACCTTACTGAGAAAAAGTTGAATCCATCGTGGCATGGATAGTATTGGAAAAATTGAACAGAGCAAAACTTAAAAATTCAGTGTTGGATTAATCGTTAACTGATTGTGATACCGTGTCAAGATAGCTTTCCCAAGGCGCAGTAAAGTTTCTTTACTTTCGTCAACAAAACCAATAATAATGCCATAAGTAAGATGAGATAACTTTGCACTGAGAATGACTTTAATAATTTCACAATGTTCCTGCCAACACAATAATTTTTTATAGTTTTCTCGTCGGTGGAGTATTATTTATCTCGCAAAACCAACTCAATGCCTTGATTAGCTAGTTGATCAGCCATTTCGTTTTCGGGATGTCCGTTGTGTCCTTTTATCCACAGCCATTCCACTTGATGCTTTTGAGTCACTTTATCTAGGCGTTGCCATAAATCTTCATTTTTAACAGGTTCTTTATTAGTTCTTTGCCAACCGCGTTGTTTCCACTGCGTAATCCATTCAGTAATTCCTCTTTTGACATATTGAGAATCCGTGGTTAAACGAACGTGGCAAGGACGGATTAATGTTTCCAAAGCCATAATAGCCGCTAGTAATTCCATACGGTTATTAGTTGTGTGGGATTCCCCACCATATAATTGTTTTTCTTTATCTTTATAACGCAATAATATTCCCCAACCACCTGGTCCGGGATTACCCCGACAAGCACCATCAGTAAAAGCTTCAACCCAAGATTGAGTCATCGGTGATCTTCAAAATGAGTGCTCATGGCGCCAGTTACTAAAGTTTGTTTGGGCCACCATTTCGGTTTAAGGGGGGTAAGGGTTGCTACCCGTTTTTTAGCGACGATAAGATAGACAGCACCAAAATTATTTAACCAATGAGCACTCATCTTTTCTAAAAGGATTGTGAAATTTTTAAGACGGTCATTATGAAAAGGAAGTGCATAAAAAAAAGTTCTTTGATTGGTTACTTCAAAATCAAGTAAAGTTAACCAATCTTTTAGACGTAATAAGGGTAAAAAACGCCCACACCAGGGTGCCACTGGTTTATAACGTGCCCTTAACCAATGCCACACTCCCCATAAGCTAATGGGATTAAAACCTAAGATAACGATATAACCTTCCGGGATTAAAATTCGTTCGACTTCTCGTAAGATTTCATGCGGATTCTCTTCAAATTCCAAAGTATGGGGTAACACCACCACATCTAAACTATCTTGAGCAAAGGGTAATGTTGTTACCGCAGCATGGACATGAGAAAAAGCCGAATGAGTCACTGATGTGGTTGTCGTTAAGATACAGCGGTGCATAATACGACTACTTTCTAATAAACAGCCCGCTCCTATCGATCCGATTTGCAATAAATGATAACCAAACAATTGTGGTAAAACTTGTTGCAAAGTCTCCGCTTCTTCTTGTAATAAGCGTTTCCCCAAAGGGGTATGAAACCAATGGTTCAATTGGGTAGAGCGAATGCTCATTAATCTGATAATGATTAAAAAGGTAATTTAAATCCTTCAGGTAATCCTAATCCACCAGCCATGTTAGCTAATTTATCTTGACTAGTTCTTTCCACTTTACGCACGGCATCATTGACAGCTGCCGCGATCAAATCCTCTAACATTTCTTTGTCTTCTTTCATCAATTCTGGATCAATTTCAACGCGTCGGACATCATGTCGTCCGGTCATCACAATTTTAACCATTCCTCCTCCGGCTTCACCGGTGATTTCTAAGTGAGCTAATTCCTCTTGTGCTTTTTGAAAGTTACTTTGAATTTTTTGTGCTTGTTTCATTAAATTGGAAATTCCGCCTTTCATATATTCTGTCCTCTAATCATTTTAAAGTAGACGTCTTCTTACACTGATTGTGAAAACTAATGGGTCTCTTCATGACGTAATAAATTTTAGGTAGTATACTGAATATTTTGCACTTCTTCTATAATGAGAGCAAGTTAAGAAGAGTAAATAAAATACTTAAAAAGTTATTTAATATCGAGTTGGGCATCACCATTTTCCTTTAAATAATTTACAAAAGGATCATTATTAATTTCTTGTAACACATATTGTTGACGAGATTCTTCAATACGTTGTTGTTGTTCTGCTGGTGTTACTGTTTGAGGGATTTCCACCCGAATATGAATTTGTTGGGGGCTACCATAATGTTGCTGTAACAATTCTTCTAATTTATTTTTGCGTTCCTGGGTCAGTAAAAGTTTATGTTGTGGTGGTAAAACCAGTTCCCAATTATTACCGTCATGTTGCTTAAGTTCGCAATTGAAAGCGAGCTGTTTAATAATGCCTTTCAGTTCTAAAGTATGTACGAGTTGATTCCATTGTTCAGTTAATGGAGCAATAGGCGAAACTGGAGTTGGTATGGCAGCCGCTGTTATTGAGGTGTCCGTTGTGGCTTCCCAAACGGGCTTTGCTGATGGTATATGGTTAGATTCCTCAATCGGAGCCGGTGATAGTGTGAAAGTATCCGGATGGAAGGCTAACATGCGTAGCATAACCATTTCAAAACCACCCCGTGGTTCTGGGGCGAGCGGTAAATCACGTCGTCCTAATAAGCCGATTTGGTAAAATAATTGTACTGTTTCTGGCGTTAATTGCCGAGACAGTTGTAAGATAGCTTCACTGTGAGGTTGATTGAGATCGATTGCGCCTGGAACCAGTTGAGCTACAGCAATTTGTTGCAGTAAAGACAGTATTTCTCCCAGGAGATTTATAAAATCAGGGTTATATTCTGCTAATTGGGTAATTTGATTTAATAGCCCCGGTGCGTCTTGAGCCGCTAATGAATTAATCAGTCCAATCACGCTATCTGGGTCAAGCGTACCCAACATTTGATTCACGTCAGTACTGGAAAGTTGCCCACCACTATAAGCAATGGCTTGCTCTAATAAACTTAAGGCGTCTCGTAAGCTTCCTTCTGCCGCTTGAGCTAATGAATAAATTGCTTTAGATTCGTAAGGAATACTCTCTTCAGTCAAGATTTTAGTTAACTGTTGAGTGATCAATTCTACGGGCAGTCTTTTCAGATTAAACTGTAAACAACGTGATAAAACCGTGGCCGGAATTTTTTGCGGGTCGGTGGTGGCTAATAAAAATTTAATATGCGGTGGTGGTTCTTCCAACGTTTTCAATAGCGCATTAAAACTATGGGTGGATAGCATATGCACTTCGTCAATTAAGTAAACTTTATAACGTCCTCGAGTGGGTGCATATTGTACATTTTCTAAGAGATCACGGGTATCTTCTACTTTAGTACGGGAAGCTGCGTCGACTTCAATTAAATCGATAAACCGACCCTCATCAATTTCACGACAAGCTAAACACTGTCCACAAGGATAAGCGGTCACACCCTGTTCACAATTCAGTGACTTTGCCAAAATACGAGCCACCGTAGTTTTTCCCACGCCACGGGTACCCGTAAATAAATAGGCGTGATGTAACTTATTATTTTCCAATGCATTAATCAAAGCACGTAAGACATGAGTTTGTCCTACCATGGCAGAAAAATAACGCGGACGCCATTTGCGGGCAAAAACTTGGTAAGTCATGATGTTATTATCGGTAGTTGTTAGTGATGAGCTATGATTAAATTTGGGATCAAGGAATGAATTATTGCCAGATACTTTTTGATAATATTAACAGTTTAGAATTAAATCGGCTATCTTTCATAGCGGCGAAACACGAGAATTCTTTCCTACTTTGACTTAAGAGCTAATTCATTCAGTGAAATAAATAACCGATCTTGACTGCTAATGAGTCCTACTAATAGTAGTTATGTGGTTTAATAATCGCATTATTTTCAGTTTAATACCCAATTGGTAAAGAAGCTGTGCATAATCAGAGCTAATTATTGTAAAATAATATTTCTTCATTCAACTGAAACTCAATGAATGTAAGAAATAAGGCAAAGTTGCTAGGCGTGGTAAAGTCTCTGCGTAGGTAGCTAGTCTGTTTTTGAAAACAAATCTCAAAACGGATAACGAACACATGACTTCTATTTTCCACAGCTTATTCAAACTCGAACGTGGTGAGGAGAAATTAGTTGTACTCAACTTTCTCCAAGCCGTACTGATTGGATTGCCGCGCTTATTCACCATGACGGTAGCGAGTGCACTCTTTCTAGAAAAATATTCCGCCGATAAATTACCTTACGTGTTTATTGCCTCAGCATTGCTAGTGGCGTTGATTGGTCTGGTTCACCTCAATTTAGATCGATACATTAGCTTTATTCGCTTACAAAGCAGTAGCTTACTGTTCCTCGCCCTCGCTTCGGCTAGTTTTATTGCCTTGCTATGGATATTACCGGATGCGGGCTGGCCCCTATTTTTGCTGTGGGTATGGTTTGATATCGAATGGATTTTGACCAACATCGTGTTTTGGGGAACAGCTAATCGCCTGTTTACCGCCCGCCAGGGGAAACGTTTATTTGGCTTAGTGGGTGCTGGGGAAATTTTCACGATGGTTATTGGCGGGTTGTTAGCGCCTTGGCTAGTTGGTTTACTAGGTACCCGTAATCTCTTGTGGTTTTCCTTAGTAGGATTGGTGTTAGCTTTTTTCAATCTCAATTACTTACATCACAACTTCCGGCTGAAATTTGTTGAACCTCAAAGTCATGATGCGATTGGTGGACAACCGGTTACCACTCACACGATTTCATTACGAGATCTATTCAAAATTCGTTATGTTATCTTGATATTTCTGTTTTACGCTTTCTTGCGCCACGTCATTGATTACTTTCTTAATAATTTATTTTTCGCCCAAGTCAATAGTCAATACCCCAATGCGGATCAAGTCGCGGGGTTCATGGGTCAATTCTTGGCTATCCTGGGATTTTTTAGTTTATTTTTCCGCCTGTTTATTTCGAGTTATTGGTTAACCCGCTTGGGATTGTTTATTAGCTTAATCACGGTACCTTTGCTGGTTATAATCGGCTCAGTAATGGTAACCGGCACTGCCCACTGGTTCAACGAAACAATATTACTTTTCTGGTTGGTCGTTGGCATAAAAGCCTTGAAAGATCTCTTGGCTGGCTCAGTTACTTTTCCGGCTTATTACATGTTGTATCAACCGCTATCTTATGAACAACGCGGACGGGTTCAAACGACGGCTGAAACTATCGTTGGTCCGGTACTGGGCATTATCGCCGGTATTTTTATCCTGCTGCTTCTAGAATATTTTCGTATTTCACCAATCCAATTGGCTCCTTGGCTAGCTGCTATAGCTATTCTTTGGTTAGTCATTGGGGTACTCGCTAATCATGAATACCGCCGCACCTTAACGGCCCTGCTTAAACTTTGGGGTGAAAGTCGCACACCTCGTAGTACCGATGAAGCTTGGACTTTAGAGATACTCACTCGGAATTTAGCTGAACGCCCACCAACAGAATTACGTTATTGCCTAGAACTGCTAGAACAAATACAAACGCCACTCATTCGTACCCGGGTTGAACACTTATTATTGGAGTTGCTTGGACATGCTGATGCTGAAGTACGCACTAGCGTCTATGCTAGTTTAGAACGACTAGCACCCACGAATGCTTTTATTCCTTTACGCAGCCGCTTAGAGGTAGAAGACGTTATCCCGGCCAAAGTTGCATTATTACGTGCGCTAGCAGCTACCGAAGGCCAAGTCGAAGCAATAGAAAATTCTACCATTCCAACTCATGATGGCAGTTCCTTAGCACCATTTACCTCTGAGTCTTTAAATTTGATTAGCGCTTATTTAGCGAGTGACAACCTAGAACTCCAACGTGGTGCCATGGTCGCCTTGATTTTGCATGGTGGTATGGAAGGTGTTGTCAAAGCCGGACCATTCCTCATCGGTCTGGAAGAATCAGCGGATCCGCAACAACGGGCTTTTGCCGCTGAAGTGTTAGGAGAATTGGGCCTTGCTTCGTTATACCGCACCTTAGCACCATTACTTTTAGATGACGATTTACAGGTACGCCACATGGCATTACAGGCTGCTGGACGCCTAAATAATCCCCGCTTATGGCCCTTAGTCATTGAAAATCTCCAATGGATTGGGGTGCGAGAAAGCGCGGTGCAAACCCTGATTCAAGCAGGTGCTTCAGCCTTACCGGCTTTAGAAGCCGCTTACCCAACTCAATCAACCCCAGTACGTCGCCAAATTATTCGTATTTATGGACGCATCCAACATCCTCAAGCTATTTCTCTGTTGTATAGTAACTTTGAGGAAGCTGATCGCAACTTGCGCCAGGAGATTCTCTGGTCGTTGCACCAATTACACTATCAAGCGCCGGATCAGGCACGTATTGACGCACTACTACATGAAGAAGTCGAGTATGGTAATACCTTAATGGTGGCTAGTGTCGAACTGGATGGGCCTAAAGCAATGGAATTGTTACATACTGCGCTAGACTATGAATTAGAAAAGACTCGAGTCCGAGTTTTTCTCCTGTTGTCTTTCATCTACGCTCCAGACCTAATTGCGCGGATTCGCTACCATAGTGATACTGATTTGCGGGATCTGGCATTGGAATTATTTGATACCGTTATCTATAAAAAGCATAAACACCTCATTGCACCATTGCTGTTTGGTGACACTACCGTAACACCACAGCATCAACCACTAGAACGCATTAAGGATATGTTGGCACATCCTAACCGGTGGAACAACCCTTGGCTCATTGCTTGCGCGATCGAAGCGGCAGATGCGGCACTAAAAATGACGATGGATAATCTTCGCCACCATTTGGCACCGTTACTCGAAGTAGATAATGCCTTGATTCGAGAAACCGCTCGTTATACCACTCAACTGTTAGGCCGAGAATATCTTGGACAATTACATGATCAACCGCAATTACATTTACCGACGATTGAAAAAGTCAGATTATTACAGCATTTCAGTTTATTTGCTGAATTACCAGCAGAAATTCTAGCAGAAGAAGCCGAACTCTTTGAAGAAGTCGTGGTAGCCAGCGGAGAAACTTTACTTCACCAGGGACAAGCTGGTAATGCTATGTATGTCATTGCTGAAGGTAGTTTACGCGTACATGATAATGAACAAACCTTAGCTGAACTCGGTCCTGGACAAAGTTTTGGCGAACTCAAAGCATTAGAACCAAAAGCACGCACGACTTCAATCACCGCCCAACGTCGTAGTTATTTATTTCAGCTAACCCATGATAATCTGCAAGCCCTAGAAGAAACCCGTATCGAAGTTGCTCGCAGCGTACTAAAATACTTACACACTCGCCTATACGAATTAACTGCGCAACATAAACTGCCCTTGTCGCTGTTATCCTTACCAGCAGCAGAAAATGAACAGCAGCCTATCCCACCAACTAATAAAGTATTAGAACCTTTATCATTGCTAGAAAAACTAATTATTTTCAAAGGTACTACTGTATTTACCAATACTTCAGATGATTTTCTCTCTGAACTCGCCCAATTGGCACAAGAACGTTACCTACACTCAGGCCAATCTTTATTTAAAGCCGGAGAAACGGACATGGCATTTTATCTAGTAGTAGAAGGTGCATTGATTTTATATGATGGCGAACAACCACTTGGGCTACTAGGTCAACGCATGAGTATGGGAGAAATCAGTTTATTGCTACCGATATCTCATCTATTCAGCGCTACGGCAGTTGGTGAAACGCGGTTGTTGGTATTACATCATCAAACCGTAGTAGAACCTATTCGGGAACGCCATGAGGTTATCCGCGGCATTATTCAAACTTTAGTTCAACGGTTACGGGAAGCTAAACAATAATGACTTAGGTAAATATATTCTGAATCTTTGCCTACTATTTTGCATTGAAGTAAAACTTAACATGAGGTTTATAACTGATGAACTATCAACTCATTAAAGAAATTCAGGGTGACTTAAAAGCAGTAGTACGTGAGGAGATCGTTTCTTACTTTCGTGCCCTATCCACTAGAAAAATGAAATTGCCTCGCCACAATTTTGTTATTTTTACTCAAGGTAGAACGGGAAGTAATTTACTGAGAAATCTGCTCAATTCACATCCAAATATTTTCTGTATTAAAGATCCCTTTGTGCGTTGGCATATTAAGGTTTTATTTCCTAAGTTACACATTCGAGGACGATTAGCTAAGTATTCTAAAAGAGCAACAGTGTGCGGTTTATTGCTTCACGATGTACACTTAAATTTCCAAAAAATAGCGCATAAAGAAATCTTATCTTATTTCTATAACCAGGATTGGAAAATCATCCATTTAAGAAGAGCAAATTTTTTCAACCAAATCGTTTCGGCTCGATTCGCATTTAGTCACCGGCAATGGCACTATCGTTCGGCAACCGATTGTGAATCAATCCGCTCAAAAAATATCTCTATTAATCCGACTGAAATGATCCAATTATTGGAAGAGAGAGAAGCGCGTTATTTGAAAGAGCGAGAAATGATGGCACAATTTCCTCATCTAGAAATAGTTTTTGAAGAGGATTTATCAACAGCAGAACAACACCAGCAAACCGTTGATAAGATTTGTGACTATTTAGGGATGCCTTCTGCACCGATTCAAACTGATATGATGAAAACACCTCGTAAAACCGAGAAACTGCTGCAAAACTATGAAGAATTAGCGGCATTTTTGAAAAATACCCGATATGCTCATTTTCTCGAAATGAATTGCAACTGAAATTATTCTGGAGACAATTGCAGAATTTTTAGCGAGTGGGTACGGGGTTCTTACTATTCTAATAGAAGTAGAATTATTGTTAATATTAATTAGTTACGCATATAATTGCTATTTGGTAATGCACCAATATTGAAGTATATTTAAAAATTTTGAAATAGGACGAGCTCAGTGTCTTTATTCACTTCTAATTCATAAATATTATACTATAATGCGGCTTATCACTATTCCAACTCCATTTCGGCACCGGGTTACCAACCGACGCTGATTTTTTCTTAGGTCAAGATGATAATGAAATCAAATAAAACTTTCTCTATTAATGCGCTTGAATTGGGACCAATGGAAAATTTTGTTTATTTAATTCAAGATCATCGTTCAAAATGTGCTGCAGTGGTTGATCCGGCTTGGGAAGTTACTAAAGTAGTGGCTTTGATGCAGCATCAAGGATTTAAAATTACTGAGGTATTATTGACTCATAGTCATCATGATCATACCAACGGTTTAGATGATCTGTTAAATGTCTTTGATGCTCAGGTACATTTGTTGAAACCAGAAGCTCAATTTTGGGAACATGAATTAAAAAATCCGACTTTACATCATGGTGGCGATACGATTCAATTGGGGGATACTGAAATTGCCATCTGGCATACACCGGGACACACACCAGGTTCGGCTTGTTATTATTTAGATGGTCATTTATTAACCGGCGATACTTTATTTGTATACGGTTGTGGACGATGTGATTTAAGTGGTGGTGAGCCGGAACAGATGTATCATTCATTGAAAAAGCTTGCTACTGAATTAGCACCATCAACGGTTATCCATCCTGGACATCACTATGCTCATCAACCTTCCTCTACCTTGGCAGAACAGATAGCCGGTAACCCGTTTATGCATTTTAATAATATAACGGATTTTGTTTACTATCGTATGCATGGACATCATCGTCAAACCCCTTATACCCCGGTTATTAACACACGTTGAACTAAATAAAATGATGATAGAACAATGGCAACGGTATTTACAGCAAAATGGGGCCCAATTTGAAGAGCATGTCGTTCTTCATTTTGGTTCTCCGGCAATCGAGAGACAAGCCGCTTTACAAAGTAATATTCTCACTGATTTATCCTATTTTGGTATTATTAAAATCAGTGGTAGTGATGCCGCTAAATTTTTACAAGGTCAATTGACTAATGATGTCTTGCAAGTCAATACTGACCAAAGTCAATTAAGTGCTTGGTGTAATCCGAAAGGTCGAATTATCGTTAATTTTCGGTTATTCCAACGCCAGGATGCTTATTATTTATTCCTTCCTCAAGCGAGTGTTGAAATGACGCTCAAACGGTTGCGAATGTACATATTGCGTGCGGCAGTTCAATTGGAAGAGGTCAGTCATCAATTCGTTCGGCTGGGGATTGCCGGTGAGCAAAGCGTTTCATTAATCGCTGATAGCTTAAACTGTACTCCTCCAACCAGTATTAATGCGAGTCTTACCTTAGAAACAGCAACTATCATACGAGTTCAAGGTGTACAACCTCGTTATCTATTATTCACTGAAACACCTCAAACACTTTGGTCACGGTTAGCTCAATCTGCACACCCAGTAGGTACAGCAATTTGGCAATGTTTAGATATTTTGGCGGGGTTACCGCAAGTTGTCCCGGCGACCAGCGAAGAATTTGTGCCACAGATGATAAATTATTCGCTAATTGGTGGTGTTAGTTTTAACAAAGGCTGTTATACCGGTCAGGAAATTGTTGCACGAATGCAATATTTAGGAACACTCAAACGGCGAATGTATTTGGCAAAAATCGATACAACCTCATTACCACAACCTAGTGATGCACTTTATGTGAGTAACGAACCACAAAGTGTAGGCAAAATTGTCAATGCGCAATGGCATCCGCACGGTGGAGTAGTCGTATTAGCGGTCATTCAAGTTACTCAAGCCGAACAAAATGAAGTTTATTGGCAAACACCACCCAGCGAAAAGCTACACTGGTTAGATTTACCGTATTCAGTTACGGGTTAAAGGCAAACCTATCAACTACCCGTTATGACGTCAACACGTTGAAGGGTAGTTATCAACCGGTCAATGACGATAAATCAATTCATTAAGTTTGCTATAAGAATCCTAAACGCTTTGTGAAAAAGAGCCGATATATAAATAAAGCTTTTTGAAATCAAATGGATTAAAGTCTAATTTTTATCAAAGCGTCTACCGAGAGAATTTTTACTCTACCTCAATACCATTAAGTTAGGGATAAACACCTCGGTTTGCCCCTACCCAACCAATACCGCCTCGGTCGGGACGAATCTACGTGTTCGCCATTTTATTCAACAGCTTAACTGATCCCATACCTTGGTTCGGTGCATGACGCTAGCGCCAATCCACTCCCATTTTTTGCTACACCAGCTTCAACTGATATTAATTTTAAATATTGGTATAAATATTGCCAAAATATATTTAATTTTGATATAACATCCTGAATTCTGTTAATTAGACTATGATTTCTAAATAAAAATTTTTATAATGAATAATATACAAGAAAAAATTTGGAGCCATGATTGGTTTATTAGCTTAACTATCGGTATTATTTTATTCATCATGGCTCAACTCAACTTATTACAACCGCTCGAACAAGCTCTCTATGACGCTCATATCCGCTGGTTCAACCGCACAGCGGGTGATCAAGTTGCTGTCATTGCTATTGATGAACGCAGCTTGGCGCAATTAGGTGATTGGCCATGGTCACGAACCACTTTAGCACAATTAATCGACTTATTATCACCACAAGCACAAGTTATTAGTACAACACTCCCATTTAATCATTTCCAACCAGAACTCGGTTTAGTTTATTTCAATGAGTTAGTTAAGTTCTATACTCATTCCAAGTTACTCAACCCCTTACCTAAACAATTAGAACAGTTAAATACTTTTTTAAAAAAACTAAGTGAATTACGTACCCGCCAGAGTAATAAACAATTTATTAAAGCTATCGATGAATTTTATAAAAATTCTATATTTCCTCATGAACTCGTTGATACTTTAACTACATTTGAAGATAAGTTACAATCAGTTCGTATTGACTTAGAAAGTGATCAACGACTGGCTACCAGTTTCAAAACCGCCGGCCAAGTTGTCCTCGGGATACCTTTTACTTTAGCTCAAACTAATCATGAGGAACCCGTACCTAATTTACCAAACTATATTACCGCATATCGTCTTAAAAATATTCGCGATCAATTTGATCACTACAATTTAACACCGCAACCACCCACAGCAATTCACGCAACTTCACCATTAGCTATTTTTAGTGAAAATGTGACCGGACTAGGTTATTTTAACGCTGAGCAACTCACTAATCCACGTCGAATACCACTGGTCATTAAATATAATCAGGCTTATTTTCCCTCACTGCCTTTGTTACTGGCTGCTAAAAGTCTACACTTAGATAATAACCAAATTGAAATTAGTTTAGGTAAAGGGATACGTTTAGAAAAATTAACCATTAAAACGGAACCTTCTTTACAGATACAACCTTTTTTCTATCGTCATGCGCCTCCGCCGGACTCATTTGTTGATGTATTAACTGGAAGGGTTCCGATACAGAAATATCAAGGCAAAACCGTGTTACTTGGCATAACAGTACGTCATTATACTTCCTTTCACTCAACCCCAATCGGTAAAATACCCGCTATCTTAGTTTTGGCGCATACTTTAAGAAGTCTACTTAACCAAGATTTTTTTAGAATTCCTCAGTGGGCAACTTGGTTACAAATTAGCCTATTGCTTTTAGTTGCAGCCACTGTCGGTTTATTATTGCCTCATTTAAGACGACGGCAAGCCTTGGTTACTGGTCTAGGATTGATGGGGGTACTTTATCTACTTTATTTTAGTCTATTAAATCAAGGGCTATTGGTACAATTAATGCATGGAATTTTATTAGTACCCTGTGGATATCTTGCTTTACAAATTAAACAAGGAATTGTAGCTTATCAAGATGCTTTTCGTTCACATCCTGATGCAGTTGAAAGTAATCGTTTACTGGGGCTAGCTTTCCAAGGACAAGGACAGTTAGACATGGCATTTGAAAAGTTTCGGTTGTGTCCACCGGATAATGCAATTATGGGGTTACTTTATAATCTAGCACTGGATTATGAACGGAAACGTCAATGGAGACGCGCTAGTGCAGTCTACCGTTATATGCTTAACTATATTGCTCACTTTCGTGATATAGAACAACGTCTAGAACGATTAAATCGCTTAAGAAAACCTCATTTATCAAAGGGAGCTATCAATGATTGGCTATCACCAGAAGACAATAATGACAAACCGATTTTAGGACGTTATCAGATAGAAAAGCCGCTAGGTAAAGGTGCTATGGGTACAGTCTATCTCGGTAAAGATTCCAAATTGAATCGATTAGTAGCAATTAAAACTTTACCTTTATCACAAGAATTTGAAGCAGAGGGATTACAAGAAGCGACTATCCGATTTTTCCGCGAAGCTGCCGCTGCTGGACGATTAAAACACCCTAATATTGTTTCCATTTACGATGCGGGTGAAGAACAAGACCTAGCCTTCATTTCAATGGAATTCTTTAAAGGCGGTAATTTAGTTCCTTATACACAATCAGATAATTTGTTAGCTATTGCCACGGTCATTAAAATAGGAGTCTACATAGCAGAAGCTTTAGATTATGCACATAGTCAAGGTGTAGTCCATCGAGACATTAAACCGGCTAACATCATGTATAATCCAGCGACTGATCAAATTAAAATAACTGATTTTGGAATTGCTCGCATCACGGACTCCAATAAAACTAAGACCGGTATTATTTTAGGAACACCTTCATATATGTCACCAGAGCAATTGGCTGGTAAGTCACTTGATGGACGGACTGATTTATTTTCTTTAGGTGTTATGTTATATCAGCTATTAACCGGTATATTACCGTTTCAAGCTGATTCAATGGCTACGTTGATGTTTAAAATTGCTAATGAACCTCATCCTGATATGATCAGCATCCGTCCTGATATTCCACCTAGTTTAAAACAAGTCGTCGATATCACTTTACAAAAAAATGCTCAAGATCGTTACCAAAATGGTGCACAATTGGCTCAAGCATTGCGTGATTGCGGCAATCTTAATGAGGATTAGCATGCGTATCAAAATCATTGGTCTTTCCGACACCGGACGAGTTCGTGAACATAATGAAGACTGCATTGCCAGTGATGAATCCTTAGATCTAGTGATATTGGCTGATGGCATGGGTGGATGTCAAGCCGGGGAGGTGGCTAGTGCGATGGCAGTCAAAACCATTTTACAAGAACTGAGAGGACTTCTAAAAAATTTATTCCGTAACCAGCGTCATACTCAACAACATTATCACTATGCCACTATCCAACTAGAACAGGCGATATTGAAAGCTAATCAAGTTATTTATGAGACATCAGCACAGCAAACCCGTTACCATGGCATGGGTACAACCATCGTGGCTGCCTTGTTTAATAAGCGTTTTGTTAGTATAGCTCATGTTGGTGATTCACGCTTGTATCGGCTTCGTGGTGATGAATTTCGCCAACTCACCAAGGATCATACGGTGGTACAAGATTTAGTAGATGCGGGTCTATTAAAGCCTGAGCAAGCCCATGATGATGCGCGCAAACATTGGGTAACTCGGGCATTAGGTATCGATAAACAAGTCAAAGTGGATATTCAAGAACAAAATACTGCTGATCAAGATATTTATTTATTATGTTCTGATGGTTTAAGTGATATGTTAGATGATACAGAGATACATGTCGTTCTCAAGGAAACGAAGCGTTCGCTGGAATCATCGGCACGATTATTGATAGAAATGGCTAATAAGAAAGGGGGAGACGACAATATCTCTCTTATTTTAGTTCGTCCCCTACCATTACAAAAAAGTTGGTTACAACGATTATTTAGAGGTTAAGGCAACCATCCTTAGCAACAACTTATTTGTTAATCATAGTATTTTCCATGCAAAATACCTTAAGAGAAATAGCAAATTGGCTAATATTTTTTATCCATGACTCATTAATTATACCAAGGATTATTATTAAAAATGGTACCCTCTTTTTCGCTCAAGCACGATATGATTGCCATAACCCGTTTGGAGAGGTCTAGCATGGGTATAGAAATTATCAGTCGCTCTGATACTGGACTAGTCCGTGACCATAATGAAGATTGTATTGCGAGTGATGAATCCTTAGGGTTAGCCATTGTTGCTGATGGCATGGGCGGATATCAAGCCGGTGAGGTAGCGAGTCAAATCGCAGTAAGTACTATTAGAGAACAATTAGATACGCCCCTAAAAACTTTACCTCGCGTCAAACGTCATGCCAATCACAGTTTGCATTCCACGACGGTGTTACTTGAACAAGCTATTCTTAAAGCTAACCAAGCGATTTACGAAACTGCTGAACAACAAATTCAATACCAAGGAATGGGAACTACTGTGGTAGCAGCGGTATTTCATCGTAATTTTATTAGTGTTGCTCATGTAGGCGACTCACGGTTATATCGACTTCGTGGTAAAGATTTTCGTCAAATTACTAAAGACCATTCGGTTAGACAGGAATTGATTGATTGTGGTTATTATACCCCAGAACAGGCTCGTCATTCGCCTAATAAAAATTTAGTCACTCGAGCACTCGGGGTTGGAACTAAAGTCAATGTTGAGATTCAAGAGTGCAACTTATTGCCTAAAGATATTTATTTACTCTGTTCAGATGGTTTAAATGATATGTTGGACGATCAAGAAATTTATGGCATATTGAGTAATAATGACTATTCTCTTGAAGAAGCAGCCCAATTACTAATTGATACAGCTAATGACAAAGGGGGAGAAGATAATATTTCCTTAATTTTAGTTCGCCCCTCACTGATTGCTCTTAAACCTAAAGGCTGGTTACAACGTTTACTGAGTTGGTGATTAAATCGCTATTTTATTGATTATTAATCTTCCGTTACCACATCCACACCTGCTGGTGGTGTGAATATAAATAAACTCTCTTCTAACTTTTGATTACGCTCAGTTTGTTTAAAAGTAATTAAAGTCGTTTGTCCTAAATTATCTACCAACTCAAATCCGAGTAAAGTTTCTCCTCGAAGATTAAGGCGTATACTATCAAACTGCGCTTGTGCATCTTTAGGCAACAGTTCTAATCGTGTTATATCTGCTTTGGCTGGTAAAGGATTAACAAAGAAATCTTCTTCAATCGGACGGTTGCTGCTCAATAATAACGCCGGTGTTTTACCTAAAGCTTTAGTCAATTTTTTCATGGTAACCTGTTCTAAATCCGGGTCATATATCCAAACATTTTCGCCATCAGCTACAATCAACTGGTGATAAGGTTTTTGATAATCCCAACGAAACTGATTAGGACGTTTAATATACATCTGTCCTTGTGATGTTTCGATCAGTTTACCGGTTTCATTAAATAACTGTTGCTCAAATTGCGCATGTAAACTACTTAAATCTTTCAAAAAATTATCTAAACTGGGCTGCGCAAAACCGCTTGGAGAGAATAATAAGCAGAAAAAAATCACCGTCACTTGCTTCATAACACTTTTATACTCTTGGCAAAAATAATTTATTTAAGTAACCACAAAACGGTCATATTCATCACCGGCTGCAATAGCATGTGTTTGAGTTACTTGATAATCGTTATCGTCATTATTAAATTTAGCTAAATAAAAATCCCACGTCAAGGGTGGTTTTGCTCTGATATCAATTTTCCATAATAGCCGAGCTAAGCCGATACAACCCCCCATCGCTAAAAAAGAGATATTTTTGTCCGTCGTGGGTGGATACATTCGCCGATAACCAATACCTTCGTAAGAATTATAAACACGAACAATTAATTTTTTTGGTGGTTCAAGTCGTTCTAATCGCCAAATTCCCCAACCCAAAGTATTCACAATCGCAACCATCGCATGTATCCAATCTTCCCGAGTTTGGCACTGAGGTACTATAATATTATACCATTCTTCACTTTCCATAATGCCACCGTAGGTAAAAAAGGCACAGTAAATACCCGCTTGAATAAAAAGTGCTTTAGCTTCCATTTCCGGAACACCGGCTCGACGCATACAAAAATAAGTTTCATAAGAAATACGGTTCAAATAATCCGCAAAATGATGAGTCAGTAACACCCCGAAGATATCAATTAACCCATTATCACCTGGATCAGCTTTACCATAAAAAGGCAACTGTTTAATCGCCGCTATAATTTTATCTTCATCAACGGTGGTCGTGAAATTTTGAGTATCTTTAAAAGCAAATCTGCCAGGGACCAAGGTAAATGGTGGCTCATAAAGCAAATAATTATCACTGGACTGGGGTTCAAAAACGTTAAAAATATCTACCGGATTGCCCAACATTTGGCAAGCCATTTCTTCCACTCGCCGATTAGTAATGCCTTGTAAATAACCCGCCGTAAAGAAACAATTATGACGGGGCTTTTCTTGAAAACAACTCGCTTCACTATAATGTGAATGAGGCGTTTCCCAAATCACTGAATTGATCTGACGTAACTGACCAAAGCCACCGGTACTAAATTCTTTAACTAGATCTTGTTCAGAATAACCCTGTTGTTTTAAATAGTTAACGAGCGGAGTCACAGCAGTTTTTAATAATGGCTTAGGAGCACATTCACTCATTCCATCGGATAATAATACCGTCATTTGTAAAAAAGCATTGTAATAATTACAATGAAAAACTCGGTTTAAACCCTCGATGAAATGTTGTCCACTTATGGTCATTTGACGTTGATTTTTCATCATCGATAAGCATTTTTAATTTGTTGATAGACTGGAGATTGTCCGGCAATCAAAGCAAAGGGTTCAATCGCACCTTGTAATTCAACATTAAATTTTTCCCGACAAATCATTTCAATAATATTGATCTGTTCACCGGTAATGCCAATAAATTCTTTTTTAAAATCAATCCATTCTTTAGTAAGTGCCATAAAAGCCATACTAAAAATAATAGCCATAGCGCGATTTTCAAACACTTTCTGATGATTTTTTTGTCGTTGTTCATTAACCAAATTAAATAAATCTTGAGTGCGAATACCTATATTATTCATAGTGCTCTCTCTCTTTTTATATTTATAAATTAGATTTGCTTAGCCAGAAAATAACCAAAATAGATTGAAAAGCCAGCGAAGCGGTGTCAAATCGGCTAACAATCGAATTTACTTCTAATTAGTTCAGAAATAGAAGTAAACATTATATCTGAAAACCCCAAAAGTTGAACCTAAAGAAATTTTTTGTCGTTTAGTCAAATCACTCGCTACCCAGTTCAGCTTGGTAGTGTTTACCCTCAAGGTTTTGCTTCGTTAAGTTCGCCAAGCTGAGCTTGGCTAGTAGACATTATCATTCATAAATGTGGAGATGTTCAGAGTGCCATTTTGGTACTCGGCATCTTAAATGATATACCTGACTAACAATCCGTAAAGTGATATGTAACACCGGATCAATTTGTCGTTGAGCATTCCCCAAACCTCCTTCATGAGCTGTTACAGCAATAGACCACTTCTTATTGGCTCATCTGTATAAGAAAGTTTTTAGCTTGGATTTTAGCGTTATCATGATTGTTGGTTACATTTTCAAGTAAGTCATAAATCACTTCTGGAGAAAATTTCTGATAAGTGCGTCGGGTAGGATTTTTCTCTTGGAACTGTCTTTTATGATCATACCTATTTAAGACTTTTATCCGCAGTATCGAATTTCTTATCATCATATTTATCTCCTCCTTTAGTTTCATAATGAGCAGACCAGGACAAAAATAAAGGAAATTACTATAACTAATTGATTATTCGTAATTAATACAGTCATCTCAGTTCAGTAGGTTGTGTTAGCTACGCTAACCCAACAATTTATCTAGCCAATGTAATCGTCTTCAAGTCATGCATGCTTTACAGGTTGGGTTAGCGTAGCTAACCCAACAATTTATCTAGCCATGAATTAAAGAACGAATGAAGGTCGGGTTATGGCTAGCGTCTAACCTGACCTACTTGGCTTGGTGGCTAGTAGTAGCAGGCTGAAAGCACGAGTTATGAATAGAATCTATCTAACCGCTTGCCAAACTTGTCGATTTAATGTTGTGGTGAACGGGTAATTCGCAAACGACTTTCTACAACTTGACTACGACTGGTAGCTGATTGTATATCTACGGTGAAACCCAGGCGACTAAGACGCTGTTTTAAATGTTCTAAAGCTTGTAAATTATCTATTTCTAGGTAGAGATCCAATTGTCCCGATTGATAATCAATTTGCTTCAGATTAAAACCGGGGGTGTGTTGTAGTGGTGCACTCAATTGATTTAACCAATAGAGAAAATGATCGGTTGAGGTGGGCTGATTTTTTTGGGTACGCCATTGTTGTAATTGTTGTTCCATTTGTACAAGTGGATTAACGATTTTATGTGCTTGAGGAAAAGTTTCACGGTATATTTTTTCAATTTGTGCCGATAAAATTTGACGTTGTTGAACTAATTGTTGATATGTGAAAATCTGTTTCACAATATGTAATCCACCCAACAAGATTAATAACATCGCTGTTAATCGCCAAGGACGCCAGAAATTAACGATTTTGTTGTGGGGACGATAGATACCTTGTAATAAATTTAACTCATTATTTTTAGCAATGCTTTGCACTAACCAAGCGAATCTATGGGTTTCATGTATTTCTTCAATAATGGGAATTTCTAATTCGAGTAAGTCCGGTAATAAACTGGGGGTATGGGTGTCAGTAAAGATGACTAATTGCTGCGGTAAGTCGGTTTTATATTCCAGTAAAGCCAAGGATAAGGCTGTTGTTAAGCACTGAGGTTCTATGGCAAAACCGGCTTGTGCGCCAGTCCGTACTAAAACGATATTGTCAATCGGTAATATTCCCCACCCTTGTTCTGGTTGAGGAACAGCCAAAATATCTGGCATTAATACGGTTGGAGTTAAATTAAGGGTGGTTAGCTGTTGTAAGTAGGTTATCATTGTTCATGGGCAATAATGGCTACCGCAATATTACCCATTGCATCGCGTTTGCCGAGAGCAAAATGTAAATTATCAATGTCTTGCGCTAACTGTTCTTCGAGAGCATAAGGTACAGCTTGGACAACGCGTTGCCATTGCTTACTTGGAATATCAACCGATGTTAATACCATATCAGTACTGGGAATAAGAACGACTACGGCACGATTGACGGTTGGAATGGGACTTAATGCCGTTTGAACCTCATTTTCTAAGAGAGCACTATGGGAATCAAAACGAGTCCAACTAATGGGACCATCGGGCTGATGAGATAAACGAACGAGTACAGAATGAGGCATATATTCAGTTATCAGTTATCAATTATCAGTTATCAGTAGACAACTGTTCAAAAATCCTGGTCTAATTATAATTTTAAAGCGGATAAGATAAAATAGATAATATTTACTCTGTTTCTAAAATCAATGGATTATAAAATATGGATTGGACACCTCACTTAACTGTTGCCGCTATCATTGAATCAAAACAGCAATTTTTATTAGTTGAAGAGCAATCGGAAGGATTAATTGTGATTAATCAACCGGCTGGACATTGGGATGAAGGAGAAACCTTAATTGAAGCGGTAATCCGTGAAACTTTAGAAGAATCCGCATGGTACTTCAAACCTGAAGCCATTGTTGGTCTTTACCAATATACGAGTCCATGGAAAATAACTTATCTTAGAATTTGTTTTTGTGGATCACCCGTTAGCCACGATCCCCAGCAACCGTTAGATACTAATATTTCACGTGCGCTATGGTTAAGCCGGGCAGAAATTATTCAGTTACCTAATTTACGCAGTCCAATGGTATTACGTTGTCTAGATGATTATTTAGCCGGGGTTCGTTATCCACTCTCCCTAATTAGTCAACTCTAATTTGTTAATCCAAATTATAGATAGAAAAAACTATGATAATTGTTGGTATGTCTGGCGGGGTTGATTCTTCAGTTACCGCTTGGTTGTTAAAAAAACAAGGCTATGAAGTACAAGGCTTGTTTATGAAAAATTGGGAGGAAGATGATAGCGAAGGTTATTGTAGTGCCGCTGCTGATTTACATGATGCGCAAGCGGTATGTAATATTCTCAATATTCCCTTACATACCATTAATTTTGCAACAGAATACTGGGATAATGTATTTGCGCATTGTCTGCAAGAATATCAAGCCGGTCGTACTCCCAATCCAGATATATTATGCAACCGTGAAATTAAATTTAAAGTTTTCTTAGAACAGGCATTGCGGTTGGGTGGCGAGAAAATTGCTACGGGGCATTATGTGCGATCAAGTAAAATTAATGGGCAATATCAGCTACTCAAAGGAGTAGATCCCCATAAAGATCAAAGTTATTTTTTATATCTGTTAGTCCAGTCACAATTAGCCTCAAGTTGTTTTCCTTTGGGCGAGTTATCTAAGACCGTCGTCCGAAATCTGGCTATCCAAGCGGGGTTACCTACTCAAGCGAAAAAAGATAGTACCGGTCTCTGTTTTATTGGCGAACGTCCGTTTAAAGCTTTTCTTTCCCGTTTCTTACCTTCGCAACCGGGTACCATTGAAACGCCTGAAGGGAAGTGTTTGGGACAGCACGATGGACTGATATTTTATACTATCGGGCAACGACAAGGGTTAAAAATTGGTGGTCAGATTAACGGTAGCGGTGAACCTTGGTATGTCGTTGCTAAGGATCTACCGAATAATCGCTTGATTGTCGTTCAGGGACACAACCACCCGCTATTATTGAGTCGCCATTTGGTTGCTCAGCAAATCCATTGGATCGCGAAACCCATTCCTTCGATTCCCTTTGCCTGCTTGGCTAAAACGCGCTATCGGCAACGCGATCAACCCTGTCTGATTACGGCCTTAGATCAAACCGTTGGCCAAGTGAGTTTTCCTGAGCCACAACGTGCTATTACACCAGGACAATCTATTGTGTTTTATCAAGACGAAATTTGTTTAGGTGGGGGTATTATTGAGACAAGCTATTAGTCAACAAAGATTGAGCAGCGCGTAGAATTTTAGCGCGTGAGAAAATGAATTGTAGTCGCTTGCCCCCTTTTTGCCGCCATAATACAGCTGAACGAATTCCGGCTAACAACAGGGCACGGATTTTGTCGGCATTATGAGGATTTTCGAGGAACCGCTGTTCACCGCTCACTTTAATTCGATAGTCAAAAGTACTCAGCGTTTGAGTATATAAACGAGCCAGTTGCTCAATAATTTGCGGATGAGTAGTGGCATAAATTTCACTTTCAGCAACCGCTTTTTCAAGGCTAACTCTAATTGTTGCTAACATATCTTGCCGCTTAGCTAATTTACGTTCTAAAAATACGACTCCTAAGACATATTGCATTACCTCTAAATTTCGCTTGGTTTCATTACCCAGTTGTTGACATAATACTTGCAGACCCATTTTTATACCACTTAATCCACCATACACATCCATAATCGAGTCGGCATTAATCTCCAACACACTTTGAATACTAGTTTCAAAAGGCTCTTGATCTAGCATCCCTTGTCTGGCAATTTGTCTGACGAGTTCAGAAGCCTGGAAAATGCCGGCCAAAGCAATTGTATTATTTTCTATACTCATTTATTACTTCGTTCTTTCCGGAAATGAGAAAATAAAGGGAGGAAAACCGGTTAGACAAAAAAAGTGTGTACGTCAAATAATGATATACACACTCGCTTAAAATGATTTTACTTAATTTAAAATATGGTGGAGGCGGCGGGACAGTTAACCTACTATTTTCATAGTAGACTGGACTATTCCTTCATCTGGTTAAATCATTTTTCCAGATGGAGAGCATTTATGGGAACGATATGTTTCCATCTTAGTAATTCATAGGAAGATACCCTTAGAATCCTATCAGTCTCTAGCGGGCTTACCTGTTTCCAGTTTACCCGACGGCGTTAGCTTATCTTTTCTAGACTTAGCGTTCACCGTTTGAGCTCTCTTTTTCCATTAAACATCGCTGTTTAAGGCGACCTTATTGATCGAACCCGCGTCCGTAAGTCCTCCGCCCTTGGTTCTACGTGCATAGCCCTATCTTTATTCTAGCTGCTAGTCATCCGACAGGCAGGACAATCTAACAGTGAGTTTGGTTATGTCTAGCAAAACCACCCCAAACAAATGGCTCTACGATCTTGTGAAGGTTGACCCCTGTACTGAACGCACAAGCACGGCTCCAGGCAGCGGCTAGCCGGTTTAAGCAGCTAGGGCGTAGTTGTCGTCGTTGGCAACTATATTTTTTGCAGATAAGCTTTACGAGGTAATCTGCACCTCGGCACGCCCCTCAGGTTTTGCAACCCACGTCGAAACCATGTCGCCCCCCAATTTCAAGAAAAATTAGGAAAAAAGTACTTAAATGAATTAAGCCTTAGCTAACAAGACTGATTTCTTTTAAAATACACTGTTAATATAGTGTAGTTACTTGAATTTTCAAGTTATATAAAAAACCAACTGAGGATTAATGCGAGGACATGTTATCAATTAAAAGTTTAGTAGTGCAGAATGGGTAGAACGCGTTAGCGCGAAACCCATCACAACATACTCGAAGAAGTACCGGTGATATTGTACATTGGAGATTATCTTACTGTACAATACCAAATTCAAGAAATAATAATGTAGGGTATCGAATGAATTTCTAAACTAACAGCAGTTGAAGACGATCTCAATAACTTTGATTATATCTAGGAGAATTAGGATATGGCCAACGAAGGTTTACACGAACGTTTTGAAGATCTCTGTGATGAAACCCGAGACATGCATCGAGCTATTGTGTCACTCATGGAAGAATTAGAAGCGGTAGATTGGTATAACCAACGAGTGGATGCCTGCAAAAATGCAGAATTAAAAGCCATCTTAGCGCATAACCGAGATGAGGAAAAAGAACATGCGGCAATGGTACTAGAATGGATACGCCGTCAAGATCCCGCTTTCGATAAAGAATTGAAGGATTATTTATTTACTAACAAGTCGATTACCCATGAATGAATCTCGATAAGTTAATGAGTTGGGAAAGATAAGCAGATAACAATGGTTAGTCCGAACATGCTGATGAGGGAGTCGCTGTATAAATCAAGCCAGTTTTCATTTTTCATCCGTTCCGGTTCGCTTAGCAATTAGCCCAGACGAGACGAAGTGAAATCTAGGGGATCATTATCGCTTCCTGGGATTCCGCTATGCTTCATCCAGGCTACATTGACTCTGATATAAAATACTGTTTGATTCTTTGTACAATTCTTCTAGCCGCTTGACCATCTCCATAAAGATTAATCGGCTGGTTCATATTAGTATTGTCATTGGATAACAATTGCTGAACGGTTTGGAAGATGGATTCCGTATTGACGCCAACCAAGTGTGTTGCCTTCATGGCGATTCCCTCAATTCGCTCGGTAACTTCACGCATCACTAACACCGGTTTACCTAAGGAAGGTGCTTCTTCTTGCACACCACCGGAATCGGTTAAGATTAACTTTGAATCCCGCATTAACGTTACAAATTCACTATAATTAACTGGTGAAATCAATTTGATATTACTTAAATGGCCTAATTTTTGGTAAACCGGTTGTTGCACATTGGGATTTAAATGTACGGGATAAATGAAGTTATGATCTAGAAAAGATTCAGCCAGTAAAATTAAAGCATTACAAATTTGCTCAAATCCCGTTCCAAAATTCTCGCGACGGTGTCCCGTGATGAGAACAAAGGGCTTAGTATTCCAATCTTCCCCAAGGATTGGGTTTAAACTTTGATAGATTTGTTGGCGTACTCCAGGCGAATCTTGACGTTTAACTTCAGTTAATAAGGTATCAATACCCGTATTGCCTGTTACCAGGATATTGGCTTCTTTCACGCCTTCCTGCAAAAGATTAAGGCGAGCCGATTCAGTTGGTGCAAAATGTAAAGTAGCAATAGGTGTAATTAGCCTTCGATTGCACTCTTCGGGAAAGGGTGAATAAATATTGTTAGTGCGAAGTCCCGCTTCGACATGACCAACTGGAATACGTTGGTAAAAACTAGCTAAAGTCGCTATAAAAGCGCTCGTCGTATCACCTTGAACCAACACCATCTGGGGATTGATATTCTTGAGACCATCATCAATATCCATGATTAAATTAGCAGTCAGTGGGGCGAGTTGCTGATGGGGACGCATGATTTTTAAATCAACATCAATTTCTATATTAAATAGCCCGATGACTTGTTGTAATAGTTCTTGATGTTGACCAGTTGAAACCACGATTGGATGAAAGTCGGCGGTGGTTTTTAATAGGCTGATAATAGGTACTAGCTTAATTGCTTCCGGGCGGGTACCTATAAAAATGACGATTTTTTTCATTTGTGTAAACCATTAACGTTTTTTCCCCACCATTCACGCCAAACTGACCCGATAAAAAGCGTATTGACTACCAGATGACGCTTCAATAATTTTCTCGGTTCCATCATCACCCGCCAAAACCATTCCATACCTATCTTTTGCATCCATTGAGGTGCTCTGCGAATAAAGCCAGCTAATACATCGAAACTACCACCAACGCCCAAAATGACTGGAACACCAAATTTATTTTTATATTGATAAGACCAAACTTCTTTGAAGGGAGTCGGCATCCCGATAAAAAGAAAATCGGTATGACTATTCTGAATTTTCTCGATAACCGCAGGATATTCTGCTTCACTAAAATAACCATCCTGATATCCCACCACGAGAACACCAGGATATTTTTCCCGACATAAAGTTACCAGCTTGGCTAATACATCGCGTTTTGCCCCTAGAAAATATACCCGCAGCTGATGTTTAGAACTTTCGGCTAGAAGGCGACCGAGTAAATCTACACCGGCTACCCGTTCTGGTAAAGGAGTACCTAATAGTCGACTAGCCCACACCACCGGTACACCGTCCGCTACGACTAAATCAGCATTGGTACAAGCTTCGTATAGTTTGGAGTCAGTTTGCATCATAACTAGGGTGGTTGCATTGACGGTAACGATTGTTTGTGATTGCTTGGGTTTACGGCACCATGTTATACATTGATTAATAACTTGATCCATTGTAACGGGGTCAATTGGGCAATTTAAAAATTGAATACGGTCGCTACCTTTTTCCACTCGTATTTACTCTTCTGCAATAGCTATCAAAATAGCTTAGTAATAAGGTATGGGTATTATAGTTAAACAATTAATAAAAAAACAGTTAATTTTGACAGATTTAATTTCACACCAGATGAAGTTTTTTATTTCTATTCATTTCGATAGCGCCAGCATAGAGACACCAGCCCCATTCATAAGGACGTGTTTCGTAATTTAGTACTAATTTTTTAGCCATAGCAGTGGTTTCATAACTGGGATGACCCAGTAGAGAGTGCACTTTACGGGATACCGATTTAAGCCGGCTTAACCGGAAATCAATATCTCGCCAAATGGTTTGAGCTTGGTTATCAATAAGATTTATATTTAATTCATTATGGCTAAGCCAAGTACGACCACGTTCAATCGACGCGCTCAGATCTTGACCGGTAGCTCGATTGAGTGCCGCAAAGGCCATCGGTGCCATACTATGTTGATGTACTGAATAAACCGGGTAACTTTGAACAACACTGCCATGGCGCGGATTATAATGCCACCACCATTGTCCCCATTCACCTTGAAGTTTCACTAATTGGTTAGCTAAATTGTCTGCAATTTGCTTAGCTCTATCATCGCTAGTTTTCACCGCTATCAAAGCCAATGCTTGTACTGTGTAGATCTGATCAGCAAAATTAGCAACCCACCGACGTAACCGCTGGCGCCAAGGTGATTGTGGATCAGCATGTATCATGAGATGGGTATTGCGCTGATAACGACTCATTAAGGCTTCCAAGGCTATATTCATATATTGTTCGGTTTTCACGTCTTGGGTACGATTATATTCGTGAAGTAATCCACTGACTAACCACGCTGTTTCCATCGAAGTGATCGAAGTCATATAGTCAGCAAAGTGATTAAACGGAATATCGATTTGTTGTTGAAGTTCTTTGAGTGAAATACCGTCATACACCGCATTAGCCCAAATAATTAATCCGGTCCCGCCAGGGTAGGGGCGATAGCTAGCTAATTTGAATACGGCATTAAGGGTTTGGGCCGGTTTTAAACCAATCGCCTCTAAATTAATTCCCGCACGATCAATTCCAAGCAAACAAATACAGGTACTGGTTAGATTTTCAGTACCTTGAGTTGCTTCCCAACGACTATTACGCAATTGACGGTCATAGAGATGAGTTTCAGGATTAAGCGCTTGTTTTAAATTGAAACAACAAAAATTTTCTAATGATTTATAAAAAGTGATTGGATTCATGAGCGGCAACCTTATCAATTTTAGTTCTAAGTAAAATAGACGCTTTCATAGGAAAATCGCTCGTTTCCTACCAGGCGGGGAGAATTTTTTTATAATCGCTTTGAGGCCACACTCATTTAG
Source organism: Thioploca sp. (assembly GCA_012032555.1). Lineage (GTDB taxonomy): Bacteria > Pseudomonadota > Gammaproteobacteria > Beggiatoales > Beggiatoaceae > Thioploca. Next base: position 27,339 of record JAAUSR010000040.1, read on the forward strand.
GATAAAGAAAAAAATTAACTCTACAGCAATAAGGTAAAACATTTGCCTTGTCCATTACATTAACTTAATGAAGTTTTGCTTTTAGCCGGTGAAAAATTCAACTCAAGTTGATGGATATGAACAAGGCATTTAACAATATTAAAAAATTATTACCATTACTATAAAGGTAAGAGCGGTACAATTAACAAGGCGACAATGTTAATGATTTTGATCAATGGATTAACCGCAGGACCGGCCGTGTCTTTGTACGGATCACCAACGGTGTCGCCGGTGACGGCGGCTTTATGCGCATCAGAGCCTTTACCACCATGATTGCCGTCTTCAATGTACTTCTTAGCATTATCCCAAGCACCACCGCCGGTGGTCATGGAAATGGCTACAAATAAGCCGGTGACGATGGTACCGAGTAATAAACCACCTAATGCTTTTGGTCCTAAAGTCAGACCAACTATAATGGGAATTAGAACCGGTAGCAAGGAGGGAATCATCATCTCTTTAATAGCCGCTTTAGTCAACATATCGACAGCTTTACCATACTCAGGTTTAGCCGTTTTTTCCATGATGCCAGCAATTTCTTTAAATTGACGCCGAACTTCAATAACCACACTGCCGGCCGCACGTCCAACCGCTTCCATTGCCATCGAACCAAAGAGATAGGGAATCATCCCGCCAATGAACAAGCCAATGATAACCATCGGATCGGATAGATCAAACTTAGTTACTGCGGCTAAGGCATCTCCTTCCAAACCTTTAGCATGGGCAAGCTGCTCTACTTTATGCGTGTAGTCCGCAAATAAGACTAGGGCAGCCAGACCGGCTGAGCCAATCGCATAACCTTTAGTGACCGCTTTCGTGGTATTGCCAACCGCATCGAGCGGATCGGTAATTTTACGAATTTTATCGTCTAATTCAGCCATTTCGGCAATACCACCGGCATTATCGGTGACTGGACCATAAGCATCTAAAGCCACGATAATTCCAGTCATGGAGAGCATAGTTGTTGCCGCAATCGCGATTCCGTATAAGCCAGCTAATTCATGAGCACCCCAAATACTGGCACAAACGGCTAACACCGGTAAAGCTGTTGATTTCATAGAAATACCTAAGCCAGCAATGATGTTGGTGGCATGTCCAGTGGTAGAAGCTTGAGCAATATGCCGCACTGGGTTGAATTCAGTTGCAGTATAGTATTCCGTGATCACGACCATCAAAGCGGTTAATATCAAGCCGATAAAGGCCGCTGCATAGAGATTCAACACCGGATAGACGCCGTTATCGCCCATCATCCAGGCAATAATTGGGTAGAAAGCCACGGCAGCTATAGCACCTGCAACGATTAATCCTCGATAAAGGGCATTCATAATTTTGCCGCCTTCAGTAGCCTTCACAAAGAAAGTACCAATAATAGAGGCAATAATGGAAACACCACCGAGTACTAGCGGTAATAAAACGGCTTGGTTAGCAGCTTCTCCGGAAAAGGCTAAACCCGCGACTAACATGGTAGCAATAATAGTAACGGCGTAAGTTTCAAACAAGTCTGCAGCCATACCGGCACAGTCACCGACATTATCACCAACATTATCCGCAATAACGGCTGGATTACGCGGATCATCTTCGGGAATACCAGCTTCCACTTTACCGACTAAGTCAGCGCCAACATCAGCACCTTTAGTAAAAATACCACCCCCTAACCGAGCGAAAATGGAGATTAACGAGCCACCAAAACCTAAACCCACTAAGGGGCCTAAATCTACCACAGTTTGACCTTCTGGCAACATCGAATGTAACACCGCATAATAGCCGGTAACACCCAGTAGCCCTAGACCCACGACTAATAAGCCGGTAATGGCACCACTACGAAAAGCGAGGGCTAAAGCTGCATTCAATCCTTCATGAGCGGCTTGAGCGGTACGGACATTAGCGCGTACCGAAATATTCATCCCAATATAACCAGCGGCAGCAGAACAAATCGCGCCAATCGCAAAACCAATCGCCGTTAATTGACCTAAGAAATAAGCAATCACTGCTCCGATTACAATACCGACAATTAAAATAGTCGTGTATTGACGATTTAAATAAGCTTGTGCCCCTTCTTGAATCGCTTTAGCAATTTCCTGCATACGCTCATTGCCGGCGGGCTTAGCTAACACCCAGCTGATGGAAACAATACCATAAAGTAGTGCTCCTATTGCACAAAGGAGTGCAATCCACAGTTCTATTGAAATACCTAACATAATTAGTTATTCTCCTTAAAGATTAAGTCAAAATTTATTGTTATCAGCCCATGACTAACACAGCTTTCTGGGCTATGGCAATCATCCTGATTATCATCGGATGGATTATCCAGTTTTTATCAGGGTTAGTTAGGCGATTAGCCGCTAGATAACTCGATGTTCAAATAGCTTATTAACTCACGCTTTCCTAAAACGCGAAATCGTTCTTGCAACGGTGCATTCAAAAAAAGATAGGGGTATAAAGTCAAAGCGGAAGTGCGATATCAACCGATTGGGAATGTTTAAGTCAATCACTATACACATGAGCGTCTTTGCTGAAAGTATGAAAACGAGATAATATCAATCCTTGAACATTGAAAGGAATTTATTGTACCAAATTTATTCCTGTGTGCCATCACACTTATCCATACTTTATTAAATAATAATTCACTTATCTTCATATCAAAATAAGTATTAAGCAGTTCAGTTTTATCGTTATTGAAACTCTGTCATAATAACTATTTTCAGCTAAACTGTAGGTAATAGTGAGTTCTACATTGTTAACCTTCATTTTAAAGCTAATTTTAATAATACCATAGGGAGTTTTTATGAAGATTAAATTGATTCATTTTATCTTAATAATTAATTTATTTTTAGTCGCTTGTGGCAGTGAAATGATGCCTTCTAAACAAACAACTGGCGCTGTTATCGGTGGTCTGGGTGGTGGCATTGCCGGCTCTCAAATTGGGAAAGGAAGAGGACGCGATGTTGCTATGGTCGTCGGTACTTTATTGGGTGCCGCTATTGGTGGTTCGATAGGTTCTTCTATGGATCAAACTGATGTGTTGCGTACCCAACAGGCTTTGAATTATAACCGTACCGGTCAACCGGTGTCATGGCAAAATCCGGATACTCAAGCACAATATACCGTCACCCCTACCCGCACTTTTAAAGATAATTTTGGTCAAGATTGTCGTAGTTACACCACAGTTGCCATTATTGATGGTAAACGAGAAGAGTTACATGGAACAGCTTGTCGTCAACCCGATGGTACTTGGAAAGCAACTAACTAAATTTACCAAACGATATTAGCGACTTGTTCAGTTTAGGTTGACAAGTCGCTTTAAATTATCCTGATACTATCAGATCTTATTTCCTGGACGATATATTATCTATCGGAAATAAAGTTTAATTTTAAGCATCGAATAATTTATAGCTTACCTTGAATTAATTCAAACTGGGTTGTGAGAATAAGACCATCAATAAATTATATTTTCAATCAGGGTGTATTGAAAGGCAATTTATTAGATTCTTACAATATTTCATTACTGCCTTCCATAAAAAAAGAGATGATTGTCTTACCGAATCACTATAACGAGATCTTCTAAAAGTAACCCAATTTAGAATGATTTGAGGCTAACCTTTTTCATAAAAAGTACATCAAATACCCTACTCACTTTAGTTAGGGTTTATCTCTTCATTTCTTTACCATCAAAATTAAAAATAACTAAAAATAAAAAATTTTAGGATACAAGGAGTAAATTATGTTTATAAGTAAAATGATTACTGAAAGTAGGATTTTATTTTCAGGGTTTATTATATCTCTGATGTTAACTTACTCTATAAGTTATGCTAATACACCTCCCATTGCCGGCTTTGGCTACACTTTAGGTTTTGAGGGTAACCCCAAAGAGTGGTACGTTTTAACTGATGAAGTGTCTCACTTGACACTAAAAAAGCAAGTCACTATAGAAGTTTGGTTTAAAACGACTGATATAGAAAATAATCAAATTTTGGTTGAACTCGAAAATCAAATTAACCCCAACACGTGGGATTCTACTATCGAACTGGCTGTTGAAAATGAAGGACGGGTACGTGCCAGCGCCCGTTCATCTAAAGGCTGGACCAACGTCATTTCGGCTTCTTCTGGACCTTTTGTCAGCGATGGTTTATGGCATCATGCGGTTGGTATTGTCAGTAAGCAAGCCGTCAGTTTGTATATTGATGGACAATTTATTCATTCCGAAAAGGGAATGTCTAAAGAAGAAAGTGATTTAGAAAATGATTTCTTCATTAGATTAGGCAATGATAAAACGAACGAACGACCTTTTAGTGGACAAATAGATGAAGTTCGGATTTGGGATATGGTTCGCAGTGAAGAAGAAATCAAAGCTACTCGCTATAAAATTTTGCCTCAGAATGAACCGGGGTTAGTTGCTTATTTTAATTTTGATGAGGGAACTGGAGAACAAGTTTTTGATAAAATTAACGGTTGGGTAGGTCACCTCAATAAGGGCCAAGATTTAATCTTTTGGGGTATTTCTGACCTAGACGCTTTTCCTATCATTATCCAGGAAGACACTGTTTTCAACGGTGTGTTACCCGCTTATGATATGGATGGCGATCTGCTCAATTATCGTCTTATTAATAACAGTAGCAATGGAACCATTCAACTGGATACGAGCGGTAGTTTTATTTATACACCTTATTCAGATGTTTATGGTTCAGATAGCTTTAGTTATCAGGTCAATGACGGTCAGGTTGATTCTAATCTAGCCCAAGTCCAAATTATTATTGAAGCTGTCAATGACGCACCGTACTTTCTAGCCACTGACCCGCCCATCGTCAATGAAAATGCTGGTGCACAACTTATCCCACATTGGATAGAATTCAATCCTGGAGCCAGTAACGAATCTGAACAGCAAGTTAATTCTTATTTTGTTACTCAAATCAGTAATAGTAGTTTATTTGCACAAGAACCAACCATCGATGTTAATGGAAATCTTTACTATACGCCAGCACCGAACCGGTCGGGAACTTCTACTTTTCAGGTAACCGTTAAAGATAGTGGTAATACTGATTACGGTGGGAACAATCTCTCTTCACCACAAATCTTTACTATTCAAGTTAGACCGATTGCCACTACACCCACAGTTAGTCCGGCAGTAACCCAGGAAGATGTCCAAACCATTCAGGAATTAATCATTGATTCTCAGGGTGATCTTTCCGTTACCCATTTCAAAATTAATCATATTATTGGTGGTACTTTATTCCAAAGCAATGGTATTACACCGATTAAAGACAACGAATTTATCACCGTTGCTCAAGGCAATCTGGGTCTTCGTTTTACACCAACCCCTAATCAATTTGGTCAAGCAAGTTTTGCTATCCAAGCCGCTACTGGTCATCATGATAGTGAATTAGGTGGTGATATTGTCCAAGCGAATATCACGATTCAACCGGTGGCTGATAATCCTACTATCACGCCAGCTAGTACGGTAGAAGGTACTCAAACGACGCAGGGCTTAGTTATTTCACGTCATCCGGCAGATGGTGAGGAAGTCACTCATTTTAAAATGACCCAAATAACTAACGGTACCCTATTTCACCAGGATGGCGTAACACCAATTCATGAAGGTGACTTTATTACTTTTGCTCAAGGTCAAGCTGGACTTAAATTTACCCCAGCTTCAGTAGCTGATGGTTATTTTCAAATACAGGCTGCTATTAGTGACCAAGATAGTGGTTTAGGTGGTTCTCCTATCACCGCCACGATTGAGGTCAGTCCCATTAATGAACCACCGATTCTTAATCCGATTGGTAATCAGATCGTTTCTCCAGATCAATTAATTGATTTTAAAGCTATTGCGATTGATCCAGATGTTCCAGCGCAAAATTTAACTTTTAGTCTAGTAAACGCACCGGTCGGCGCGATTATCGATTCTAAAACTGGCCAATTTATTTGGACACCAACCACTAATGGCGTTTTTGAAGTGACTGTAGTTGTGACTGATGATGGTATAAATCCAAATAATCTGAGTGATAGTGAAACCATCATGATTAAGGTAACTACTGCACCAGTGTTAGAGCCGATTGCTGAGCAAGTTGTACCCGTTGAAATGACCCTCGCTTTCACGGCTAAAGCGACTTATTCTGGTCATGAATCTCTCCTTTTCAGTTTAATTGAAGCGCCAGCAGGAGCTAGCATTGATGAAAAAACCGGTGAGTTTATTTGGACACCTTTGCAAATAGGTACTTTTAATATCATCCTTCGAGTAACCGAACCAATTAGTCATTTCAGTACTGAAGCAACTATTCCCATAACGGTTATACCAATAGAGACCCGGCTTGATTTAAATTTAGATAGTGTAGCGATTTTTCAGAATGGCACTTTGAAAGTCAGTGGTCAGTTGCATCTATTTCCGCGCCACAGTATAAAAGAAGATCTAATTATTCAATTGGTTGTGACTGAACCTGCCGGTCAGGTGATAACGAAAACCACCACTACTGCAGCGAGTGGTGAATATACTTTTACGGATTTACCGGTGTTTGACCAACTGGGACGATATATTTTTCAAACAACTTTTGCCGGTACCAACACGGTGTTGGCTTCGCAATCAGCATCACAATCACTGGTAGTCAGTGCGTTAGCGGGTTATGCGGTACTCATTCAAGGACGAATTGCTGATGGTAGTGGGATGGAATCCTATAACAAATCTTTAAATCGGGTTTATCAACACTTAAAAAATCGTTACTGGATTGATCAAAATATTGACTATTTTAACTACAACTTGGAACAAACTGGCGTAGATGCTATTCCAACTAAAGCGGATATTGCCACAACTTTACAACAATTACCGCAACGCTTAAACGCTAATCCAGCACCACTTTATCTGATTATGATTGATCATAGCGATTTGGCCGGTCACTTTTATTTAGATAATGGAAATGGCGAAAAAATAACGCCTAATGAATTGAATACTTGGTTAACTCAATTAGAACAAACTTTAACGCCGCCAGCATTAGCACAACCCCGAATTATTATCATTGGTTCTTGTTATTCGGGTAGTTTATTGCCAGTGTTATCCGCACCGGGGCGAGTGATTATCACCAGTACGGCACCAGGAGAAGAATCTTATAAAGGTCCTAAGGAACCGGATGAGATTCGGAGCGGTGAATTTTTTGTTGAAGCTTTGTTTGCACATTTAAGCAAAGGTCGATTGTTAAAAACAGCTTTTGAATTAGCGAGTGCTAGTACTGAAGCCTTTACGCGGATAAATGATTCTGCTGTAGTTAATCCATGGTTTCAAGATCAGGCTGCTCAGCATCCATTACTAGATGATGATGGTGATAAACAAGGTCATCATCGGCTGTATAACGGTGCGGATGGTGGTCAGGTTGATAACATTTACTTAGGTTTAGGAACCAAATATGATGAGTATGCTGATCACAATCCTGCAGAAATCTGGACAGTAACACCGCATTTACCATTAGGAACGCTAGAAACTTCAGCTAATCTATTTGCCATCGTTAACCATCCAGAACGCGTGAAAGAAGGGCAAGTGATCGTTGACATTCGATCCCCTTCCTTACAATTAAATACAGATGGAACCGAACAAACTGAACAACTCGAAATTCAGCCACTAGCAAGAACTTACTTAACCTTAACGGAAGGGAATCGCTTTACTGGTCATTTTGATCAATTTACAGAAGTGGGTCAATACGAGGTTTTTTACTCCGTTAGAGATAAATTCACCGGGGAACTTTCACCCTTGCACTCGTCGATGGTCTATAAAGCAAAAATGGGTAACCAACCTCCGCAGCCATTTAAATTGTACACACCTAAAAATGGTCAAAAAACCGCAACAACTTTGATATTGGATTGGGAAAATACGTTCGATCCAGAAGGTGATATGGTCAGCTATACCTTGATTATGGCAACGGATCCCACATTTCATCAAGAAATATATCGCCAAACTCAACCTATTTCTATGGCTTATATCAATCGAGAAACGTTCATTCGAGATCCCTTTAACCCCAATAAACGGGGTTTACGCGACGGTACTACTTATTTTTGGAAAGTACAAGCGATTGATAAATATGGCGCCATGGCAGAAAGTACCATTTTTTCCTTTCAAACTAATAATACCAATGCCCCACCTAGCCTAGCGAGTATTCAAATCTTTAGTGCGATTAACTTTATTTCCTTGGAAAATGCCCGCCTAGACTTTTGGCAAGTGGATGAATTTGGCCATTTGGTCTTAGACGAGTTGGGTAATCCCCTTCCCCTAGAACAACCACCGGGGTTGTACCAAGATCAAGGCTTCTATAACTTGTTACTTCCTTATGGTAGGCGTCGAGCGACTATTCAGGTAGCGGGTTATCGATCCCAAGAAATTGAACTGAATACGGAAAGTGGATTAATGACGCTTAATGTGGCTATGACACCAATCGGTGGCAGTTTAGTTAATCATGGTCAATTGCAATTTGCGGTGGCTCAAACGACTTTGGCAGAAGCAAGTGGTGAAATTAATTTGATTGTTAATCGAGTGGGTGGTGATGATGGGGAAATAAGCGTGTCATATGATATCTTAACTGGAGAAACAACGATAGGCCGTGATTATTTACTAACACCAGGAAAGTTAATTTGGTCTGATAAAGACAGTCGCTCTCAAAAAATACCCTTCACTCTTCTTGACGACGATCAATTTGAAGGGAATGAATCTTTTACTTTGATTTTACATACGCCCACGGGTGGTGCCAGTTTAGGAATGAATAACCCACTCGTGATTACAATTATTGACAATGAGCCAATTATCGATGCCGATTTTTCGAAAATACCACCCCAGTTACCTCAAACCAGTTCATCTGCGGGTACCGTCCAATTTCTCGCCAGCACTTATTATGTCAATGAAGGAATTGGTCCGGTGACTGCTTTTACGGTTACTCGGAATGGAGGTAGTCATGGTGCGATTACCATTCAATATACGATAACTCAAGAAGGTACGGCCAATATTGGTTTAGATTATCTCGGTGGTATGGGAATATTATCTTGGGCTGATGGTGACAATACCCCTAAAGCGATTGATTTGACTCTCATCGATGATCAATTGATAGAAGATCCGGAAACCATTCAACTACACCTCGAAAATCTAGCTGGTGAAGCGACACTAGGTCTTTATCAATCAGCGACTTTAATTATTATTGACAATGAAAAAATGCCTGAAGTAACGGAGCCAACTCATGAAACGGCTCAGTTACAATTTACTTCGGCGATCTATTGGGCCCAGGAAGAAGAAAAATCTTTGGAATTGAGTGTCACTCGAACGGGAAGTTCTCAGGGCGAAATTTCAGTACAGTATGTTGCTACGGTTAATAGTACCGCGACGGTAGGAGAAGATTATCTTGGCGGTAGTGGCACATTGTCTTGGTCAGATGGTGATGAGCAAGCGCAAACTTTTACCATCAGCTTACGAGATGATGACGACGCGGATGAAGAATTTATCCATATTATCTTGTTTAAACCAACGGGTGCGGCTCAACTGGGGATACCCAGCGAGACTATCTTAGTCATTCAAGACGAGGATAAAGAAACCCCTCTTAATCAACCGCCTACTGCCAGCATCCAATTTATTAAACCCGCTGATTTTGTTAAGGAATCCAGTAACGAAGTCCTCATTACCGTTATGCCTACCGGAGAAAATACCGAACCCATTACGGTTAATTATGAAACCATTGATGATACAGCGATAGCCTACCAAGACTATTTACCTCGCCAAGGGCAATTAACTTGGTTAGCGGGTGAAAACGGGATAGCCAGTATCACGATACCGATTCTAGAAGACCGGTCAGTTGAAGCAGAAGAAAGTTTTATAGTTAAACTTTCTAATCCCAGTGCCAATGCTCAGTTAGGGACACTATCTCAATTTGAGGTACGCATTCAAGATGATAATGCCTTGCTAACAACTGCTCCATTATGGTTACCTAGCTTGGGTCAAGGTGTTACTTTTAATACTAACCCCGGTGTCAATTCTGAAGTAATTAATCCCGACGCTTTCACTTTTTGTTATGAGCAATGCCCCCTTGCAACCACTTTTCGCGGTGGAATTTCGCTGAATGGGTTGAGTTATCATAATTCACTGAGCATACATTTTGATCAAATGGTTAAGATAAAAGGTGAAATGGATATTGATCCGCAACATGTCAATCAAATGGCCGATATTTTAATAGTTGCCGGTTGGAAACCACTACCGATAGATGACGTTGAAAATTATTTCCTACGCGATGATCAAGGCCAAATTCAACCCTGGGATTTAAATTTGGCTCATTTAGCTGCTGCTCAACACCAAGTGAAGTTAGCACCGACTCAACCAGTAGAAATTTATAGTGGCTTATTAAGCCGTGGAAATCTCACCATTTTTTTGGTTACCGGCTTGAGGATGGTACGTTAATTTTTAATGGCAAACAACCGATTGAGATTCAAGTACAGTAGCTTAACTGCTTGACGATACTAATTTATGACAGATCTCGTTTAAATTATTACTTTCATTGAAGATAATTTGCTCAGCTAATTTTTCTAAATTCCTAATATTTTTTGGCTTAACATTATCTAGTTTTTGGATTTCTGGATCATGAGGTAAATCAATTTGTAACCGATAATAAGCACTGCCCTCGCGTGCGGAAAAAATTTCTTTGAGTTGATAATTAACCGTTTCACTATTCCCATTCATCATGAGATAAATGAGGGGACGAACCCATTGAATTAACCCCCAATTAATGGCATTTTCATAGGTAATTTCTATTGTTCTGGCTCCAGTTCCCAATGAAACCATTAATATATTGGCTTGCGAATGAGAGTTCATGGCTTCAGCGAAAGCACACATAGCGGGATTATTAGCAAAAATACCCCCATCAAGCAACGAATAGTAATATTCATCTCGAGTCGTTGTAAGTTTAAAGGGTTCAAAATAAGTCGGTGCGGCTGAAGTCGCTCGAGCAATCCATTTCATTTTAAAATTTCGGCGTGGATTGATCTTAGCTTGTCTGCTTTTGAAAAAGAAGGGTTGCCGCATTTGTTCAAAATCATAACTGGTAATTAAAAGATCCGTTAATGCTGATTTTAATTCGCTTTCCCCAAAATATTCTTCTAGCGTAGCTTCAATTCCTTGAGAAGAATATTTTTCATCGATTACACCTAACAAACTTTTAAAATTTCGCCGGAAAATCAAATGGCCTCTTTCTTGATATAATTTGCTAATTTCTTCAGCAGAATATTTAGCTTTGCCAGTGTTCTCATCGGGTACGGTAAGACCTAATGCCAATATACCCCCGGTTGAAGTACCCGCAATGAGATCGAATAGCTCACTAATAGCTTTTCCAGTTCGTTTCTCGATTTCAACTAAAATTAATCCGGCAATGAGGCCACGAATACCGCCACCATCAATAGACAAAATTTTATAAAACTGGTTCTTATCTGACATAAAGTTAAAATCCCTTGGTTGGTTAATTGAATGCTTTATAATGGTTGCCCATTAACGTGAGAGAGAGTCTATTTAGGATTATTTTTCAGCACTTAACGGAGTGGAAAATGAATTAATTGAAACGTGCTATAATTATAATTAGTTATCACCATTTTTTTGAGGAAAACCGAATGAAAAATACTTGTTTTATCCTGTTGAGTATGGTCTTCGCAAATTTAGCTTATAGTTATAACAATGCAATAAGTTACTTGACACCCATGCCGATGCCCCCTCAGTACAATAACCTTGAACAATATCAACAAGCACTTCAAATTTGGGAAAAGGTGAATAAAGCCATTGTGATACGCAATGGTTCTGTTCAGCTACCACCCATGCCAATGCCCACACAATACAAAAATTTGGACCAATATCAACAGGCACTCCAAGTATGGCAAAATGTCGCTCATTCCCAAACGGGAGAGTTAAAAGCCGATCAGACTACTTGGATTCCGCCCATGCCTAAACCAACTCAATATTCCAATTTAGATCAATACCAACAAGCGCTGCAAATCTGGGTACAGGTTTACCAGCCAATGGTAGCACGAAATCCTAATATTCAACCACCATCAATGCCTATGCCAACTCAATATGAAAATTTAGAACACTACCAAATGGCTTTACAAGCATGGGAAGAAATATTCAAATAGAATAACTCTGTTTCATCAATTATTTGCGGTTATAGCCTTTAATTTCCGGAAAATATTTAGCCATTAACTCATTACAATGCAAATTTGCTTTTGCTTCTACAAAATCTCTGTCTATTTGAGAAAGGAGATGAAGTTTTTTGTCGGTCTTATTGCCATGAATATGAGTTGGGAGGCTATGGGGTTCTATTCCTAGAAAGCTTTCAATTTGGAGAATACTTTGGTTAATTTCCCGGGTTTTTACTACTAATAATTTATCTGCCGGAACCGTCGTAAAAATTTTAGTGTGGCGCTTGGTCCACCAGGAGAAATAACTATCCAAAGGATATATGCCGTGGTCAGCTAAAACTTGCTCTTCTTTGGCATAGTTTATTACTTTACCCGTTTGATGAATAAATTGACTTAAAGCTTTGTGAGGACGCCTGGTCCAACGATGATACCCAGAAGCGTGAGCAAAACGATGGTTTATCTGTGAATCTAACCAAGAATAACAATCCCTCATGGTCAAAATAAATTTCGCCTCATTAAATTCTTTAACTAAAACATCCAGCAAAAAATAGTTCAAATGAGAGGAATCCATTTCTAAACTGAGGCGTCTATCCCGATGTTTGACATATTGAGTGAATTGATTTGCATCGATTTTACCCTGACCAAAAGCTAGAATCTTCTTAATAAGAAATCGACTTTCGGCTTCATGTGCAGATCGATAGTGATGGCTAAAAATAATGTGCATAGATATCGTGCCCGTTTTGGGCAAACCAATACAGTAAGCTTTGAATCTTAACGGTCGTTGTAGAAAAAGCTTTGAAGGAAGACGTTCACAAAGAGGAGTAGCCCAATAATGTGTTTTATGAATAACTTGTTCAAATTTCATAATGTGGTCCGTTTGGGTACTAATTTGTTGAGTTAATGTGTGAGAGAATCTACCATTTTTTAAAATTAACAAAAGGAGCCAACAAGTGTTCGATCAAACCCGTTTTCAAGAGTAAGGTGACGAGATATGAACTAACTAGATAATAGTATAAGCAGGCCGTTAGAAGATTTGTAGGTATTTACCTTTTGAATCTCTACTCGGTATGATGACAATTCATCAAAACAATAATTTTTGTTTAAATTATGAAATGCTATTTAGACTTAATGCAAGACATTTTAGATAATGGTGTGGTCAAGGCTGATCGAACCAGAACCGGTACCTTATCGGTATTTGGACGACAACTGCGATTTGACTTATCAGCCGGGTTTCCGTTGTTAACCACTAAGAGATTGCATGTTCGTAGTATTATTTATGAACTACTCTGGTTTTTGAAAGGCGAAACCAACATCAAATTCTTGGTGGAACATCATGTCCATATTTGGGATGCCTGGGCAAATGAACAAGGGGAATTAGGGCCAATTTACGGTTATCAATGGCGATCTTGGCCCACTCGAAGTGGTCAATCGATTGATCAACTCAGTGAGATCATTACTCAAATTAATCATAATCCTGATTCCCGGCGATTAATTGTTTCTGCTTGGAATGTGGAAGATATCGATAAAATGGCTTTGCCACCTTGTCATTTATTATTTCAATTTTATGTTGCTCAAGGTCGATTATCTTGCTTAGTAATTCAGCGTTCGGCAGATTTATTTATTGGTGTACCCTTTAACATAGCCAGTTATGCGTTATTAACGCATCTAATTGCTCAACAATGTCAATTAGCCGTTGGTGAATTGGTATGGACCGGTGGTGATGTACACATTTATTTGAATCATTTAGAATCCGTTAAACTGCAATTGACTAGAACGCCTTACCCTTTACCGAGTTTGATCATTAAACGTCAACCGAATTCATTGTTTGATTATCAATTTGCAGATTTTGAAATTGTTAATTATCGGGCACATCAACATATTAAAGCCACCGTAGCAGTTTAATTGAATGAAATACTCAACGCCTCACTTACCGATAGCCGCTGAACCCACCTCGCCGGTAAAATGTTTAGGTCTTATTTTTGAAAATGACCAATTGCGGCGTGCTTATTTTGTAGAAAAACTCAGAGACCAGTTAACTAATCCGGAATTTAGAAATCAAGTCGGTTTTCCGCAAGCAACCTCGGAAGCCATTTTGGCCTTATCTGACCCACCTTATTATACCGCTTGCCCCAATCCGTGGTTAGCTGATTTTCTCAATGAAGAACCCGCTACACCAGTAGCAAATTACCATCGTGAACCCTTTACCGCTGATGTGCGTGAAGGTAAAAATGATCCGATTTATAACGCCCATTCTTACCATACCAAAGTGCCTCATAAAGCTATTATGCGTTATATTTTACACTACACCCAACCTGGTGATGTGGTGTTGGATGGTTTTTGTGGGACTGGGATGACCGGCGTAGCTGCCCAACTCTGTGGTGATAGGAGAGCCGTTGAGGAATTAGGTTATCGGGTTTTAACGGATGGAACCATTGAATCGGTGCAAGCAGATCCCGTGGGTAATCGAATTTGGCAACCGTATTCTCGTTTAGGAACACGACGAGTTATTTTAAATGATCTCTCCCCGGCAGCAACTTTTATTGCTTACAACTACAATACTCCATTGAATAGCATTCAATTTGAACAGGAAGCCAAGCGGTTATTACAAATAGTCGAAACTGAATGTGGCTGGATGTATCAAACTTTACATGCTTGTACGCAAGAAATTTCGGCACACACTGAGGAAATCCAAGCGGTAGTTTTAGGTGAGCAAGCTTGTCCCGCCTGGATCCAGTTGGGACGAGTTCACTATACTTTATGGTCCGATGTATTTAGTTGTCCCGAATGTACTGGTGAACTGATATTTTGGCAAGTCGCCGTTGATCAAACCATCGGGCAAATTAAAACGACCTTTTCTTGTCCTCATTGTGACGCCTTATTAAATAAGCCTCGTTTAGAACGTGTTTGGTTAACTCAATTTGATAAAGCCCTTCAACAAACACTAAAGCAAGCGAAACAAATCCCCGTTCTCATCTATTATTCAGTAGGCAATACCCGCTTTCAAAAAACCCCAGATATTTTTGACTTGGCTTTACTAGACAAAATCGCGCAAACTGAAACGACTTATTGGTTTCCAACCGCGCCATTACCAAGTGGGTACAATACTCGTCAACCAATGGAATCGCATGGGATTACCCATTTACATCATTTTTATACACCGCGTAATTTGCAAACCTTAGCTTGTTTTCATGATAAAGTTAAACGATATCCACGTGCTTTATTTATTTTAAGCGGGATTGTTAATCGTTCCACCAAAATGAATCGAATTCATTTAAAATATTTTTGTCTCGGTGGTGGTGGTTGGAATGCGGGTTATTTAAAGGGAACTTTATATGTTTCATCCCTACCCATCGAAACCTCGATTATTGAACAAATTGAAGATCGTATTAAAAGTATCAAAAATGCCTTTAGTGGTTTAAGCCGGTATTCTCAGCAAGTCATCATCTCAGCATCCTCTGCTCATGCTATTAATATTGCAGATAATTCCATTGATTATATTTTTTTAGATCCACCCTTTGGTTCTAATTTGATGTACTCAGAATTGAATTTCTTATGGGAAGGTTGGTTACAAGTATTCACGCACAATTCAATGGAGGCCATTGTAAATAAAGCGCAAGGTAAAGATTTAAACGATTACCGGCGTTTAATGGCGGCTTGTTTTCAAGAAGCTTTTCGTGTTCTCAAGCCGGGAAGATGGATAACTATTGAATTTTCTAATACTCAAGCTAAAGTTTGGAATGTCTTACAATCAGCTTTGCAACAGGTTGGTTTTATTATTGCCAATGTGTCCGCCTTAGACAAAAAACAAGGTAGTTTTAAAGCCGTTACTACCACCACCGCCGTGAGACAAGATCTGATTATCTCCGCTTACAAACCCGATAACCAATTAGCCGCAATCGCGACAACAGCAGCACAGCTAGAAACCGGTGTGTGGGAATTTGTCCGTCATCATTTAAAACAAGTGAGCCTAACTAAAATCAAAGACGGTACTCTCGAATTTATTACCGAACGTGATCCGCGTATTCTTTATGATCGCACCGTGGCTTATTTAATGAATCAGGGTTATTCCATCCCTTTTTCCAGTCAAACTTTTCAAATCCAATTACGTGAACATTTTTTGGAAAGTGATGGCATGATATTTTTACCAGAACAATTTGAAAGCTACCAGCAAAAGAAACAACAAGTTAAACAACATTCGCAATTAGAATTATTTGTGTGTGATGAACGCAGTGCTATTAATTGGTTACAACATTTCCTCACCCAACAGCCAGCGACTTACCAAGAAATTCATCCGCAATTTACTCAATTATTAGGCGCTGGCTGGAAAAAACACGAACCGGTTCTGGAATTGGAAACCTTATTAGAAATTAATTTTTTAAAATACGATGGTCATGGTCCAGTCCCAGAACCAATTCAACATTATTTATCCAACCAATTTGAAGCCTGTCGTCATTTAGCTCCAGATAATCCGAATTTACAACAAACAGCTACTGAACGTTGGTATGTTCCCGATCCGCAAAAAAATCACGATTTAGAAAAAATCCGTGAAAATCACCTACTGCGTGAATTTAAACACTATTGTCAACCTAGCGTTAAAAAATTAAAACTATTTCGCCTAGAAGTGCTACGAGCCGGTTTCAAAATGGCTTGGGTACAAAAAGATTACCAAACTATTATAGCCGTAGCGAAGAAAATTCCAGAGCCGATTTTGTACGAAGATGAGCAACTATTGCAGTTTTACGATCTCGCCATAACTAGAACGAAAAAACAGAGTTAAAAAACTCCCGGGACGTTAATACTTAATGCTTACGTCCCTCAATTTAATTTAACTATCATGGTTAGTTATTAATTACAGGACTTACGCAAGAACCATGTTACAGTAGGATTCTTTAACTGCTGTATC
>JAAUSR010000041.1 GCA_012032555.1 Thioploca sp.
GGTATGAAAAAAGTTTAATCTTATTCAACTCGTTAATTACCACCCCCCTCACCCCCTCCTTGGTAAGGCGGGGGAAAACTACGCTTAACTTAATGGCAGTGAGACAACGCTTACTCTACTTTCATCTGATTCTGAGTATTAAGTTAAAATTACCTCAATTACAACTCCTTCACTTCCATCGAATCGCTATAAACTTCAATTCCCAGCTTGGTAGCGACTTGCTCGGCTTTAGCATCAACCATCGGTGAAATCACCAACATGCGCGTGACTGGTCGCTGGTGCTTCTTCTCGTAAAAACGGACCTTACGTTCAAAACTATACATTCCGGCTTTATCTATGGAAGATTTAATTTCGCAAATGATTAACAGACCATTTTTGATAATTACATCCAACTCAA
The DNA here is from genome assembly GCA_012032555.1 of Thioploca sp. Classification (GTDB taxonomy): domain Bacteria; phylum Pseudomonadota; class Gammaproteobacteria; order Beggiatoales; family Beggiatoaceae; genus Thioploca. Next base: position 398 of record JAAUSR010000041.1, read on the forward strand.
TTTGGTCGGGTCGCCCAAATACCACTCCTTCATCATCATAATCATTAATATTGAGCACCTGCACCCCAAAACTTTGTTCCAAAATACCCACTAACGCATTGCGGAAAGAACTTTCGGATTTAATTCCCCAACGCGCACCGATAGCAGTAATACTGCGGTCATACTTCTTGGCGATAGCCATAATTGCTTCGTGCATTCTCTCAAATTCACGTTTGGCATCTTCCCATTTGCGGTTTTGTTCTTGAGTATATTCCTGCCATTTACGGCTTTGCTCTTCTCTATCGTGTCTTAATTCACGTAGCAGTTGGTAGAATCGGTCGTCAGTTTCATGACGGTCGGCAAAGTTTTGCTGTGCTAAATCTAAGACCAGTTTTTGAATTTGTGCGTTTTGTTGGATGAGCGTGGGAAGCCGCTGCACAATCAATTGGTCCAGTTGTTCAGAATCAATGATAAGTTGGGTCATCTGAATCTTCCTCTAGGATATAAAGTCTTTAACCGATTTTAGACTCGTAACAGATTATTTAAAAAACATTAAGACGCACTCCGGCTTTAAACTGAAAATTGGTTGAACGGCAACTTTCATCTTCATCGTTGGCTTGGCACACACAATCACCTTGATTACAGAGTTGTTCAAACTGCTGTTGGCGGTTGTTACCAAAATAATTCACGGTGATGACGGCTTTTTCTGCATTACATCTTGATTTAATCACGGGCATAGTCTCACCGACTACCAATGCACGACTTGGCTGTAAACTCAGTTGGCCCTCTTGTAGGTGGAGTACATTGGGTTTAATAGTACCACCAGCAGATAGTGGTTCATCGCGTCCCCAAAGATTGGATTGCTGGGGTAAGACACTACAAGCTTGCCAATTCGCCGCTTCTTCATCTGGACAAAGGGTGAGAATGGCTGGCATGTCGTTGTATAACACTTCGGCCAACCATAATCCCTGACTTTCAGTCACAGTGAGGTCGCTGCATTCGGTTTCACTGACGCAGAGTTGATATTGGCAAGCTTCTTGACCATTGACCCCAATGGTTAGCGTTTGTTCTAGCGGTTGATAGCGATAGAGCGATTTAATTAAGTAAACAGCCATTCCTGGTTCAGTTTGCTGACCGTAATAACCGTCGATATTGATTACCTCATTGGCTGGTAATTCTAACCATCTAGCAGCAGCGCAGATAAAGCCACTAGGACAAACAAATTCGCCATTGGGTTCAAAGGTATCGGCTTGGCGCCGCTGGTTATAATAGTCTAACGCTTGGTTCAGTTGCGTATAAGCTGTTGGTAATACCGATAGATATGATTTCTCGCTACCAATATCGATGCTGATCCGTCCGGCTTCTGGATTAATGGCTTTGACTGGATCGTTGGTTTCATAATCTACCACCAGCCGATGAAGGTTCGCTTGCAATTTTTCAGTGTAAGATTTTAATGTTGGAAACTGTAGAGAAATGGTTTGCAGAAAATTGTAAAGATCAATACGAATATTTTGCTGTTCGTCTAATGAACGCAATAATTTGCCGGTAGTTTTGATGGGGTAGCCAGGTACCCGAATGATACCTTGACTCAATGCTTCATAACTGAGGAACCCTTCTTCCTGGAATTTATTGCCCAGTTCCTCGGCAAACTGACTGAAAGCCTCGCTAAATGTGGACAACTGGGTGAGGTCAAGCACGCTGTATGTAATTTGAGTAGTGTTGAAAGTTTTTACCGCTTTACTCTGTTGGATATAGCCTGCTTTAGCTATCTGACCGGCAACAATTCCATCGGTGGGCAAAGTTGTGCTGAGTTGATAGAGTAAATGAGTGTAATCTATCCCATGTGCCGGTTCTATTTCCACTGATCCAGCCATCGCGTTAGCTACCGTAGCCGTAATTTCTGCTACTTCGATGGTTGCCATGACGCAGGCATCGTAAATAACGAGGTCTAGCGGCTTACCAAACTCAGTGCGAATGGTTTGAAAGGCTTGATGCAATTGTGTCAAACTCATCATGGCTTCATTGGCATTTTGGGAAGTATCTTGGCCAAAACCTTGGGTGCCACCACCGTGATTCCATAAAATGAGTACATTTTGGTAAGCTGGAAATCTATCTTTAGCCCACAAGACAAAATCGCTTAAAGTTTGCGGATCACCCATCAATTGTTCACCTAAATCTTCTAACACATACCATTGTCCATCACGAACCAATGAACGTTTGACTGTTTTCCACCCCGCACGACTGGAACCCCCGGTCGTTACCACTACATTGATATTACGGTTTGCGGGAAATTGCATTCCAGCTAACATTTCTAAAATATCCTTACTAGCATTTCCCGGTGTGTTGGTGGCCACTCGCTCTAAAGTTGATCCCACCTGATAAACCATGACGGTCCAAGCCTTTTTTTCTCCAGTTAACGGGGGTTGGTTGGCAAAAATTTTTAGATATTGCTGCTGTTCGATGATTTCACTAAAAGAATTGCCTACGCCAGCATAAAGCTTGATGCCTTGCAAGGTATCGGTTGTAAAAGGACCGAAACAATTCGGGCGGATTTTTCTCTCCAAGAACACCGGCGGTTCCGCTGGGGGTTGCCAGGGTGTGAATTCGATTATTCCGGTCGTGGTAGGTGAGAGGAAGAGAAAATCTTTATCATCTACCGTTGAGGCGAGGTACATCTTGGTTTTAGCCGTATCTAAAAGAAAACAAAACGAGGTACCTTGAGGACTGGGAGTGATATTGATACTGGCTAAGTCGTAGATAGCAAAAGTAGGAAAGGTAAGCAGGTAACAACAGATGAATAATTTGATACGCATAGAAAATATCCTCTCAATTAGCAGACCTTTGGCAGGATTGAGTCTGCAAAGGTCTATTTGTTGTTAAATTACCTACCCGGTATCCGCATGGTAGATGTCTGAAAATAATTGCCGTCAAAATCCCAATTGGAAACTACTTTCAGGATACAAATGGGTGAATCGTTGACTTGGATTCCCCAATCCATACTCAATCTTAATCCTTGATCGTTATCATAGAGCCAACTATCAGTGCGAGCTGGAATAATCCAGGTACCCCAAGTCCATTGCGGTAGATCGGGATGATAGAGTTTCACCGTGACCGTGGAAAAAGTTGGATTATTAAACGCAATATAGCCGTTATGCCCATCCCATAAAGAAGTACCAGGGCGGTAATTACTGGGGTTATAGGTATAAGAACAACTGTTTCCTAATGATCCTTGTGGATAAAAACCGGCAATTCCCGCTTTATCCTGGGTAGAAAGGTCAGTTTTAGGGGCTACGCAGTAGTATTCAGTGTCCGCATCTGGACATTTTTGTGGATCCGCTAAATCTTCCGCTGAAACCCAAGTTTTGGGTAGGTAATAAATCATGATGGAATTGGGATCAAATTCAGTGACGAAAAAAGCACTGATTGAATTACCTTTGAGTAAGCTATCTATAACATTAGAGCGTACTTTTGGTTCATCCCATCCCCATTTTGCCAGTTCGGCAATAATCTGTGCTTCATTCCAATGGTAAGCTACATTGGGACTGTTATGTTCATGCCGTAAACCAATCGCATGACCGAATTCGTGGAGTACAGTTCCTCTAAAATTTTCAGGAGAATTTAGAAAACTGAATGCTAAGTTCATGGTTTCTTCATGTTGAGATCTTTCTTGAGCATCCGTACCCACAACCGAGTATGAACCCTTTTCACGGAAACGTATCCGTATATCCGCTTCATCCCAAGAAGTTCTTCTAAAATAAATATTGCCATATTGACTCCACGCACTGGCAGTTTTGATAACCGCATCAGCTACCACATTCTCGCAGGCATTTCTTTCCATGTTTTGACATACCGCTGGTGGATTGTCAAAATTGGCACCATCAAAATCAAAGCCGACCTTGAGACTCTGACCATTAAGCCAGCGCAACGCATACTGTCCTACGAGACGACCATCACTTTCTTCAGTAAGCAACGGAGTAACGTCTATCCGAACCGGCGGTTGGGCTGTTGCTACCGCTTTGGTATTGACGGCTGCCGGTATAGTCTCTGCGACTATATCAATTGGCAATTGGTTAGTTATCAACATGCCGTCTTCAAGCAAATACCCAAAGTAAACTTGTACTTGGCTTTCTGGCAAAAATCCATTGTAAATTTCGAGCGAATGGCTAGATTGTAATGGGATTAGTTTTACAAAAGGGACTAGGCTAGTCACATCAGCATTCCAGGATAATATGTTCCGGTCTACTGCTAACATCAGTTGGGTGATATTATTGGGAGCATCTAGAGTAGAATAATGAGCATAAACCACGAGATCAGCCATTTTGCCCACATGACTCGAGTCAACTTTAATTTCACCTTGGATTTTAACGGGATTGACAGCGTTAATGCTACCATCCCGACGAAAAATGCTTGCTTCAATTGTAAACCCACCGTGAAAGGTTGCTGTCGTTTTAATGGGTTGTCCTTCAATATCAACACCATGAGTGCCTAATTCCGGTAATTCCGCCGCTAAGGTCTGCAATGGAAGAAGCCCCCATGAGATGAGTAACCCTAGGGTGGCAAGTAATCTGCTAAATTTCAACATAGATGAGTTCTCCGATAAAATGATTGGAATGGCTTGACATCGTTGACCGCCTTTGAACGAAATAAAATCAACTTGTATCACGTTCCAGAAATGAATCGGATTATTTTAAACCGAACCGGTCCAGTTGCTACATACCGTTTAGCGTAATTTTTTTGTAAGAAAGAATACCCGCATTTTGGGCTTGGGAAAAACTAGCGAAATCCATGATAACCCCGCTCAGTTCAACCCTAAGTAGTCGCTATTGATTAATTAATTGTTTTCAGGAACAATTTCATTGATTACAATTTCAACCTTATTTTGAGTTGCTAACTTTACCGGATTTACTTGTCCTTGCAAATCACCCGGTTGAGGAGTAGCTAGACCGCTAGAAGAAATGCGGGCTAGCAAAGTAATTTCTTGGAAATTCGATAATTTCATTGTTGGTACCATAGCCATGCTATCGTCTAAAGTAACTTGCGTGGGTAACTCACTCGCCGATTTTTTCACGATAGCTAAAGGCATCGGTGGACCTTGGCTAGCACGTGCATAGATAAATACGGTATCAGTTGGTTTTACTTTCGCCTGTAAAGTGGGATCTAAACGAACTTTAACTTTAATCTGAGTGGCTGAAGTAGAACTAGAAGATAGGGTTGCTGTTAGCGTAGTGGTGGTTGAAGGCGTTGATTCTTCGTCTTGAATTTGCGCTAACTGACGGGCATCAGCAATTTGTTTTTCTAAAGCTTGTCGAGCTTCTACGTCATCCGCCGGTAATTGATTTAAAAAACGCTGCCAATAATTAATAGCAACTAAGTAATCTTGTTTTTGAGCAGCGGCAAAACCAGCTAACCAAAGTGCTTGTTGATGATTCGGGTCTAATGCCAAAGCAGCAGTTAATAAATGGTGGGTTGCCCAGTTAATTTGCCTTCATTGGCGAGCGCTAAAGCTTCGGCAAAATCAGTAAGTAATTGGGGATCTTTTTCTCCTACTCGTGTTAGAATTTGATTATAGGCTTGAGCAGCTTCTTGATAACGTTTTAGCGCGCTATAAGAACGTGCTAACATATACCAGCCTTTAGCATCATCGGGTTGTTGTTGCAGGCGAGCCGCTAATTTATTCACCATGTCATCAAAATTGTCAGGTAAATGTCCCTCTTCTGGATGGGTTAGGTTGGTTACGGGAGTTTCTGCCACCAAAAGTTGGGGTGCACCTAATTTCCAATAGCCACCAACCGCTAAAGCTGGAATACTTATCGCTACAATAATAGCTGTCCAAATCGCTCGTGATTGTTGAGCAAGCGGACGACTATCTTGGTACTCTTGTAACAAGGTTTTATCTAATTCTTGTTTTGCTTGAGTATATTGTTCTACGGGCAAATTTTCTTGAGTTAATTCAACCAGACGTTCTTTATAAATAGCAATATTGATGGTATTACGATCAATTTCAGTGAGTGGTAAATTCTTCCTCAACAATGGCGGGATAACAAAAGTCAACGCTAGTACGATTAGCCCAGTTGCTATGAGCCAGAATTCTAAAATCATATGTTGTTATTCACCTAATAATTGTTTGATTTTTTGTTGTTCTGTGGTGGTTAATGCTGGCGGGATTGCTGTCGTTTGTGCATGACGGTAGATAAAATATCCTAATCCAATTAAGCCAATGAATAGGAGTATACCCGGTCCTAACCAAAGCAAATAAGTTTTAGCTTTAACGGGGGGATTATATAAAACAAAATCACCATAACGTTCTACCAGAAAACGGGTAATTTCTTCATCTGATTGACCTTGAATAATCATATTGCGAACCAAATCGCGGATATCTTGAGCCAATTCGGCATTCGAATCAGCAACGGATTGATTTTGACAAACCACACAACGCAGTTCGGTTGTCAGGTTTTGGTAGCGACTTTCTTGACTAGAATTGGTAAAAGTGAGGGAATTTTTATCTACCGCGTAAACGAGATAACTGGGCAAAATAAATAAAATTAAAATAAATAAAATATTCTTCATTGCATAGACAAAATCAGGTAGTGATTTAAAATCAGTATTTTTCCATTATGGACTATTTTTTAAATTTTATTATAGTTAAATAAGGTGAGCAAGCAATTATAAGCAAAGCGGTAATTCTTATCGAGCCGATTTAGCGGAAAAAATTGAGATACCCTATTCAAAACTAGATATTAAAGTTTGATAACACACTCGATTTTGCTTACTGATATCAAAGGTAACTTACCTCATTATTAAATATCTCTACTCAGAGTTATTCACTAAATGGTAAAATTTTGTTTAAATATGGATTTTCCTAGGGTTAGTTCGGTATAGTGCTATTTGGCTAAAAAACTACTCTAATTAAATAACTGAATTAAATTCAAGATGTATACCTCATTTTTTATATTGACGCTGGCATTTATTTTAGATGCACAGTTAAACGACTAAGTTATTATGTCAGCAGAAAAAGATACCAATCCAGAGCACAATGAGTTTCTTGCCATTCCTTCATTTGATCACCATCATCTAAAACATTTAGAGGGAATTATGGGTCATGAAATGACATTGTTACTGGTTCAACAATTTTTACAACAAGCACCTTTGCAAATTCAAGCTTTGCGGGATAGTCTAGTGAGTCATGACAATGAAAATATACGACGCAAAGCACACCGGTTTAGGGGGGAAAGTTTGCAAATTGGGGCAATTCGTTTAGGTAAATTGTGTGAAAGAGTTGAATCTTTGGCGCAACAAAATAATTTAGCAACGCTAGTTACTTATTTAGCTGCTCTCGAAACGGAATTAGCGCAATTGACCCTGATTTTGACTCCGGTAAGCCATGACGATTAATAAGGTAACTCGGATTTTAGTCGTTGATGATGCACCGCTCATCCGCCAATTGTTAGAGCAAGTTTTACAACGCTATGGCTACCTCGTTCAATTAGCAGAAAATGGTCAACAAGCGATAGAATTTTTTCTTCAATTTCAACCCGATTTAATTTTAATGGATGCGGATATGCCAGTACTGGATGGGGTAGAAGCTTGTACTCGAATTAAGGCCTATCCGCAGGCAAAAAATCTACCAATTATCATGGTTACCGCTTTTGTTGAAGGCAAGTGGGTTGATCGCGCTTATGCTGCTGGTGCCACTGATTATGTGACTAAGCCCATTAACCTAGATGTATTGCGTAATCGTATTCATTATATTTTACAAGCTAAGCAAGCAGAAGAAGCCCTTTTTGATGAAAAAGAAAAAGCCCAAGTTACCCTGGCAGCCATTTGTGATGGCGTAATCACTACTAATGCCAAAGGTGAGGTCGAGTTTTTAAATTCTGTAGCGGAAAAGCTAACGGGTTGGACTACCGAAGAAGCCTATGGTTTGCCCTTAAACCAAATCTATTCGCTTAAAGATGAAAATACCCAGCAACCCATAGAATTTCCTATCCAGCAATGTTTACAACAAGGTCAAATGGTGGAGTTATCTTATCATACCGTATTAGTTCATCGTCACCATAACCAGCATTTTGCGATAGAAGATTCAGCAGCACCTATTAGAGATCGTGATGGTAATCTTATTGGTGTCGTCTTAGTGGTTCATGATGTCACTGAAAATCGCAAAATGACTCAAGAATTGACCTACAGAGCTAAACATGATGCTTTGACGGGTTTGTGGAATTTGCTTGAATTTAAAACCCAACTCAATCGAGTTTTACGCCAAGCGCGTGATGCTCGTGGTGAACACGCCTTGTTATACATGGATTTAGATAAATTCAAGATTGTAAATGATACTTGTGGACATGAAGCCGGCGATCAATTACTAAAAGATGTTGCCTTAATATTACAAAATAAAGTGAATACACTGACTGCCGGTGCGCCAGCAATATTAGCACGACTAGGTGGTGATGAATTTGGATTATTACTCGAAAACTGTTCGTTAACCTCGGCAATTGAACTCGCTAATAGCCTATGTGAACAAATTGAAAATTACCGATTTTTTTGGAAAAATGCCCAAATAGAAAAAAGTATTTTCACCTTAGGTATCAGCATTGGCTTAGTACCATTATCCAATCAAGTACTCAATCTAAAGAGTGCCTTAGCTATGGCTGATGCGGCTTGTTATGTTGCTAAAAATACTGGTCGCAATCAGGTGCATCTTTATCAAGAAGAGCAAACGCAACAACCGACTGATCAAAATATTCAATGGGTTAATTTGATTAATGATAATTTAGATCAAGAAGCCGGTTTCTGTTTGTTTCACCAATCGATTGTATCGATGGTATCAGCTAGCCTTTCTCCAACTAATTATCGCTACGAAGTGTTATTACGAATGAAAGATGCTCAAGGTCAATTAGTTCCTTTAGGTGCTTTTTTATCAGTGGCTACTCGCTATAATTTAATGTCTTCTCTCGATTTATGGGTGATACGTCACCTATTGATTTGGCTTAAATGTCACCCTGAGCACTTGGAACAATTAGAAGTAGCTATGTTGAATATTTCCGGTCAATCATTAGGTGAGCAGAATTTTTCAGTGGCCGTATTGCAATTAATTGCTGATGCCGAAATTCCGGCAGATAAACTTTGCTTTGAAATTTCAGAAACCACCGCTTTAACGAATTTAAGTGGTGTCCTTCATTTTATAACAACTTTGAAACCACTCGGTTGTCGCTTTGCGCTGAGTAATTTTGGTTCAGGAATCGGTTCGGTTACCCTCTTAAAAATGTTACCAATAGAATTCTTAAAAATCGATGGTGCTTTTGTAAAAGCGATGACTCAAGATATTGTTCAACAAGCTGCAGTGAAAGCTATTAATGAAATTGCTCATTTAATGAACTTAAAAACCATCGCTCAAAGTGTAGAAACTGAGGAATTATTTGAACAATTAGAACAAATTCAAGTCGATTATGTACAGGGTTATTGGTTAAGTACTCCCAAGCCGCTGGTGGGATAAACGAGTTATTCATGAAGCTCAGATCGTTATATGCGAGAATATCAACAATTGTTGGCAAAAGAGGCTCATCCATTGAGTCATGTTATTTTATGGACAACCGTCTGTTTTTTTACTACGGCAGTGATATGGGCTAATTACTCTACGTTAGATGAAGTCACTCGGGGTAGCGGTAGAGTTATTCCTTCTCGTCATGTTCAAGTAGTACAAAATCTAGAGGGTGGCATTGTCTCTGAGATTTTAGTCAAGGAAGGTGATCAAGTTAACACCGGTCAAGTTCTACTCCGCATCGATGATACTCGTTTTGCCTCCTCTTATCGTGAAAGTCAAGTCACCTCTGCTACTTTACAAGCTAAAATTGTGCGTTTAACAGCAGAATCTCAAGGAAAACCTTTTAAACTTCCTCAAAATCTGACCTCAGCCCAAAAGGAACCTTTTCTAAATGAACAAGCTTTAGCGCGTTCAAGAGAACAGGAATTACAAAGTCAGGTTGAAGTCTTAGAACAACAGATAAATCAAAAGAAACAAGAAATCAAAGAGCTATCATCAAGACAACAACAATTACAACAGAGTTATAAATTGGCACAAAAAGAATTGAATATTACTGAACCTTTAGTTAAGAAGGGGGTGATGTCAGAAGTTGAGCTATTGCGTTTGCAACGTGAAGCGAGTTCAATTAAAGCCGATTTGGAAGGAACTCGTCTGCGTATCCCTCGTGCTGAAGCTGCCGTTACTGAAGCCGAGCGTAAGATCGAAGAACTGCAAGTGAGTTTTCGTACCAAAGCACTCAGCGATCTCAATGAAATTAAAGCCGAATCATCCCGGTTAACGGAATCGAAGCGTGCTCTAGAAGATCGCGTCGTTCGTACAGCAGTTCGTTCTCCAGTGAAAGGTACCGTGAAAAGATTAAAAATAACCACGATTGGTGGTGTGGTGCAACCGGGGATGGACTTGGTAGAAATTGTACCTTCAGAAGATAAGTTACTAATTGAAGCGCAAATTCGACCATCAGACATTGCGTTCTTACACCCTGGACAAAGTGCGATGGTGAAATTTACCGCGTATGATTTTTCCATTTTTGGTGGTTTACGCGCCTCGCTTGAACACATTAGTGCGGATACGATTACCAATGAACGTGGTGAATCGTTTTTTCTCATTCGATTGCGTACTGAACGAAATTATTTAGGAACAAAAGCCAAACCACTCCCGATCATGAGTGGGATGACGGTTAATATCGACATTTTAACCGGTAAAAAAACGCTATTGGATTATTTACTTAAACCCATTAAAAAAGCGCAGGAACAAGCTTTACGAGAACGGTAATAAACCAGATTAACTGGATTAAAGGTTGTTTTGATGGCAGTATCAATATGACCTGACTAAATACTTGTGGGCATAGAAGATCCGCCGATTAGATTGAGAACTTCAACTAAAATATCTCTCACTTGTTGCTTTTATGCCGGTTTTAATGCGTTGGCCCGGATTAAACTAAAAAGAGAATTGACTCTATTTCGGGTAAATAATATAATGTTCGCTTAATTAATTAGGCCAGATAGCTCAGGTGGTAGAGCAGTGGACTGAAAATCCTCGTGTCGGTGGTTCAACTCCACCTCTGGCCAAATTGAAATGTTGCCGATTGATTTCAATCAGAGTCGGTTGATTAAAAATAACTGACTTTCAAAATAACCAACCTAAACCCAGAAAATAGTCATAGTTTTTGTTCGAGCGATTTCAACCGCCAACAGTGCCATTGAGTCGACTTATTATGGCGTGCCTTTTCTAACTCCGCTGCTACGACTCGCAGTTTTCCGTCGCTTTGATAATCGCATCGCTTGATAACAGCTGTTCCATTCGCGTTTTCAAACACAGTTGACCATTTAGACGTTCCCAAAGTTTAAAGTTCAACTTGTGATCCCAATTCGATGACTCGATTAGTTGGAATTCTGAAAAACCGCATAGCACTTTGAGCATTCCGTGACATCCAAACAAAAAGTTTTTTTTGCCATAAAGGCATTTTTTCTAGGCTAGTCGGTACCAATGTTTCTCGATTTAAAAAGAATGAGGTCTCCAACATATTAAAAGGATGATGATTGTAGGTTGACCATAAACTCAATGCTTTAGGAATACTCGGTTCTTCTTTGAAGCCATAATGAATGATAATGCGAAAGAAATTTTCATCTAAATTGTTCATTTCAATCCGATTTTGAACCGGTACAAAGGGGATCTCTTCAATCATCACCGTTAAAAAAATCACTCGTTCGTGAAGAACTTTATTATGAGCTAAATTATGGAGTAAAGCATGAGGAACCATATGGGTATGAGCATTCAAAAAGACTGCGGTACCAGGCACACGTAATAAATAATCACTGTCTAGATTAGATAAAAATGGCTCTAAAACAATAGCTTCTGCTTGTAGCCGTTCTCGCAACAGGTTGCGACCTTTCTTCCAAGTCGCTAATAAGGTGAATACGATCAGACCTATCACTAAAGGAAACCAACCACCATGAATGATTTTAAATGAATTAGCACTAAAGAAAGCGAGATCAACCGTTAAAAAGACGACTAACCCAAGAGTGATTAAGAGGGAATTCCACCGCCACAATCGCTGGACTACCACAAACCCCAAAATAGTATCAATGACCATTGTTCCAGTCACTGCAATTCCATATGCAGAGGCCAATTGACTAGAAGATTGAAACCCTAATACTAAGGCAATAATGCCTAAAAGCAAGGTCCAATTAATAAATGGAATATAAATTTGGCCAATTTCTTGTGAAGAGGTATGGCGAATTTCCATGCGTGGCAAGTAGCCCAACTGAATAGCTTGGCGAGTAACTGAAAAAGCACCTGAAATAACGGCTTGAGAAGCAATGATAGTAGCCGCTGTGGCCAAAAATATCATGGGGTAAATGGCCCAAGGGGGAGCCAATAGATAAAAAGGATTTTGTACACTTTGCGGATCACGGAGTAATAAAGCACCTTGGCCAAAGTAATTAAGTAATAAAGCGGGTAGTACTAATAAAAACCAACTTAACCGAATGGGATATTTACCAAAGTGTCCCATATCGGCATACAATGCCTCAGCACCAGTAACGGCTAATACCACTGCTCCTAACGCTAAAAACCCCTCTGATTTATTAATCATGAAAAAATTAAGCGCATAGAATGGATTGAGTGCTTGTAACACCGCTGGTGATTGAATAATGCTGAGTATGCCCAGTAAGGCGAGGGTAGTAAACCAAATTACCATAACGGGGCCAAATAAATTACCTACACTGGCTGTACCTTTACTTTGGAAGCTAAACAACGCCACTAATATGATCAAAGAAACGGGAACAATCACTGGACCTAAAGATGGTGCGGCTACTTTCAATCCTTCTACAGCCGATAATACTGAAATCGCTGGTGTAATCATACCATCACCGTAAAACAAAGCAGCGCCAAAAATACCCAGTACGGTCAAAAATAAACCCAGTCGAGGTGATTCAGTCGTAGCACGTTGTAATAATGCTAACATTGCCATAATACCGCCTTCTCCTTGATTATCCGCCCGCATGATAAAAACAACATATTTGATAGAAACAACGATAATTAATGCCCAAAGTACTAGCGAGAGAACTCCCAGTATGTTAGCTGGAATCAGCGGCACTGAATGTGAACCGCCAAATACTTCTCTCATGGTGTAAAGTGGACTAGTGCCAATATCACCATAAACGATTCCAATGGTACCGAGAATGAGACCAACTAAATTATGATGTTCTTGATTGGAATTTTTAGTTAAATTCACCGTGACTGAGTTCCTGAATGGTTTTAAGTAAGAAAAGCCTATAAGCAGAAATGCTTATCCCATTGCTATTGTGTTCCATCCTACCGGAAGGAGGAGGGTAAGATTCTGGATTAAAACTATCACTTCTATTTAAATAATCAATAGTTCAGAAAAATTTACATAACACGGCTAGCCGATCCCTAGCGGTTTAACGGTTTAAAATGAAATCGGGGACTTAAGGGATGTAGCGTTTAACCGGTGGTATTCACTGAAGTTAAGACTTGCTGATATAAAACGGAAATTTTTTCAGCAATGTTTTGAATATTAAAGAGTTGTTCAAACCGTTGTTGTCCAACTTTGCCCAGAATAATACGCCATTGAGGATTATCAATCAATTGTTGTAAGGCTTGAGCCAATGCTCTCTCATCTTGAGGTGGTACGAGCAAACCGGTCTGGTTATTTACTACGACCCAAGTGACTCCCGATCCTGAAATCGCGCTGGCGACGATAGCTTTGCCATAACGCATGGCTTCTAATAGAACCACTCCAAATGCTTCGGTGCGTTCTAGAGAAGGTAAGCAAAAATAATCACAAGTTGCTAATAACGCATTCAGTTCAGTATCGGTACAATAACCCCATAATTTAACTTGGTTGGCTAGATTCTGTTGGGTAATCAAGGTTTGTAGGTATCGTTGTTGTTCTCCTTGACCAATAATGAGTAAATGTGCACCTTTTACTTGCTTCATTGCCCGTATTAATATTTCATGACCTTTATAATAAGTGAGGCGTCCCACCGTTAAGATTTTAACTACCGAGTCTCTCCATTGTTGTTCTGCCCAGCGTTGAATTTGCTCAGATGGTTCCGGTAACCGCGATAACGCAATTCCCAGCGGAATAATTTGACATTTATCTAGCCAAGGACGTAGCGGGATGCTAGAAACTAAATAGGGTTCTGAAGTGACTATAATAGCCTGAGCATGGGCAAGTACGCGTTGTTCTAAAGGACGATAAGCATGATAAGCAATTGATAATTTAGAATTTAACACTGAAGCAACATCAGCATGCCAATGAACAATCCAAGGCAAGCGTTTCGCGCGCGGTAATCCCAGCGCAACCAAGGCAGAGGTATTGGGTAAATGCAAATGGAGTAATTGTGGCTGAAACTGACTCAACACTTGATTAAACCAAACGGGAAACTGAGGACTGATTGGAGCATAAAGTAAGCGACCGTAAGTTGGGACTCGATAAATATTGAGATTGTTCCAAGCCTCTGCGGTCGTCATGGCAAAAAACGTGACCACTGCCGCTGGTGGTCATGAACTAATGCTGCTACGGTATCGCCTTGTTGCAGCTGAGCTGGCATCAGATCAGCGAGGAAATTTTCAATTCCACCGGCAAAAGGTGGGAAAAACTTGCCAAGATGAAGAACTCTAGGCACTGATTTAATAATTCAATTAAATTAATAAATAGGGAAAGGTGGCCATTTACCGGCAGTAGTTAATCGAGCAATTAAAATATTTTTAGGTAACCAAACCAGTATGTCATCAAATTGATCTTCTACATAGCTATCCTGAACATAATTATTTTTAGGATTATTATCCCAAGTCGGGGTAACTCCATTGAGAAAAGGATTAGAACATAACGCCTCAGAATTAATGATACCATCTATATCATTATTACCATCCGGACGACCATTTTTACCGCAAGAAAAGATAATAGCGACCACATTAGAAACATAAGGATAATTCAGTTTTGAAGCATTTAATTGATAATTTAACACTTTCTTGACATTATCATAAGGAGAAGCAGCTTGATTTAATGGTTTACCTTGTCTACTCGTAATTGTTAAAGAGGCTCTAGAAGCACCGATTGGATGTGATAGTGGTTTGGGTTCCATGGTCCGCGGATCAAAAATCCCCGGCCCATTATTAAACCAACCATCCACTCGATAACGAAAAGGGCGTCCCCAAGCATCATATTTGCCTACACCTAAAATAGCCCACGGTAAATAACCATCAGCATCATCATACTTTTCACATTTTTGTTTGGTAGCATCAGCAAAATTAGCTTCTTTACCGTTTAAATCGATTGCTGGGCAAGGTAATCGGCCATTCACTTCAGCAAATCCTAATAAGGCTTCTTTTATTTCTTCCAAAGTTTGTTGAGTAAGCTTTATTTTTTGTCGAGTGGATTGTTCAACT
This sequence comes from Thioploca sp., assembly GCA_012032555.1. Taxonomy (GTDB): domain Bacteria; phylum Pseudomonadota; class Gammaproteobacteria; order Beggiatoales; family Beggiatoaceae; genus Thioploca. The sequence goes on from JAAUSR010000041.1 coordinate 15,831, forward strand.
CCGGGCACTAATAAACTCCCGATGAGCAACCCAATAATAACTAAACTCATAGCCATTTCAATAAGAGAAAAACCAGCTATTTTATTCATTTTAGCTCACCCTTTAGTGAATCAGGTGGAGGAATCATTAAAAATTCCTGAGATAATTATCGCTAGAATAATTGCTAATATCTTGATATTAATTAAGGAGTCAGATAATAATTTATAATGTTACTAGTCCATTGATTATTTGCTGTGGTTAGCGCGTAATTTTTTTTACCAGCGGTGATTAAATAATCGTTTACGGTATTTTTAGATAGCCATGTCAATATATCGTCTTGATTTTCTAAATACCCATCTTGGATATAGGTTTCACCTCCCAGTTGGCTATTCTTTCCATCTGGACCATAAGAAAAAATGATAGCAACCACCGGCGTATTGCTTTGAAGTGTTAAATAATTTTCTTTTTGAGTATCTCTTACCACTATTAACGAACTAGTTAGTTCTGGTGCCAATCTAGAATCGGTGTATTTTTCTTCCACTCGATAACGAAACATATTTCCCCAAGCATCATACTTTCCCACGCCCAAATCTAGCCAAGGCAAAAATCCTTCGTTAACAGGCTGACTACCACATTGTTGACTACAAACGTCGATGTTTACTGCTCGGTTTTCTTTACCTATGGTTTTATTGGCTTCAAGAACTGGACAGGGCAAACAACCATGAAGAACCGCAAACCCTAATAAAGCTTGTCTAATTTCCTCTAAAGAATGTTGGGTCAATTTAATTTGATCGTGTTCTACTTTTTTAGCCAGTGGCTGCAACAGGTTACCAATTAAAAATCCTAATATCACTAATACGATGGCGATTTCAACTAAACTAAACCCTTGATTTTTTTTCATAAAACACAACCCCACCGTTAACTGCGTGCCCATTCACACGCAGTTACAAAAATTGATTTATATTTGGTGTACTTTATTTGTTTTCGATTTACCACGATACCCTTACCCGGTCAGGAAAGTGGGCCATTATTTTTAATTAGGTTATTGACTATACCATTTGTCGTTGTTATTCGTTGTCGGTGCTATAGGTGCTATAGTATTTCCTCCGTTATAACCACCCAATAAGGGTGTTTGGGTTTGTTCTTTTGGTTTAATCGTATAAAGCAAAGGTGTTAAAATGGCTGCCGTGTTACGGGGCAATTTACCTGCTGTGACTAACCGATGAAATAATTCTGTCGTTGATACACTTTTCAAAACAGCCGTGTTGTAAATATAATCACCTTGGGTATAGCAAACTTTGCTTTGCTCGCAGACCGTTGCAGCAGAAACAGCCGGAATAAATAGTTCACTTACTGCTGTTGCCACTTGTGGTCCCTTTTTACCATCTGAAACGATAACCGCAACAACTTCGGAAGCACCCCAATTGTCTTGAATAACAATATTATTAGAGTAATTACTCGCTACCAATTCTAGCAATTCTTTAGTAATACCGGCGACATAGTTAATATCTACTCGGTATTTTAATAGATTACCCCAGGCATCATATTGACTTACGCCCAGATTAGCCCAGGGTAAAAACCCTTCTTCACTCGGTGTTCCTTGTAAACAAAGTCCAATTTCATTAGTGCCTCCTTTACATTCTTGATGACAAAGGTTTAGATCCTCTTTACCGGTATTTCCATCCGAAGCTGGACATGGCAAGCGACTATACAAAGTTGCATAATTAACTAATGCTTCTTTAATTTGTTCCAAAGTTACATCCGTACGCTGAATATTGGTCACATCAATTTGAGTTGTCAGCGGAATTAATAAACTGCCGATTACTAAACCAATAATGGTTAGTACAACTGCTAGCTCAATTAAAGTTAAGCCTTTTTGCATTTTCATAGTTATCTACCTCCGCAGTATGGGATAAATTTAACTAACATAAAATAAAAACCTCATAATACCACATCATTAAATGTAGATGTTACTGGTGCATGCTTAAAACGAGTATCTCCATTACTATTCTCACCTTCAAGGTAATTGGTTATCTCGATCTGTTGTTCTGGTTGAAATCGTTGCTGTCCATTTAAAGAACGCCCAGCTACTAATACTAACATTTCCGCATGGATAATATCGTCTTGTTCTGCTGGGGTATTAAAAGTTAAGTCTCTGATAGTGCTGTTGTTGAGACTATAATCAGAATGAATAGCAAAAAATACTTTATCTTGCCAAGCCTGCCACCACCACCACTTTGATGTACTTGGCGCCGGGTTTTCCGTAAAGTAAAAACATTGATATCTTTGAAGCTCCTGCTGAACACTTGTCCTTTTGGAGATAGCTTTAATCTTATCAATAAGATCTTCTTTACTAGAAATGTTTTTTATTTGGGCGGTTGGATCATCTAGTTTTGGATCATCTAGTTTATAAAAGTCAATAAATTCTTGTTTTATATCTTTATCTTTAAGAGTATCCAGCACTCTGGCTATCAGTTCTTCCTTGGTAACTTGGGGATCTTTTTTGAGTGTCTCATATTCCAGATCATGTAAATCAAGGATTAGAAAGGGAGTCTGTGGGTCGACCGGCCATTTGTTTGGAATGGCAGCAAATTGGGTTTTAAAATTTTCCCATGTCGTGTCAAATATACCAGGTAGTTTAGGTAGATTATCAATCTGATTTTGGCTTAAATTCGGTTTTTGAACGATGTACTGGAGTAGGTAGTTTTTTAGAGAATACTTAGTAGAAGATAAGTCAATTGGTTCATCACGGATAGGGTCATTGGAAATCCTGCCAAAATAGCCTTGATTTATTTCTAAATTACCTATTTTTAGTTCTTTAGTAGTCCAGGGATATTTAGGGTAAAGAATATTCTTATCTTTGACATTATTTTTTATCTGCACTAGAATTCCTTCTTTATCAGTTGTTTTATCAAGATAATTATCAATTTTATTCACTGATTCAATAAATTCAGTTATAAAACTTTTCTTTTGTTCAGTAATACTATCAATATCAGTTGCCATGGTATCCATGAATTGATAAAAACTTTGCTGAGCATATCTATCAAGACACGCTCTGACTTGAGTTGCTACTTGATAATCCATCATTCGGTAGACTGGCTTAAAATCTTCTGATGTAATGGTAATTAACGTATCATTAAACGTCGGATTAGCGCGGTCTAATTGCTCGGTGTCATCTTGTGGATGAAGGTAGGTTTCATAAACCGGGGGCGCATTGATAAATTCGGGGATAACATCTATTAGTGGAGAACTAGCAAAGAAGCCACTACTCGGTGAAATAAAGATAGCACCGTTAGCACTCGGATTATCAATTACGACGCCTTCATAATTATATTGATCAAGATAATTTCTAGTTTGGTTAATTGGCTCAATAATTGACCCCGCTATAGTGCTGCCACATTCAGTCAGGGTACCGGTTCCCACATCCCGAGTTTGATTTTTAGTGAGCCGACCTGGTGCAAAGATCACCGCAATAGCGCCATCAAAAGTCGGTTTGCCGTCTTGATTAACAATGGGTTGGCCGTTTTTATCAAGAATCGGTTGACCCGTAATGATTTCATTTTTGGCATCTCTAATTACTATTTGGCCATAGCTATCGCTGGTAAGCACCTGTTTCGGATTATTTTTAAAATTACCAGACACGGCATACCAGAGGCATTCGCCACTGCCATCTCGTAAAGGTGGTACACCTAAAGTACGCCATGGGAAACGTCCGGTCACTATAATTCCTTCTTTATCACAAGTTAGTTCTGCATTCCTTGCTTCTAGACTACCATTGCCGTCTCTATCTGGACAGGGTAAGTAACCTTGTAGTTTAACATCATGATTTTGAGCATAAGTTGCCGCAAATCCCAACAAAGATTCTTTAGCTTGATTTAAAGCTTGTATCGTTTGATCTTGATCTTCTAATAGGTAATGTGCGCGTTCATTTAGTTGAGATAATAAAAAGGTAATCGAACCTAGTATAAAAATTGTTAATAGAATAATTAGCGCAGCACCCGATTGACTATGGACATAACGCATCACTAGCTCCCCCATTATTACTACAATATTCTCAGCAAATGAGATGCCAGTTCAATAATAACAAACTCAACAAACAGTCACTGTGGTTCATAATTATTTGGCTCCAATTCAAAATTTTCTTGAACCTCACCATTAAGTGTATTAAGAGTTTGTCCCGGTTTCAAGGTAAAACCTTTTCTCTGATCAGCTAATTGAATTGGCACGACTAGACCTCGCCGTTGTTGTTCTTCAATTTTAAAACCAGTTTGAAATGGACTACTTTCATTATTCATCCATATCGTGGTTGGTCCCACACTACGAGTAACTAAACCATTAAAGGTAATATAAGGAGGTGGCTTGGGTGGCTGAGTTTTCTCTTTTTCCGGCTGGGTTGGATTGACTCGTTCTTTGTCAAGCGCCTTACGTTGTTGAGGAGTAGTAAATAATCGCTGTAAACCCAAACCGTCCCCCCAGCTAAGTTGAGGTAAACTAGATAACCATAAAAATAGTAACAAATAGCACCTTACCGACACCTTATTCCACTTCGGTTTCAATATTAGATATATACCAATTAAGGGTGCAAGTAACTTCCAAATAAGCTTTAGATATATCTTTGACATCAATAATTCTATTTAATTGCTTAATATCACATTTTTTTAAATTAAATAACCCGGTAAATCGATGATTTTCTATCGCTTTTACCAAGTCTAGCATATTCCCTTCGTGTAGCAAAGTCAATTTCAAAATTAATTGTGTTTCATAAGTTTTGAATTGATCTTCTACAGTTAAATCAGGAATTTGGTAAATCTTTTTGCTAGAAAGTTCATAGTTCGCTGAAAAAGGGTGTACTAGAGAAAGAAGTGCTTTGATCTCATTAAACATCTTCAGATGGGGTTCCTCTCTATTAAGGTTTGTTCGATTCAAAAAAAAACCCTCTTTTTCTAACTGATAGAATTTATCTAGATATAAATTATCAACAATTTCTAGCGCTTCTTGGATACGTGAATAGTCCGTTTCGATTTTATTAAAATCATTCCGTTGTTGACGAAGCCAAGAATCCATCTGCTGGCGGTATTGATAACTCGCACCAATCAATAATCCCCCGCTGACGAGACTTATTATTAATACGATGAAAGCCTTATTTAAGGCAAACCACTCCAGCGGTACCGGGTCAGTTGCTTCAGGATGAAGTTTTGACATAGGGATGTTTAATGAATATATCTATAACAAATGTGGCTTCGTCGGTATCAAGACGCGGACCAATATGACCTTGTAAAGCCTGATTAGGATCATAAGGGGAACGTTGTTCCTCAACTTGCCAAGAATCGGTTTGCTTGAGATCATCTATAAATTTTCTAAACATAACAGCAGCTTGGTGGAGATTATCTTGAATATGATCTATTCTACCATGTATTTTCATGCCTTCCCAAAAGTAAGCTGTTGAATCAGCTAGTTCTGTTTGGTTTGCCGATTCAGTGTCAGTTAGAGTAACTGATAGGGAATAAGACTGAAAAATCTCCGCTTTAGTTTCACCAATACCCCATTCTAAACGTTCAAGAACGAGGTTAGTGGGGTGTCGATTTAAGCTTTGGCTCAGTTTTTCCCAAGTAGCTTGAGGGGAAATATGGTGTGCCTTAATGTAAGAACCAACATCAACAACATTACGAATAAGTACAATGTTATCTAGGGGTAATTGTGGAATTCTACTTTTTAAGCTATCTAATTCGGCTTGACGGTTATGAATTTTATCTTGAATAGTCTGACCTTGTTGTTTAATAACCATAGCTTTTTCTACAATCATCCAACTAGCAATAGCGGCACTCGATATCAGAGATAATGATCCCAAATAGACACTTAATCGTAATTGCTGATAAAAGAAATAACGATTTTCCTTAGGTTTAGCATAGTGATTTTTAGTGTACCAGCGGCGTGCTAAGGCATAAGCTACCCAGTGGTATAAATACAAGGTAGGTGCTTCAATTTGTAACCCTAACTGTTGAGTTAATTGATGACTTTCTATTAAATGTACAGTGAGACCCGCTAAGCTTTCACCAGATCGCTGCTTTAGTGTATTCAAGAAATTAATATTGGTTAAAATCACAACGGACAAGGGGCTTGATTGTTCCATTTGTGATAAGCGCCGAGTATTTTCTAAATAACGGTGAGTCGTACTGATTTGTCTTAATACATAATCAGTATACTGCTGGGGATTTTGTATATCTAATGGAACTAATCGGCTCAACTGTAGTTTCTGCCTGAAAAAAAAACTTTGTCGTAACCCAGCCGTACTATGAGTTCCCATAGGTGGGGTATGAGCAACTAATAAAGTATAAGGTGCTTTAGGCAAATATTTTAACAAATTTTCACTTAATAGCGGGAGAGAGTAAATACCAGCAAGCGGGATTTTTAAAGTGACAATTAAATTTAACCAAGGTTGTAACAGATTAGGATTATTTAAAGCCATAAATAGCCCTAAGTCATCACGTCGTCCCTGTGAATCACGTCCTTGAATAATCGCATAAGTATAAATCGCATTTTCAAACAAACGTTTTTTCTTATGATTCATTAATTCCAACTGATCTTTACCCCATACATGGGGTAAAAGAGCAATTTGGTATTCCTCCTGGGTCGTATCAAGCAACCAATAAATCGGTGTCTTAACATCTTGACTTAAATACCGCGCAAATTGGGCTTCGCCTTTATCATTAATTGGAAAAGGTTGCGCTGAGGTTAAAGTTTTGCCCTTGACAGAAAAAGCCAATAACTCATTATCTGATTGGTAAAGGATACGTTTATTCATTAATGACGAGATGTTCTACTATGTTGTTGTGAACCAACCTCGTTAGTAATATCAATCATCACATCATAAAGTGGTAGGAAGAACGACAAAATAACCCACCCCAGTAATAATCCTAAAACGACAACCATCGCTGGTTCAATTAACGTTTGTAACCGATCAATGGACTCTCTCACTTCCCGATTATAAAAATAGCTCACATTAGATAAAGCAACATCCAATTCTCCAGTACTTTCACCCACTCTAACCATCCGTAACACCAGTGGTGGAAATAAATTGACTTTATCAAAACTTTCGGTAATGCTTATTCCATCAGCAATATGATCACTCACGTCTTGTAATGCCCTTTCGATCACGACGTTACCAACTAGCCCTTTACTAATCTGTAAGCTATCTAAGACAGTAATACCAGCGCTATAAAGTAATGCAAAAAAAGTCGCAAAGCGAGCTAAAATAATCTTCTCTAAAATCGGTCCAATAATCCATACCCGTAACTTAAAATAATCAATGGTCAAATGTAGACGAGGACTTACTTTGATAGCCGCTTTAATCAATAAAAACGTTAATACTGGTGTAGCTAAGATAATATACCAATAATTGACAAATAGATTAGAAACGAATAATAAGATACGGGTCTGTAACGGTAATTCAATATTAAGACTTTTAAAAAAAGTAATTAACTGAGGCACTAGAAACATCATAATAAAGAACATGACGCCTAATAAGATAATACCCATAAAACTAGGATAGGTTAATAACTTCTTGGTTTTAGCAACCATTTCGTCGTGCCATTTTAAGGTTTCCGTCAAATGTTGAAATACCCGGCCTAACGTACCACTTTCTTCTCCAGTATGGATTAAACTAATAAATACCTGATTAAAAGTCTCAGGAAATTCAGCCATCGCTTCAGATAAATGTGAACCACCTTGGATATTTTCAATTAAGCTCGAGATAATTTCACGAAATCGAGACTGTGGTAAAGTATCGCGTAAATCACTTAATCCTTCTAGTAAAGGCACACCAGACCGAGTTAAATTTTCCATATGAAAACAAAGGTAATTAACTCTTGTCGTGTTACTTTACCCAGACGAAAATGACGTAATTTCTGGGTGCGACAATGAATTAAATCTAACCCCATACGATCAAGGCGGACTTCTAGATCATTAATATTATTTGCACTGATTTGTCCTTGAACGATACGACCCTGTGAATCCATGGCTTTGTAGAAAAATTGTTGCGGCATTTTAATTTTATTCTGTGATTAGGTTGGTAACAAGAAATGACAAATAACTAATTGATACAAACTGGAAATAACTATTTTGATGGGTTTATTTTCTTAACCCTTTGCTGGAATTATCGTTTACCCCAGTCGTACCGGTTCTTCATCAACTAAATTCAGTAGTTTAGCAACCACAGTGAGCGCATCATCAACAAATTCATCTAAATGATACCAGCGTTCAGATTGGTTAAGTGTTTGGCTTATTTGGTCAGCAATAATCCGCATTTGATAAACATCCGCCTTGGCTTGAGAATGGGGACATTTTTCGGCACTAATAAATAACTCGGGCGTATTAGCACCGTCCGGAATAACTCCTAATAAAAAGTGGTAGGGAACATTATCTCCACTTTCAATCTCTCCTAATATCACCAGTAAAAATTCACCAAATTGGTAGCGACGTTTGGGGAAGGCTGTTTTAATAACAGGTAATGCCATAACTTTAATATCTCCTCTGGGTTTAAGAGAGTGCTTTAGATAAAGAAATTACCGATTCTACTCAATTTGCCTTGATTTAGCTTTGAAGAAGTTAGCATACTCAAAAAACTGTATTTATTAATTATTCTTATCTATCGTAACAGGATTTAGATTTTTCTCCGTTAGGGTGGCGTTTAAATCGTTTATAATTCCACTGGTATTGAGAGGGACAAGTTTGTACACATTGTTCTACACCTTGATTTAATGCACGTACAGCAATTTCTACCTGAGCAGAATTTATCATAGGTGACGCCTGCTGAAAATGGAGATGAAAACCACCTCCTTGAGATAAACGTTCCGCATAGGTAAACAGAACTAACGCCCCCGTTTTTTGTACTAAACGAAATACTAAAACCATTGTATAAGCGGGTACTCCAAAAAAGGGTGAAAAAATACCAGCTGCTGCTTCATTAGGCACCTGATCCGGAAGAATACCAACCACCTGACCACGATGTAAAGCTTGGTACATAGTTCGTATGCCTTTCTGATTAGTCGCGACAAAACACCCACCGGCACGTTCACGGGCTTGACGAATAAAGTTATCTAAACCCACCAATTTAGGTGGACGGTATAAAGCAGTCAATGGATAATGTGCAGAAACATACAAGCCCGCAATTTCCCAAGCACCTAGATGAGGCGTTAACAAGATAACCCCTTGTCCAGTTTGCATAGCTTGTTGCAAATAGATTTCATTACTCACTGCCCGTATTTGTTTGAGAACTTGTGGAGGGGACCATAACCACAAAGCACCCAATTCGGTAACGGTTTTGCAAGTTTCAATGAGACTTTGTTTAATGAACTCATCTTGTTCAACTAGCGATAATTGTGGGAAACAGAGTTGAATATTAGTACGAGTCACTTGAGTCATTCGTAATCGATTTTGTTGGGAAATTATCCTGCCTAACCAGGTGGCAATAGCATGTACTCTAGGTAAAGGTAGTAATGCTAATAAATGTAACACCCCTTTAATCAGAAATACCCGCATATCATTATAACTAAGATTAATTGGTCAATTGACTTGAAACTTAAGGGTATCTTTTAATAATTGTCCTTCCAGTGATAAACACTCAACCGTGGCGGCTTTTTCACCGGCCGATTTAAAAGGAAACTGAGAGAGATCAACACGATATTTATCGACATAATAAGGTGCATATAAACAATTCAATTCTGATAAGCACCACTTACAATATTCTGTGGCAAATAAGCTATGGTTATTCATCTCAAAAAAAGGTCGGCCATTTTCATAATTAATTTGATTTTTAATACTGAGATCGTGAGCGATTGTAAAAGTACATTTTTTATGTTCATCTCGGTAAATGTAAAAGTAATTTTCGCTCTGTGGCTTACCTTGAGTTAATTGAACATCAACTCGATTAAATTTTAAAAACCAATAATAACCGGAACAATAGGAATTAATATCATAATAATAACTAAAAGCTTGCCTTGCTACACTCGTGGCACTCGTTATAAGCAACCGATTTTCTCCGTAATAAGCCAATCGTCTCGTTATTAAACCTAATTTGGGATTGAACAGAATATAACTACTTAGAACAAGATAACTTATGGGTAAAATAGCTGTAACCCAAGGTAGCATTTTGGTTGCGTGAATAAAGTTTAGGTCTTTTAGCCCATAAATAACTGCAAAAAAACCTAAAAATTGAAAATAGGCCACATATCTCCCCATCGAAACTGCCGGATCTAGAATAAGCAGCAACCAAAATAATGCTTGTAAATATAAGAATAACTTATCTTTTCTCCGTATCGCTTTAACCAATGCTAGCCCAATAAAAATCGGCAAAGGATACCATAAAATGCTGAAAGCCCCCTGAGTCGTATCATAAAGTGAAATTTTTTCAAAAGCAGTCGGTTGTGACCAAAACAGCTGAATAATTTTTTCTAGTTTACTCCCTTCGCCAGTATATAGATTAGCAACATATTGGGCAAATTCCAAATCAATAAAAGGAAAAGCCAAAGTTCTAAAGTGAATAAAATTCATTAAATAATGACTTAATCCCACTAAATAAGCAGCTATCGTTAAAACAATGGCATTAAGTAATTGGTCTCGACTAACAATAACTTTTCTATTCCAAAAAATCGCCAACAGAAATATCAATGAACCCATAACCACACCGGTTAACTTCATATTCAGTAAAGCGATTAAGTTAATTAACAACAAACTCAATTTAAATAAATTGTTAATACGAATAGCCAAGAGTATATTAGTTAAGACATATAACGCTTGAATACTATCAATATACCCGGTGGTTGCTTGCGCAATATTAATCGGATTAAAAGCATAAGTCAGCGCAACTTTATCTGCATATTGGCTTTCTAAGCCCAACCTTGTTGCTAACAGGTAAGTCGTCGTATAACTGGCTGGAATCACTATAACGGTTATTAAACCATAACCCCAAAAATAATTGGTTAACTGAATGCCCAGCGCTTGCAAAAATTCGCCAAATTTAGGATAGCCTTGCGAATAACTAATTAAATCATATAAATGAATATCTAATATATCATGATACAAAGCGATGGGAATAGCGGTATTCAGGTGATAAAAATAGGCGTCATGAGAATCATCTACGCCCACTAACAAATTAATTAGTGTTAATAAAATAGTTCCCAAACATAAAATGATCGTAGAAAATACAGGTATTTCAATATTCTCATATAATTCTTTGAAACAACGAGAAAGTAAGCGAAAAGAAATAACCAAGGCACCGGCTAAAAATAGAACACTATTCTTAATGTGTAACTGATTAAAAATTAAATGAATAATAAAATAAATGGGCGAAAAAACGAATAAAAAATAATTTAATATCCATAAGCATTTTTTAAACAAATCAATTAACTTAGTCATTACTTTTATTAGATTCAATACTCGCTTAGTTTTTAATACTATTAGGCATGACGTGATTCACCTAACTAATCAATTCATCAGTCAGGGAAAAATCAGTTGACTTTTTAATGGACAGCGACCCTCAACCCCATTAACTTAAGCGATTTTTGCTCCCTTGATCTTTGAGAGTGGGGAATTTTCCTTAAGTTAATGGTAATGAGGCTAAGCGCATTCAAATGACACGAACTCAATGCAGAAACTTGATGGTCATTAGCTTAAGCTGATTCGTAATGCCGCTGCAGTTGCAAAAGGAGAGAGTGTTAGAGACAAGGTTAATAATGCGCCTAAGAAATAAAGTTGTCCAGCTACCGGAAAACCTTTTGCTGCTTCATTAACCGCACCAGCGGCGAAAATCAACACGGGGATATATAAAGGAAGTACTAATAAAGATAATAATACACCACCACGCCGTAAACCTACCGTTAAAGCGACACCTACTGCGCCAACTAAGCTCAAAATAGGTGTGCCTAAACTTAAAGTCGCTATTAAAGTTAACAAGGTCGTATGAGGTAGAAATAATAAAATACCTAACAAAGGTGCTAATAGTATCAGAGGTAACCCCGTAGTGAGCCAGTGTGCTAACACCTTGGTAATGACAAATAAGGGTAGCGAATGGGCTGATAAAGCAAGTTGTTCTAAAGTACCATCTTCAAAATCAGAACGAAATAGGCTGTCAAGTGAGAGCATCGCTGCCAATAAAGCGGCAACCCAAATAACACCCGGTGCAATCACTTGTAAATCTTTGGATTCTGGTGAAATACCGAGAGGAAATAAACTAATTACTATAACGAAAAATAGTAAAGGATTAGCCAGTTCTGAACGGTGACGATAAGCGAGAGTCAAATCGCGTTTGAGTAAAATATAACAATAGGATAACTGAGAAATCATCTTAATATTCTTCGTCTGGATTATTATTTTGAAACTCAGCATTATCGCTTTCTTCATCGCTTTCTTCATCTTTCAATTCATCATGGTTGTCATCCGTTTCTTTATCCGCTGATATAGGTTCCTGCCTATGATTATTTGGAGATTTATTACTATCATGGCTGATAGTATCTCTTGTTAAAGCCCCTTTATCTTTTAATTGAGATTCTTTATTGTCTGGAAATACGTTACTTTCAGTTTCTAGTGTTTCATCGGTGGATTTATTCTCAAGCGCTATCGTACTGGAGTTATCTTCTAACTCTATTTCGCTAGTAGCGGTTGCAGCGACTAACTGACCGCCTTTGAATTCTAACTCATCCAGAGTGTAAAGATTATTTTCAAATTCAAGTTGTTTCGGTTGGCGATTAGCTAACACCAAAATACCTTTACCAGAACGTTTACCTTCTTCAAAATACCCCTCATATCGATCACCGCCACTGGAGATGTAAATTCCCATCCCAGTCCGTTTACCTTCAGCAAATGCGCCTTCATAAACTTCTCCATCTACCCAAGTTAACTTACCTTTACCATGACGTTGACCTTTAAAAAAATCGCCTTCATAACGATCACCATTAGCCCAAATGTAAGTCCCTTTCCCATGACGTTCATCATTGACGTATTCACCTTCGTAACGATCCCCATTAGACCAGATATAAACACCAACGCCATGACGTTTACCGGCTTCAAAATCCCCCGTGTAGCGATCCCCATTAGACCAAATATAAATTCCCTTACCACTCCGTTTGTTATTTAAGTATTTTCCTTCATAAGAATCGCCATTAGACCATTTAAATAAGGTCGGTTCACTGAGAAGATTAACATCGTCGCTGGGCACATTATTTTGTGGTTCAATCAGTGGCGTCTTTTCGGTAATTTTTGGGGTCGTTTCCATTGATTTAGCTGGCTTATCTTCTAATTTAGCAACCATTAACTTTGGTGTTGAGAGGGGTTCATTTTTAACGATCGCTGCGGTGGGTTTAGCCGATTTTTCATTGTGAGTAGTTATGGGTTCTATTTGTTCTGCTGATTTTTCTACGGTTGTGTCTGCTATAGTCGATTCTTTATCTAATTTAGCTAAATATTCTGGTTCAAGATCGTCAAAAGCTTCTTCTATTATTTCAGTAAGGTCTGACTTTTTATTTTTGGTAGTGATAGTTTCTGAATCGCCAGCTAATTTGTCGTTAGAATCCGGTGGTGTGGTATCAACTTCTTCTTTTTCTATGGGTGTTCCAATCTTATCTTCTACCGATTCAGTTTCAGTTATTATTTTTTTATCTGCTTTGTTTTCGGATTGCTTTTCTTCTTTATTTATTTCCGGCTTGGCTTCCTCTTGATCAGATTGTGTTACACTTACTTCATCTTCTTCTTTAAGCTTATCTTGAGGTTTTTCTTTTACCGGTAGAGTTAAAACTGGTGTTTCAGATAAGGTTGATTTAGATTGAGTTGGGGTTGTTTTAGAAGCACGAACCATTTTACCGTTACTTCGTTTACCAGCAACAAATTCACCTTTAAATTTATCACCATTTGCCCAAGTATAAGTCCCTTCTCCATCGCGTTTATCCTCCAAGTATTCACCAACATAACGATCACCATTTGCCCAAATGTAAGTACCCTCACCATCCCGTTTGCCTTCATAGAATTCGCCCTCATAACTATCTCCATTGACCCAAGTATAAACCCCTTTACCGGTTCGATTTTTACCCTCATATTCACCTTTATAACAATCACCGTTAGACCAACAAACACTTTTCTTAACGGTCATCGGTTCTTCATCATCATCAAAATCTTCATCATCGGTTGCGGAAATGAGGGGTGAGGATGGTATGACGATAAATAAAAACGCCACTACACTGAAAACAAGTAAGTAATTTATCTTAGTCATTGAATAAAACCTCATTTATTTAATAAAAAATAGTTTCACATTGATAAAGTTAAGTATATAACGTTACTAGACAATTGCACCCCATACCGCTTATCCTAATTAGGAATGCTGGAATAATAACTTGATATTATAAAGATTAAAATTCTATCTGCCACTTTCATTTCCAGAAAATTTTAATAATAAAACCAACAGGTTATAATTAACACCTGCGCATGATCTTAATACTTTAATAGTCGTAAACTATTTTTGTGACTTATGTAAATAAGTCATTAAATAGTAGACAATTATAAGTGATGACTGATAACTGGTAACTGATAATTGACAACTGATAACTGACTATGTCACGCAAAAAAACCGCTTACACTTGTCAAAAATGTGGTGCTATTGTTCCTAAATGGGCTGGTCAATGTCCAGAATGTGGAGAATGGAATACATTAGAAGAAACGATGATAGAAGAATCTTCTACTAAATATCAAGTTCGTACTGGTTATAGTGGTGTAGCGGCTCATGTTTGTTTATTAGATGCCATTACGGCGATAGAAGAAGTTCGTACTTCCACCGGATTGTCCGAGTTAGATAGAGTGTTAGGTGGCGGTTTAGTGACGGGTTCGGTAGTTTTGATTGGTGGTGATCCCGGTATTGGTAAATCAACCTTATTATTACAAACCCTAGCGACAATGAGTCAAACTGAAGTGAATTCACCACTTTATGTTACTGGTGAAGAATCACCTCAACAAGTGAGATTACGTGCTCAACGATTAGGGTTAGATGTTCACCGGGTAAAGTTACTGACGGAAACGCGAGTAGAAAGTATTTTAGAAGTAGCCATACAAGAACAACCTAAAGTCATGGTGATTGATTCCATTCAAACAATTCATACCGAATTATTACAATCCGCTCAAGGTTCAGTGGCTCAAGTCCGTGAAAGTGCCGGACAACTCGTCAGATTTGCTAAACAAGCTAATATAGCGGTATTTCTAGTTGGACATGTGACAAAAGAAGGTGCCTTAGCCGGACCACGTATTTTAGAACATATGGTTGATACCGTTTTATATTTTGAAGGAGATAGTGGAACTCGCTTTCGAGTGATACGAGCGATAAAAAACCGTTTTGGTGCTGTTAATGAATTAGGCGTATTTAGCATGACCGATAGAGGGTTAAAAGAGGTCAGTAATCCCTCAGCTATTTTTCTGTCACGTCATGAAGAACAAGTCCCCGGTAGCGTTATTATGGTTACTCATGAAGGAACACGACCGATGTTAGTTGAAGTACAAGCTCTAGTTGACGATTCAGCTACGCCTAATCCACGTCGCGTGGCTTTGGGTTTAGACCAAAATCGGTTAGCTGTGTTATTAGCAGTCTTACACCGACACGGCGGCATTGCGACTTATGACCAAGATGTTTTTGTCAATGTGGTTGGTGGAGTGAGGGTCAATGAAACCGGAGCAGATTTAGCCGTATTATTAGCGATATTATCCAGTTTACGTAATGTGATCTTAGCGAGAAATTTAGTCGTATTTGGCGAAATTGGATTAGCCGGCGAGATTCGTCCCGTACCGAATGGATTAGAGCGCTTACGTGAAGCAGCTAAACACGGTTTTAAACGAGCTATCGTGCCTAAATCAAATGCACCCCAAGAGAAGTTATCAGCTATTGAAGTTATTCCCGTTTGGCGATTAGTCGATGCTTTACACAGTGTTGCTGCTTCAACCGTAAAACCTGACGATGATTTGTTTACGAATGAACCCAATTAAATTTTAGAAATAAAAAAGTCACCTAGTTAAGTAAACCAAGTGACTAGGATAGCACGGGAGAAAAAACTGAGCCGACAACTAATTATTATCGTTTACGTCATCAGCTGGGTTATCGAGAATACAATGCAAACGACCTTCACCCTCTACACGTTCTAGAGGAATGTTTAGATAAACACGTCTACTCGCTTCATTTTCAAAATAGATAGTAATATCATTATAATGGCTACCCTCTACGACGAAAGGACGACCTTCTAGATCAGGAATATCACGTCCCGTAATGGGATCAGTTGTGCAGATTTGATGAAAGTGTGTCATGGTTATCTCCTCGCAGTAAATCAACTCAAATTTATAAAGTAGTGTTTCTTAAAGTTGACAGTTTATGTCAACCATTATTGTTTAATGTGTGGATGAGGAGAAGATTTTTCAAGTTTTTTTTTAGCCATATAGCAAAAGTACAATAAAATGACTACAAAACCGGGCATAACCCGTATTTGGGTAGTCCCTATAAACCAATAGAAGTATATTAAAATACTATTTTTCACTCTGATACATGCATGTAAATAAATGAGTCAATTCCTTAATACAAAATTACTTTTAGGTTGTCCTTGCCAAGAGTTTAATTTTTACCAAAAAATTGATAATAAAATGACTAAAGATGACCTTTATAAAACAAAAACTGACCCAACGCCAAGACAAATGTATTATTATGGTGGTTATCATCGTTTGAACACTTTAACCTCACCTTGAGACCACACATTTCTTATCTCGTTCGTAAGCGGGCTGGGTGGGATAATAGCTACTTAGAAAGCAAAACATCTTGAGTTAGAAGAAATGCTCCAAACTATTATTAATATTAAAGATATAAGATGTTTAGATATTCAAACGGGCTATTAGCGACTTTATGTCTCGGTTTAGCATTTTTGCATGGGGTGTTGCTTTATAGTGGTTCAACGGGTAATGACGACGTTTATATCACTTATTGGTCAGCTAAAACGCTTAGCGATGGGGGCCATATCGTTAATTACAATGGTGACGCCTTAGAACAAAGTTCTAGCTTACTGCATGTCATTATCTTAGCCATTTTACATAAACTTTCTGGAATCTCCTTTGCTGTCCTGGGAATCTATTTGTCAGCATTTATGGGGGGAATGACATTAATTGTTGCTTGGCGGTTAGCCGGTGCTTTACAGTTGAAGTACCCTTGGTTTGTTATTTTTTTCTGTGCGGTATTCCCCTATCTAGTTTATTGGTCTTTTGCCGGATTAGAAACTACCTTAGTTACTTTATTGGTAACCCTGTTAGTTTATGCTGTTATTAAGATTTCTACGCAAACAACTCAAAGTTTATTCCATTTATTCACGAGTTTACTTATTGGTTGTTATCTCCTCGCCCGTCCAGAAGCAATCTTCATTATTTTGCTATTTTTCTTGGAAATTGCCGGCTATATGTTGATTTATAATCAGTTTAAGCAGCAACATCCATTTACCTATACAACTGCACACTATATAAGCCTAACTCAGTTATTTAGTGTGACTTTAATCCTATTTATAGTTTTATCATTTTGGCGTTATCAAACCTTTGGACAAATTTTTCCTCAACCGGTCTATGCTAAATCGGCTGGATTACTTTTGAGTAACTTCTTAGCCGGGATTGAATATCTGTTTCAGCAATATTGGATTCCGTCATTGGCGGTTTTAACCGGGTTAGTTGTTGGGGGAACCGCACAGATATTCCGGGGTCGTGTCCAAGATCCGCGTGAGCCAGCCTTGGTAATCATTTTATTATTCTTCTTAGCTCAAATGGCTTTTGTTGTCGCTAAGGGGGATGATTGGATGGAAGGCGGACGATTTTTTGTGCCGGTCTTACCGTTGTTGGTAATTTATGGACTTTATGTCATTAATCAATTCCCAGTAAAAATTGCACCGCTAATATTAATTTTGCTATCCCTAACCGCCTGGATCGATAATGCTAAATTCAATAAATATCAATCACGAGGAACATTTTTGCCACTGATCAAAGCGGTCTCTGAACCGGTGATAAACCACTTTGAAGCACTTCAAACTAATTTTGATTGGCCAGAAAAGATTAATCGAGAACACTTAGCTCATATACCTTCCATCATCATGCTCGATAAAGTTATTACCCAGCTATTAAAGATAAAATCTTCACTCACTATTTTTGCTTGGGAAATGGGAATGATACCTTTTTATATTGCTGACCAACATTTTGGCAAAGTTAAATTTATCGATATGTATGGATTAACAACTCATCATCTAACTTATTGTGATTTGGAAAAGCATTTTAACAAGAGCTTTGGTGGTCATTTATTTAAAGGACGTTTTGGGATTCAAACCAGCCTTTGGTTTTTATTAGCTAAATTCAAAGAGATTCAAGAGAATTGTCCCATCATACCCGATCCGGATATTATCTATGGAATGGGTGAAGCTCAGTGGATAAATAATCTGGATGAGTCGAAGGGAAAATACCAAATAATTTATCGTCAATCCGGCCAAGTGACCACGGGTGGTTGTTGGAGTAAACAAAAAGCCAATGCGGATTATTTTATAATAATATCGGCCAATCTTCTGGCTAAAACGAATGAATTCCAACTCGAGTCTTATAAATGGCCTCAAGTTTCCTGTCAAATGAGACGAACATGGTAAAAGTAATTGTTAACATTACTGTTGAGCTTTATAAATGGATAATAGCATAACGTTCCGGATGAACTATCGCCCGGTTCTGTTAAATTTCGTGGTTTTTACAATATTATGCTTATCTATCCTCCGAGGAATACGCTTTCCTAATATCTGGTCCTATAGCCATTTTTTATTTAATTATGAGTTTGGATTAGTAAAAAGGGGACTCATTGGCGAAATTATCAAGCATTTTAATTCTCCTTGGCTAGCTTCCTACGATTTTTTTGTGATTGTTAGTGCACTAATATTCATTGCTAACATTATGTTACTCTCGCTGTTAATACGGGATTGGCTTAATAGCAAAAATTTGGTGTTGATAGGATGTTCGGTCATTTTTGTATCAAGTTTGGCGGTGGTGTTTTTATCTCATTCAATCGGCTATTTTGACCACATAGGATTATTGATAACGTTAGTGGCCATAAGAATTAACGGGTTTGGCAAAAAAATACTGTTTTTGCTACCCTCACTCACTTTCGCGTTGCTAGTACATGAAGCGATAGCTATCATTTTTTTTCCGGTCATTTTTATGTCACTACTATTTGATATACAAGCGGAAAATAAAAGACACCAATTTACTTGGCTAATTTTACTTTCAATGTTAGTAGTTATTTTCACTTCGTTTGTAAGTAACTTGACTATTAAAAAATCAGAAGCCCTAGAAATGTATAGTAATTTACAAACTCAAACTGGTTACACTTTACGAAAAGACGCCTTCAATGTGTTACATCGGCGGGGTAAGGATAATCTTATAATTATGAATAAAATATGGTTTCAAGCAAAACGGTTGCACCAATTTAGCGAGTCGTTACTGGTAATACTTCCGGTGCTGCTAACCTTCATGTATTTAACGGTCTATACGCTGAAAAAATCAAATACCAAGATTTATTTAGTGATATTAGCTGTTCTGGCCTCGCTATCTCCACAATTATTACATGTATTTGGGTGGGATATGCATCGCTGGAATACCTTAACTATAACCACCAGTTTTCTCATGTGGTATGTCGTTTATTGCTCAAGAAATCACCTATTGTTAACAGAATTATCCAATGGCATTTATCCTATTTTTATATTGATTACTTTTTTAAATGGGATATCAACGATTGAATTGTTTGATGACTATTCAGTAAAGTTATTTCCATTTACTGAACATCAAGCCTATATTGTTAATGTTATTACTGGAAAGGAGAGCTTGCCGTATTTACCTAAGCGCTAAAGCTTGACGAATGGATAATCTGTTAAGTGTGAATTCATTCCTAACATAGTAATAGTCGTAACTCCATCACCGTTCTCAAACTCCAACTTGAAAAACTCTCAACCCCCTAATAAAATTAACCCATTCATGAACTACCTTTAACAATTTATCTTTCTCTAACCAAAGTGGAATTTGCCTATGAAACTGTCCAATTGGGTCAAAAAACACTAATTAGTTTCCTCCTGAGTAGCGGATTAATATCATCCAGCCCAGCCGCTCATTATACTTATGACGCCCTCAACCGCCTGATTGCGGTTACCGATCACATCGGTAAAACGCTTCACTATCATTATGATGCGGGGGGTAATCTCCTGGAAGTTGAACCAATAGAGGGGGAGCCCATCCTCGTTAATTTAGCTCAATTTACCGCTACCCCATTAGCCCCTCAGATTCGCTTAGAATGGCAAGCCCCCATCGAATCCAATCAAGCCGGTTTCAATCTCTGGCGTGCTCAACTGGTTGGTGAACAATACACCAACCTAACTCAACTCAATTCTCACCTCATTCCAACCGCTACTGATTCTGTTCAACCGTTAGCAACCTATTGCTTTGAAGACCTAACTGCCCGTGTGGGTATCAATTATGTCTATGGACTAGAAGCAATTGATTTTCAAGGACTCAGTACTATCCATTGGGAATACCTGATTTCCGCCACTCGCCCACCGCAAATACCCTAACTGGAGGCGACTTATGTTAACCCGAATTTTCCAGCGTTGGTCAATCCTTTTGATTTGCCTAGCTACGTTCAGCCACCCCGTCAGCGCTGCCATCCCCTGGTGGCTAGGTGGTGAACCATCATTAGATCCCGGCCGACCCCCACTGCTCGCCATCATTGAACCCACCACCAGTGATAATATTTACACTACTAACCAGGATACCCTCGATTTAGCCGGTAAGGTGGCTTCACTTTCTAGTATCGATCGCGTTGAATGGGATAGCTTTAATCTGGAGATGGATGATTTCCTAGATTTTGGTCAAGCGACGTTAACTGATACAGACTATGGCACGGTTAAAGACTGGAGTCAAGCCGCGATTCCGTTGCAGGATGGTCACAATGAAATTACCATTATCGCTTTTGATAGCCTACAACGCTCCAGTATGGACCGCTTAGTCGTCGTTAAAACCACCGCAACGACCGAGGAGCTGTTCGACGAAGAACTCGCTCAGAAAATCGAGGCCACGGCTTGTGTGGGTGACCCGATTGATACCGCCACCGGGAGTCAGTTGCTCGAACAGACGCTGTTAACGGTGCAAGGCGTATTGCCAATCCGTTTTACGGTGAATTACAACTCCCGCTTGCTTAAATCGGGGCCGGTAGGAAAGGGTTGGGATCACCAGAATTTTGCTACGCACTTGGAAGAATTACCCAACGGCGATGTTAAGATTCACTGGAGCACTAACCGTTATAATCTCTTCCCGAAAACCGCACTGGGTACTTATCAACCGGTTCACCTTAACTGTCAATGGGATCAGTTAGTCAAAAATGCAGATGCGAGCTTTACGCTCATTCGCCAACATCGCCATGTCTATCAATTTGATCCGCAAGGGCAATTGCTAGCCGTCGGCAATCGGCAGGGACAGTTTTTACATTTGAGTTATGATGATCAAGAGCGTTTAATTAAAATCACCGAGCCAGTGTCAGGTGTGTTTCTCGACTATACTTATAACTCGCAAGGTCTCCTAACTACGGTGACCGATCCCTTAGGACGTCAAGCGCAACTCGACTATAACGATCAGCAACAACTGATAACCTTGACTGATGCTGCCGGGCAAGCCGTTCATTACACTTATAACACTTGGGGGCAGATTTTAACCGGCACCAATGCCGAAGGCATCCAATTGTTTAGCAATACCTATGGGGCTGATCATCGGCTCATTGCCCAAGCGGATAGCCACAACCAACCGCTACAACTCCGTTATGACACCAGCCAACCCGAGCAAATCATCACCACCGTGACCAATCGCTTAGGGGCTACCCAGGTTTATGTGCACAATAACCATTACCAATTACTGCAAGTTCAAGATGAACTCGGTCAGGTAACGAGTTACACCTATGATGAATTAGGTCGGCGGCGTACCGCGACTGACGGTAATCACCAGACCACTACTTTTGATTATGACGACCACGGCAATTTAACGACTCTAACCGATGCCGCTGGTCATCAGACTCACTTTAGTTATGATGAGCAGCAGAATTTAGTTAGTGCTACCAATACCCGCAGTAAAACTATTCAACTGAATTATGATACCAATAACAATCTAGTTAGGGTTACTGATCCGCTCAACCAAACCACCACCTACCATTACAATGAGCATGGGCAACTGCTTACCCAAACCAGCCCCCGTCAAGGCGTAACCCATTACGAATACACTCAAGGTCAACTCACTCGCCTCACCACGCCCACTGGGATCACTTACACGCTCGGATATGATGCGGCCGGACGGTTAATAACCCTAACTGCTGCGGAACACTACTCAGCGACACTCACTTATGATGGCATGGATCGACTGGTGGCCATTACTAATCCACTCGGTCACACCCTTCGGATGACTTATAATTCCCGTAACCAGTGGCTCACGCTGACCGACGCCAACGGTAACCTTACCCAACGCCGCTATGATGGTAACGGCAACCTCAGCAGCCAAACCAATGCCCTCGGCCAAACCACGCATTACCAATATGATGGTGCCGACCGACTCATTAAAATCAGCGATGCCAAAGGGCAAACCACTCAATTGAGTTATGATGCCAAAGGTCGGTTACTGAGCGTCACCAATCCGTTAGGTCAAACCCAGCAACTGAATTACGATGCCGCCGATAATTTACGCCAACAGCTCGATGCTTTAGGCAATACCGTCGCTACGCTGCATTACGACCAATTAAACCAGCTCCAAAGTTTCACTAATGCCTTACAACAGACCACCCACTATGATTACGATGACTTGAACCGACTAACCCAACGCACCGATCCACTCCAACATTCGACACAATGGCAATATGATGATTTGAACCGGCTGATAGCCAGTGTCGATGCGCTAACTGGAGAAAGTGAGCAACACTTTGATGCTGATGGTAATCGCACTAGCTTGAGTGATCCCAATCAGAATCTAACGAATTTTGATTGGGACCGCGATGGTCGTCTCCTCCAAGAAACCGTGGCGAGCGGCGCTCAGCATAACTATACCTACAACGCCCAAAATTTACTGGAACAACTGACCAATGCTCGCGGACAAGTTCGTCACTTCGACTATGATGCGGCCGGACGGTTGAGCCAAGTCACCGACCCCGATGGTACGGTCTCTTACACCTATGATCCCAATGGTAATGTGCTGACGGTTACCGATACCAACGGCACGATTTCGCGTCAATATGATTCCCTCAATCGCGTCACTCAATCTACTGATACCCAAGGAAATACTTTACGTTATGAATACGATGCCGTCGGGAATTTAGTGAAATTACACTATCCCGACGGTCGGGTCGTCAACTATGAATATAATGCGGCCAAGCAGTTGATCAAAGTGACCGATTGGGCGGGACGGGTAACACAATATGAATATGATCCCAATGGCCGATTAAGCCGTGAGATTCGTCCCAATGGTACTCAAATGACGCGTCGTTATGGTGTGGCGGGGCAGTTACTACAACAAGTCGATACCGATAATCAAGGTCAGATAATCAGTCAATTTGACTTTCGCTATGATGCCGCTGGGAATTTGATTGAAGAAATCGTTACACCTGAAGTGGAAGGCGAGGCACTGATGCCGGTGCAAATGACGTATACGGTAGCGAATCAGTTGGCGACGTATAATGGTCAAGCCGTAAGGTTTGATGCGGATGGGAATCTGACTTTGGGTCCGGTGTTGGGGCAGATGGCAGAGTTGCAGTTTGATTCACGGAATCGGTTGGTGCAGGCCGGTGGGGTGAGTTATCGGTATGATGCGGAGAATCAGCGAGTTGGGGTGAATGGGGCGAGTTATGTGGTGAATTCGCAACCGGTGTTGAGTCAGGTGTTGGTGAAAGAGGAGAATGGGAAAGAAACGTTTTATGTGTATGGGTTGGGGTTGCTTGGCGAAGAAAGTGAGGAGGGGTATAGCAGTTATCATTTTGATTTCCGAGGAAGTACTGTTGCGTTGACGAATGAGCGGGGGGAGGTGGTGGAGCGGTTTGGGTATGGGCCGTATGGGGAGTTAGTAGCGGGAGAGGTTTCGGTAACGCCATTTTTGTTTAATGGGCGGTTTGGGGTGATGTCGGATCCCAATGGGCTGTATTTTATGCGGGCACGGTTTTATAGTCCCGAGATTAAGCGGTTTGTGAATCGGGATGTGTTGCTGGGGGAGGTGGGGGAGGGGCAAAGTTTGAATCGGTTTGCCTACGTTCGTGGTGATCCGGTTAAGTATACTGATCCATTTGGGTTAGATCGGATGTGCGGTCCAGGTTATAAGGCAGTTCCTATACCAGAACAACCCAGGATATCATTTTGTAATCCGGACAGAAGTGATATTAATCAACTTATTTGTGTAACAGCCGAATGTGTAATGTATGGAGCTATTCCGTTTCCAAATTGGGAGTGGTTGGAAAATGTTTCCCTTCCTAGAGCATTTGGTCCAGGAGTTTATTTATGTAAACGACCCATTAATGTTGCTTGGGTTCCACAAGGAGTAAGACCCTATCTTCAGCATCATTGGATTAAGACAAGAAAGTATGAAGCCGGAATGGGCGGACAATGTCCGGTACCTGGACAGAATTGTGCTGATGTTCCATATAGTCCAACACAAACCAAAGATCATTCTGGTCAATCATTAAAAATCAATGTTTCATGTGAATTAGTGCCCAATGTAGACGAAGAATGTGTTAACCAATTGATTATACCTGGGCGTCCAACCGGTAATTGGACACTCATTAATCAATGTCAAACATTTGCTAGTAGTGTAATAAATCAGTGCAGCAACAACTATTAACATTATCCTTACTTTTTTACCTCATATTTATATTTTTAGTAGTTTAGCTGCTTTCAAGGGTACTTGTATGTTTAAATTATTGATAGGTTTAATGGTTATTCTTTTAGGGGGACTGCTTTTTACTTATGGAATTTACTATGCTTGGATTTCTGTGACACCAGGTATTGATAAATTGTGTATATCGAAATATAAGAATTTATCATCATGGTTTATGATATCTTCGTACGCTTTTTTTGCTAGTGGAGGTTTATTTATTTTTTTATCACTCAAAAAAAATAAGCCCGCGTAGCTTGGAATGAGCTTGCAAACTCCAACATTTATGGTTCTGTTAATATGTTGTTGGATTTCCTTTGTTGGTCCAACCTACACACTTGTCGTTATGATGCGGCTGGGAATCTGATTAGGGAATAATCCCTGCCGATACTTGAATGGGAGGCCCTGACACCGATACAGATGACTTATACGGCGGCGAATCGGTTGGCGACGTATAATGGTCAGGCAGTGAGGTTTGATGCCGATGGGAATATGACTTTCGGGCCGGTGTCGGGGCGGATGGCGGAGTTGCAGTTTGATTCGCATAATCGGTTGGTACAAGCTGGCGAAATCCGTTATCGGTATGATGCCGAGAATCAGCGAGTGGGAGTAAATGAAACGAATTATGTGGTGAATTCCCAACTCGAATTGAGTCAGGTGTTGGTGAAGGAGGAGAATGGGAAAAAAACGTTTTATGTGTATGGGTTAGGGTTGATTGGAGAAGAGGGTGAGGAGAGGTATCGAAGTTATCATTTTGATTTCCGTGGTAGTACGGTGGCGTTGACGAATGAGCGGGGGGAGGTGGTGGAGCGGTTTGGGTATGGGCCGTATGGGGAGTTGGTAGCCGGAGAGGCTTCGGTGACGCCGTTTTTGTTTAATGGGCGGTTTGGGGTGATGACGGATCCGAATGGGCTTTATTTTATGCGGGCACGGTATTATAGTCCCGAGATTAAAAGGTTTGTGAATCTGGATGTGTTGCTGGGGGAGGTGGGAGAGGGGCAAGGCCTGAATCGGTTTGCTTATGGGATAGGGAATCCTATCAACTATATTGATCCTGAAGGCAGGTTAGCTTGGTGGATTATCCCTCTCGTCACTATTGGGTTAACTCTGTACGATGTAATCGTTCCACCAGAGTTACCAGCGGGGTTGGAGCAAGATGCGATTGTGCCGAGTATAGGGCCGGTAGATTTCTTTATAGGTCTTAGTAGTGGAACGACTAGTTTGGTCAAAGGTGTATGTGGAAAATTAGAAAAATCTTCTCCAAGAGCACTTAAATATCCCCTTGACCGTTTCCCTTTTTCAAAACATCCATTGTCCCGTAGATTATCACCTGGGGAGACAGCCGGCGAATATGTTTACATAAAGGATGCTAAAGGAGTCGTGCATATCGGTCCAAACAGGAGTCACATGCACGCTCAGCTTTTAGGAGGGGGAAAACCAGTGACTGGTGCAGGAACATTGACTATTGACTCCAAAGGAGTTGTAATTGAACTTACTAATATTTCCGGCAACTTTCAATTCAGTGCCGAAAGTTTAATTTGGGTAAAAAAGGCGATAGAAAAACAGGGCTTAAGAGTCGCTCCTGAGGCATTTAGAAGCTATGAGGAAATAATGAAACAAAGTTTTTATTAATGGGTCTTTACTAATGATGATAACAGTTACGTTCGTAAAAACAGAAAATAAACAAATAACTACTTCTGTAAGTCTCTGTGTGAAAAGAGGAAATCAAGTAAATGAAGCTGGTGTCAGAAGCCATCTTAATCCTAAATGTGTGTTACAACTTATTAACACTTCTACTGGCAAGCCGTATGAATCACATCTAGCAGTAGAAGCTGCCTGTCTTTCTGGGATAGGTTATGCGTACCTGAGTTTTACTAGCCGGCCACGTGCAGAAATCACCATTGAAGAGGTTAAAGGTTCATTTAGACCGTATGAGACAGAAGGATTTGCTAATGCCTCAGCGATAGCAGTATTAACTGGCCTTGGAGAACCTATTACCTCATTAGTGGCTCCCGATGGTATCTGGCTGATAGATAGTTACTCAGGACAATGGCAGATGATTTTGCTAGAAAAAACTTAAAGGAGAAGGGGAAGAAGAGGTTTTATATGTATGGATTAGGGTTGACTGGTCAGGAGAGTGAGGACGGGTACTGAGGTTATCATGTTGATTTCCGTGGCAGTACAGTGGCATTAACGAATGAGCGTGGGGAGGTGGTCGAGCGGTTTGGGTATGGGCCATATGGGGAGTTGGTAGCTGGAGAGACTTCGGTGACGCCATTGTTGTTTAATGGACGTTATGGGGTGATGACGGATCCTAATGGGCTTTATTTTATGCGGGCGCGGTTTTATAGTCCTGAAATTAAGCGGTTTGTGAATCAGGATGTGTTGGTGGGGAATGTGGGGAGGGGCAGTCGTTGAATCGGTACGCTTTTGTGTCGGGGAGGCCAGTGAGTTTGGTGGGACCGTTTGGGTTAGTTCAGGAAGATGTTGATCGAGCAGCAGATATTGTTAAAACTTTTCTACCCCACCTTTACAATAAGACAGCTATGTCAACCATTGGTGATATGTCCTACAACTGGTTTATTAGAGTATTACAATATCTAGGCTTAGACTGGGCAACTTCTGGCTATACTGATGAATTTGGTTCTATTACTACAATACTTCGGACAGTTTTTTAAAATAGAAAGTTTTATCAGTGAGTTAAAATTGAATCACTATCATATAAAATCAATTACTTAGAAAAAAGTGTCCGAACCATTGTTACTATAAACAGCTATTTTTATTCGTCTCCTCTATTCTCAATTCTGAATCAACCGATTGGTAAAGAACGGCGTCTACACGTTGAACAAACCATTGAAGAACTCCTTAAAACAGTTATACATGAATATATGCATTCTTATGATTATCAAAATTATTATACCAGTTATCTTTTAAGAACTGATCCTTTCTTTGGTTCTGGAGCAGGGCCACCGCATTAAAATTTCTTGCCAAACACCAATTTGGCACGGTAGTTATCATTCCAACTCGCTTGGCGGCGTTTTTTTGCAAGGCTACCTGGGATAGAGTCGAAATCAAAAAATCCTAGGC